>NZ_JBITES010000014.1:0-275810 GCF_044455405.1 Streptomyces sp. NPDC051243 | reverse complement strand
TCGCCATCCTCCTCATCCTGATCGTCGGCATCGCCGTCGACCTGCTCATCTTCAGCCCGCTGGAGCGCTGGGTCCTGCGCAGCCGCGGCCTGCTGGCAAGGAGCTGAGGTCCCATGCCCACGAAGCCGGTCCTTCTCGTCATCGCCCACGGCAGCCGTGACCCGCGGCATGCCGCGACGGTGCACGCCCTCGTACGGCGGGTGCGGGCGCTTCGCCCCGACGTACGCGTGGAGACCGGCTTCCTGGACTTCAACATCCCGTCGGTGCAGGGGGTGCTGGAGTCGCTGGCGGCCGAGGGAGTGCGGGACGTCGTGGCCCTGCCCCTGCTGCTGACCCGCGCCTTCCACGCGAAGGCCGACATCCCGGCGGTCCTGCGGGACGCGCCGCCGCAGCTGCGGATCCGGCAGACCGATGTGCTGGGCCCGTCGCCGCTGCTCCTGGCCGCGCTGGAGCGGCGGCTGTACGAGGCGGGGCTGACCCCCGCCGACAAGTCCTCGACCGGGGTCGTGCTGGCCTCGGCGGGGTCCACCGACCCGGAGGCGATCGCAGTGATCGCAGAAATCGCGCGGGAGTGGCGGCACACCGGTTGGTGCGCCGTGCGACCTGCGTTCGCCTCCGCATCCCTTCCCCGCACCGAGGACGCGGTACGAGAGCTCCGCGAACTCGGCTGCGAGCGGGTGGCCGTGGCGCCGTACGTCCTGGCCCCCGGTTTCCTCCCGGACCGCATCGCGCGGGGCGCCGCCGAGGCGGACGTACTGGCGGATGTGCTGGGGGCGGCGCCGGAGGTGGCGCGGGTGCTGCTGGAGCGGTACGACGCGGCGGGGGTGCCGGTGCTGGCGGCGGTCGGGGCCTGACGGTTGCCTCCGGTGGGCGCGGTCGGGGCCGCGCCGCAAGCCAGGTCGCGGCTGGTCAGGACCGTTTGGATTCGCAGGAAACGGCCTCCCCGGGCGTGGAGATCTGCTGGGATGGTCACGTGACCCTCGCCCAGCTGCACTACACCTCGGCGCCGCCCGGGTCCGACGGATCGGGGTTCCGGTTCACGGCCGTCAGTGCCGAGGTCCCGCAGGAGGTGCTGCGGGAGGCCGAGCAGCTCATCGGCTACGAACCCCCGCACGACCTCCCGGCCCAGCCCGACGCCGAGCAGCTCAAGCGCTTCCCGAAGGCCTTCACCTTCTCAGAACTCGCCGACGGAGGACGGCTGTTGAGCCGTTCGGTGTACACCGGGGCGGACTCCGGCGGCCGTTGGGGCGCCTTCCACGCACACGCCGTGCATCTGCCGCCGGGAACGCGGCTGCCGGACGGAGCGCTGCCGATCACGGCGTGGGAGTCGCGGCGCTGGGCCGAGACCGCGCCGCCGGACGGCCGGCCCGTTCCGATCGACCGCTTCGAGCCGTCGGGCCTGCTCCGCAGGGACAGCCTGATCGCCTTCGCGGTGTCCCGGTCCGACCGACTGGCGGCGTTCTTCACCGACCTGCGGGCGTTGACGGAAGGCCTCGACCCCGCCACCCGGATCGTCCTCGTCGAGCACGACAGCGCGGACGTCGCCCAGTGGATCGCGCTCGCCTGCGCGGTGCTGCCGCGCGAACAGGCCCACCGGCTGACGTTCACCACCTACACCCGCCGCCCGCAGCAGGCCCGCCAGCAGATCATCGGCGCCCTGCCGTCCTCCGATCCGGTCGCCCACGACCACCGCTACCGGGTCCACGACTGTACGACCGCACCGGCGCCGGAATCGGCGACGCGGCCGGGGACCGATGCGTGGGCGCAGATCTGCGCGCACATCTGGTGCGCCGGACGCCCCGACCTGTTCCGTGACACGTCCGCGGAGACCGGGCCGTTGGCGGTGGCCGCGCTGGTGGCGGGGATCGAGCTGGGTGCGGCAGGGCGTACGGCGGCGGCGCGATGGGCGGTCGATCACGTGGGCACGCTCGCCGACGACACGTTGACCGCGCTGGTGGGGGCGTTGTGCGAGGGCGGCGAGCCCCGGGCGGCGGGCCGCACGGGAGGGGGACCGGGCCTCCACGACAGCGAGTCGTCCGCCCCGGGCGACGCCGAACAGGCCGCGCTGGCCGCCCTGTTGACCCGGCTGGAGGGTCGGGTACCGACCGTCGTGACGGCGCCGCTCGCGGCTCGGGTGCTGGCAGCGGCCGTACGGGATCGTGGGCCGATGCCCGTGTTGCGCGCCGGGTCGCTGACGGCACAGGCCCAGGCCGCACTGGCCCGGGAGCTGGCGCCCGCGCTGCGTGCCGGTATCGCCGACGAACGGGACCCGGCCGCCGGCCGTCCCCTGGCGCTGCTGCGGGTCGCGGACCTGCTGGACATCGACTGCCAGGACCTGCTTCCGGAACTGGCGGGGCGGCTGGCCCGGGAGCTGGTCGCCGAGCCCCTGGCCGGGGTGGAGGCCAGCGCGGGCAAGGACGCTGGGGGTTACCGGGCGACGGATCCGGCCGGCTGCGGCGAGCGGCCCTCCCCGGCCGACCGCCCCATCACCGCTGCCGCGGGCAACCCGCCCGCGCAGTCCCCGTCCCCCTCCCCCGCCCTGCTCGAAGCCGTGCACGAGCATCCGGCCCTGCGCATCGCGCTGTTCGGCGCCCTGGACACGTTGGCTGCGTCGGACCCGGCCGGGGCCGCGCGGAGGCTGGCCGGGTCGGGGCTGCCCATCGAGTTGCAGAGCGGGTTTCCGCATGTGCGGATGTGCCTCATGGCGGGCGAGTGCGGTGGCGGCGCCGGCGGGGACCGGCTCGGGCGGTTCCACGGCGTCCTGCGCACCGCCGGTGTCTCACCGCACGCCGACACGGCGGTCCTGCGCACCGCGCTCGACCTGGTGTGGTCCGGCGATCTGCCGACGGGACAGGAGGCGAGCCTGCTGCTCAACCAGCTGGGGTCGGACATCCACCGCGCGGCCGGCACCCGGGACATACTGATCGACGCCGCGCTCGCCGCGCCCCCGGACGACCACGACGTCCCCGCACTCGCCGCCGACCTGCTCCGCTGCTTCCCCACGGAACTGCGGCCCGGGCAGCGCGCGGCCCTGCTCCTGCTGGAGTTCGCCGGTCTGCTCGGCACCGAGGGCGAGGGCGAGGACTGGGTCGGCCGGGCGCTGGAGCTGCGGGACGCTACGGCCGCGCCCGTTGCGGAGACGGTCATGGAGCGGGTGTTCGACGCCCTCGCGCGGCGGCTCGTCCTGGGACCGGGCCCCGAAAGCGAGCTGTACACCCTGGCCAGGACGGCGGATCCAGGGCTGCTCGCGGCGTACGAGCGGGTGGGGCGCTCGGACCGGGTGGGCGACCGGCTGCGGACGGTGCCGTCGTACGTCGCCGACTGCTTCAGTTCCTGGAGTTCCTTCGCCGGGACCCGCCCGGAGTGGGACGAGACGCGGACGGCCCTGCTGACGAAGGTGCTGCGGCCGATCGTGCGGGCGCTGCCCGCCAAGGACGTCGCCGCGGTCGAGGAGGCCCTCGGCCGCGCGGGCCGCGGCAGGCTCGACGCGTTCCGCAGCTGGAACCGCCCCGGCGCCCTGGGCCGCCTCGCCGGCCGCCTGTCCGGCCGCGGCCGCCGCGGCACGGACCACCCGCCGGTGTGACGGGGAGGTGGCACCGCCGGCCGGGGGACGTCGGCGGTGAAGTCGGGTCACTCCGCCCGTTCCCCTCATCCCCTTGCTTGGCTCGACCCTGGTCCTGAGAGCGCCGCGCGGACCGCGTCGTCGGCCAGCCGCACCAGCTCCCCCACCGGCATCGAGCCGGCCGCCCGGCGCTCCCGCGCGAAGGTGTCGGCGAGATGCTGGAGGAGCTCGTTCAGCGGGGTCGGTACGCCGTGCAGGCGGCCCAGGAGGGCGATCTCGCCGTTGAGGTAGTCCGCCTCGATGGTGCCGGTGCCACGGGTGAGGGACTGCCAGGAGGAGCCGCCGCCGCGCGGGGCGCCGTCGAGGGGGACGAGGGTGACCTTGTCGCCCCGTACCGCCTGCTGTTCCTCGGCACTCACGTACGCGATCCCGGCGGCGTCGAGCACGGCCGCGCCCTCGGCCCGCACACGCCGGAACAGCGCCGTGGCCTCCTCGCTGTCGACGGGCCCGGTCACCGCTTCCAGGGCGTTGCCGAGGTTGGCCAGCAGCTTGGCGTACTGCCAGCGGGCCACGTCCGCGACGACCGGCGCCTCGAAGTGCGACTTCTCCAGGTCGGCGGCGACCCGGCGGGCGGTCTCGTCGGTGCCGTGCGGGTGGCGGCCGAGGTGGAGGATGCCGGTGAGGGGGTGGCCGGCGGCGGAGACGACGCCGGGTTCGACGTATGTCGAGGGCAGCCAGACGCAGACGCCGTACACCCGCCGGAAGAGCCGCAGGGCGAGGCGCTGGCTCTCGACGCCGTTCTGCGCGCAGAACAGCGGCAGACGCTCGGCGGCCGTACCGCCACCGGCGACCGGTGCGGGTGCCCAGGTCTGCAGCGCGGCCGCGCTGTCCTGTGTCTTGACCGCGAGGACGAGGACGTCGTCGGGGCGCAACTCCCCGAGCGCGGCCGGCCCGTCGACGACCGGCAGCCGGTGGACCAGCTCACCTTCCGGCACCCTGAGCCGCAGCCCCCGCTCCCGCAGCGCCTCGAAGTGCGCGCCGCGCGCGACCAGTACGACCTCGTGTCCCGCCCCCGCAAGCCGGCCGCCGATGACGCCGCCGACCGCTCCTGCTCCGATGATGATGTAGCGCATGGGACGAGCCTCGCACAGCCGTGATCGCGGCCCGGGTTGACCTTGCCCCTGGGGCAAGGTCGAGGGTTCCGGCATGGACAGGTATCTGAAGCAGTCGCCGTACAGCGATCCGGGGGACACGGACATCAGTGGGCTGCCACGTGACCCGGGGGAACTCGCCGCTCTGGTACGGGGCTTGATCATCCATCGAGGAGAGGGCGGGCGCCTTGGCCACCTTGTCCCCGAGGACCGGCAGCACGACGATCCCGAGGCCCGTCACGTCACGCAGGTGCTGCGGATCCTGAGCGAGCGCGGGGACGGCCCGCTCACCGAGAGGCGGCCGTACGACGAGCGCTTCGCCGGGACGTGCCGGCACTTCTCCCTGCTGCTGTGCGGACTGCTACGGGCCACCGGCACGCCCGCCCGGCTGCGCTGCGGTTTCGCCACGTACTTCGTGGACGGTTACCACGAGGACCACTGGGTCACCGAGTACCGTCGGCCGGACGGGAGTTGGCGGCTGCTCGACGCGCAGGTGCTGCTCCCGGAGTACGTGCTGGACTTCGACCCGCTGGACGTGCCGAGGGACCGCTTCCTGGTCGCCGGGGACGCCTGGCGGGCCTGCCGGGAGGGGCGGGCAGATCCGGGGACCTTCGGGGTTTCGTGGGAAGCGGGCCTGGCCGGCCTGTGGTACATCCGGACCAACGTGATGCTGGACCTGGCCGCCGTCAACCGCGTCGAACTGCTCCCGTGGGACTTCTGGGGCCGGGAGATCCGCGCCGACGCCGATCTCACCGACGACGACCTCGCCCTGCTCGACGAGGTCGCCGCGGCCCGCACGGACGACGACTTCCGGCGGCTGTATCAGGACCCGCGGCTGAGAGTGCCGGACGAGATCATGTCGTACACCTCACGCTCCGGCTACCTCGATCACCGCCTGGTCACTCTGCGCTGAACAGCGTCCCCTGGTGGAAGTACATGCGCCAGCCGTCCTCGGTCAGCCGCCACAGCGAACTGCGGTGCGCGCGCCTGCCGTCGAGTTCCGTGTCGAAGGTGAGGTGGACGAGGCCGGGGGCGAGCCGGACGCCCTCCATACGGGATACCACGGCGGGCCGGGGTCCCGGGTCCTCGTCCTCGATCAGCGCCTTGATGATCGACTCCCGGGTCCAGCACACCCCCGACGCGCCGAACTCCCGGAAGTCGGGGTGCAAAAGCTCGCCGAGCAGTTCGGGCGAGCTGCGCACCTCCGGCCGGAGCAGGCGCAGTTCCCCCTGGACGGCGGCCTGCACGGCGGAGTCGTGTTCAGTCACGGGTCATCTCCACGAGTTTGACTACGGTGTTCCAGTTACGGCTGGTTGCGATCAAACCCTTGTTGAACCGGGGCCGCGCCAGAATTTCGGCGAGCTTGGAACGGCCGAGGCCGTTCGGGGCGTACAGATACAGCGCCCGGTCGCCGAGCCGGAACTCCTCCGGGAGGAAGGCGGCCTGGTCGATCTCCGCGAAGCGCTCGGCGTCCACCGAGGCGGAGAAGTAGGTGACATGGAGCTGCTTGGGCTCCAACTCGGCTGCCGGGAACGGGCAGTTGTCGGCGATCGCCTCGAGGTAGGCGTGGTCGCGCACAATCACGTCCACGGTGAAGCCGAAGTGCTTGTCGATCGCGGCCGCGAGCTCGGCCGCCAGGGACTCCTCGTCGCCGTGGTCGGCGGTGAAGACGGCCTGGCCGCTCTGCAGATAGGTGCGTACCCCGTCGTGGCCGAGACCGGTCAGCAGGGTGCGCAGTTCGGCCATCGGCACCTTCCGGCTGCCGCCCACGTTGATGCCGCGCAGGAGTGCCGCATACGTCGTCGTCATCCGGCCACCCTACGGCGGTCCCGCAGCCCGGGCGCGGCCGTCGTGCCCCGTGGGGGTGGGCACGACGACCGCCCGGACCCCGTAACTTACTTACCGGTCAGCATGCGGCACAACCTCTTCCTCCCTGATCGCCGCCCCCGACGCCGCCGGATAGATGTAAGGGACCGGCGTCCTCCCCAGTGGGGAGAGCCCACGGGCCGAGGGGATGAGTTCCGGCCGCCGCACTTCACCGGGCAGCACGACGAGATGTCTTTATCCGGCCCATACCTTCGAAACGAAAGGTGGTGGCAGGGGGCCGCCACCGCAATCAAGGGGGCAAGCCCGTCATGGGGAACGGAGATACGCGGGTGCGGGGACTCGCCGCCCGGGCCGGCGGCTGGAGCGCCCGGCACCGATGGGCGGCGGTCGGCATCTGGGTGCTGTTCGTCGTCCTGGCGATGGGGCTCGGTTCGGCGGCGGGCCGGGTCGACGTCAAGGACAGCGACCAGTTGAAGGGCGAGACGCACACCGCCGCCAAGATCATCGAGGACGCGGGGATCGAGGAGCCGGCCAGTGAGACCGTCCTGATCCAGGCCAAGGACGGGTCGCTCAAGGCCACCGACGACGAGTTCCGGGCCGCCGTCACCGCGGTCGTCACGGCCGTCGAGGGCACCGGCAAGGTCACGGACGTGACATCGCCGTACGACACGCAGACGATCTCCAAGGACGGCCGCAGCGCGCTCGTGCAGTTCGACATCCGCGGGGAGTCGGACACCGCGGGTGAGCGCGTGGAGCCCGTGCTGAAGGCCGTGGAGGGTGTGCAGAAGGACCACTCGTCGCTGCGGATCGAGGAGATCGGCGGCGCGAGCATGATGAAGACGTTCGACGACGCGTTCGGGGACGACTTCCAGAAGGCCGAGTACTCCGCGGTGCCGGTGGCCCTCGGCATTCTGCTCATCGCCTTCGGCGCGCTGGTGGCGGCCCTGCTGCCGGTGCTGCTGGCGATCACCGCGATCATGGCGACGATGGGCCTGATGGGCGTCGTCAGCCATGCGATGCCGATGACGGACGCCGCGAGCTCCGTGATGCTGCTGGTCGGCCTGGCCGTCGGCGTCGACTACTGCCTGTTCTATCTGCGCCGTGAGCGCGAGGAGCGCCAGGCCGGCCGGGACGCGCAGACCGCCCTCAGGGTCGCCGCCGCCACCAGTGGCCGCGCGATCATCGTCTCCGGCGTCACGGTGTGCGTGGCGATGGCGGGCATGCTGTTCACCGGTCTCGCCGAGTTCGAGGCGATGGGCCTGGCCTCGCTGATGGTCGTCGCCGTCGCCATGGTCGGGTCGGTGACCGTCCTGCCCGCGCTGCTGTCGCTGCTGGGCGAGCGGGTCGAGAAGGGCAAGATCCCCTTCCTGCACCCGGAGAGCAAGCTCCGCCGCAACCGCGGGCGCGGCAACCGCGAGAGCCGGTTCTGGACGGCCGTACTGAAGGGCGTGCTCGCGCGGCCGGTCCTCTCGGTCGTCGTCGCGGCCGGCGCGCTGCTCGCCGTAGCGGCTCCCGCGGTCGGCATGAAGACGCAGAACCTCACGCTGGACCAGGAGTTCGGCGACTCGCTGCCGATCGTGCAGACGTACAACCGGGTCAACGAGGCCTTCCCGGGCGGTTCCGAGCCGGCCGAGGTGGTCGTCAAGGCGGACGACATCAACGCTCCCGAGGTGAAGTCCGCGCTCGCCGACTTCCGTGAGCGGGCGATCAGTTCGGGCGCCTCGCGCGGCCCGGTCGACATCAAGCTGCACGACGAGCAGAACGTGGCCTTCGTGTACGTCCCGCTGGTCGGTGGCTCCGACCTCGACAAGGCGGGCGTCAGCCTGGACAAGCTGCGCGACGAGGTGCGTCCGGCCACGCTCGGCAAGGTGGACGGCGTCGAGGCGCCGATCACCGGGCAGGTCGCGGGTTCGAAGGACTTCAACGACCAGCTGGCCGGAGCGGTCATCCCGGTCTTCGCGTTCGTCGTGGTCTTCGCCTTCGGGCTGATGCTGCTGTCGTTCCGCTCGCTGACGATCGCCGTCACGTCGATCGTGCTGAACCTGCTGTCGGTGGGCGCGGCCTACGGCATCCTCGTCGCCGTCTTCCAGCACGGCTGGGGTGCGTCCCTGGTGGGCGCGGAGGGCGTCGGCGCCATCATCACCTGGCTGCCGCTGTTCCTCTTCGTGATCCTGTTCGGCCTGTCGATGGACTACCACGTGTTCGTGGTCTCGCGGATCCGCGAGGCGCGCCTGCGGGGCCGTACGACGAAGGACGCGATCCAGCACGGCGTGGTCACCACGGCCGGGGTCGTCACCAGCGCCGCGGTCATCATGGTCGCCGTGTTCGCGATCTTCGGCACGCTGTCCATGCAGTCCATGAAGCAGATGGGCGTCGGCCTCGCGGCCGCGGTGCTCATCGACGCGACGATCATCCGGGGCGTGCTGCTCCCCGCGGTGATGGCGCTGCTGGGCGAGCGCAACTGGTACCTGCCGAAGTGGCTGAACCGGCTGCCGGACCTGACGCACGACGAGGCGCCCGAGGCCGTGACGCGGGGGACGGCCCGGGACGACGAGGGTGAGCGGGTGCCGGTCTGACCCCGCCCGCCTGACCCGACGAACAGGGCCCGTCGACCCCGGGGGAGTCGACGGGCGCTGTTCTTTCAGCTGTTCCCGTGCGCTTCTCGTACGGCGGCCAGCTCGGCCTCGATCAGGTCGGCGGCCCGCGTGGTGCCGCCCTCGTGGGCCATCTCGGCCTGGATGTCCTTCAGGCGGCGGGCGACCTCGAGGTCGTCGACGAGCGCGAGGACGGCCTCGCGCAGGGCCTCGGCGGTCGCCTCCTCCGTGGGGATGTGGCGGGCGACTCCGAGGGACTGGAGTACGTCCGCGTTGCCGAACTGGTCGGCGGCCTGCGGTACGGCGACCATCGGTGTGGCGGTCGCGAGCCCCTCCTGACTGCCGCCGGCACCCGCGTGCGTGATGAAGGCGTCGGCCTGCTTCAGGATGGCCAACTGCGGTACCCAGTCGCGCACTTCCACGTTGGCGGGGATCTCGCCCAGCTCGGCCGGGTCGACGTGCCTGCCGATCTGGAGCACCATGTGCCAGCCGGGCAGGTCGCCGAAGGCCTTGACGCACTCGCGGTAGAAGCCGGGTTGCTTGGTGAAGGCGGAGCCGAGGGAGACGAGGAGGACCTTGTCCGCGCCGGCCGGCCGCCGCCAGTCACCCTGGGCCGTGCGATCGCCCTGGCAGGCGCCGACGAAGGTGTAGCGGCTCTCGTCGACCCGGTCGGCGTTCCACTGGAGCGCATTGGGGATGAGAACGAGCGAGCGGTCGGGCCGGCCGCCGAAGGAGTCGGGGTCCTGGTCGATGCCGTTCTCGTCCAGCCAGGCCTGGAAGCGGGCGTAGTACGCCTTGCCGCGCTCGGTCTTCTTCGGCTCGGCCCACATGGGCTCGGCGACCTCCTCCTCGTAGCCGTCCCAGGCGACCATGTGCGGGGAGAGCGAGATCGCCCTGACGCCCCAGCGGTGGGCGAGGACCCGCGCCGGATAGGAGGCGGTGTCGTGCAGCACGAGGTCGGGTTCGTCGCCCTCGTACGCCTCGATCAGCTGGGGCAGGGCCTGGATCGCGTCGTCCAGGAACGGCTCGACGTTGTCCAGCAAGGTGCTCCCCCAGGCCTCAGGATCGGCGTCGGGGCCGGGCAGGGTGGAGTTCCAGAGCTTCGGCTCGGCGCCGGTCTCGGCGACCTTGCCGGCGAACGCGGGCGGAATCGCGTACGTCACCCGGTGGCCGCGCGCGACGAGCTCCCGGATCACCTCCAGGCTGGGGTTCACATGGCCGTGGGCGGCAATGGAGAACATGGCGATGTGCGCGGGGCGGGCTGTGCGAGCGGGACTGGTCATGACGTGGACAGTAAGCGAGACGATACGTCTCGTGCAACTTGGTTTCATGAGCTCAGCACCCCGTACAGCCGCAGCCACGCCCCCGGCGACACCTCGCCGACGAGGACCCCGGTGTCCAGGCCGGCCACGCGGAACGCCGCGTCCACCCGCCGCCGTGGGTGGGCCCGGCGCAGCGACGCGTGCAGCGAGCCGCCGACTCCGGAGAAACCCAGTTCGACCAGGCGCCGCCAGTTGTCGTACGCGTCTGCGTCGAGCAGGGGGGTGCGGCGCCGCTCGATCCGCACGATCCCGGCGTCCACGCGCGGCACGGGCCGGAAACTGCGCCGACCGACCCGGCCGACCAGCCGCCACTCGTGGCGGGGCCAGGTCAGCACCGTCAGCCGGCTCCAGCTGCCGTAGTCGCCGGTGCGTTTGCGGGCGTATTCGAGCTGGGTGAGGAGCGTGGCGTCGGTGAGGGCGGACGCCCGCAGGCACCAGTCGACGATGGGGGCGGTGCGGGAGAAGGGCACGTTCCCGGCGACGGAGAACGGTGTGCGCGGGGGCCGTGCGCAGAGGAAGTCCTCGCCGATGACCCGCACTTGGGGTGTGTTCGTGAAGCGGGCGCGCAGGACGGGGACGAGCCGTGGATCGATCTCGTATGCGAGGAGACGTCGGCAGCGCGGAGCGAGCAGCTCGGTCAACGCGCCCTTACCGGCGCCGACTTCGAGCAGCAGGGGTGCCTCGCGTCCGTGCGGTACGGCGAGCCGGGCGAGCTGTGCGGCGGAGGCGCGGTCGGCGAGGAAGTTCTGGGAGAGCGCGCGGGATACGCGGGTGGGGCGGGCCATGGCCTGCGGTCCTTGTCTTCCGTGGAGAGGGAGAAGGGCAGCCGAAGGCCCTGACCGGAAGACAGGAGAGAGAAGAATGGAGAGGCGGATCCGCGTGCGATCAGCGGACGGCGTGGCTCCCCGGGCCGGTCAGGGCTCCGGGGCCGCGGCGCATCCGTAGGGAGTGCGCGTAGCCCCGGCCGAGACCGGAGTTGCTGATCGCGTTGTTCGCTGCCACGGACGGCACGTTAGGGGCCGCCGGGCGACGCGGACAACCGAATTACCTCAGCGGCCGTGTGCGAACGGCCCTCCGCCCGGTCAGGGCCAGGCCGACAGCGCGCTGCCCGCCAGAACGACGCAGAGCACCAGCTGGACCGCCCCGATGGCCCGGCACCCGAGGCGCAGCAGCAGGAAGCCCGTCACACCGACCGCCAGCGCCAGAGCGCCCCAGCACCACACCGGCGTCCAGTCCGCGACCGGAGGCCGGACGGGCTGGTGCATGACACCGGCGTCGACCCGGCCCAGTCCCCGCACCGCGAGCACGATGACGACCAACAGCGCGGCCGCCACGTCAGCCAACAGCACGAGCAGAAAGAGGCAGCCCGAGGTGAAGACATCGGTCCGGTCGGAGAGCTGCTCGTCGGAAGGGGGGGCCATGTCCGGACAGTTGCACGGGATTCGCCGCTCCAAACGGACCTTCGCCGATCCGCAACCCAGGTGTACTCGCGTCCTGCTCAACGCTGGTAGCGCGCCAGCACCAGGTTCCCGTCGTCCTCCAGGCGTTCGCGCAGTTCGTCGAGGTCGATGGCCCCGCTGTAGTACTCCTGGAAGGCGGGCGTGGCGACCTTGTCCTTCCATTCCTGGTAGCCGCGCACCGACTGACCGGGCGCCGAGCGCAGGTGTTCGGCCAGGGCCGTGCCGGTGGCCCAGTCGTGCTCGGTGGTGTGCAGGGCCGGGTCCTTGAGGGCCTGGGTGCCGGTCGGCAGCATCCAGTCCCCGAGCGCGAGCCGCACCATGTTCCCGGGCCGGAGCAGGAAGTCGATGAACGCGGCCGCCTCCCGCTGGTGCGGGCTGTCCTCGGCGATGGACAGTGTCTGCGGGCTGACGCCCTGGGTCAGGCCGTCGGCGCCGGCCGGGGCGGGCAGCACCTGCCAGTCGAAGCCCTTCGGCGCCTGCTGCACGATCTGCTGGCGGTACGAGAAGCCGAGCGGGACCATGGCGTACCGGCCGCCGAAGAAGCCGGGCAGGGTGTCGGAGCCGCCGCTGCCGAGGGTCGTGGGCGAGGCGCTTCGGTCGGTGTTGACCTGGTCGTGGACCGTGCGCGGCATGACCTCGTCGGCCGCCTCGAAGCGGACGGTCACCTTTCCGTCGGCGCCCCGGTGGAACAGCTGTCCGCCGGCCGACAGCGACAGGTTGAGGGTGGCGGAGACGGGCTCCTTGAGCGGCCAGGCCACACCGTACTTGCCGTCCCCGCCGAGCCGTTCGGCGATCCTCCTGAACTCGGCCCAGCTCCAGGGGCGTTCGGGCGTCGGGATCCGTACGCCCGCCTCCTTCAGCCACTTCGCGTTGGCGACGAGCACCCGCGGCTCCTGGAGGAACGGCACGCCGTAGATCCCGTCGCCGAAGGTCGCCGTGTCCCAACTGCGCTGGGGGATGTCGGACTTGAGCCGCTCGGGCAGCAGGTCGGTCAGATCGGCGAGGTAGCCGCCGTACGCGAAGTCCGCGAGGTCGTCCGAGGCGTCGTGGATGATGTCCGGGGCCTCACCGCCCTCGAAGGAGGTGAGCAGCTGGTCGTGGACGCTGTCCCAGCTGCCCTGGACGTACTCGACCTTGACGTCCGGGTGGGTCGCGTTCCACTCCTTCACCAGTTCCTTGTTGACCTCGACGGACTCCTCCTGCCAGGCCAGGGACTGGAAGCGCAGGGTGATACGGCCGCCCGTGGCGTCCCCGTCGTCGGCGCTGCACCCGGCGAGCAGCACGGCGACGACGAGGGCCAGGACCGACAGCAGTCTCATACGCATCAGCTCTTCACCGCCCCGGCGAGCATGCCGCCCGTGATCCGCCGCTGGATGACCGCGAACACCACCAGGGAGGGCAGGGTGGCGAGGAACGCGGCGGCCGCCAGCGGGCCGAGGTCCGCGACGCCCTCCGCGCCGATGAAATGGGTGAGGACGACCGGCAGGGTCTGCTTCTCGGGAGTCTTCAGCAGCACCAGAGCGAAGAAGAACTCGTTCCACGCCGTGACGAACGCGAACAGCGCCGTCGCCACGATCCCGGGTGCCAGCAGCGGCGCGGTCACCGAGACGAGGGTGCGCAGCCGCCCGGCGCCGTCGACGGCCGCCGCCTCCTCCAGTTCGGGCGGCACGGCGCGGACGTACCCGACAAGCATCCACAGCGCGAACGGCAGCGCCCACACCACGTACACCATCACCAGCCCCGGCATCGAGTTGATCAGCCGCAGGTTCTTCAGCACCAGGAACAGCGGGATGATCACCAGCACGAGCGGGAACGCCTGGCTGACGACCACCCAGCCGGTCGCCGCCCGCGCGAGCCGGGTGCGGTGACGGGCCATGACGTACGCCAGCGGGGTGGCGAGCAGTACGGCGATCAGGGCGGCGCCGAGCGCGGCGATCAGGGAGTTGAGGGCGGCCTGCAGCAGGGGCTGTTCGTCGAAGGCCTGGCGGAAGTTGGCGAGGGTGGGGTCCTTCGGGATCCAGGTGGGGTGCAGGCTGCCCAGCTCGCGCGGCGGTTTGAAGGCGGTGGAGATCAGCCAGAGGAAGGGGAAGGCGAGGAAGGCCAGATACGCCAGCAGTGCGACGTACTGCCCGAGACGGCCCGCTCGGCTGGTCCTCATGCCTCGTGACCTCCCCTGAGCCGGCCGACCAGGAAGAGGGCGAGGAGTATCGAGATCACCGCGACCATCACGCATCCCATCGCCGCCGCGTAACCGAACTGCCCGTAGCGGAAGGCCTCTTCGTAGGCGAAGAGCATGGGCAGTCGGGTGCGGCCGCCGGGGCCGCCGCTGGTGAGGACGTAGACCAGGGCGAAGGAGTTGAAGTTCCAGATGAGGTTGAGGGCGGTGATGGAGAGGGCGACCGGTCTCAGGGCGGGCCAGGTGACCGTGCGGAAGCGGCGCCAGGCTCCGGCTCCGTCCACGGCGGCCGCCTCGTGCAGCTCGCGCGGGGTGTTCTGCAGACCGGCGAGCAGGGCGACCGTCGTGGTCGGCATGCCCGCCCAGACGCCGACCACGATCACGGCGGGCAGGGCGGTGCCGAGCCCGCTGAGCCAGTCGCGGCCGTCGCCGAGGCCGAGGTCGCGGATCGTCTCGTTGAGGATGCCGGCGTCGGGGTTGTAGACGAGCCGCCACATGACGCCGACGACGACCTCGGGCATGGCCCACGGGACGATCGCGAGGGCGCGGGCCAGCCAGCGCAGTCGTAAGTCCTGGTCGAGGAGGAGGGCGAGGCCGAGCGCCAGCAGGAACTGCGGCACGGTCACGCCGACCGCCCAGACCAGGCCGATCCGGAACGACTCCCAGAACAGCGTGTCCTGCAGCAGATCCCGGAAGTTGAGACCGCCGATCCACTGGGTGGGCTGGGTGCGGCCCGACTGGGCGTCGGTGAAGGCCAGCAGGACGCCGTAGAGCAGCGGTCCGACGCTCAGGACCAGGATGGGGATCAGCGCGGGGAGTACGAGGAACCAGGCACCGTGGTCCATGACGCGCCGCTGCCGCTTCCGCCCGCCGCCCTGCGCGCGTCTCGCCGGCCTCTGCGCCTCGGTCACCGATGTCACGGAATCAGCCCCTTTGCGCGGCTCGGGTGGGCCCCGTCATGGTCGTGAAGGCGCCGTACCCCGTCAAGGTCGCGCGCACGCGGCCCGACCTGTGGAAATGCGAGACTGGCCGGTGGATGGCGGGAACCCGACGCCGTTCACGACAGGCGTACGACCACACGGAGGCGGACGATGGACGAGGCACGGGCGCGGGACGTACTGGCCGCGGCGGGAGTGCTGCCCGGTCAGGCGCGGGACGCGCGGCTGCTCGCCCTGGGTGAGAACGCGGTGTTCGCCGCCGGTGACCTGGTGGTCAAGGTGGGCCGCGACGCCGAACTCCTCGACCGGGCGCGGCGCGAACTCGGCATCGCCGTGTGGCTGGAGGAGGCGGACGTACCGGCGGTGCGGGCGGCCGAGCCCAAGGCACTGCTGGTGGAGGGACACCCGGTGACCGTGTGGCACCGGCTGCCGGATCCGGTACGGCCCGCCGGGCCACGGGATTTGGCCGAACTGCTACGGGTCGTGCACGCCCTGCCCGCGCCCTCCTTCGAACTGCCGCCCCGCGAGCTGCTGGGCGGCGTGGAGCGGTGGCTGCGGCTGGCGGGGGACGCGATCGATCCGGCGGACGCCGCGTATCTGCGGGAGCGGCGGGACGGCTTCGCGGCGGCCGCGGCCGGGCTGACGCCCCGTCTGGCGCCGGGTCCGATCCATGGGGACGCGCTGCCGCGCAATGTGCATGTCGGGCCGGACGGGCCGGTGTTGGTCGATCTGGAGACCTTCTCCGCCGACCTGCGTGAGCACGACTTGGTGGTCATGGCGCTTTCGCGGGACCGGTACGGGTTGCCCGCGGCGGCCTACGAGTCGTTCGTCGGGACCTACGGCTGGGACGTGCGGGAGTGGGAGGGGTGTTCCGTGCTGCGCGGCGCCCGGGAGACGGCCAGTTGTGCGTGGGTGGCTCAGCACGCGCCGAGCAGTCCGAAGGCGTTGGCGGAGTTCGGGCGGCGGGTGGCGTCTCTGCGGGAGGGGGACGAGACCGTGCGGTGGTATGCGTTCTGAGCGGGGTCGGGGACCCGCTCCGGGAGGGGTCCGGCTCGGGGAGGGGTCCCGCTCCGGGAGGGGTCCCGCTCCGGGAGGAGCCCCGCTCCGGGAGGAGCCCCGCTCCGGGAGGAGCCCCGCTCCGGGAGGGGTCCCGACAAGGCGGCCATAGCGTTCGGCTCGTGACCCGAGCAGCAGACGATGACGCGTCCCCCGGGAACGGCCTGGTCCGGGCCATCGCTTCGGCCATGGTCCTTCTCCTGGCATCGTGCGCGGTGACCGCGTGCGACGCGCAGGGCAGCAGTGGCGCAGACGGGGACGCCACCCGGACCAGCCCCGCCGCCGCCGGCCCCGCCGCCTCCACGGCGTCCAGCACCGTGAGTGCCCCGGCGCCGACAGCCTCCGTGAGCCCGTCGAGCACCGCGACCGGTGGTCCGCTCACCCTCGCCGAGTTGGTGTCACGTCCCTGCCGCGCGATCGACGACGAGGATGCGCGCCCCGCCAAGCTGGGGATCTTCACCGAGGGGACGGAGACGGACTACGACGCCAAGTCGTGCCAGTGGGGCGCGCGGGGCGGGCTGGTGTCCTTCACTCCGTACGCGTCGAAGGATCAGACGAGGGCGGAGGAGTTCCAGCACCTCACCCGGAAGAACATCGGCGGTCACCGGGCGCTGCTGGGCAGCATCACGGATCACGGCAGAGAGACGTACGTCCTGCTCGTCTCCGTCGGCAAGAACCAGTCCTTCCGGCTCATGGTCCTGCCCCCGGTCGAGGACACCCCGGGCCCGGACGCCCCGACTTTGGCCACCGCTTTCGCCGAAACGATCCTGTCCCACCTCCGGTGAAAACCTTGCGGCTGAACGGAAATTCACTGGCGCCCCGTTCCATCCGGCGGTGAGACTTCCGGGCGTGACGCTTCACGAGAACGAGATCCCGGTCGACGAGACGCTGGTCCGGTCACTGCTGAAGGCGCAGCGCCCGGAGTGGGCCGACCTCTCGTTGTCGCCCGCGGGCGCGGGCACGGAAAACACGATGTACCGGCTGGGCGACGACCTGCTCGTGCGCATTCCACGCACCGTCGACAAGGGTGAAGCCCTACGGAAAGAGCTCGAGTGGCTTCCCCGCCTGGCGCCCTTTCTCACTTCTCGGATTCCGGCGCCCGTCCATGCCGGGATGCCCACCGACGACTTCCCCGCGGTCTGGTCGGTCTTCCGTTGGATCGACGGTGACGAAGTCGGCCCGGACACCGTCCAGGACTGGGCTGCCCTGGGGGCGGACCTGGCGGCGGTCGTGAGGGAGCTCCACGGCATCGGCCTCATGGGAGCGGCGCGCGCAGGTGGCCTCAGCTGGTACCGCGGAGGCAGCCTCGGGCCGTGCGACGAATGGGTCAGCGGGGCTTTCGCCGACTGCCGAACCGTCGCGGCTTCCGAGTTCGACGTCGACACCCTGGAACAACTGTGGCGAGCCGCGCTCACACTGCCCGAGCCGTCCGGGCCGCAGGTGTGGCTCCACGGCGACCTCAAGCCGACCAACCTCCTGGTCCGCGAGGGCAGGCTCCAGGCGGTCATCGACTTCGGAGCGCTGTCGGTCGGCTTCCCCGACGCCGAGCACGCCACGCTCTGGGACCTGCCGCCGCAGACGCGACAGGCCTACTGGGACGCCTTGAGTCTCGACGATGTGACCTGGGCCCGCGCCCGCGCCTGGGCGATCGCGGTGGGCGTCAGCGGAATCTCCTACTACTGGCACACCTTCCCCGCCTTCGTCGACGAATGCCGAGCCCGGCTTCAGGCGATCCTCGCGGACGCCGCCGGGCGTTGAGCGGCTTTGCCGGCTCATTAGGCTGGGCGACACCCTGATGCGCCTCTACGTGCAGCGCCCCGGCCGGCCCGGCATCATCGGCGCCGACATCCGCCTCACCCGTACACCCACCGCGCTGATCGCATCCCTGCCCGCCCTCGTCGACGAAGAGCAGTACCGCCGGCCGGCCACCGACGACCTCACTGCGATCTCCTCGCCGACCTGACCAACTGGTAGAACCGCTGGCCGCGCGGAGCCCCGATCGGTCGTCCTCCGGGCACGCGATCAACGTTCGACGGCACGGTGCACCCACGTCAGGGCCGCCGTCGTGATCAACTCGGTGGGATCGAGAACTCCACCCACAAAGGATTGTGGTCGGAGATGTGCCAGGACAGATCGTGGACACCCTGCACGGCCACGGCATCGTGCTGCTGCCGTCCCTGGTCTTGGGCCGACCACGTTCTGGCCGCTCCCCGACCCGACGGCCGGCTCCTGCTGGTGTATCCCGCTGTCACCCCCCTGCCACTGCACGGCGATGCACGACCCGACGACCCGCTCGCCGCTCTCGTCGGGAATACCCGATCCCAGACCCTGCGTCTGCTGCAGCAGCAACACACCACCACGGATCTGGCCCGTGAGCTCGGCGTCAGCCCGGCAGCCGCCTCCATGCAGGCGAAGACCCTCCGTGAAGCCGGTCTGATCGCCTCCCGGCGGGACGCCAAAGCCATGTGGCATTTGTGCACACCCCTGGGCTTGGACCTCCTCGCCCATGCGAGCACGGTGAAGCGATCGCCGCCTACACCCAGCTCCGGCTCGCCCGACCGCTGGCCACAGACCTCCGCGGGCCCTGGGAGAGGCCGGCCGAGCCGAACAGACTTACCCCGCCCGCGTCCGACGGGGGCTCAGAAACCTGCGCACGAAGACCGGCTCTCCAGCCAGCGCACCGAAACCCTCGACACCCGGCCAAGGGAGGCAACGTGGTGGGAAGAACCGTCGTCCAGCCACCCGTCACGACGTGGGCCGCGTCCTCGCGACCGGCGAGGCATACGGCCGTCCCGCCCACCATGAGGTCGGCACTGAACCCCGCCGTGGGAGCGGCGCTGACACCGTTGGCCGAGCCCCGTAGCCTGCTTTGACGCAGAGCGGCGTGACTTTTTTGGCGGGAGACCCTGATGACAGGCGGCAGCAGGCCCGGCACGGATATCAGAGGCGGCCACATCGGACTGGCCGTCACGATCATTGCCTTGGTCGTCATTGCCAGTTTTTCCGGCCCTCGCTGGACTTTGATCGTCGCGGCGTGCTTCACCGCCTGGTTCATCCTCGCGCTGACCGTGATCCGCATCAGGGGCGGACGCGGAGGAGAAGCCCTTCGACGGGCCTACGTCGCCACTTTCGGCTGGGGCGACTACGTCACCCCCTGACGGGGTTAGACGACAAGCTCAGGTGCCTCGGCGCCCGGTTTCCCGCGCCGCCGGAGCGTCGGCGTCACGTTCCTGGATGGTGCGCGCGGCACGGCGCAGTTCGGCCAGGACCGTGCGGACGGCCGCCCGTGCCGTGCGCTCGGGACGGTGAAGGGCGTCGATGTGGCGCCTCGCCCGGACGCCACTGAGGGGCCTGAGCACGAGTGCGGGATGGGGACGCATCGTCCAGCGCGGCATCAGGGCGATGCCGCCCCCGGCCGCCACGACCTCGGCGACCACCGCGAACTCGTTGATGCGGTGGGCGAGCTGTACGCGGCGCCCGGCCGCGGCGGCGATGGCATCGAGGACCGCCAACACCGGGAAACCCTCGTGCACGGTGATCCACGGCTCGTCGGCGACATCGCGCGGCGTGACGCGACGCTTGGCGGCCAGGGGGTGATCGGCCGGCATGGCCACGTCCAGCGGTTCCCTCAGCAGCGTCGTCACGGCCACGGTGTCCGGCCACGGCGGGGCGTGGTCCAGCCGGTGGGCGAGGACCACGTCGTACTCCCGGGTGAGGCGCGGGAAGCCCTCCTGCGGTACGTCCTCGTCGGCCAGCCTCGGCGCCGGCTTGCCCGGCCCCGCGAGCGCGGCGAGCAACAGCGGGAAGAACGCGGCGCCCGCGCTGTGGAACGCCGCCACCGACACCTCCGCGTCCGGCCGCTCCAGGAACCCCTCGACGGTGTGCCGCGCCCGCGCGAGCGCCGTCTCCACCTCGACGGCCGCGCCCGCCAGCGCCTGTCCGGCGTCGGTGAGCACCAGCCGGCGCCCCTGACGCTCGGTGAGCGGCACCGGAATGGAGCGCTGCAGCAGTCGCAGCTGCTGGGAGATCGCCGACGGCGTCACCAGCAGCGCCTCGGCCACCGCCGTGACACTGCCCAGTTCGCCGAGCTCCCGCAGGATCCTCAGCTGCCGTTCGTCCATTCCCTCAGTGTAGGGATGGTGTAGCTCCGCTAAATGATCGTTTTAGAAAGTGGTACTGGGCTTCAGAGTCGCCTCCGGTGCACCGTAGGCGCGTGTCCGACGTCCGCCGTACCGATGCGGTACTCCTCCTTGTCGCGCTCGTCTGGGGTTCCAGCTACCTGTCCGCCCAGACGGCCACTGCCGCGCTCCCCGTCCTGCTGGTGCTCTTCGCCCGCTACGCCCTGTCCGCGCTCGCCTGCCTCGGCGTCGTCGCCGCCCGCAGAACCGGCGGGTCGCGGCCGTGGACGCGTGCGGAACTGCGGGCCGGTGTGCCCCTGGGCGTGACCCAGGCCGCGGTTCTGCTCGTGGAGACGTACGGCGTCGCCCACACCAGCGCCGCCAACGCCGGCCTCATCATCAGCCTGACCATCGTCCTCACCCCGCTCCTCGACCGCGGCCACCGCGGCGCGCTGCCCGGCTCCTTCTTCGCCGCGACCGCCGTGTGTGTGCTCGCCGTAGGACTGCTGATGTCCGGCAACGGCTTCCACGCACCTCGCCTCGGCGACCTGCTGATGCTCGGCGCCGCTCTGATACGGGCCGGGCATGTAGCGCTCGTCGGCCGCCTCACCACCGGGCGGGCGATCCGCCCCCTGCAGCTGACGACGGTGCAGACCCTCGTCGGCACGGCCCTGTTCCTGCCCGCCGCGGCCCCTGACCTGCCGACGCTGGTGCGCGCCGCCCCGGCGACCTGGGCCCAGCTCGTCTATCTCGCCCTGTTCTGCAGTGTGTTCGCCTTCCTGGCCCAGACCTGGGCCGTGCAGCGCACCTCAGCCAGCCGAGCCAGCCTGCTGCTGGGAACCGAGCCGGTCTGGGCCGTCGCCGTGGGCGTGGCCCTCGGCGGCGAACACCTCACCCCGCTCACCGGCCTCGGGGCGGCCCTCATGGTCGCCGGCACCTACTGGGGACAGGCCGTGGAACGGGCGCACCGAAGCACACCGGAACTCCGACACCCCTCGGCCCCCACCCTCGACAAGGACTCCGAATGCCCCACCACTCCTACGGCACTTACGACCACCTGATCTCCCTCCTCGACTCCTCCTGCATCGACTACCGCCTCATCGACCACGAACCCGAAGGCGCCACCGAGGCCGTCTGCGCGCTGCGCGGGCACCCTGCCTCCGAGGCCGCGAAGTGCATCGTGCTGCGGGTCAAGGTGGACCGCCGCACCACACGCCACGTCCTCGCGGTCGTCCCCGGGGACCGACGGGTGGACCTGGACGCCGTCCGGGCGCTGTTCGACGCGCGCTACGTCGGCTTCAGCGACGCGGAGACCGCGGAGCGGCTGGCCCGTGCCGTTCCCGGCACCGTGCTGCCGTTCAGCTTCGATCCCGACCTCGAGGTCGTCGCCGACCCGGACGTCGTGGCTCAGCCGAAGCTGTACTTCAACGCGGCCAGGCTCGACCGCTCACTCGTCATCTCGGGCGCCGACTACGAGCGGTTGGCCAAGCCCCGCATCGAGCGCGTCGCGGCGGCGTCGACAGCGACAGAGACGGCGGCGTCGGCATCGACGCCGGCGTGAGGGTGGGCGCTGCGAGAGGCTCGGACCGCTACGGCCATCCGCCCACGCCCCACGCACCGCATTCTTGACGCCGCCGGCACACCGCTCGCGGCCCGTGTGCCGGACACCCATCGCCCCCCGCACCGCGCCGGACGCCGCCGCGACCGGGTCGGCCCGCCCGGCGACCGGCAGACGGCGTCGGGCGCCGTGCGGGACGGACCAGTTGCCCAGCTTGCCCGCAGATCTTCTGCTGTCAGATCACTCTGCCGTCAGACCGCTCGTGCCCTCAGACCGTGCCCCGGCAACAGACCGCTCGCGCCCCTAGACCACCCTGCCGTCAGACCGCCCTGCCCTCAGACCGTTCTGTGCGCAATCGGTTCTGTCCCCAGACCGTCCTTCCTCAGACCGCCCCGCCCGCAGTCCGCCCGTCCCCAGCCCGCCCCGACCTCAGACCGTCTCGCCCGCCACCGTCTCCCCCGCCGGCTCCCTCAGCGGCCAGGTCCCGTCGACCACCGCCGTCGGGTCGCCCTTGCGGCGCAGGAAGTTCTGGAAGTCCGCCGCCCACTCGGCGTACCACTCGATCTGGCGGCGGTGCAGCTCCGCCGGGCCGAGGGCCGCGATCTTGGGGTGGCGGACGGCTATCGCACCGGCCAGCCGGGCCGCGGCGAGGGCGTCGGCGGAGGCGTCGTGCGCGGCGTCGAGGGGGATGCCGTACTCCCGGCAGACCGCTTCGAGGTTGCGCTTGCCGCGGCGGTAGCGGTCGGCCCAGCGGTCGATGGTGTACGGGTCGATGACCGGGGCGGGATCCAGGCCGCCCAGGCGGTCGCGCAGGGACGGCAGTCCGTGGCGCCGCAGTTCGGCGGAGAGCAGGCTGAGGTCGAAGGCGGCGTTGTAGGCGACGACCGGCACACCCGTCTTCCAGTACGTCACGAGGACGTCCGCGATGGCGTTCGCCACCTGGTCGGCCGGACGGCCCTCGGCGGCCGCGCGTTCGTTGCTGATCCCGTGGACCGCGACCGCGTCCGCCGGGATCTCGACGCCCGGATCCGCCAGCCACTCCTTGTGCCCTATGGGCTGCCCGTCCCTGACCTCGATCACGGCCCCCGTGACGATACGCGCCTCGCGCGGATCGGTTCCCGTCGTCTCCAGGTCGAAGCCGATCAGCAGCTCCCGGTGCCAGCCCATGGGCGGTCCCCCTTCTTGGTGGTGCGTTCCCCCAGTGGTCTCCACCCTCCCATGTGCCACTGACAATCAGAGGACCGCATTCCGCTTCTGCGGCGAGAGGGCTCCGGGCAAGCGCGGATCGGTTCGGGGCAGTTCAGGACGTTCAGGACACCGGCCGTGAATCCGCCCACATGAGCTCGAACTCCTCGCGATACGTGGGGAAAAGCCCGCCTTCGTCGATCTCGCCCGACTTGACCACCCTGCTGCCGTTGCGCAGCACCAGGACCGGCGCCTCCAGCCCTCGCGTTCGCCGCAGATAGGTCTGCACGACCGCGATGCCGTCCGAGCCGTCGCCGTCCACCAGATAGGCCGTGAAGCGGGGCGTCTCGTCGAAGACCTGGATCTCGAAGGCGCCCGGGTCGCGCAGCCGGGACCGCACCCGGCGCATGTGCAGGATGTTCATTTCGACCGCGCGGCTCAGCTCGCCCCGCTTGATGCCGAGTTCGCGCTCGCGTCGCTTCACCGCGCTGGAGGCCGGGTTCAGGAACAGCAGCCGCACCCGGCACCCGTTCTCGGCGAGCCGCACCAGACGCCGCCCGGAGAAGTTCTGCACGAGCAGGTTGAGGCCGATGCCGATGGCGTCGAGCCGGCGTGCGCCGCCGAAGATGTCCTCGGCCGGGAACTGGCGCAGCAGCCGTACCCGGTCGGGGTGCACGGCGACCACGTCGGCGTAGCGGTCGCCCACCAGGTCCTCGACGGCGTCGATGGGGAGCCGGCGTGCCGACGGCACGTCCCCGCCGGTGCCGAGGATCTCCAGCAGCCGCGCCGAGGCCCGTTCGGCCTGGTTCAGGACCGCCTCGGACAGGGCCCGGTTGCGCGAGACGACATTCCGGGTCACCTCCAGCTCGTCCAGCGCGAGTTCCACGTCCCGACGGTCGTCGACGTACGGCTCGAAGCACGGCCAGTGCTGCACCATCAGCTCCCGCAGCTGCGGCAGCGTGAGGAAGCTGAGGACGTTGTCGTCGGCCGGGTCGAGCAGATAGCCCTTGCGGCGGCTGACCTCGCGGACGGCGACCGCGCGCTGCACCCACTCCTGGCCGGCCGGCCCGGCCGCCGCCACGACCCAGTCGTCGCCGTGGACGGGTTCGTAGATGGGACGCAGAACAGCGGCCACGACGGCGCGCAACCGCTGTTCGACGAGGTTCAGCCAGATATAGGCCCGGCCGGCCCGCTGGGCGCGCGTACGCACCTCGCGCCAGGCGTCGGTGTCCCAGTCCAGCTCCGGGCCGATGGAACTGGTCGCCATCGGCCTGGCCAGGGACACCGTGCCGGGTGGGACGTCTGTGGAGTTCCCCTCGTGACCCTCGTCACCAGGGGGCAACTCCAGCCCTCCCGAGCCCACCCGCGCACCGCCTTCCGCTCCCCCGAGCACTCCCCGTCCCAACGATCAAGGAAGGGTACTCCGGGAGCGGTGGGCGGTGCAGCCGGATGGACAGGGTCGTTGCTCAACTACCGCCGATGTAGTCGCCGTTCTGCCCGGCGAGGTCCGCCGGAGTGAGCGGATTCATAGCCGTGACGTCGCGCGGGGCGATGGAGAATCCCTGCCAGTGGACCGGCATCGGCTGCTGGTCCTCGTCCCTGGCGATGTGGTGGAAGCCCACGTTGACCCAGGCGACGGGGTGCGTGAGGGTCTGTCCGCTCACCCACTTGTCGACCGACTTGGGGTGGTTGCGGTCGCACTTGGGGTTGTTGCTGGCGAACAGCTCGCACTTGTTGTACTGGGTGAAGTACATGTCGTGCTTGGTGTAACCGCGGCCCGGGTAGCGGGTGCTGGGGCCGGGGACGAACTCGTAGCTGCGCGCGTGCCCGTCCTTGTTCTTGCCGGTCGCGCTCACCACCCGCCACCAGCGGTAGCTCTTGGCGTCGCCCGCGAGTTCCTTGGTGACCTTGGTGGGAGTGGTCTTGGTGGTCGGGGTCTGGTTGCCGCGCGGGGTGACCGTCGAGTCGTACTGCTCGATCCGGTTCTTGGTGGAGCCGTCGAGGGCGAAGTCGAGCCGCCAGAAGACATTGTGGCTGTGGCTGGTGGCCCGGGCCTTGGGGCCCTTGCCGATGGGCCAGCCCTGTCCGTCGCCCGCGTCGTAGTCGATCGGGGAGAGCGTGCCGGTCGCGCCCACGTTCATGTTGATCGTGCCGTCGTCCTGGAAACGCCATTCGGTCATGTACTCGTACCAGCCGACCCGGTTGACCGCGTAGACGAGGAGGTCCTTGCCCTGGGCCTGGTAGACCTTGTTCCCGGTGTCGGCCTGCATCCGGTAGGCGTGGCCACGCGCGCGCGTGGTGGTGCACAGGCCCTTGACGTTGGAGCTCGTGCCCGCTTCGGGGTCCGGGACCTTGACGGTCTTGATGGTGCCGCCCGGGCACTCGGCCGGTGCCAGGGGCATCAGGTCCCTGGCGAAGCCCTCGTCGGTGAGGTCCTGGTACTCGGCCCGGCCGTTGTCGTAGGGCACGTGGATCTGGGCGATCCGACCGCTGTTGAGGACCTTGATCGGCTTGGTCTCGCCCTTGGGCTGGTAGGAGATGTCGTCCAGGACGAGGCCGGCCAGGCTGTCGTAGCGCCAGCACATCCGCCAGGTGGTGCCGGTGGAGAGCTTCTGCTCGATACGGAAGGCGGCGGAGCAGTCCGGGGCGGGCGCGGCGGCGGCCTTCGGCTGGGCGGTGGCCGGTCCGGCACCGGTGGTCAGGCCGGCGGCCAGCGCGGCCACGGCGACACCGAGGGCCGCCGTCCGGCTGCGGGCATGACGAGTTCTGTTGGCACGCATGAAGAAGTGACTCCCTCGCAGGAGGTGCGGGTTCGGAAAGGGGACGAAGGCCGGCTCAGTGGTCGAGTTCGACGACCTTGCGAGCGCTGAGGTCGATCACCAGGTGCCTGGTGTCGATCCACGGCCCGTTCTTGACCTTCGTGAACAGCCTCACGCAGCGGTGCTCGCCGCACTTGTCGAGGGCGACCGGCTGGGCGCCCGGCGTGGACTGGTGGATGCCGCCGCTCAGCCGCAGCTGGTCCGGGGAGGTGAGCTCCTTGCCGGTCGCGTCCTTGTAGTCCGCCTTGAGGCCCGCGCCCAGGGGGTCGGCGATCAGCAGGCTCGCCGCCTCGGCGGCCTCGGCGCGACTCGGCGCCGGCTGGACGCCCTGCTGGGCGACGGTGTCGACGACCTTGCCGGTGTCGAGGTCGACGGTCTTGGTGACGAGGGTGTCGTTCCGGTAGTCGTAGTACGTCACGTCGGCGCGCCGTGGCGTGCCCGAACCGCTGCCCGTGTCGGCGTCCGGCTCGGCGAGGTCGACGGTCAGCTGCTGCGGGCCGCGCTCGCCCTCGACGTTCTCGCTCCTGGCGAGCGTCTGCTGGTTCACGGCGATCTTCTGGGCCCGCGCCATCTCGTCGTCGGTCAGCGGGTCGTTGCCCGTACCCTTCTCGCCCTCCGCGGGAGCTTCCTCGACGACGCCCGGCGCGACGGCATTGCCCTGCTCGTCCTGCCCCAACTGCTGCGCTGCGGCCGCCTGGCCGCCCGGCCTGTTCCCTCCGGTCTCGTCGGCCCCCGCCGTGCCGGGAAGGGTGATCCCGACCATCACGGCCGTTCCGGCCACCGCGATGGCCGCACCTGCCACCACCTTGCCCAGATGGCGGTGCACTATCTTGCGCACATCATCCCCCTACTCCCCGTACGTCCCCGGGAGTACGTGTAGGCCCCACTGGTACGCCCTTGATGGCCATACCCTTGTTTGCACTGGTCGACCGGTAAGAGGGACGTAAGTCATAGGTGGTTCCATCACTTTCGGGGAGACTCGACGGCAAGGCGCCCCCGACGGCGGGCCCGAGCTGAAAGAGTCGTGTCCATGCAGGTCTGGCCTGGAGAGGCATATCCACTCGGTGCCACCTACGACGGCGCCGGCACCAACTTCGCGGTTTTCACGGAGGCCGCGGACCAAGTAGAGCTGTGTCTGCTGCATGACGACGGCTCGGAGACGGCGGTGGAACTGCGGGAGAGTGACGCTTTCGTACGGCACGCCTACGTGCCGGGCGTCATGCCGGGACAGCGGTACGGCTTCCGGGTGCACGGCCCCTACGCCCCCGAACGCGGCCTGCGCTGCAACTCGGCGAAGCTGCTGCTCGACCCGTACGCCAAGGCGGTCAGCGGTGCGATCCGCTGGGGCGAGGAGGTGTACGGCTACCACTTCGACAAACCAGACAAACGCAACGACCTGGACTCGGCGCCGCACATGATGTCGTCGGTCGTGGTCAACCCGTACTTCGACTGGGGCGACGACCGCCGGCCACGCACCGAGTACCACCACACGGTCATCTACGAGGCCCATGTGAAGGGCCTCACGATGCGGCACCCGGGGCTGCCCGAGGAGCTGCGCGGCACCTACGCCGCCCTCGCGCACCCGGCGGTCATCGAGCACCTCACCGAGCTGGGGGTGACGGCGCTGGAGCTGATGCCGGTCCACCAGTTCGTGAACGACCACCGCCTGGTGGACATGGGCCTGAACAACTACTGGGGCTACAACACCATCGGCTTCTTCGCCCCGCACAACGCGTACGCCTCGTGGGGCGACCGCGGTCAGCAGGTCCTGGAGTTCAAGTCGGCGGTGCGGGCGCTGCACGAGGCCGGTATCGAGGTCATCCTCGACGTGGTCTACAACCACACCGCCGAGGGCAACCACCTGGGCCCCACGCTGTCCTTCCGGGGCCTGGACAACCAGCGCTACTACCGCCTCACGGACGACCCGCGCTACTACATGGACACCACGGGCACCGGGAACTCCCTGCTCATGCGGTCCCCGCACGTCCTGCAGCTGATCATGGACTCCCTGCGCTACTGGGTCACCGAGATGCACGTCGACGGCTTCCGCTTCGACCTCGCGGCCACCCTGGCGAGGCAGTTCCACGAGGTGGACCGGCTGTCGTCGTTCTTCGACCTGGTCCAGCAGGATCCCGTGGTCTCCCAGGTGAAGCTGATCGCCGAGCCGTGGGACGTGGGCGAGGGCGGCTACCAGGTGGGCAACTTCCCACCGCTGTGGACCGAGTGGAACGGAAAGTACCGCGACACCGTACGCGACCTGTGGCGCGGCGAGCCGCGCACGCTGGCGGAGTTCGCGTCCCGGCTGACCGGCTCGTCCGACCTGTACCAGGACGACGGGCGGCGCCCGCTCGCCTCCATCAATTTCGTGACCTGCCACGACGGCTTCACGCTGCACGACCTGGTGTCCTACAACCACAAGCACAACCACGCCAACGGCGAGGACAACCGGGACGGCGAGAGCCACAACCGCTCCTGGAACTGCGGAGCGGAGGGCGAGACCGACGACCCGGCCGTCCTGGAACTGCGCGCCCGCCAGATGCGCAACTTCATCGCCACGCTCATGCTGTCCCAGGGTGTGCCGATGATCAGCCACGGCGACGAGTTCGCGCGCACGCAGCGCGGCAACAACAACGCGTACTGCCAGGACAGCGAGCTGGCGTGGGTCGCCTGGCCGCAGGCCGGGGCGGACGGTGCGGACGGGGCCGCCGGGGCGGACGGCTCCGGTGGGGACGGCTCGGGCGCGGACGACTCGGGGGACGGCTCGGGCGGTGGGACGGCGGCCCGTCTGTCGCGCGAACTGCTCGCCTTCACGCGCGCGATGGTGTGGCTCCGGCGGGACCATCCGGTCTTCCGCAGGCGGCGGTTCTTCCATGGTCGGCCCGTCGAGGGAACCCACGACGACCTGTCGGACATCGCGTGGTTCACTCCGCAGGGGGTCGAGATGACCCAGCGGGACTGGGACCGGGCGCAGGCGTCGGCGCTCACGGTGTTCCTCAACGGCAACGCGATCTCGGAGCCGGGCTCACGCGGGGAACGCATCACCGACGACTCCTTCCTGCTGATGTTCAACGCCTCCCCCAAGACCCTCGACTTCGTCGTGCCGGTCAACCACGGCCGCCAGTGGCAGGTGGTCGTCGACACCGCCCGCACCGACGGGGTGCCGCCCGGGACGGGAGCGAAGGTGCAGGCCGGGGACCGGTTGACGCTGGTGGACCGGAGCCTGACGGTGCTGCAGCGGCCGGTCTAGGGCGAGTCCGGCGCGCGTCTGCCCGGCCTCCCCACCGCCGGGCACACGCGCGTGGATGTGGCATTCGACGGCGCGCCCGGTGTACGACGCCGGGGCGCGCCGTCGGCGCGGGATGTCCTGGCCGATGGCGCAATTGACGGTGTGCCCAGGGTGCCCGGTGATCCCCGTGCGCCCATCACTCCCATGGCGGCGTGCAGCACGCGACAGTAGCTTCCAGCGTGCCTCGCCGCCTGGCCCCGCCAGGCCCGCGCGCGGGCCCACGTGGAGGGGACGATGACACGAAGCGCGGCGGGGCGGGTACGTAGCTTTCCATGACACCTGAGCGACCTGACCCGATGGTGCCGACCGCCACCTACCGGCTGCAGCTGCAGCCCGCGTTCCCGTTCGGGGCCGCTGCGGCCGCCGTGCCGTATCTGGCGTCCCTCGGCGTCTCGCATCTGCACCTGTCCCCCGTCCTGGAGGCGGTGCCGGGATCCGGGCACGGCTATGACGTCGTGGACCACGCGCGCGTGCGCGAGGAACTGGGTGGCGAGGAGGGGCTGCGCGCGCTGGCACGCACCGCGCGTGAGCACGGCCTGGGCCTGGTCGTGGACATCGTGCCCAATCACATGGCCATGGCCCCGCGCCACAACCGCGCCCTGTGGGAGGTGCTGCGCGAGGGCCCCAAGTCGCCGTACGCGCGGTGGTTCGACATCGACTGGGAGGCGCAGGGCGGCCAGGTGCTGCTGCCGGTGCTCGGGGGACCGCTGGGCGAGGAGCTCGGCCGCCTGGAGGTGGACGGCGACGTCCTGCGCTACTACGACCATGTGTTCCCGCTGCGCGAGGGCACCGAGGATCTGCCGCTGCCGCAGCTCCTGGACGCGCAGTGGTACCGGCCGGTGTGGTGGCGGCTGGCCCGTACGGACCTCAACTACCGGCGGTTCTTCAGCATCTCTGAGCTGATCGGGGTGCGGGTGGAGGAACCGGAGGTGTTCGAGGCCACGCACGCCAAGATCCTCCAGTTGCTCCACGAGGGCGTGATCGACGGGCTGCGCATCGACCATCCCGACGGCCTGGCCGACCCGGACGACTATCTCGAGCGCCTGCATGAGGCGACCGGCGGTCGCTGGACGGTCGTGGAGAAGATCCTGTCGGACGGGGAGCACCTGCCGGCCTCCTGGCCCGTCGCGGGCACCACCGGCTACGACGCCCTGAGGCACGTGGACGGCCTGTTCACCGACCCCGCGGGCTTCGGGGAACTCCTGGGCCAGTACCGGCGGTTCGCGGCCCCGCAGACCGACCGGGGCGGCGACTGGGACGCGACGGTGCGCCGGGCGGCCTACAAGGTGCTCACGCACGAGCTGGCCACGGAGATCGACCGGCTGACGCGGGTGGCGCACCGCGTGTGTGTGACCTCCCCGCAGCCCGCACTGCGCGACCGCGCGCCCTGGGCGCTGCGCACCGCGCTGCAGGAACTCCTCGTTCGGCTGGAGGTCTACCGGCCGTACGCCTCCGGTGACGCGGCCCGCGTGGTCACCGAGGAGGCCGCCGCGCAGGCCCGGCTCGCCTTCGTCGTGCCCGAGGAGGCCGGCGCGGTCGACGTCGTGCGCGACCTGGTGCTCGGGCGGGCCGGTGAGGGGCCGGAGCACGTGGAGTTCCGGACGCGGTTCGCGCAGACGGCCTCGGCGCTGCGTGCCAAGTCCGTGGAGGACACGGCGTTCTACCGCTATGTGCCGCTGCTTTCGGCGACCGAGGTGGGCGGGAACCCGGGGAGCCCGGCGGTGTCGCCCGACGAGTTCCACGCGTACTGCGCGCGCGTGCAGCGCGACTGGCCCTCGACCGGCACGGTGGTGTCGACACACGACACCAAGCGCAGTGCGGACGTACGGGCCGCGCTGGCCGTGCTCACCGAGTGCCCGGAGCGCTGGGCGGACGTACTGACGGAGGTGACGCGCGACGGTGAGGGCGTACCGGACGCGCAACTGGCGTGGGCCGCCTGGCAGACGGTGTTCGGGCTGGGCGAGGCGGCCGTGGACCGGGTCCAGCAGGCCCTGCTGAAGCATGTGCGCGAGGCCGGGCTGTTCACCAGCTGGACCGAGCAGGAGCCGCCGTACGAGGAGGCCGTGGCGGCGTTCGTCGCGGCGGGGCCATGCGGGGCACCGGGCGAGCGTGTGGCCGCCTTCCGGAGCGGACTGGAGCCGCACATCCGGGCGAACATGCTGGGCATGGCCCTGACCCACCTGACGATGCCGGGCGTCCCGGACGTCTACCAGGGCACCGAGGGCGAGTACCGGGCGCTGGTGGACCCGGACAACCGGCGGGCCGTGCGGTTCCCGCACGAGGATCCGGGCGACAAGGGCGCGGTCACCGCGGCCGCGCTGGGGTTGCGCAGGCGGCGCCCCGACGTGTTCGGCGACTCGGCCTCGTACGCGCCGCTGACCGCCGAGGGCCCGGCGGCCGCCCACTGTGCGGCCTTCGTGCGCTCCGGCGAGGTGGTCACCGCCGTGACCCGGCTGTCGCTACGGCTGTCCCGGGCGGGCGGCTGGCGCGACACGCTGCTTCCGCTGCCGGCGGGGCGATGGACCGATGTGCTGGCCCCGGAGCGGGGGTTCACCGGGCACGCGCGCGTGGAGGAGCTGTTCGAGCGGCTGCCGGTGGCGTTGCTGGAGCGGGTCGGTGCGGAGGAGCGGACGGAGGAGACGGCGGAGACGGAGCGGCCGTAGTGGCCGCATGGCCCGCGGCCGCCGCAGTCGCCGCGTTCGCCGCAGCCGCCGCAGTCGCGCCAGTGGGCCACTCGCCCCCCGGCCCGCTCAGCCAGTCAAGGCAGTCAAGGCAGTCACCGCAGTCACCGCAGTCACCGCAGTTTCGCGTGGTCGCCGTAGTCGAGCAGCACTGCCTGGTCGGCCGGCCGAGGAAACGTTCTTCCGGCGCGTACGACGTCACCGCGCGCCGGGGCATCCTGCCGGCGACCGGCTCGTACCCGCGCGTGCTCCCGGTGCTCGGGTCCGACGGCCGGCGCGTGATGACGGGCGGCGACGGGGGACGGCCGTCGGATTCCGGCGACCTTCTGGTGGCCGTCGGGCGGTGATCGGCGGGGCGTACGCCTCGTAGCGTCACTCCTGAGGCGTGGAGGCCGTCGGCGTGGAGGGGCCGGACGGGCCTCTCACTCCCGCTGACGCCGACCGCCCCTACCTGCCGGCGGCAAATGCAACTGGGCGCCCCCGGGAGCCTCCCCCGTGAACTCCTTGACACATCAACGAGACCGTGGGGTACTGCGGATTGCGAAGCAGGGCGGACGTGACGGGGGTGAGTCTCCTGCCGGAGCTGCGCTACCCCACCCTTGCCGAACTCGTGCTGTCCGCCCGGGCCCTGGCCGCTCACCGACCCGGCCTGTGCTCCCTGAGACAGGTGGGGACCTCACGCGGCGGCAGACCCCTCCACCTGCTGTCCATAGGCCACGCCCGCCGCGCCGTCCTGGTGGTCGCGGGCGCACACGCCAACGAGCCGACAGGGAGCTCCACGCTCCTCGCGGTCGCCGAACGAGTCCTGTACGAGCGGGACTTACGGGCCGACACCTCCTGGCACTTCCTGCTCTGCGCGGACCCCGACGGGGCGAGCCTGCACGTCACCCCCGCGCCCCGCAGCGTGTTCGAGTACCACCTCGGCTTCTTCAGGCCCGCGGCCGCCGAGCAGCCGGAGTGGGCGCCGGCGGCGCTGCCGCCCGACCGGCTGCCCCCGGAGACCCGCGCGCTGACCCGGGTCATCGACGAACTGCGTCCCTACCTCCAAGTGACGCTGCACGGCACAGATCTGGGCGGCAGCTGGGTGCAGTTGACCAAGGACGTCCCCGGGCTCGCCGAGACGTTCGCGAAGTCCGCGGCGCAACTGCACATCCCGGTGGAGACCGGTGCCTCCGACGCGGCGGGCTGGCCGGCGGCCGGGCCCGGAGTGCATGTGATGCCGGCGCCGGGCGCGGGCGCGGCGTATCCGAGCATGCCGGACGACGCGCGCAACAGCACCTGGTACCACGTGCACCGGTACGGCGGACTGACCGCGGTCGTCGAGGTACCCATGTGGGCGAGCGACCTGGTGGACGACCCGGCACCGCATCCGGACCCGGCCGGGGCGATGCGGCGACTGGGATCCCGGCTGCTGCGGGACTCGATGGAGGTGGAGCGGGTGCTGGCCGAGGCGCTCCCCCGCCTGCACGGTGTCGACGGGCCTCTGTTGCGCGCCTCGAAGTGGGCGCTGGAGCTGGTGCCGGGGCTGGCCGCCGACTGGATGCACACACCGCCCGCCGACGACACCAGGGCGTACGTCGGGAGCGTGGACGCCTTCGGGCGTCGGCTTCCGCTGCGGGCGGCGGCCATGCTGCTGCGCGTCCTGCAGGAGGCCGACGACCGCGCGGCGCCGCGCCTCGAACACCTCGTGGCGACCTGGAGCGACGCCTTCGCCGAACGCTTCCGGGCCCGCTGGGTGCCCTTGGAGCACCAGGTCGAGCACCAGTCCCGCACGGTCTTCGCGGCGGCGCTGCACGCCCGCGACCGGGCGATGTGAGACGGACCGGGCGGCGTAAGGCACGGACCTGCTGGTGACATGAGACGGACCTCATGACCCGCCAGGACGCCCACCGGCCGCCGGGACACCCACGGCCCGCCAGGACGCCCACGGCCCGCCAGGACGCTCAAGGGCCACCGCCACCGATACGCCCACGGCCGCCAGGACGGCGCCACGCGCGCGTACGACGCCACCACGCGCGCGTGCGGCTCGCCACCGGCCTACGGGCGACCCGAGCGACCGTGTCGACTCGCGGAGCCGTTTCAGCCATGCCCCGTGTCGGCCCAGTAAGCCCCGTCAGCCCTGCCAGCCCTGCCAGCCGTGTCAGCCCTGCCAGCCCTGCCAGCCGTGTCAGCCCAGTCAACCATCCAGTGTGAACAGCGAACCCGTCCGCGCCGTCAGCGCGCAGGAGTTGGAGAAGGTCTCCCGGTACTCGACGGGCCGTCCGGCCCATGTCCCGCGCGCGTGGGCGGTGACCGGCGCGTAGATCATCGGGCAGAAGGTGTTCTTGGGCTGGAGTCGCTGGAGCCGGCTGACGTCGCCGTCCACCTTCTCGAGCTCCGCGCAGGCCTCGACCGCGCGTCCATGGCCCTGGGGCGGGTCGCAGGAGAGGAGGATGCCGCGGCTGTGCCCGCCCTCGCCGCGTGTGCCGGATTGGCCGCCGTCGCCACGGGTGTGGCTGCGACCGCCGTCACCGGGGGTGATCGTGAGGAAGAGCCAGCGGGTGGGGCCCGGCTCCAGGAGGGGGTCGTGCGCCGCCGCGGGAACCGGGGTCGCGCCGAGGACGAGCAGGGTGGTGGCGGCCGACAGGCCGACGCGTACGGCCTTTGCCGCGCGGGAGTCTCCGGTGAGGCGGCGCTTTGTGAGGGATTGCGTCATTCCCGATGCATCGGCACGGCGGCCCCGGCATTCCAGCCCGACTCACCCGAACGGGAGCACGCGGGCGCGTACCGGCCGGCGAGTTCGAACGTGGCGAGCACGACCCGCGACTGGTACTCCACCTGGCGCGCGACCGGTATCCAGCGCGCCCCGCAGCCGTCGCGGTAGTCGTCGCACCACTCGTCCAGGAGGCGGTCCAGTTCCGGCAACACTCCGGCCGGGTCGCGTCCGGCGACCGTCACGAGCTGGTGCAGCAGACCGGCCGTCCGCAGGGCGAGGCGCCGCCCGGCGATGCGCAGGGCGGCCAGATGGGCGGTGCTGAGCGGCGGAAGGGGGTGGGCGCCGCCGGCGTCGGGAAGGTCGGGGTCCCAGGTGTCGGCGAGTCCCGGGCAGACCAGTAAATAGTCGTCCACGGGGGCGAGCAGCCGAGCCGTCTCCGGTCCGGCGGGAAGGTGCGGGCGCAGGCGCTCCAGCAGGCGCTCCAGGGCGCGGGCGTCGTGGCGCAGGGTGTGGCTCACCATGCGCAGGACCGTTTCCTCTTCGGCGGGCGGAGTACCGTCCTCCACCGCGGCCACACCCCACATGGGAGCCTCGACGACCGCCGTGACCGTGCCGTACCGGTGCGGATGGAACCACGTCGACTCGACGGCCGCCTCGGTGATCGCGGCGGCCAGATCGCCCCTGCGGGGCCTGGGGATCCGGTAGACGGCGGGTCCGAGTTCCGGCCAGTACAGGGTGTCGTAGGGGCCGAGCTCGCGCGGTATGCCGAGGCGGGCGGCCGAGTGCGCGACGCGCTGGGCGAGGCCTGGCAGGTCGTGGGTCACCTCGACGAAGCCGCCGCCGACGTCGACGCCGTGCAGGGAGCACTGCAGGAAGGGCCGCAGTTCGTCCTGGAGGTCGAGCAGGGCGCGGGTCTCCGGCAGTGTGGCGGCGTCCGCGCCGTCGGGCAGCCATTCGGGCTGTTCCAGGAAGCCGGGCCGGAAGAAGTGCCGGAAGTAGCCGCCGAGGGTGTACGGGCCGTGCAGCCAGCCCTCGTTGCGGCGCAGGCCGTCCGGGTCCAGGCACAGCAGCAGGTTCCAGGTGGCGTCGGCGCCCTCGTGCAGGCGAGGGTCGGCGAGTACCCGTTCGGCCAGCCGCAGGACGGTCGCGCCGCCCACCGGCTCGTTGGCGTGCGGACCGGCCACGACGAGGGCCTGGCGGGTGCCGTGGCCGACGGACAGCAGCCACAGCGGGTTGCCCGCGCGGGACGTCCCCGCGCGGCGCAGTCGGGCGTCGCGGGGACGGCGGGCGACGAGTGCGGCAGCCCGTGCGGCCAGCTCGTCGACGCTCGGGTAGCGGAGGAGTGGCGGCAGGGCACACCTCCACAATGTGGTGCCGTCGATTCACCTGGTGTGCATGGTGTACGCACAGTCAGTCACGAGTTGACGAGTACGTCAACACCGCAGAGCGCAAAGCGACTTGAGTCAGGTGTTCGGTGAACCTGGGGCCAGGGCGGGGTTCGCCTCGGTAGGCGGCTCAGTAGGCGGCCAGCCGGAACGACATCCGGCCGAAGCCGACCTGGTCTCCCTCACGGACCACTACGGCGCCGATGACGCGTCGGCCGTTGACCGTGGTGCCGTTGGTGGAGCCGAGGTCGCGCAGCACCCATATGCCGCCCTGACGGCTCAGTTCGGCGTGTACCCGGGAGACGGTCTCGTGGGTCAGCCGCAGCCCGTTGGCGGGGTCGCGGCCGATGCGCAGCGGATGGCCGGACGCGGGGTGGGGCAGCAGCAGCTTGGGCAGCCGCTCGGCCTGCCATGCCCTGCGCAGCCGTACGGTGAAGCCGGAGATCGCCTCGACGGTGCCGAACACCAGCCGGGACACCCGGCTCTCGACGGGGAGGTCGGCGGTGAGCACGGCGAGCTCGTCCGCGCGGCGGGCGGCGAGGGCGAGTTCCATGCGCCGCACGAACGTGTCGTGCGACAGCCGGCCCATGGCGACGCCGTCACGGAGCACCTTCAGCGCCTTGTCGCGCTCCGCGTCGGAGAGCCGCGCGGGGTACGTGTTGAACTCGAAGGACGACGTCACGGTGCTGATTGTCGGTCAGTGAACCCCCGGTGTCCAGAAAACGCGGAACGGCGCTCACGAGCACATGTCCAACGGGGCCGGTTACGACACCCCGCCGTAAAAGGGAAGATTCAAAAGCGGATTGATCTCGTTTGAAGCACCATGGACGGGCTACATCACGGTGAGCAGACGAAGGGGAACCGTCCGTGCAGTTCGAGGTGTGGGCACCGCAGGCCGACCGAGTGACGCTCCATTGCGAGGGTGTCACGCGCGCGTTGAAGCGCGATCCCGATCGCGTCGGATGGTGGTGGGGGGAGGCCGAGGCGCGGGACGGGACACGGTACGGCTTCGCGCTCGACGACGGCCCCGTGCTGCCCGATCCGCGCTCCCGCCGGCAGCCGGACGGCCCGGACGGGCTGAGCGCGGTCGTCGACCACGAGCGGTACGCGTGGCGCGGCGAATGGGCCGGGCGCCCGCTGCCGGGTGCGGTGCTGTACGAGCTGCACGTGGGCACGTACACGCGCGAGGGCACGCTGGACGCGGCCGCCGAGCGGCTCGGGCATCTCGCCGAACTGGGGGTCACCCACGTCCAGTTGATGCCCTTGAATCCCTTCCCCGGGCGGCACGGCTGGGGCTACGAGGGCGTCTCACTGTGGGCCGTGCACGAGCCGTACGGCGGCCCCGAGGCACTGAAACGCTTCGTCGACCGGGCGCACGAACTGGGCCTCGGTGTGGTCCTCGACGTCGTGCACAACCACTTCGGACCGTCCGGGAACCATCTGCCCGCCTTCGGGCCCTACCTCACGGACACGCATCACACGCCCTGGGGTGCCGCCGTCAACCTGGACGCGCCCGGCTCGGACGAGGTGCGCGCGTATCTCGTGGAGAGCTCGCTGGCCTGGCTGCGGGACTACCGGATCGACGGACTGCGCCTGGACGCGGTGCACGCGCTGGTGGACACGCGCGCGTGCCACTTCCTGGAGGAGCTGTCGACGGCCGTCGACAGCCTTTCCGCCGACCTCGGCCGGCCGCTGTATCTGATCGCCGAGTCCGACCTCAACGACCCTCGGCTCATCACCGCGCGCGACGAGGGCGGCCTCGGGCTGCACGCCCAGTGGAACGACGACTTCCACCACACCCTGCACACCGCGCTGACCGGCGAGTCCCAGGGCTACTACGCCGACTTCGCCCGCGCCCCCATGGCCGGCCTCGCCAAGACGCTCACCGGCGGCTACTTCCACGACGGCACGTACTCCAGCTTCCGGGGCCGGCACCACGGGCGCCCCCTGGACCGCACGCGCGTGGCGGCGCACCGCCTCCTGGGCTACAGCCAGACCCACGACCAGGTCGGCAACCGAGCCCAGGGCGACCGCCTGGCCGCCTCCCTCTCCCCCGGCCTGCTGGCCTGCGCGGCCACGCTGACACTGACCGCGCCGTTCACGCCGATGCTGTTCATGGGCGAGGAGTGGGCGGCGGGCACGCCCTGGCAGTTCTTCACCGACCACACCGATCCGGAGCTCGCCGACGCCGTACGGCGGGGCAGACGGCGGGAGTTCGCCGCGCACGGCTGGGCGGAGGAGGACGTGCCCGACCCGCAGGACCCGGCGACCCGGGACCGTTCCTGCCTGGACTGGTCCGAGCTCGGCAGCGAGCCCCACGCGCGCGTGCTGGCCTGGTACCGCCGTCTGATCGCCCTGCGCCACGAGCAGCCCGACCTGACGGATCCCGACCTCGCCGACATCAAGGTGGCCTACGACGAGCAGGAGCGCTGGCTCGCCTTCCGCCGAGGCGACGTACGCGTGGCGGTGAACCTCGCCAAGGAGCCGGCGGCGATCCCACTGGGGCCGCGCGAGGCCGCCGTACTGGCCGCGTGGGAGCCCGTGGAGCCGCCCGGTGCGGACGGGGTGCTGCATGTGCCCGGGGAGTCGGGCGTGGTGCTGCTGCAGGGGTGACGGGGCTGTCGGATGCCGAGGGGGGACGGGGACTGCCGGGCGTAGGGATGCGGGGGCTGTCAGAGCCCCTCGTCCCCGTCCTCCTCGTCCTCCCTCAGCTCCGTCACCCGCTCCAGCAGAATCGCCTCCCACGCGTGGCGGAGCCGAACCCTCAGCAGAGGCAGCGGCGTCTCGCCCTTGCCGTCGAGGCGTTCCGCGAGGTGGACGACCGCGTCGCAGCGGGCGAGCCAGAGGCCGCGCAGGCAGGGGCGGGCGCTGTAGCCTGCGAGGGTGGCGGCGCGGACGGCGGCCGGGGAGCCGACGGCGAGGGCGAGGCCGGCGATGTCCTCGGCGGGGTCGCCGACGACGGTGTCGGCCCAGCCGAGAACGCCGCGCACCCGGCCGTCGGCGCTGACGACGAGGTGGTCGCCGGTGAGGGCGTGGTGGACGAGGACCGCGGCGCCGGGCTGGGCCGCGAGTTGCACGGCGGCGGGCTGGGTGAGCTGGCGCAGGCGGGCGGCGTCGAACTCGTCGGCGGCGGCGAGGCGCCCGGCGGCGCGTTCGGCGGACCGGCGCAGCGCCTCCAGGGAACGCGGGGCGGCACGCGGCACGCCGAGCGTCTCGGCCTGCCGCACCGGGACCTCGCGCAGGCCCGTGAGCAGGCCGGCCAGGTCCGCCTCGCCGACCGCCGACACATCGTGCCGGTCGCCCGACCCGCCGGGCACCTTGGTGTCGAGGGTGTAGCTCAGCCCGGGCGCCCACTCGCCGTACGCGACGCTCGTCGGGACCGCGACCGGGACGTGCGGGCGGACCAGGTCGCGCAGCCGCAGTTCGCGGCGCTGGCGCACGGCGGCCTCACGGTCGGGGGCCAGGCGCAGCACATGACGCGTGCCGACCCACCAGGTGGCGGGTTCGGCGCCCGCTCCGGCGGGCCGGACGTCGGGGCCGGCCGAGTCGGCCACGTCGTCCTTGAGCAGGGAACGGACCAGTCGGCGGACGGTGTCCGCGGTGGGTGTCGGTGCCTGGGTCATGGTCGCGCCGTTGTCACTCGGGGGTCTTCGGGGGGGGTACGGGGGCTCCTTGCTCCGCGATCGGTCGCCGGGTCAGTCCACTATGACCATCTCGCGGGTGGTGTCGTTGAGGCGCCGGCCGCCGTCCTCGGTGACCGTCACGATGTCCTCGATGCGCACTCCGAAGCGGCCCGGCAGGTAGACGCCGGGCTCCACGGAGAAGCACATGCCGGGCACCAGGGGCTGCTCCTCGCCCTCGATCATGTACGGCGGCTCGTGTGTGGTGACGCCGATGCCGTGCCCGGTGCGGTGGATGAAGTGCTCGCCGTACCCGGCGTCCTCGATGACCGAGCGGGCGGCCCGGTCGACGTCCTGGCAGGCGGCGCCCGGCCGGACGGCTTCGAAGCCCGCCTCCTGGGCGGCGCGCACCAGGTCGTGGACCCGGCGCTCCTCGTCGGTGGGTTCGCCGACGTGGACGGTGCGGGAGGTGTCGGAGCCGTAGCCGTCCTTCAGGCCGCCGAAGTCCAGGACGACCATGTCGCCGCGTTCGATCACCCGGTCGCCGGCCTCGTGGTGCGGGTTGGCGCCGTTGGGGCCGGAGGCGACGATGGTGAAGTCGACCTGGGTGTGGCCGAAGCGCCGCAGCAGGTGGGCGATGTCGGCGGCGACCTCGGACTCCCGGCGGCCGCCGAAGGGAACCTTCCGGATCTCCTCGAACGTTGCGTCTGCGGCCGCACCCGCGGCCGCCAGCAGCTCCAGCTCGGCGGCGTCCTTGACGGCCCGCAGCATCGGCAGGACGTCGGTCAGGGAGGCGTACGAGGTGCCGGGCAGTGCCTTCTGGAGCGCCAGCAGGTGCATCGCCCAGGCGTTGTCGCTGATGCCGAACCGGCCGCTCGGGTCCAGCAGGGCGGCGGTGGCGGCGTAGGGGTCCTGGCCGTCGGTCCAGTCGCGCAGGGTCAGGCCGGGCGCGGCGGCCGCCTTCGCGGCGTCGGGGGCCTCCAGGGCGGGGACGACGAGGACGGGGTCACGGCCGGGAGCGAGGACCAGCAGGGTGAGCCGCTCGGTCTCGGCGGGGGGCGTGTAGCCGGTGAGCCAGGCCAGGTCGGGGCCGGGTGCCACCAGGAGCCCGGCCAGCCCGGCCTCCGCGGCGGTCCGCGCGGCACGCGCCATACGGGTGTTGTAGTCGTCGGCGGTGAAGGGCGCGGGTGCGGTGCTGGTCATCCGGGCCTCCCTGGGCGCGTGAAAGGACTACGGGCAGCATCCTGCCCGTACGGAGGGGGCGGCGCGAGCCGGTCGGCGGGGCTTTCGGACGACTCGTCGGGAGGCGGACCGGGCATGGGGTCAGCCGTCCAGTGCCATACGGGCGCCGAGGAGCAGCAGCACGCCGCCGGAGACCTGTTCCAGGCGTCGGCGCACGCCCGCACGGGACAGTACCGACTTCATCCGGCCGACGAACCACACGTACAGGCCGTAGTAACCGACCTCGTAGACAGCCCACAGCGCGGCGAGGCCGATCATGGTCGGCAGGTGGGGGGCGCCTTCGGGCACGAACTGCGGCAGGAAGGACATGGCGAAGACGGCCGCCTTGGGGTTGAGGAGGTTGAGCAGCAGCCCGCCGCGGTAGGAGGCCCAGCCGCTCTTCGGGGCGCCCTGCCAGGCGACCTCTTCCGCTCCCTTGGCCCGGCGTGCCGCGCGCAGCGCCTGGACGCCGAAGCCGACGAGCACCACCGCGCCAACGATCCGCATCACGTCGTACGCCGTCTCGGAGGCCGTCAGCAGCGCGGTCAGGCCGAACGCGGCGACGACGCCCCAGATGAAGACGCCGGTCTCGTTGCCCAGCACGGTCAGGAATCCGGAGCGCCTGCTGTGCAGGGACTGCTTGATGATCAGCACGGTGCTGGGCCCGGGCGCGGCGGCGACGAGGGTGCAGGCCCCCAGGAAGGCGATGAGGGTGGTCGGCATGGGGTCATCGTGGCCCTGTCGGCGGGGCGTGGCGAGTGGTTTTCGCGTACTCGTCCATGTGTGCGGGGCGGTCAGGTGACGACGCCCGGGACCACCGTCAGCTGCTGGTAGCCGCCGCTGCGGTGGCGCACCGTCAGGACCGCCTGGTGGCCAGGGTCGGCCCCGGCGACGGCTCGCGCCAGGTCGGCGGCCGAGTCGACGCGGGTCTTGTCGAACGCGAGGACGACATCGCCCCGGACCAGGCCGGCCGTGTATCCGGGGCCGGGCACGTGGACGCCGACGATCAGGGCGCCCGGCTTCTCGGCGTCGACGGCCTCCACGCCGAGGGTCGCGACGGCGGCGGGGGGCGGCGAGGGCGACGGGGACGGTGCGGCCGAGGAACCGGGTCGTGGGGAGCTGGCCGGGCTTCCGGGGGCGCCCGGCCCCGCCTGGTGCCGCAGCTCGGCGAGTCGGCTCATGGCGATCACCGTGGCCCCCATCGTGCCGAGCCCGACGCCGGTCAGGACCAGGACCAGTCCGGTCAGCAGGGCGAGCAGCAGGGTCGTGAGCCGTCGGCCGCGTCGAGGGGGCGCGGCGTGCGGGCGGCGTGCGCCGGGGCCTGAGTCGGCGCCGTCGCCGGGCCCCTGACCAGGCATGGGCTTGGGTCGCAACGCAGTCTGTTCCATCGGATCGCCTCCGCCTGGTGACTACCCTGCGCACCGGCGCACAACGAGCCACGATCGAGTGAGACTGACCAGTGGTCAAGAACGGGAATCCATAGGCGCCACCCCGGAAGCGAGACGGCGGAGAGGACGGCAGGGAGGGGGTGAGGAGCGGGCCGTTTCACGTCCGTTCGGTCAGCGCCTCCGCGACGGCCGCCGCGGCTCCCCCGAGAGGCCCCGCGTGCACCAGTTCCGTCCTGTGCACGACACGTGGTTCCGTGACGGGTACGGCGACTGTCCCGGGCACGCCGGTGGCCGCCGGGCGGGGCAGCAGGGTCAGACCGTGACCGGCCGCGGCCAGGGCGGTGAGGGCGCGGACATCGGTGCCCTCGAAGCGCAGGGCGGGTCGGAAGCCGTGGCCACCGTTCGCGGCGCGGAGGTGGGCGAGCGGCAGGCCCGCGTCGGGGGCGTCCAGCCAGCGGGCGTCGGCCAGGTCGCCGAGGCGGACCCGGGTGCGCCGGGCGAGCGGGTGGGTGTCGGGCAGGAGCACACAGACCGGTTCCTCTGCCACGCCGTACGTGGTCAGCGGTGCCACGTCCGGCAGCCGCAGTGGGTCGCTGGGGGCGGCCAGGCCGTCCACGAGGCCGAGGTCCGCCGTGCCGGTGGCGACGGCCGCGGGGATCTCGTCGCGGGGCAGCGCGCGCAGGGTCACGCCGGACGCCGGGAGCGCGGCGAGGACGCGTGGTCCCAACGCGGTCGACGAGGCCGCGAGCGTCAGCCCGTGAGCGGGTGCGGCCGCCATTCGTACGACATCCGCTCGGGCCGCCTCCAGGCGCAGCAGCAGAGGACCCGCGTGCTCCAGGAGCCGTTCGCCGGCCGCCGTGGGCGCGACGGGGCGGCGGGTGAGCAGCGGGGCGCCGAGGTCCTGTTCGAGCGCGGCGATGTGCTGGGACACCGCCGACTGGGTGTAGCCCAGTTCGCGCGCGGCCTCGGAGAACGAGGCGAGGCGGGCGACGGTGACATAGGTGCGCAGCAGATGCGGGTCCATGGGCGACAGCATTCCGTAGCGCATCAGTTCCGCTTATCGAGGGTGCAGAAATCATCGTTGGACGTGAACTCCGAGCCGTGCCCAGGATGAGTCCATGACGAACACCGCCACCCGGACGGCCAGGCTCGCCCTGGTCGGGGACCGCTCCCCCAACGTCGCCTCGCACACACGCGTGCCCCTCCTGCTGGACGCCCTCGCCGAACGCGACCGGCTCGTGCTCGACGCCTACTGGATCCCGTCGCAGGACGCGGCGGACGACGGCGCGGTGCGCGGCTTCGACGCCGTGTGGGTGCTGCCGGGCAGCCCGTACCGCAGCGAGGCGGGCGTGCTGGCCGCGATCCGCACCGCGCGCGAGGAGGGCATCCCGTTCCTCGGCACGTGCGGCGGCTTCCAGCACGCGCTCCTCGAGTACGCCCGCGACGTGTGCGGACTGACCCGCGTCGCCCATGCCGAGAACGACCCCGACGCCGACGACTTCCTCATCGAACCCCTGGCCTGCTCGCTGGTCGGCCACGAGGCGGCGGTGCGGATCGAGCCCGGTTCGCTCGCCCAGTCGGTGATCGGCTCGGAGAAGACCGTCGAACGGTACTTCTGCGCGTACGGCCCCTCCCGCCACCTCGACGCCCTGAGCGCGCACGGGCTGCGCTTCTCCGGGCACGACGAGGACGGTCACGTCCGGATCGCCGAACTGCCCGGTCACCCCTTCTTCCTGGCCACGCTGTTCCAGCCGGAGCTGTCCGGGGACGGCTCGCGCCCGCACCCGGTCGTCCGGGCGCTGGCGCGAGCCGCGGTCGAGCACGCGGGGCGGAAGGCCACCACGCGCGCGTGACGCGCCGCCTGTACGGGACGCGCCACGCGCGCGTCGGTCAGCCCGTGTGGCCCTCCCCGTGACCGCCGTGACCGCCGCCGTGGTCGAACTTCAGCGCCTCCGCGGGCATGACGACGAAGGGCCGCATCATCCCCATGTCCTCGTGCTCGAGGAGGTGGCAGTGGTACATGAACCGGCCGTAGGCGCCGTCGAACTTCCCCATCACGCGCAGCATCTGGTTGCCGGGCACCTGGAAGACGTCCTTGTATCCGAGTTCGTTGGGCGCCAGGGGGATCGAGGTGCCGGCGTCGAACCGGATCGGGCTGCGGGTGCCGCCCACCGCCGGGTCGAAGCCCGAGACGTCGTAGGCGTCCCTGCCCAGCAGTTGGAAGTCGGCCAGGTGGATGTGCATGGGGTGGACGATCGGCGCGAGGTTGAGGAAGCTCCACTGCTCGTGGCTGCCCTCGGCGATCGTGAAGCCGAGACCGTCGTTGAACGTCCGGGCGGTGCGCCGGTACGTCCTCGTCCTGCCGTCCGGACCGGTGACCTGGATGACACCGTCGGTGGGGACCTGGATGTCGCCCGGGTGCTCGACCTCCGCCATCTCCCAGATCTCCGGGTGCCCGCCGGCGCCCTTCGTGGCGGGCGGGGTGAGCACGATCAGCCGGTGTCCGTGCTCGATGTCGTGCGTGAGCCGGCGGAAGGAACCGGAGAGCACTTCCGGCAGTTCGAAGGTGTCCGCCTCGCAGCCCTCCCGGACGCGGAACTCCATGACCGCCGGATAGCGCACGTCACCTGCCGGGTCGGGGACGCCGGGCGGCTGGTTGCGGCCCTTGTTGACCAGCCGGAGGCTTCGGCCCTCGAGACCGCGGAAGTCGACGAGCAGGTCGAAACGCTCGGCCGGCGCCGCGCTCAGGGTGGGCAGCGCGCCGTCGAAGTCGATCGGCACCGGGCGCGGCAGCAGTCCGCCGTCGCTGCCGATCTGGTGCACGATGCCCGGGACCGGGTTGTCGTCCTCGTCGACCAGGACGAGGTTGTAGACGCGCGCGTTGGACGCGTTGACCAGCCGGAAGCGGTACCAGGCGGCGTCCACCTCGCAGTAGGGCCAGATGCGGCCGTTGACCGTGGTGTACGGGCCGCTGAACGGGATGGAGACCGGCTTGCCCGTCTCCGGGTTCTTCTCCTGGACGATCACCGTCTTGTGCAGCAGCCGGCCGTTGAGACGGCCGTCCTCGTCGGTGTCGAGGTTGCGGTCGGCCAGCAGCAGCGGGATCTCCCGGTCCCCGCAGGGCAGATGGAGAGCGTCCTCCTCGTCGTCACGGACGAGGTAGGTGCCGTACAGACCTGTCATCACGTTCCACCGCGTGATGTTCATGGCGTGGTCGTGGTACCACCACTGCACCGCCTGGTGGTCGTTCGGATACTCGGACAGCTGGGCGTCGCCGAAGCCGACCGCGTTGTCCGCCCAGCCGTCGTTGCCGCCGCCCGTCTGGGCGCCGTGCAGATGGGTCACCGACCAGGCGGGCAGGGCGGCGACGTCCTTGTTGGGCTCGACCCCGTCACGGCCGGGCTCGGTGGTGGACTGTGGGCGCCCGTCCGTGCGCAGCGGCACCTCCACCGAGGTGACCGGGTACTCGCTGTCCCTGGGAATGCGGTTGGTCCACGCGATGCGCACGCGCTGTCCGCGCCGCACCTCGATGGTGGGGCCCGGCACCTGGCCGTCGTAGCCCCACATCAGGGTCGGCGGCAGCTGCGGGTGCAGGCGGACCCACGTCGGGCGTAAGGCGATCTCGGTCTCGTGGAGGACGTCGTCGGAGGCGGGCCGCAGGACGGGCGGGACGGGCAGCGGGGCCGCGTACGGCGTCAGCTCGCGGGTGCCGAGCGACCCCTTCTCCTTTTCGATCCCGTTTTCGGTTTCCTTTTCGGACTCCGAGTCGCTGTCCGTGAACCTCTCGATGATGTCGGTCAAGGTCGAACACCCCCGTGTCTTCTCGTTGTCTGTATTCCCCTCACCCCAGAAGACTCGCAGCGCACCGCCGGAGTTCCCGGAATATCCCGTTCCGCACGAAAAGTTTCGGAAAGGTACCCGGAGGCTTGACGGAGTCCGTTGTCAGCGGCGGCTGTTACGTTCTGTTACATGACCGATCACGCGCTCGATCTGCTGCGGCAGAACCCTCGCTTGGCCCAACTGGCCGCGTTCCCCTTCAACTTCGATCTGGACCGCGCCGCTGACGGCCATGTCGAGGAGGTGCGCCTGGCTTCGGGCGGCCCGTTGGAGACCGTGGCGGGTGACGACACGGGCGGTACGTATTTCGTGTGCGCGGACGGCTCGATGCTGTACGCCGACTCGGAGGGCAGTGCCGGGATCATCGGTTCCAGTGTCGACGAGGCGCTCGAGATCATGATCGGGCTGCCGGGCTGGCACGACTACACGCGTCTGTCGCCGGACGACGGCGAGGAGCGGATCCTCGCGCGCGTCGCGGAGACCGAGGAGGAGATCCGCGAGTACTACGGCATCGACGAGGAGCGGGCCGAGCTCCGCGCGGCGCTGGGCTTCCCGGAGCGCAACCCGGTCGAGCTCGTGAGCATGCTGCATACCGCACTGCGGCGCACCGAGCCGGACTTCGTGCTGCTCAACGACGACGAAGGCTGCCCGTACGAGCTGCTGGGCCCGCCCGGCCCTCCGCTCTGGGAGCCGGTCCTCGCGGCGGGGCGCGCGGACCTCGCCCTGCTGCGGGCGGGCGAGCGCGCCGCCTGGGAGGGGGTGGCCGAGGATCCCGTACGACGCCGACTCGCCCTGCGCGCCGCGCAGTTCGACCGTGCCGAGGGCGATCTGGAGCTGCTGCGGCATCTGCTGCGGCACGAGGCCAAGTCCTCGATGACGGACGAACTGCGGCTCGCCGCCGTGCTGGTGGGGTTGCGCGGAGACACCGGGGACCTGCCGCTGCTGCACGAGGTGCGGGAGACGACCTACGACACCTGGTGCGGGCTCGGCGGCATGCCCGGACCCGGGGCGAGTTCGGACGCGTTGCGGGAGTGGGCGAAGGGGCTCGACGCGTCGCTGTTCGGTACGGATCCCGCGGACGAACCGGTGGGCACATGGACCGACCTGGCCCGCGACCAGGGGATGACCGAGCTCGCCCGGGTCGCGCTGATCCGCAGTCTCGACGAGATCGTCATGGATCAAAGCCGACTCCGTCGGCCCGACGCGCCGCAGAAGTTGACCACTGCCCCACTGCGTGCGCTGGCGCACGACTTCGAGGGGCTCGGCGACCGCATACAGGCACTGCGCGCCCAGCGCCTGTACGCCGCGTTGCGGGAGGGGGCGCGGGACCGGGTGGTGGCCCGCCTCGACCAGGCCCGCCTGGAGCGTGCGGTCGGCCAACTACCGGAGGCGGTACGGACCTTGACGTCGCTGCGCGAAACCCTCGCGACCTCCGAGGACGACTCCCTGCGTAACTGGCGGTGCGGGAGCCTAGGTCGTGTCCGCAAAGTCCCGTCGGGCAGGCGGGACTTTGCGGACACGGCCTAGGTCGCTTCATGGCCGAAGAGCACTACAGGCTGACCCGCGCCCTGGCCGACGCGGGTCAACCGGAGGAGGCCCGCACACTCCTCGCGGCCTCCGACGCGATACTCGGCGAGCTCCCCGAGAACGCCGCGAAGACCGTACGGGAACTCGCCGAGGGGACAGTGGCGCGGGTGCGGGAGGTCAGGTGAGGACGGGCACCGCGGGCGGGCGGTCCGGCAGGAAGCCGTGGGCGCGGCGGGCCAGGTACTCGGCCTTGTAGCGGTCGACCGTCCGGTGCCAGTGCAGGATGCCCGCCAGCCAGTTCTGGAGGTCGACGACGTAGTTGTCCATGATCTCCCGAGCCTCGCCCGATAGCCCGAAGTCCTCGTAGACGATGGGGAGTTCGTGCGCGACCACGTGCTCGAACTGCTGCATGCGCTGGGTCATCAGGTCGTGGACGACCTCCAGTGCGGTGGGGTAGTCGATGCCGAAGAAGTTCTGTACGACGAGGATCGCGTTGTGGATCTCGCCCTCGTACTCGATCTCCTTCTGGTACGAGAAGACGTCGTTGATGAGGCAGGCGTAGTCGATGGCTGCGTTCTCCAGCGAACGGACGGGCCCGCTGCGGTACACCTCCGGCGGGACGGCGGGGCCGTGGCCCATCCGGCACAGGCTGAGGGTGAGGTCGGAGCCGAAGGTGGCGCGGCGCATCTCCAGGTAGTCGACCGGGTCGGGGATGCGGTTCTGGAGCTGGTTGGACAGTTCCCACACCCAGCTCTCGGTCATGACGTTCACCGAGTCCTTCAGGGTGCGCCGCTCGCCGGGTGTCATGTCCGCCGTCGTGCGCGCCCAGAGGTCGATCAGGCCGCGTTCCATGCCGTTGACGGGGACGGGCACCGGCTCTCCGTCGAGGGGCATGCAGTCCGACAGACGTTTGGTTGTCAGCCGGGCGGCGGCCAGGTCGCGGCGCTGGCCGAAGACGAGGGGGTAGTAGTCGTCACCGTAGGTGCCCCAGGCGAGCCACTGGGCGCTGAGGTCGAGGGCCTGCGGTGTGGCGTCCGGATCGAGGCCCGCGGAGCACAGCGGGAGGTCGTAGGCGGCAAGCTTGTCCTCGTCCCAGACGCCCTCCTGGAGCATGCCCATCCGGTGCATCCATTCCGTCAGCCGGGGGCGCGCGGCGTTCAGGTGCGGGCTCAGCTCCACCTGGAAGGGCATGGAGAAGTCGGGCAGCCGTGACGGGCCGACCTTCTGGAACGGCACGTGTGTGTAGGCACGCAGGCGTTCGGCGCCGGCCGCCGCGAGCAGCGCGCCGACGTCGGCCGCGGATGTGCCGGGACCGGTCAGACCCCGCCAGGCCGCGGTGGGCCGGGCTCGCTCGTTCATGTACCGGCTGGAGCGCATGTGCCACTCGTGGCCGCCGGACTGCCAGTCCTGCAGCCCCTGGGTGTACGCGGCGACCGCGACGACCTCCTGCGGTGTGAGGCCGTTCTCCAGCGCCACGGCGGGGACTTCGGTGAGTGCGGTGTGCTCGAACTGGTGGAGCCGGGAGGTGAGGACGTCGTTGACGGTGTCGGCGGCCTCCTGGGTGGTGCAGCCGAAGAACCTCTCCAGCACCAGGACGCCGTTGCTGAGTTCGCCCTCGTCCTCGACCTCGCGCTGGTAGGAGAACAGGTCGTTGCGCAGGTGCACGGCGTCGGAGAACGTCTCCATCAGGACCCTGAGCGGCCGCGACTCGGCGACGGACGCGGGAACTTCGGCGGTCGCGTACTCCACCAGGCCCGACGACCAGGGGGCGCCGCCCACCTTGCGGCGCATCTCGATGTACTCGACGGGGTTGGCGACGCGGCCCTCGTTGATGTTGGACAGCTCCCACAGGGACTCGTTGAGGAGGTGCTCGGTGGCGAGCGCGAACCGGCGGCGCCAGTCGACGGACATCGCGGGCACCGTACGCGTCCACAGGTCGGCGAGCCCCGCCTCGACCGGGTTCTGCGGCTCGGGCATCGGGGTCGACAGATCCATCGGCATGAACAGCGGGAGCCGGTCCAGGTAGGCCTTGCCGCCGACGCGGTCCTGGGTGCGCTTGAAGGTCTCCAGGAAGTGGTCGTCGAAGAAGAAGACCCAGACGTACCAGTCGGTGATGAGGGAGAGGGCGTCGGCGTCGCACTCGGGGTGGGTGTAGGCGCAGAGCAGGCCGTAGTCGTGCGCGTCCAGGTCGGCCTGATCCCAGATCCCGGACCCCTCCAGCATGCCCATCTCACGTGCCCACTCGGTCGAATGGGCGCGGGCCTCGTCGACGTGGGGGTTCAGCCGCGCGGGATACGGCATGTAGAAGTGCGGGAGTTCGAAGGGCTGCTGCGTCATGGCCCGGCCCTACCCCTGGGCCCCAACCGGCATCCGCCGCGCGGGACATGATCACACCATCGCGTGAATCACGGGTGAATCCGGGAGTTCTCGCCGGGCCTTGTGGCGTTCATCTCTACGCGCGCAGACTTTTCGAGCTTCATGTGTCCCCCTGTGTCCGTCCCTCACCGGAGTCGCGATGAACCACACCGGATCTCCCTCCCACAACACCGGATCCCACTCCCTCCCCACCGGATCCCACTCTCGCTCCACCGGATCCCTCTCCCGCCGTACCGCGCTGGTCTCACTCGCCGGGGCGGCGCTGGCCACGACCGCGGCGTTCCCGGCCTCGGCGACCGAGCGGCACGGCCGCCGGTCCGTCCGGTTCGCCACCTTCAACGCCTCCCTGAACCGCTTCACCCAGGGCGGGCTGATCACCGACCTGTCCACGCCGGACAACGCCCAGGCGCGCAACGCCGCCGAGACCATCCAGCGGGTCGACCCGGACGTCCTGCTGATCAACGAGTTCGACTACGACGAGCAGGGCAGGGCGGTCCGTCTGTTCCTGCACAACTACCTGTCCGTCGGCCACAACGGCGCGAAGCCGGTCCGCTACCCGTACCACTTCACCGCCCCGGTGAACACGGGCGTCGCCACCGGCCTGGACCTCGACGGGAAGAACGGCGCGGTCACGACACCCGGTTCGGACGCGTACGGGCAGGACGCCTACGGCTATGGCTGGTTCCCGGGTCAGTACGGCATGGTCGTGCTGTCGAAGTACCCGATCGACCGGCACGCGGTGCGCACCTTCCAGCGCTTCCTGTGGAAGGACATGCCCGGCCACATCATGCCCCCGGGCTACTACAGCGACGAGGCCACCACGATCCTGCGGCTGTCGTCGAAGAGCCACTGGGACGTGCCGGTGCGCATCGGCCACTCCACCGTGCACTTCCTGGTCTCGCACCCGACGCCGCCCACCTTCGACGGCACCGAGGACCGCAACGGACGGCGCAATCACGACGAGATCCGGCTCTGGGCCGACTACATCGGCGGGCGCCGGCGCAGCTCCTACCTGTACGACGACAAGGGCGTGTGCGGCGGGCTTCGGCCCGGGGCGCGGTTCGTGATCGCCGGCGACAACAACGCCGATCCCCACGACGGCGACAGCTACGACCACGCCATACGTCAGCTGCTCGACCACCCCGCGGTGAACCTCCCGGCCACGCCGCCGTCCAGCGCGGGCGGTGCGGAGGCCGCGAGGCTCCAGGGCGGCGCCAACGCCTCGCACACCGGCAACCCGGCCTACGACACCGCCGACTTCGGCGACACCGCTCCCGGGAACCTGCGCGTCGACTACGTCCTGCCGTCCAGGGGCTTGATACCGGGCGCGAACGGTGTCTTCTGGCCGACGTCCGACGACCCGCTGTACCGGTTGGTGGGGGACGGGAAGACGGTGCCGACGTCCGATCACCGGCTGGTGTGGCAGGACGTGCGGTTGGGCTGAGCGACGGGCCGGCGGCGCGAGGGGCTCCGCCCTCTGGACGCCTCGGCGCTGAGTGTTCCCGACCGGCGTTGAAAGGTCACCGGTGCTGTCTGTTGCGCACCGCCCGCCCCACCTGCGACCTCAACGCGACGAACTCCGCCAGGCCCCGGGTGGTGATCTGGTCCCGGGTGCCGGGGAGTTCGACCGGGAGGTCCAGGACGACCTTGGAGCCGGGCCCCGGGGAGAGGACGACGACGCGGTCGCCCAGGTAGACGCTCTCGTCGATGTCGTGGGTGACGAAGACGATCGTCGCGCCGTCCGTGCGGTGGACCTCGAGGAGGAGGTCCTCCAGATCCTCGCGGGTCTGCGCGTCGAGGGAGCCGAAGGGCTCGTCCATCAGGAGGAGGGAGGGGCGGCAGACCAGGGCCCGGGCGATGGCCACGCGTTGCTGCATACCGCCCGAGAGCTGCCAGGGGTGGCGGCGGGCGGTGTCGGTGAGGCCGACGCGGGCCAGGATGCGGTCGGCCTCGGCTCGGCGTTCCGCTCTCGGCAGGCCCCTGCGGCGGAGCGGCAGCGCCACGTTCTCGCGGACCGTGAGCCAGGGGTAGAGGGAGCGGGCGTAGTCCTGGAAGACCACGGCGAGGTTGTCGGGGACGCCCCGTACGGGTGTGCCGTCCAGCGTGATCGTGCCGTCGTACGCCGGCAGCAGACCCGCGACGGTGCGCAGCAGCGTGGACTTGCCGCAGCCGGACGGGCCCACGACACACAGGAGTTGGCCGTCCGGCACGGTGAGGGTGATGTCGTGCAGTACCTGGTGGTCGCCGTAGTGCTGGCCGACGGTGTCTAGGCGGAGCATGGCTGTCCCTGGGCGGAGGGGGTGGGGGGCATGGCGGAAGAGATGGGGGGCGTACGGGTCATACGGTCGTGGTCCTCCCTCGGCCGACGAGTCGTTTCTCGACGGCCAGGAGGCCGGTGTTGAGGAGGTAGCCGAGGGCGCCGAGGAGGACCAGCGCCGCCCAGACGGTGAGCAGGTCGGAGCGGGACTGGGCGTCGGTGAGCGTGAAGCCGATGCCGTTCGCGGTGCCGGGCAGCAGCTCCGAGAACACCATGAGGATGAGGGAGAGCGAGAGGCTGAGGCGGAGGCCGGCGAAGATGCGGGGCAGTGCGGACGGCAGGATGAGGAAGCGGAGCCGTTCGGCCGCGGTGAGACGGAGGACGGCGGCGACCTCGAGGCGTAGCGGGTCGGTGTCGCGGGCGCCTTCCGCGGTGTTGATCAGTACCGGCCAGACGGCACTGAAGACGATCGACGCGATCTGCATCGGCGTACCGAAGTCGAAGATCACGACGAAGACGGGGACCAGGGCGGGCGGCGGCACGGCGCGGGCGAACTGCAGGACGGGGTTGCAGAGGGCGTACGCGCGCCGCGAGCGGCCGACCGCGACGCCGAGTGCGATCCCGGCGACGGCGGCGAGAGCGAACCCGGCGGCCATCCGGCCGAGGCTGGGCAGGACGTCGGCGACGGCGTCCTCGGTGAGGAAGACATGCCGGACCGGGCCCGAGAACCACAGCTCGCGGGCATGCCGCGCGATCTCGGCGGGCGGCGGGAAGTAGACACTCCCATGCGCTCGGGCGACCAACTGCCAGACGGCCACGGCAAGCGCGAGGACTGTCCAGCGGAGGAGGGCATGGCGCACGGAGGCGGCGGCGAGGGAGCGGCGCAGAACCCACGAGACGAAGGAGCGGCGCGGAACCGACGAAGCGAAGGGGCGGCGCGAGGCTGCCGACTGCCGGTCGGGAGAACCGGGGGGCCCGGCGAGCTCGCGGGGCTCGGGGGGCTCGGGCGCCTCAGCGGGTTCCACGGATCCGGCGGATCCGGCGGATCCAGCGGATCCAGCGGATCCAGCGGATCCAGCGGATCCAGCGGATCCAGCGGATGCGGCGGATGCGGCGTTGCGGTGCCGCTTCATTCAGGGCTCCTCACGGCGCGACGCGGGAAGCCGAGGGTGGGAGCGGTCCGCCTCGGCACGAAAGCCGGTCGGCAGGTCACAGCCGTGCCTGCGGGCAGGCCGTCGGCGCCTCGGCCGCCAGAGACGTGCACGCCACGCACCTCGGCCGCCGGAACCCGTGGACCGGCGGGCGCCACACGGCCCGCCCGGCGCCGAGTTCCTTCAGGCCACCCCGTCACCTCGGTCACCCCAGTCACCGCAGTCACCCGGTCACCCCCGTCACCCCACACCCCGCCGCCCCGGCGTCCAAGGAAACAACCGCCGCTCCCCCCACACCAGGACCCCGTTGATGACCAGTCCCAGAACACCCGCCCACACAACCCCGGCCAGCACATCCCGTGTCCCGTCCGTCGCCAGCCCGGCCTGGGCGATGAAGATGCCGAGGCCGTCGCCGAAGCCGGAGAGGATTTCCGTGGCGACGGCCAGGATGAGGGCGACGGCGGCCGAGATGCGGATGCCGGCGGCGATGAAGGGGGCCGTGCCCGGTAGTTCGACGCGCAGGAGGACGGAGAGGCGGCCGAAGCCGAAGGCGCGGAGGGTGTCCTTGGCGAGGGGGTCGGTCTCGCCGAGGCCGTAGACGGTGTTGAAGAGGATCGGCCAGATGGACGCGTACGTCACCAGCGCGACCTTGGTCTCGGTCCCCGACCCGAGGAGCAGGGAGACCAGCGGGATCAGCGCGACGGACGGCAGCGGCCGCAGGAACTCGACGATCGCGCGCACCGCGGCGTCCACGACCGGCACACTCCCGAGCACCAGTCCGACCGGGACGGCGATGGCGCACGCCAGGGCGAGACCGAGTGCCCAGGCGCGCAGGGTCACGGCGATGCCGTCCAGGAACACGGCGTCGCCCGCCAACTCCACCGCGCGCGCCAGGACTTCGGACGCGGGCGGCAGATAGCTGCGCCGCACCAACCCGGCGCGCGAGACGGCCTCGCAGGCGCCGAACGCCAGCAGGACCCCGAGAGCACCGAGCAACACCTGCTCCTGACGGCCCTTCACGTCACCGTCACTTGACCATCAGCGTCGCCGGATCGACCGGTTTCTTCAGCATCCCCTGCTTCTCCATGAGGTCGGCCAGCCGCTTGAGCTGCGCGGCGTCCATCGTGGGCGGGAAGACCGGCAGATCGATCGACTCGGCCTGCTTCTCGGTCACCTTGGTGTACGTGGGCAGGGTGTCGCGCACGACGGACGGGTCCTCCTCGGCGATCCGCACGGCCGCCTTGATGGCCCGCTGGAACGCGGCCAGCGTCTCGGCGTTCCCGTCGACGTACTCGCCGGTGCTGATGTATCCGCTGAGGGGAATGGCCTCCACGGGCGCGGACGAGCCGTCGACGAGGACCCTGGCCTGCAGCTCGTCCTGGATGGAGCTGTCGTAGGGCTCGACGGCGTGCACGGCGTCGACCTGCCCCTTGTCCAGGGCGGCGCCCATCTGCGGGAAGGGAATCGCCCGGTAGACGGGACGGCCGACGCCCTGTTTCGCGAGGATCTCGTTGAAAGTGAGCGACTGGACGTTGTTGAGGGTGTTGACCGCGAGCTTCTTGCCCTCGAGGTCGGCGACGGTCTTGATGTCCGAGTCCTCGGGTACGAGGACCTCCATCATGCGCGGCGCGGCCCTGATCGCCTCGGCGACGATCCGGATGTCGAGGGTGCCCTTCTCATAGGCCTGCAGATAGGTCACGTAGTTCGCGCTCGCGACCATGTCGATCTGCCCCTTGGCCAGGGCCGGCAGTGCCTGCAGGCTCTGCTGCACCTGCTGGATGCGGACGTCGAGGCCCTCCTTCTCGAACAGGCCGCGGTCCCGGGCGATGTAGAGGGCAGCGCAGTCGATCAGGGGCAGGGCGGCCACGGTGACCGTGTCCCGCCCGCCGGGGGAGGACGCGGAGTCCCCGTCCTCACCACAGGCCGTGAGGGACACCAGCAGAAAGGCGGCCGCGGCGGCTGCGGTTCTCCCCGTTCCCGTGCGCAATTGACGTAACGGCATGTCGACATGACTATCAAGGATTTGTCATGATCACCACATAAAGCAGATGAACGCGGCCATGGCAAGCTGTCGGTCTTCGCCGATGTGCGCCACCTTGGTCATATGACCTCCTTCACGCTCCCGCACGAGCTGCACGGCGACGGCGCCCACAAGGTGTTCGCCGTGCACGGCTGGTTCGCCGATCGGTCCGCCTACGGGGCCGTCCTGCCCGACCTCGACCGTACGGAGTTCACCTACGCCCTCGTCGATCTGCGCGGCTACGGCGGCGCCAAGGACGCGATCGGCGGATACACGACAGGCGAAGCCGCTCTCGACCTGGTGGAGCTGGCCGACCGGCTCGGCTGGGAACGCTTCTCCGTGGTCGGCCACTCCATGGGCGGCGCGGTCGGCCAGCGCCTCCTCGCCCTCGCCCCGCACCGACTGCGCAGGCTGGTCGGGGTCTCGCCGGTTCCGGCCTCGGGGCTGGCGCTGCCGCCCGAGCAGTGGGAGCTGTTCGCCGACGCGGCGCACCAGCCGGAGAACCGGCGCGCCATCATCGACGTCACCACCGGCGGCCGTCGTCCGGCCGCCTGGCTCGACCGTATGGTCGCGCGTTCGCTCGCGGTCAGCGACCAGAAGGCGTTCCGTGCCTGGCTGGACTCCTGGGCCGGGGAGGACTTCCACACCCGCGTCGAGGGCTCCCCGGTCCCCGCGCTCGCCGTGACCGGCGCTCTCGACCCGGCCCTGTCGGCCGACCTCCTCCGCCAGACGTGGATGACCTGGTACCCGCGCGCCGAGCTGCACGAACTCCCGTCCGCCGGCCACTACTCCATGGACGAGACGCCGTTGGAGCTGATCCGCGTGGTGGAGGACTTCCTGCGGGCCGACGAGAGCGAGCCGGCGTGACCGTCCACCACGCGCCGCCCGTCCCCGACGTCTTCGACCCCCGCCAGTACGCGACCGGCGTCCCGTACGACGCCTATCGCGTCCTGCGCGACCACCACCCCGTGGCCCGGCAGGAGGAGCCGGAGGTGCTGGGCTGGCCCGCCGGGCCCGGGTTCTGGGCGGTGACCCGGCACGCGGACGTGGTGCGGGTGCTCAAGGACTCGGCGACGTACTCCTCGTACATCGGCGCGACCCAGATCCGCGACCCGGACCCGGACGACCTGCCGTTCATCCGCCGCATGATGCTCAACCAGGATCCGCCGGGACACGGGCGCCTGAGACGGCTGGTCAGCCGGGCCTTCACCCCGAGACGCATCGACCGCTTCGCCAAGCTCGCCCAGGACCGCGCCCGGACGCTGCTCGGCCGCGCCCTGGACGAGGCCCGCGCCTCGGACGGCACCGTCGACCTGGTCACCGCCGTCACCGACGACTACGCCCTGCTCAACCTCGCCGACCTGCTCGGCGTGCCGGAGGCCGACCGCAGGCTGCTGCTGCACTGGACGCGGCGCGTGATCGGTTACCAGGATCCGGACGAGGCCGGTCCCCCGGTACTGGACCCGGCGGGCAGGCCGGTCAACCCACGGTCGCCCGCGATGCTGCGGGACATGTTCGGGTATGCCCAGCAGCTGGCCGCGCACAAGCGGCGGTACCCCGACGACGACGTGATGACCACGCTCGCCCATGACCCCGAACTCTCCCGGGCCGAGCTGGAGATGTTCTTCTTCCTGCTCACCGTCGCGGGCAACGACACCGTCCGCAGCGCGGCACCCGGCGGCCTGCTCACCCTCGCCGAACACCCGCAGGCGTATGAGCGCCTGCGCGACGGGCGCGTCGAACTCCCTTCCGCGGTGGACGAGTTGCTCCGCTGGCACCCGCCCGTCCTCACCTTCCGCCGCACCGCCGCGCAGGACACGGAGCTGGCCGGCCATCGCATCCGCGCGGGCGAGAAGGTGGTCGTCTTCCACGCCTCCGCCAACCGCGACGAACGGGTCTTCGCCGACCCGGACCGGCTGGACCTGTCCCGCACCCCGAACCCGCACGTCTCCTTCGGCGACGGTCCGCATGTCTGCCTGGGTGCGCACTTCGCGCGACTTCAGCTGCGGGTGCTCTACCGGGAAACCCTGCGGGCACTGCCCGTACTACGGACGGTCGGACCGTCGAAGCGGTTGGTGTCGAACTTCATCAACGGACTCAAGTCGCTGCCCGTCCGGGTCACGTGAGTCACTTGAGTTCGGAGGGTTCGTCACCGCCGCACCTGGATCAGCGCATGCTTCCCGCCGATCCGCCACTCCTGAGGACCCTCGCCCTCGACCAGCGCCGCCTCGGTGCCGGCGTCCAGCCCGGTGATCACGTCGGACTTCAATGTGCGCAGGGCCGCGACCGGCCCGGGGAAATGTGCGGTGACCTCGGAGAACGGCGTGGTCGGCGGCCAGAGTCGGTCGCCGACCAGGCGGCGGTAGTTGAGGTCGCCCTTGACGATCGTGAGGGTGGCAGCGGCCAGTTCCTCGCGGAGGTCACCGGGCATCCGCGCGTACGGCAGCGGGGCACTGGAGAAGGGGTGCGCGCGGACGGTGAGGCGGCCGTCGGTCATCGCCGACCAGAGCGTGTGTCCGTACGTCCCGGCGGCGCCCCGTGCCGTCGTCAGCCGGCGCAGTGCGTCGAGCACGTCGGCGTGCGTGGCGTCGGAGACGTAGTAGGGGTACGGCTTGACGTGGAGGACGGCTCGTCCGACGCGCCCCTGACTGAGCAGGTGGGCGATGAGGAGCAGATCGGGGACGAGTTCGCGGCCCGCGTTGTCGGCGATCAGGCAGACAGTGGCCGAACCCGTGGACGGAAGCAGGGACCACAGGGTCTCGCTGTCGTCGGCCACCAGCGGCGGCGTGTCCGAGGAGGTCTCGTCGTGCCCGGCCGACAGCCGGAAGCCGAGGTCCGCGCGGTTGCCCCACAGGGAGCCGTGCAGCAGCGCCCGGTCCCGCTCGTCTTCGGGCAGCTCCGCGAGGGTGTCGAGGGCGGCCAGTTCCTCGTCCGTCTCCGGGGCGTCGAGCTCGGCCAGCTTGGCGGGGCGGAACGGGTCGATGCCCTGCCAGGGGCCGGGGGCGAAGTAGCCGACGGCTTCGAGGAGTTGGCGGTAGAAGTAGCTCTCCGACCACAGCCACGGCACCTCGAACCAGGACCGGCCGGTGTACTCCTCGGCGCCCCACGCCGTCCAGCGGTCCCGGTCGTGCGCGTCGGCCGGAAGCGGTTCGATCACGCCCTTGGTGCAGCTCGCGAGCAGCGCGTCCAGCGCACGGTGCCGGTCCGGGCCGTACGGGAAGGACTCCCGTACCTGCCGGATGATCGCGGGATGCCGTTCGGCGAGCACGCTGTGCGGGAACGAACCGGGTTCGTCGCCGAGGAGCACGGGCACGCGCGGGGTGTCGAACCTGTCGGGCATGCGCCTCACCGTATCGCGGGCGTCATACGGCTCTGATCTCCCGTTCCAACTGTGTCGCGAGGGCGAGATAGGGGGCGCGGCGGGGTACCGGGACCAGACCCCGGATCATCAGGTGCCACATCTCGGCCACTCTGCGGGGCTGGCGTGCGACGGGTTCCAGGGAACGGGCGACGACGCGGGTGCCGACGAAGAAGCAGACGAGGGAGTGAGCGGCGGCCTCGACGTCGACGTCCGGGTGGATGTCGGCCTCCTTGGCGGCGCCGTGGAGTTTGCGGACGGCGATGTCCAGCAGCTCCTGGAAGGGGTGCCGCAGGGGCGGCCGTATCACCACTCCGCCGGTGGCCAGGCGCAGGCCCGCGCGGGGTATCGGGCCCTCGACGGCCAGCCGCGTGATCCCGAACGTCGTGCGCATCAGGGCCTCCAGGGAGGAGTGGCCCCGGGCGTCCATCTCGCCGGCCACCTGGCGGGAAGCCTTGGACTGGAGCTCCATGATGGCCTGGGCGAGATCCTCCTTCGCCGCGAAGTGGAAGTACAGGGCGCCCTTGGTCACCTGGGCGTGCTCGACGATGTCGCTGAGGCTGGTCGATTCGTAGCCGTGGCGGTCGAACAGTTCTGCGGCGGCTGTGAGGATCGTGGTGCGGGTCTGTTCGGCGCGTAACTGCCTCACCATCGGCTGGACTCTCCTGGGCTGAAAAGAACGGGTCATGCTGTTTGTTTCTTACTCTCCGTACAAGATAACTCACCCTCAGCCGGTTGCCACAGCACACTCGAAAACCGTCGACTCCCCCTGCTGCCCCACGACTTGGACGTCGGCGCCGTGCACGGGGTCCGCGTCCGCCTTGTCGACCGCTTCTATCCAGGTGGGCTGGTCGAGTTCGGCGTACTGATGGAAGACGGTGTGGAACGAGACGGGGGCCCGGCGGCCGTTGCGGGTGCGGGCCCGTACGGCCTGGCGGACGGCCTCCAGCAGCAGCATGCCGGGCACATGGTCGAGGGGATGGTCGAAGAAAACAGCATGCGCGGTATCGACTCGCAGCCGCCAGCGGTCGGGACGGCCGGAAGGAGCGAGGACGACGTCCGCGGGCAGGACACGGTCCACCGCCGCGGGCGGCAGACCGGGCGGCACCGGAAGTGCGGACACGGTGGCCGCGGTACGGCCGCCGCGCAGCCGGCGGTAGACGGCGTCGCTGGTCCAGGTGGCGGCTATGCGCGCGGTCGCGACCCGCTCCCGGCCTATCCGTACGTCCGCCTCGTAGCGGAATCCGGCCGGGCGGCCGCCGCGGCGGTCGACGTCGGAGACGGTGATGTGGATCGCGGGTTCGGCCGGTGCGGCGCCGACGGCCAGATGTTCGGGGCGCGTGGTGATCCGCATCTCCTTGAGCACGAACTTGTGGTCCAGGGGGACCTCGTAGGCGGTGTGCGCGAGGAGTGTGCCGGCCTGGCGGACGGTTTCCGCGACGAGCAGGGGCTCGTACGCCGTCCGGTCGGGCGACACGTGTAACTGGTGAGCGCGCGGCCACTGGGCGAAGACGGTGAACCGGTCGGTGTCCGTGCTGGTGCCCCCGGTGAGCAGTGTTTCGGCCACCGAGGCTCGATGCACGAGCTGGCGAGGTACGGTGGCGGTCAGGCCTTCCGGCGCCGCCAAGGTCTCGGCGAGCGGGTTCGTGGCGAGTCGCCACGGATGAGGCATGTCCCCTCCTTGGGTCCCCCCGTGTGTGCGTTGACAGACGGCGAGGTGCCCGTGCCGCGAGCGTTAGAGTACGAGGCGACCGGTTTGTTTTCAATGCGGCCCCGGGTCACCCGACCGTGCCCGAATCCGCTCCGGCGCACGCCGGGCGCGCAGGTCAACTCGGTACGGCGACCTGAGAGTTCGGGGGCACGGAGGCCCGAGGGGCTGAGCACGGCCGGGCTCCCGGCACCGGCTCTGCGCCCCGAGGCGACGGAGAAAAGACGGAGGGGCGGATATGGCGAGGCAGGAGCGCGCCATCAGGACGCGGAGAGTGATTCTCGAGGCCGCCGGCGCGGTCTTCGACGAGCACGGTTACACCGCGACCACCATCTCGATGGTCCTGGAACGGGCCGATGTCACCAAGGGCGCCCTGTACTTCCACTTCCCGTCCAAGGAATCCCTCGCCCAGGCCGTGCTGGACGAGCAGGTGCCGCTCGGCGCGGTGCCGCCGCAGGCGTGCAAGCTGCAGGAACTGGTCGACATGACCTTCGTGTTCGGGCAGCGGCTGCTCAGCAACTCCCTGCTCAAGGGCAGCGTACGGCTGGCGGTGGACCAGAGCGCGCCGCGCGGTGTCGACCACGCGGGGCCGTTCCGGCAGTGGGTGGAGCATCTGGTGGTGGTACTGGAACAGGCCCGCGACCAGGGCGAGTTGCTGCCCACGGTGCAGCCCAGGCAGACGGTGGAGCTGCTGGTCGGGGCGTTCGCGGGCATTCAGCTGATGTCCCGCGCGCTGACCGACCGGAACGATCTGGCGGAGCGCATCTCGGTGCTGTGGGGGCACCTCCTGCCGAGCATCGCGCTGCCCGGCCTGCTCACCGGCATCGACCGGCGGCCCGACCGAGGGATCCGCGTGCTGGCCACCGTCGACACGGCGGAGGTCGAGCAGGTCGCCATGGATGTGCCCGCACACTGAGTACACGACACCGACCGGAGTGATGGTTTCCGTCACTCCGGTCGGTGACCGCAACGCCGTACGGCGGGCCCGCCGATGCCCCATCCGCATCGGCCGGCCCGCCCGCTGGTGATACGCGCCCGTTCAGGGCCCGTGTTCAGTGTTCAGCCTTGGCTGTTCACCGTTCGCTGTTCGCCGTTCGCTGTTCGCTGTTCGCTCAGAAGGTCAGCTTCCAGCTGTTGATCGTGCCCGTGTCCTGGGCCGCCGTGTCCTGGACGCGCAGCTTCCAGGTGCCGTTGGCGGTCTCGCTGGAGGCGTTCACGGTGTAGGTGGTGCTGACGTTGTCCGCGGAGTCCGAGGAGCTGGCGGACTTCAGGCGGTACGTCGAACCGTCCGGGGCGACGAGGTCGATGACCAGGTCACCGCGGTAGGTGTGGGTGATGTCCACGCCGACCTGGAGAGCCGAGGGGGCGTTGCCGCTGCGGCCGCTGACGGCGATGGAGGACTCGACGGCGGAGCCGTTGTCCGGGATGGAGACCGCGCCGGAGCTGGTGAAGGTGGTGCCCCCCGTGGAGCCGCCGGAGCTGCCGCTCACCGCCTGCACCGTCTTGGCCGCGTCGGCCAGGCCCGCACCGCAGCCGCCCGAGCAAGTGCCGGGGAGAGCACGCGAGTTGGTCTTGATCGCGGACTCGATCTGGGCCGGGGTGAGCGAGGAGTTGGCCGACTTCATCAGCGCGGCCAGGCCCGCGACGTGCGGGGCGGCCATGCTGGTGCCCTGGTAGTAGTCGTAGCTCTCCGAGGACGGACCCTGCGCGCCGGAGTTCAGCGTGGACAGGATGCCGTTGGACGTGACGGAGTTGGTCTCGCCACCCGGGGCGGCGATGTCGACGACCGAGCCGAAGTTGGAGTAGTAGGAGCGGTTGCCCTGGCGGTCGGAGGCCGCGACGCTGATGACGTTGTTGCAGCTGGCCGGCGAGTAGTTGGCCGCGTTGGCGTTGCTGTTGCCCGCCGCGACGACGACCGTGGTGCCGCGGTTCACGGCGGCGTTGATGGCGCTCTGAGTCGCGGTGGAGCAGGCACCGCCGCCGCCCAGGCTCATGTTGATGACCTTGGCGACGTTGGTGTTCGCCGGGACACCGGAGACCGTACCGCCGGACGCCCAGGTGATGGCGTCGATGATGTCGGAGTCGAAGCCGCCGCACTTGCCGAGCACCCGCAGCGGGGACACCTTCGCGCCGTACGCGATGCCGGCGACGCCCTTGCTGTTGTTGGTGACGGCGGCGATGGTGCCCGCGACGTGGGTGCCGTGCCAGGAGGAGGTGGAGGCCGGGTCGCCCTGCGCGCACTCGTTGGCGGCGGTCCAGTCGCCCGGGTCGGCCGGGTTGCTGTCGCGGCCGTTGCCGTCGTTGCCGACGGTGGCGTCGGAGATGAAGTCGTAACCCGCGACGATGTTGGCGCCGAGGTCGGAGTGGGCGACGTAACCCGTGTCGATGACGGCGACGGTCACCCCGCTGCCGGTGGTGACGTCCCAGGCGCCCGGCACGTTCATGCCCGCGGTGGTCTCGAAGAGGTCCCACTGCTTGCTGAACTCGGTGTCGTTGGGGGTGGCCAGCGGCTTGTTCAACCGGTCCGGTACGACGTAGGCGACCTGCGGGTCCGCCTGGTACTCGGCGACGACGTCGGCGACGTCCGCCTTGGTGAGGTTCTCGCCCAGGTCGACGAGCGCGGCGCCGGAGCCGAGGCGGCGCTGGAAGTCGAGGTCCTCGCCGGCCTCCTTGCCCTTGGCGGCGGCGTCGGACTCGGCGGCCTTGTTCGACTTGGCCTCGGCGGCGCCGGACTTGTAGCCGACGATGAGGCGCTCGGCCGGGGCACCGGGTGCGGCCTCGGTCTGCGCCGTGGGGACGGCGGCTTCGCGGGGAGCGGGTTCCTGGGCCACGGCGACGGTGGTGGCGGCCGTGAACAGGGCGGCGGAGACCGCGGCGACGGATATCAGCTTCCGTCTGGTGGATGCGGAGGTACGCAAGGGCTTTGCCTTTCGTGGCCGGCCGTACTCCGGGCAGCGCGGAGCGGCGGACGTTCTCGCTTCGTCCTCGAAGCGGCGGGGGGTGTTTCGAAAGTGCGGGGGCGCGGCGGCCGGCCTGGCGCGAGGGCCTACCCGTTCGGGGTTACCTGTGGGTCGGCTGTGGTCGAACGATAGGCAAAGAAAAGGTCATCGGGATACAGGGGAAACCCTCGATCCGGCCGGAAACCTACCCTCTACGTCGGACGGTTGACCGGTATTGGCGGGCTCTGCCCGGTTAGTCGCGCACTGAACGCGCCGGGCCGGATTCCCGTACTGCACAAGGACCGTTCCCGCGCCGGCCGAGGAGACGTTCCGGATGCCCCGGATGCCCTGGATGAGATCGCATCGCACCGCCCTCGCGGCCACCGCCGTCACGCCGTTGCTGCTCACGGTGTGGGCGGCGGGTCCCGCTCACGCGCACGGCGCCCCGACGGGTCCGGTCAGCCGGGTGTACGCCTGCTCCCCCGAGGGCGGCAGTGCTTCCCGGTCGACGGCGTGCAAGGCGGCGGTCGCGAAGAACGGCTCGCCCTTCACGGCCTGGGACAACCTGCGGATCGCGAACGTGAACGGCCGGGACCGGCAGATCGTCCCCGACGGCCACCTGTGCAGCGGCGGACTGCCCGCCTACCGGGGGCTGGACCTGGCCCGCGCCGACTGGCCGTCCACCCGGCTGACCCCGGGCGCCACGCTCACCATGCGGTACGTCTCGACGATCCCGCACACCGGCACGTTCCGGCTCTACCTCACCAAGCCCGGCTACGACCCGGCGAAACCGCTCACCTGGTCCGACCTCCCGGAGCGGCCGTTCGCGGAGGTGAAGGACCCGGCGCTGACGGACAGGGCGTACCGGATCAGCGCGAAGCTGCCGTCCGACCGAGCCGGGCGGCATGTGCTGTACACGATCTGGCAGAACAGCAGCACGCCGGACACGTACTACTCGTGCTCGGACGTGGTGTTCCCGGAGCGTGCGGCTGCCACCCCCGCACCGACGACCGAGCCTCGCGCGACCGCCTCCCGGGCGGCCTCGCCCCAGGCACCCTCCCCCGCGCCGACCTCCACTGCGAAGACGCCCTCCTCCCCCGCCGCCGCGACCACGCGCCCCCGAAGCAGCTCCGCGCCCGACAGCACGCCGGTCGCCTCCACCGGTGACTCCGGTTCGGGCCCCTCGGCGCCCGTGCTGGCGGGCGGCGCCGCCGCGGTGCTGGTGCTCACCGGGGGCGCCGCCCTGGCGCTGCGTTCGCGCCGGAGGTGAACTCCGGCTCGGGCGGGGGTCAGTTGACGTACACGGCCTCGCCGCTGCCGGTAACCGGGGCGTACTTGGCGGTGAAGTAGCCGTTGGCGAAGCAGAGGGACGAGCCGGAGACCTTGGTGAACTGGGCTCTGGCGAAGTTGATGCTGTTGTCGTCGTTGCTCGCCGTGCCGGTCAGGCTGGGCGCCTGGTAGACGCAGTTGATGCTGCCCAGCAGGGTCCGCAGCACGACCGTCGTCTGGATGGCGGAGCCCTCGGCCGGGGTGACGGTGACGGCGCCGTCGGAGGACACAGCGGCGCTGTACGGCAGGTTGTTGACCGTGATGCTGGTGACGCCGAGCACGCCGACCACGTTGGTGGTGCAGCTGGCGGCGTCGAAGGTGTGCGCGGTGACGGACTCCGTCGCGGTCCCGGGCGCGCCGGGGTTGTCGGTCACAGTGGCCGTGAACTGCGACGACGTGCAGGAGATGCCGCTCGTACCGGTCGCGCTGGAGTAGAACGTGGCGGCGGTGCCGCTCGCCAGCGGAGCGGTGAGGACCTCGCCGGCCGCGACCGCCGTACCGCCGACGGAGCCGGTGGTGAGGACGGCGCCGTCGGCCGCGGACGCGGGGCCGGCCATGGGGAGGGTGAGGGCGGCGACGGTACCGGCGAGGGTGAGGAGGGTGCGTGCACGCATGCGGGTGTACCTCGTCTTTCGATGCGGGGTGTGCCCTGAGGGTCTTGCGCTCAGGGGGTTCGGGGGGTGGGGGGTGCGCGAGACCGTGTGCGCCGTTGCCGGTCCGTGACGCCTTCTCCGTACGACACGGACCGGCAACGGCAGGGGTGGCCGGCACGGACCGAGGGGGGAAGCGACCGTGACGGCGTGTGGAGTGATCTCACGGAAAAGGAAATGTGAAGGACATCAGGTCCGGGAACGCGGGCAGAGGCCGCGCGGCGGTGGATCCGGCGCCACGGATCCAGGGGGAGCCAGGGAGAGTTGTAGACCTGAGGGTCCGTCAACGTCAAGGACTCGCAAGGCAGTTGATGTTCGTGGCTGAACTTTTCGGGATCAGCGGGAGCGCCCGCCTCACACGTGGCGCACAACCAACACCCTTTTCACACAACCATCTTGACCCTCGACTGTAACCATGGGTAACTTCCCGGCAGGCTACTGCGGAGTACGAGAAAGCCCTTGCACCCGCCGGGAGTTGCGAGGAGTCGTGCGCCGTAGGCGCTGTCCGCGCCAGGACAACGTGCCGCTGATGCCCTACCCGCACTTTCCTGCACCTGGGAGCAGTCATGGCCTCGTCCTCGGACGTCACCTCGTCCACCGACCACACATCACAGAACCCGGAAAGCGATTCCGCGAGACGCGGGCGCGTCCGGGCTCGCCGGGCCGCCGTGATGGCGGTGCCGGCCGCACTGGTCGCCGGCACCCTCGCGGTCCTCACCGCCGAGGGCGCGCTGGGCGTCCAGTTCGCCATCTCCGGCATGCCGTTCACGGTCACCGCGACCGAGCTCAAGGGCACCGGATTCGAGCAGTTCGGCGGCCTCGACCACATGGCGCCGGGCAGCCCGAACGAGGGCGACACCGGCGGCCAGGTGCTGGTCGTCACGTCCGCGATCAAGAACGCGACGCTCACGAAGCTGTGCCAGAGCGTCGACCTCGGCGGCACGAACCTGCTCATCACCGCCGGTGGCGGGTCGGAGAAGGTGACCGCGACCGATCTGACCACCGACTCGACAGAGCTGTCGGGTGACGCGGCGTTCACCGACATCGAGATCGGCAACGACGCGAGTACGTTGACCAAGGCCGGGGTGAAGGGGCCGATCGGCGTCTTCAGCCAGCAGGCGGACACCGTGCACATCGCCAACCTTCGGCAGACCAACTACGCCACGACCGCCGGGGTGTTCAGGCTGCCCGGGCTGAAGCTCCGCTTCAGCAGCTCGGGTTGCTGATGAGCGAGCGTGCGGATCTCCGGTCGGCCTTCCGTCGCCGGCTGGCCGACCGGCCGTTCTGGGGCGGGGTGCTGCTGGCGCTGGGCGGGGCGTGGATTCTGCTCACGATGAAGGCCTCGCTGAAGGTCGTCCTGCATGTCGGTATGCAGGGGCTGGCGGGGTATCTGCTGCCGGCGCTGATGGTCGTGCTGGGGTTGCTCGTTCTCTTCAACCCGGCGCAGCGGCTCTTCTACTCGATCACCGGGGTCCTGGTTTCGCTGGGGACCTGGCTCACGTCGAACCTGGGCGGGTTCTTCGTCGGGTTGTTGCTGGGTGTGGTGGGGAGTTGTCTCACCTTCGGGTGGCTGCCGGATCAGGAGCCCCGGCGCCGGTGGCGTGAGCGGAGGAAGGGAGCGGCGGCGACGGCGCCGTAGGACTTGTCCGTGACGACGTCACCCGGCTCGTCCTGATCGCGGCCGCCTGGTTCGGCGGCGGCTTCTAGGATCTGCGGCATGGCGACAAGACTCGTGCAGATCAACATGAAGGCCCAGGACGACTCCGTGCTCGGCCGGTTCTGGGCGGAGGCACTCGGTTGGGGTGTCGACAGCGAGGGACCCGGCGTGACCAACCTCGAACCCGTGGGTTTCGCCTACCCCGACCCCACGGCCGTCTGCGTCGACATCGTCGCCCGCCCGGAACCCAAAACGGTGAAGAACCGGGTGCACCTTGATCTGGCCACCACCTCGACCGCCCATCAGGCGGAGTTGGTCGCGCGCCTGAGGGATCTCGGCGCGACGCTCGCCGACGTGGGTCAGGGCGACGTTCCCTGGACGGTCATGGCCGACCCGGAGGGCAACGAGTTCTGCGTCCTGGAGCCCCGCCCGATCTACGCGGACACCGGCCCGATCGCCGCGGTGGTGGTCGACTGCACCGACCCGCGGGGGATGGCCCGGTTCTGGGGCGAGGCGATGGACTGGACGCTGCACGAGGTCACCGACGACCACGCGACCATGCGCTCGGCCAAAGGCGTCGGCCCCTACCTGGAGTTCGTCCGCACCCCCGACACCAAGAGCGGGTGGAACCGCGTCCACCTCGACGTCAGCCCCTACCCCGATGACGACCTGGCGGCAGAAGAAGCCCGACTGCGCGCCCTGGGCGCCACCGACCCCGGTATCGACCAGTCCGCGATCTCCTGGACGGTTCTGGCCGACCCGGAGGGCAACGAGTTCTGCCTCCTCACCCCTCGCTGACCTCGAGCAGCGGATCCGGCCGGTTTCGGGGCGGCGGCGTCGCTCTGCCGGGAGTGCGGCTGCCACCCCATCTCGTCAGGAGTTCTTGGCGGGCACGGTGAACGTCAACTGAAGGTCGCCCGTGTGTAGTTGCAGACGCACCCGCCCCCGGGGAGGCCGGCCATGACCGCCAGCGACATCGACACCGAGCATGCCCACTCCGCCCGCATCTACGACTACATCATCGGCGGCAAGGACTACTACCCGGCCGACCAGGAGGCCGGCGACGCCATGGTCCGTGAATGGCCCGCGCTGCCCGTGCACATGCGGGCCAACCGGGACTTCATGAACCGGGCCGTGCGGTATCTCGCCGCCGAGGCCGGGATACGGCAGTTCCTCGACATCGGGACCGGGATTCCGACCTCGCCCAACATCCACGAGATCGCCCAGTCCGTCGCTCCCGAGTCGCGGGTCGTCTACGTCGACAACGATCCGCTCGTGCTCAAGCTGTCCCAAGGGCTGATGGCCGGAACGCCCGAGGGACGGACGGCGTACGTGGAGGCCGACATGCGCGAGCCGGCGGCCGTTCTCGACTCGCCCGCCTTCCGGGACACCCTCGACCTCACCGAGCCCGTCGCGCTCACCGTGATCGCGATCGTGCACTTCCTGCTGGACGAGCACGACGCCGTGGGGATCGTACGGCGGCTGCTCGAACCGCTGCCCGCGGGGAGTTGCCTCGCGATGTCCATCGGCACGGCCGAGTTCGCGCCGGACGAGGTCGGCCGGGTAGCCCGGGAGTACGCGGCGCGGGGCATGCCGATGCGGCTGCGCACCCTCGACGAGGCCGGGGAATTCTTCACCGGTCTGGACCTCGTCGAGCCGGGCATCGTCCAGGTCCACAAATGGCGTCCGGACGATACGGGCACCGAGGTGATCCGGGACGAGGACATCGCGATGTACGGGGCGGTGGCGCGCAAGCCGAGTTGACCCGGTTTGCGAGCGCAAGCTGCGTGGGCGGGCCGGAGCCCGGCCCGCCCTCCGGCCAGCGGTTCATCACGATGTGGGAGCAACGACTCACACCGAGTGGTTGCACACTTGACTACCGGTGGTCACACGCGATTGGCTCCGCCCCAGCGAGAGTTCACAGGCCGGCGCACCCCCTCCGGCACCGGCCGGTCTCTCGTTCGTTCCTCCGGCTCGGCCGCACAGCGAGGTGCCGCACCCTCATGAAGACCCCACCCCCCTCTTGCCGTTCCGCTCGTGTCGCGGCCCTCGCGGCCGCCGCCTGTCTGCTGCTGGCCGGCTGCTCCGCCGTCGGCGGCACCGACGACGCGTCGGACGCGAACGCGGCAGCGGGCACCGCACGGATGAAGGTCGCCCTCATCGCCCACGGCGGCGACGGTGACGCCTTCTGGGAGCTGGTACGGAAAGGCGCCCAGGCCGCGGCCACCAAGGACGGCATCGATCTGGCCTATGCGAGCGACGCCGACCCGGCGGGGCAGGCCGAGTTGATGCGGGACGCGATCCGGCAGAAGGTCGACGGCATCGCCGTGACCCTCGCCAAGCCTTCGGCGATGACGAGTCCGGTGACCGAGGCCCGCAGGGCCGGCATACCCGTCGTCGGTCTCAACTCCGGTATAGACGACTGGCAGTCCGCGGGACTGCTGGGCTACTTCGGCCAGGACGAGAGCGTCGCGGGCCGGGCCGTCGGCGCCAAGCTCGACGAGCTGAAGGCCAGGCACGCGCTCTGCGTCATCCACGAGCGCGGCAACGTCGCCCTGGAGGCGCGCTGCGCCGGGGTGAAGAAGGCGTTCGGCGGCGAGACCGAGAACCTCTATGTGGACGGCAGCGACATGGACGCGGTGACCGCCACCGTCGCGTCCCGGCTGACGCAGGACCCGAGCATCGACGAAGTGGTGACGCTGGGCGCGCAGTACGCGCTGGCCGCGGTGAAGTCGACCGATGAGGCGCGCAGCAAGGCCCGGGTCGCGACCTTCGACCTCAACGAGGACCTGGTCGAGGCGGTCCAGGACGGTGACGTCCAGTTCGCGGTGGACCAGCAGCCGTATCTGCAGGGCTATCTCGCCGTGGACTCCCTCTGGCTGTACCGGACGAACGGCAACACCCTCGGCGGCGGCGAGGCTCCCGTGCTGACCGGGCCGGCGTTCGTCACCAGGTCGAACGTCGCCGCGGTCGCGAAGTTCGCGGCCAACGGGACCCGCTGACCGGACACTTCCGCCCCGGGTGTCGCCAAAGATTCGGTCAGGCGTGACGCGTACGTCCACATGTACGGATAACATCCTGCGAACCCTGTGTGACCACCGGGCATGCGCTCACCCACCGCGCCCGTCCGCATTCCGCTTGTCCCCGCCCTCCGCTGATCGCCCTAGGACGACAATGTCTCCACGGACAGGTCCCCGGCGCCGCCTCGGCTCCATACGTCTTTCCCTGGTCCTCCTCGCGCTGGTGCCCAGCGTCACGCTCGCCGCCGTCTGGAGCGTGACGACGATCCAGATGTTCTCGGAGGGCCTGCACCTGCGCTCGCAGACCCGGTTGAGCAAGTCGACCGGCGCCATGGGTACCGAGGCCACCTTCGCGCTGCAGCAGGAACGCAGCTACTCGGCCGTATGGCTGGCCACGCGTCAGGAGGCCGCCCGCGCCGGGCTGGACGCGCAGCGCCGCAAGACCGACAAGGCGGTTGCCAAACTCCTCGCCCAGTCGGAGGCGATCCAGCAGGCCTCCCCTCGGGTCAAGGACCGGCTCTACTCGGTCGTCGCGTCCGTGAGCAGCCTGGAGTACTACCGGGGCCAGGTGGACAACCCGACCGACATCCCCGCCGCACAGGCGCTCGGCCAGTACACGTCGATCATCGACGACCAGATCCACGCCTTCCAGGAGCTCTCCCAGGTCGACGACGGCGACCTCACCTCGCAGGCCGGCCCGCTCGTCTCGCTGGAGCAGGCGGCGGAACTGATGTCCCGGGAGGACGCGCTGCTGACGCTGGCCTCGCCGGCGCGGAAGATGGACGAGAAGACCTGGAGCGAGTTCGCGGAGCTGGTGAACACCCGCCGCTGGCTCGTCAAGGACCAGATCCTCCCCACGCTCACGGGGAGCGCGAAGGCGGAGACCGAGCGGATCCTCGCGACCCCGCAGTGGCGGGCTCTGGAGGGCATCGAGGACCGGGTGCTCGCGGCCCGGGCGGCGGCCCGTGGCGACGGGGACATCGCCGTTCCCGACGCGCAGAAGGAGTGGCGGACGGCGCTGGTCAAGGTCTCGAACGAGTACGAGGCGCTGATCCGGCAGCAGACGACCGCGCTGCTGGAGCGCAGCGGAGACAACGCGCGCGACCTGCTGAGCACGGCGGGCTCCCTGAGCGCGGGCGGTCTGGTCGCCCTGGCGCTGTGCGTCGGGATGTCGTGGCGGATCACCCGCTCGCTCTCGCGCCGACTGCGCGGCCTGCGCGAGGCCACGCTGAGCCTCGCGCAGGAGCGGCTGCCCGACGTGGTGGCCCGGCTGGAGCGGGGCGAGAAGGTCGACGTCGAGCTGGCGACGCCGCCGCTGGACTACGGCCACGACGAACTCGGCCAGGTCGCCGAGGCGTTCAACACCGCGCAGCGCACCGCCGTGCACACCGCGGTCGAACTCGCCGACACCCGGCGCGGGTTCCAGAAGATCATCCTCGGCATCGCCCGGCAGAGCCAGAACCTGGTCAACCTCCAGCTCACCAAGCTGGACGCGCTGGAGCGCGCGCACCAGGACCCCGAGGTGCTCAAGGGGCTCTACGAACTCGACTCCACCGCCAGCCAGTTGCGCCGCTACGAGGAGAACCTCGTCATCATCAGCGGTGAGCGGCCGGGCCGCAGCTGGAGCGAGCCGGTCGCGCTGATCGACATTCTGCGCAGTGCCGTCGGTGAGGTCGCCGAGTACCAGCGGGTGGAGGTGCACACCGAGGAGGAGGTGCATCTCGCGCCGCCCGCGGTGGCGGACGTCATCCATCTGCTGGCCGAGCTCATCGAGAACGCCACGCTGTACTCCCCCGCGCCCGCGCCGGTCACGGTTCGCGCCGCGATGGTGGCCAAGGGCCTGGCCGTGGAGGTCGAGGACCGTGGTCTCGGCATGCCGGAGGAGGACTACGACTCCTTCAACGCCCAGCTGGCCGAGCCCCCGCAGTTCGACGTGGTGGCGCTCGCCGACGACCTGCGGCTCGGCATGTTCGTGATCGGCCGGCTCGCCCGGCGGCACGGCATCGCGGTCACGCTGCGCTCCTCGCCGTACGGCGGCACGACGGCGATCGTGCTGATCCCGCACGACGTCGTCGTACGGGATCTGCCGGCCGCCGACCAGGAGGAGGCGGAGCACACCGGTGCCGCCGAACCGGAGGAGCCCGTACGGGAGTCCCGCCCCGTCGCCCCGGCCCGCACCGCACCCGCCCTGGCCCCCGCACGCGGCGACGGCCTCTCCCCGCTCCCCCGCCGCGTACCGCAGACCAGCCTGGTCGCCGAACTCCGCGAGGAGGCAGCGCCCACCGAAGCGGACGACCACGCCGACGAGTTCACCGCGGAACGCGCCGCCGCTTCCCTCGCCTGCTTCCAGCGGGGCACACTCCAGGCCCGCGACGACACCGGCGACGGGGTCGCGGACGCTTCCGGGACCGGCAAGGCACCAGAGGCTTCCGAGGCCGGCGAGGACACGGACACCTCCGAGGCCCGCGCCCTGCGGAGCTCTGCCGCCTCCGATGCCGCGGACCTGCGGATCCCCGCCGCTCGGCGGACGCGTGACGACGCCGCGCCCGGGGGGCCGCACGCGGCCGAGCCCGCCCCGTCCGCCGCCCCCTCCGCCTCGTCCGCCGCCGCCCCCACGTCCTCCACCCCGCCCGCCGACCGCTCATGAAGGACATCGCCATGACACGCCCCACCCCCGCCACGGACACCCAGCTCGACCAGTTGCTCACCGGACTCGTGGAGCGGGTCGCCGACGTCAACCACGCCGTCGTTCTCTCCGAGGACGGGCTGGTGGTCAGCAAGTCCACCGGGTTCCTGCGCGACGACGCCGAGCGGCTGGCGGCGACCGCGTCCGGCCTGATGAGCCTCAGCAAGGGCGTCAGCATGGACTTCCGGGGCGGACCGGTGCGCCAGGCACTGATCGAGATGGCCAACAGCTATCTGATCCTGACCTCGGCCGGGCCGGGCGCCCACCTCGTCGTGCTCACCAACCAGGGTGCGGACGTCGGTGTGGTGGCGTACCAGATGAACATGCTGGTGAAGAAGATCGGCGAGCATCTGTCGGCGGCACCGCGGGCCCATGCCGGCCCTGGCGCGTGAGGTGGGCGGAGACGATACGGCGGGGCGGCTGGTACGTCCGTTCACGCTGACCGGCGGCCGGACCCGGCCCAGCCGCACCGACTTCACCCTCATCACGACGGTGACGGCGGTGGATCCGCCGCCGGAGCGGGCACCTCGGCCGCAGCCCGAGCAGGTGCGGATCCTACGGCGGTGCGCGCGGCCGATCGCCGTCGCGGAGCTCGCCGCCCATCTCGACCTCCCGGTGAGCGTGGTCGCCATCATGCTCTGCGATCTGCTGGAGGCGGGACTGATCACCGTGCACCCGCCGCACCCCGTCGCCGCCCGTACCCCGGACCTGGACCTGCTGCAGAAAGTGAGGGACGGCCTTGGCCGGCTCTGACACCACCCCGGAGGCGGTCGCGCCGCCCGACACGGTCAAGATCCTCATCGCCGGCGGCTTCGGTGTCGGCAAGACCACCCTGGTCGGATCGGTCAGCGAGATCGCCCCGCTGCGCACCGAGGAGCCGCTGACCGTGGCGGGCCTGGGCATCGACGACCTCAACGGCATCGAGGAGAAGCAGGCCACCACCGTGGCCCTGGACTTCGGCCGGATCACCATCAGCCGCGAGCTGGTGCTGTATCTCTTCGGTACGCCCGGGCAGCAGCGGTTCTGGTTCATGTGGAACGACCTGGCGATCGGCGCGCTGGGGGCCGTGGTCCTGGTGGACGTCCGCCGGCCGGAGTCCAGCTTCGCCGCCATCGACTTCTTCGAGCGCCGGGGCATCCCGTTCGTCGTCGGTGTCAACGGCTTCTACGGCGAACACCCTTACCCCGCCGAGGAGATCCGGGACGCCCTCGCCCTCCCGGAACATGTCCGAGTACTGCTGTGCGACGCGCGGGAGCGCGAGTCGTGCCGGGACGTACTGATCGCTCTGATCGACCAGTTGATAGCGGCGGCGAAGACGGCGTAGCCGTTCGCATCGAACCCACAGCCGGCTGGCGGGAATCCGCCAAGGATGACCAGGTGATTGACGTGCCACCGACCCTCTCCTAGCTTCTGGTCGATTAGTCGAACTCCGTTCGATATATCGGCCAGAAGGCAGGATGGAAATCCCCCCGCACCCCCTGGAGAGCCGCATGCCCAACCCCTCCCGCAGACACTTCCTCGGCATGGCCGCGACCGTCCCGCTCGCCGCGACCGGTGCCCTGGCCCTCGGCTCGGGCACCGCCCACGCCGCCGACTCGGCGTACGCGATGGTCTACTTCACCGAGTCCAACACCATGCTGGAGGCGGACTACAACCTCCATCTCGCCGTCAGCACCGACGGCCTGCGGTGGACGCCGCTCAACCAGAACAACCCCGTCGCCACCCCCACCCTCGGCGCCGGCGGTCTGCGCGACCCGTTCCTGCTGCGCAAGCAGGACGGGACGTTCGTCGTCCTCGCGACCGACCTGAGCGGCACGGACTGGACCCGCAACAGCGTCTACATCCATGTCTGGGACTCCACCGACCTGCGCACCTTCACCGGCTACCGGCTGCTGAAGCTGCACGACATGACGGGCACGCACAGCTGGGCGCCGGAGGCCTACTGGGACGCCTCCCGCGGCCAGTACGGCATCCTCTACTCGTCGGTGAACAGCAGCGGCCACAACGTCATCATGGTCAGCTACACGACCGACTTCCGTACGACGACCAACCCCCAGGTCTTCTTCGACCCCGGCTACGACGTCATCGACGGCAACCTCACCATCGGCGTGAACGGCGTCAATTACCTCTACTACAAGAAGGCCCAGACCCTGGTCGGCGCCCGCTCGACGACCCTGAACCCCGGCAGCTTCACCCCGTTCAGCACCGCGGTCGCACACGGCGGCACCGAGGCCCCGACGGTGGTGAAGTCCCTGACGTCCAACACCTGGTACCTCTGGGGCGACACCTACACGCCCAACGGCGTCTTCTACGCCTGGCAGACCAGCGACCTCGCCTCCGGCACCTGGACGGCGGTGGACCAGAAGCTCTACACGCAGCCGCTCAACTCCAAGCACTGCGGCATCCACCCGATCACCTCGACCGAGTACAACAACCTCGTCGCCAGGTGGGGCGCCCCCGCCTGGAACCGGCTCAAGTCGTACAACTACCCGGCGCGTTACATCCGGCACAGCGGGTTCGCCGGCCGGATCGACGAGTACCCCTTCGACCCGTTCCCCGACTCGCAGTGGAAGCTGGTGCCGGGTCTCGCCGACTCCTCCGGTGTCTCGTTCCAGTCGGTCAACTACCCGACCCGATACCTGCGGCACTACAGCTACGCGCTGCGCCTCGACGAGAACGACGGCACGTCGACGTTCGCCGGGGACGCGACCTTCTACCGTACGGCCGGGCTCGCCGACGCCTCCTGGGCGTCGTTCCGCTCGTACAACAACCCCACGCGCTACATCAGGCACGCGAACTACACCCTGCGCATCGACCCGGTCTCCACGACCACCGAGCGCCAGGACGCCACCTTCCACGTCGGCTACTGAGCAGCCCCGCGGCGGGGTCGCGGCGATACCGCGACCCCGCCGTACGGGCCGTAGGTCAGTCCAGGCCGGCCGACTTCAGCCAGGCCTTGGCCACGTCGAGCGGGTCCTTGTTCTCCTGCTGGACCTGGGTGTCCAGGTCGAGGAGTGTCTTGGTGTCCAGCTTGGCCGAGACCGCGTTGAGCGCGTCGACGCCCTCCTGGGAGAGACCGCTCTTGTAGACCAGCGGGGTCACGTTGGCGAAACCGAAGAGGTTCTTCGGGTCCTTCAGGACGACGAAGCCCTCCTTGGTGATGGTCGGGTCCGTGGTGAAGATGTCCGCCGCCTGCACGGTGTTCTTCGCCAGCGCCGCCTGGGTCAGCGGGCCGCCCGCGTCCAGGGCCTTGAAGGACTTGAACTCCACGCCGTACTCGGACTCCAGGCCCTTCAGGCCCTGGTGCCGGGTCTGGAACTCCGGGGAACCGCCGATCACCAGGTCCGGGGCGATGTCCTTGAGGTCCTCGAGCGTGGACTCGGCCGTCAGGTTGTACTTCTTCGCCGTCTCCGCGTTGACGGTGACCGAGTCCTTGTTCTCGGCCGGCGACGACTCCAGCAGCGTCAGCTTCGAGTCCAGCTTGGCCGCCACCGCCGTGTTCACCGCACTCTGCGACTTCTGCTCCGCCTTCGGGTCGAGGTAGGAGAGCAGCGAGCCGTTGTACTCCGGCAGGACGGTGACGGAGCCGTTCTTGAGCAGGCCGTAGGTGGTCTCACGGCTGCCGATGTTGGGTTTGTAGGTGACCTTGATGCCCTTGGCCTTGAGTGCTTCGCCGTAGATGTCGGCGAGCAGGATGCTCTCGGCGAAGTTGTTGGAGCCGACGACGACGGTGTCGCCGCTCGCACCGCCCTCGGCGAGCGGGTCGGACTTGTCGGAGGAGGAACATCCCGCCAGCAGCGCCGCGGTGGCGGCGAACGCGACGGCGGCCGCGCCGGGACGGTTCCTGAGGGACCTGCTGCGTACGGCGGTGAAAGTCACGATTCCCGTTCCGGATTCAGTGGGTTGGGAGAACTCTTCCACTGATCCAATCCAGCCGGTTCTCGGTCAGTCAAGAGCGGTCAGGTCACCGATTGGCCTCAAAAATCGGAAGGTTACGGGCAGTTGCGCCGCGATGTGAAGAGGGGACGCTTGGGGTGCAGGGGGCCGTAATGGATTCTTGACGTACAGTTCCGGTCACGGTGATCAAGGGGCGGTACTGTCCCACGGACAGAGCCGATCCATACTCGAACAACTGCGGTCACGTGAGACCTTCGCGCACCGTGTGACGCCCACGAAGGAGGCAGAGTGACCACCGACGAAGTGGGCGTGCCTCGTCCGCGTCGGCCGCGCGGGTTCACCGTCCGCTGGCCCTTCCGGCGCAAGCTCAACCTTCTCGTCGGTGTGCCGCTGACCGTGGTGGCGGCCCTGCTGGCCTACCTCATCGCCGACCAGACCGCGCAGTCGCGCAACGCGGCGGACGCCGCCCGGCTGGTCCGGGAGAGCGCCGAGGTCGCCACGCTCGTCGACCGGCTGGCCGCCGAGCACCAGCAGGCCGTCCTGCTCTCGGTGCGGCACGAGGCCGCCGGGGTCGGTACGCCCTCGTCCGCCGCCTACCGCACGGCGCAGTCCATGGTGGACGCCCAGATCGAGCGGGTGCGCGACGCCTTCGGGGACCGGTTGCCGGAGACCGAGGCGCAGGCGCTGCGGGGCGTCGAGGGACTGAGCAGCCTGCGGGACACGGTCGAGCGGCAGTATCTGCCCGCCGAGAACATCGACCCCGCCTACACCCATGCCACGCAGGCGCTGATCGACGGCCTGGCGCTGGACCGCAACCCCGATCTCGCGACCACCTTCACGGGCAACCTGCTCGACTCGCTGCTGCGCGCGGGCGCCGCCCACAGCGCCTTCGAGACCGGTGTCTTCTCCGCGTCGACCGGTGACTCCAACGCGCTCATCGAGTTCATCGGCGCGATCGGCTCCTACGACGAGTACACCCACCAGGCCGACCGGTTCGCCCGGTTCGCCACCGACGCGCAGACCGCCCAACTCAACGGGATCAAGTACACCGCCGCGCAGAGCGTCATCAGCCGGCAGTTCGCCGAGTTGCAGATCGACCCCGGCTCCGCGCAGGGCGGCTCGCCCGCCGAGATCCGCGAGTCGCTCGCGGAGGCGCTCGACTCCTACACCGCCTATCGGGACCAGGCCAGGACCCGGCTGGCGATCACCACCTCGCTCATCGACCAGATCGCCGACAGGGCGGACGACACCTCCGAGGAGGCCGCGTGGAACGCGGTCGTGCTGCTCGGGCTCGCCCTGCTCGGCTTCGCCGTCTGGCTGGTCCTCGCGATGCTGGTGCGCCGCTCCGTGGTCCGGCCGGTGCAGGCCCTCACGGGTGCCGCGCGGGAGGTCGCCGACGTCGCCGAACGCGAGCTGGCCCGGGTGGCCGACGACGACGCCGAGGACGACGGTCCGCCGCGGCTCAGCGAGATCCCGGTCACGGCGCGCGACGAGATCGGCGAACTCGCCGACGTGTTCAACCGGGTGCAGAAGACGGCGGTCGCGCTGCTGGAGCGGCAGGTGCTGAGCCGGCGCAACGTCGCCGAGATGTTCGGCAACGTGGGCCGCCGGGTGAGCAACCTGACGACACGCCAGCTGTCCCTGATCGACGCGGTGGAGCGCGGCGAGACCGACCCCGCGCTCCTCGAGCGCCTCTACTCCATCGACCACATCGCCGTTCGCCTGCGCCGCAACGCCGACAGCCTGATGCTGCTCGCCGGCATCCACGAGGCGGACCTGGACGCCGGTCCCACCGCGCTCACCAACGTCGTACGCGCCTCACTCGGCCAGATCGAGGGCTACCAGCGGGTGGAGCTGCGCGCGCGGACCGAGGCCATGGTGGAGCCGGAGGTCATCGGCGACCTCACGCTGATGGTGGCCGAACTGCTGGAGAACGCGGTGTCGTTCTCCCCGGAGGGCCGCCCGGTCGAGGTCTCCGTGGCGAACGGCGAGCACGGCGGCGCGGTGATCGTCGTCGCCGACCACGGCCTCGGCATGAGCCCCGAGCGCCTCGAAGAGGAGAACGCCCGCCTGATCCGCCGCGAGCGACTGGACCTGGTGCCGACGAAGGTCCTGGGCCTGTTCGTGGTCGGCACGCTGGCCCGCCGCTGGGAGATCACGGTCACCCTGTCCCGCACACCGGGCGGCGGCGTGACGGCCGAGGTGACGGTACCGCCGTCGCTGCTGGTGACGGCGAGCACGACAGGGGCCACGGCGATGGCCGCGCTGGCGGCGGTGGCCGGCGGTTCGGGGGCCGTGGAGGGCAACGCCCCCGACGCGGCCTCGGCCACCGGCCCGTCGCCCGCCGCCGGCGCGCTGTCGGCCCCCACCACCGGGCCCCGGGCCTCTGCCGCCGCGCAGACGGATGCCGCCCGGGCCGATGCCACGCCCCAGGACGCCGTACGGCCGACCGCCGACGCGGACGGCGATGGCCCGCGGCCGCTCCCCCGCAGAGTCTCGCGGCGGGGAGCCGGCTCGGCGGGTACGGCGCCCTCGACCACACGTACGGACAGGGACACGGTTCCGTCCTCCGGGGCCGGGCCGGACGACACGCCGTCCGTCCCGGAGGCCCGCCCCGAGCCGTCCCCCGTGGCCGACCGGCCGCGCGCCGAGCACAGCGACCCGGTGCCCGCCGACCACGCCCGGGCCGACCAGCCCGACCCCTCGCCGCGAGCCAGGGCCGAACAGCACACCTCGGCTCACGTGGCCGAGTCGGACGAGCCGCCCCGTCCCGAGGCGGTTCCGACGGGTCGCTCGGCCGCCGGTGAAGAGGCCGCCACCAGCCGCCCCCTGCGTCGCCGCGTCCGAGGTGCGACCCTGCGTACGCAGGGCGGCGCTTCCGCCCAGCAGGCGGCGGCGCGGCAGAGCGTGCGGGCGGTGGACGCGGAAGCCGTGCGGGCGGCGATCGAGGAGTTCGAGGCCGCCGTGGCACGCGCGCACCGCGACAGCCGGCACGGCGGCGATCGAGCGGGCACCGGAGCACTCTCCGCCCCGGCCGCACCCCCAACCCCCCATACGCAGGACCAGAACGACCCCCCGGAAGGAGCGGAGCAGTGAGCACGTCGACAGGTGGCACCCCGGCGGGAGGCACCACGCCGGCCGAACTGCAGGCCGCCGCAGCCGACTTCACCTGGCTGCTGAATCGCTTCGCGACCGAGACGGCCGGCGTCGTGGACGCCATCGCCGTCTCGTCCGACGGACTCCTCATCGCCGTGTCGGAACTGCGCGAGCAGGCCGACTCCGAGCGGCTCGCCGCGATCGTCTCCGGCATCACCAGCCTGGCCGCCGGCGCGTCCGGCAACTACGGCCTCGGCGGCCTCAACAAGGTCATCATCGACCTGGAGGGCGGCCACGTCCTGGTCTCCGCGATCGGCAGCGGCGCCGTGCTCGGCGTCGTCACCGACAAGGAGGCCAAGCTGGGCAACATCGCCTACGAGATGACCGTGTTCGCCAACCGCGCCGGCGCCGCCCTCAGCCCGCAGCTCGTGCTGGAGCTGAAGAACAGCGTCGGCGCCGCGTCGGGCCGCTGACCGGGCCGACCCGGTCGAGAAGGACGGACAACCCATGGCGGACGGCACCCCACCGCCGGACCCGAGCGGCCCGGACGCGGTCGGCCCCGCCTCCGCCGTACGGCCGTTCCTGGTCACCGCGGGCCGGGTGGCGGACGGCGGTGACGGCCCGTCGATGCCCGTCGAGACCCAGGTGGTGGCCACCGCCGAAGGGCTCGAGGCGCTCGACCGGCTCGCCTTCGAACGGCACGACATCGTCGCCGTGTGCCGGCTGCCGCAGTCCATCGCGGAGATCGCCGCAAGGCTGCGGCTGCACCTGAACGTGGTGCGCGTCCTCGCCGAGGATCTGCGCGCCGCGGGGCAGTTGACGGTGCACGTGCCCGACTCCGACGTCGTCCACGACGCATCCGTCCTGCGCAGACTCATCGAGGGCCTGCGCGCCATCCCCGACTCACGAGGGGTACTCAGTGACACCGACTGAACCCGCCACCGTCCCAGCAGCGCGGTCGGCCGCCGTACGACCGCCGCTGCCGGTGAAGATGGTGATATCGGGCGGCTTCGGCGTGGGCAAGACCACCACGGTCGGCTCGATATCCGAGATCGAGCCGCTGACCACCGAGGCCGCCATCACGGAGGTCGCGGCGGGGGTGGACGACCTCACCCACACGCCGCGCAAGACCACGACCACCGTGGCCATGGACTTCGGCTGCATCACCATCGACCCCACGCTGAAGCTGTATCTGTTCGGCACGCCCGGCCAGGAGCGGTTCGGCTTCATGTGGGACGACATCGTCGAGGGCGCGGTCGGCGGGCTCGTCATCGTCGACACCCGCCGGCTGGACGACTGCTACGCGGCCGTCGACTACTTCGAGCACAAGGGCATCCCCTTCGCGGTCGCCGTCAACGCCTTCGACGGCAGGGTCGAGCACACCCTGGAGGAGGTCCGCTGGGCCCTCGACGTCACCGAGGGCGTCCCGGTCCTGGTCTTCGACGCCCGCGAGCGCGGCTCGGTACGGGACGCCCTGCTCGTCGTACTGGAACTGGCCCTGGCCCGCACGGAGGGCTGACGCGCCCGGGTTCGCCCCGCTAGGTCGTGTCCGCAAAGTCCCGTCGTCCGCCCGGAGGGCGGGCGGGACTTTGCGGACACGACCTAGCCGCGCCTGCGCACCCCGGGCGACACCGTGATCCGTCCCACCGCCCAGAACACCGCGAGCGTGGTCAGAGCCATGGCGGCCACCAGCGTGGCGCCGCCCACGACCTTCTCGTAGTCGCGCTGGTAGAGGCCGTCGATGATGTAACGGCCGAGGCCGCCGAAGCTGACGTACGCGGCGATGGTGGCCGTCGAGACGATCTGGATGGCCGCCGAGCGCAGTCCGCTGAAGATCAGCGGGAGGGCCATGGGCAGTTCGACCCGGAACAGGACCCCGGCCTCGCCCATGCCCATGCCGCGGGCCGCGTCCACCGGTGCGGGGTCGACGGAGCGCATCGCCTCGTACGTGGTGACGAGGATGGGCGGGACGGCGAGCACCACCAGCGGGATCATCACGGGCGCCATGCCCAGGCCGAGCAGGATGAACATCAGCACCATCAGGCCGAAGCTGGGCAGCGCCCGGGCGGAGGTGGCGATGAGGGCGAGCGTGTTGCCGCCGCGCCCGGTGTGACCCGTGAGCAGGCCGACCGGCAGTCCTACGGCGGCGGCGATGGCGAGCGCCATCAGCGTGTACTGGACATGCTCGGCGACCCGCGTCGGAATGCCGTCGTAGCCCTGCCAGTGGGCACTGTCGCTGAAGAAGGCGCTGATGAAGTTCAGTACGTTCACCGGGCTGCCTCCTTGGCGACGAGCGTCCGTGAGCCCTTGCGGGTGCCGCGGGGCATCCAGGGCGTCAGCAGGACGCGCAGGACGATCAGCAGGGCGTCCACGAGGATGGCGAGGACGGCCGTGCCCAGCACGGAGAGCCACACCAGGCGGGGCTGGTCGTACTTCAGGCCGGCGTCGAGCATGTTGCCGAGGGCGCCCTCGTTGCCGATCAGCATGCCGACGCTGACGAGGGAGATGCTCGACACGGACGCCACCCGCAGCCCGGCGAGGATCGCGGGCGCGGCGATGGGCAACTGCACCTGGAGATAGCGCCGTACGGGCCCGAGGCCCATGGCGGTGGCCGCGGCCAGGGTCTCCTGCGGCACCGACCGCACACCGTCCACGATGGCGGGGACCAGTACGACCAGGCTGTAGACGGCCAACGGGATCATCACCGTGAGCTCGCTCAGGCCGGTGTAGTCGATGAGGATGACGAAGAACGCGAGTGACGGAATGGCGTACAGCACGGTCGTCACCCACATCACCGGCGGGTACAGCCACCGGAAGCGGACGCACAGCTGTGCCACGGGCAGTGCCACGAGCAGCCCGGCGAGCACCGGGAGCAGTGCTTCGCGCAGGTGCAGTCCCACCAGGCCGAAATAGCTGTGCTCCAGGTAGCTGGGCATGTCGAAGAGCTCGTTCATGGCGCGACCTTCTGGGCCGTGGCCGTGCCGTCGGCGCTGCGCTCCGCGTGCGCTCCGCGGATGGCCTCGCCGATGGTCACCTGCGAGACCACTCCGGCGGCGCGCCCCTCGGTGTCCACGGCGACGGCCCATCCGGTGGGCGAGAGCACGGCACAGTCGAGGGCGGCCCGCAGTGAGTCCGTACCGGGCACGAACGGCCGCCCGTACGGCAGCAGCCGTTCCGTCTTGATCTCCCCGGCGGTGAGATCCCGCGGCTCGCTCCAGCCGAGGGGCTTGCCGTCCGGGTCGGTGACGAGGAGGTAGGGGGTGTCGCCCGAGCCCGCGGCGGCGATCCGCTCGGCGGTGGCGTCGACGGCGACGATCGGCTCCGTCAGGAGCTCCAGGCCCGCCGAGGGGAAGAACGACAGCCGCCGGATGCCGCGGTCGGCGCCGAGGAAGTCCTCCACGAACGCGTCGGCGGGGTGGGAGAGCAACTCGGCCGGCGGGGCGAACTGGGCGAGGTGGCCGCCGGTGCGCATCACGGCGACCATCGTGCCGAGTTTGACGGCCTCGTCGATGTCATGGGTGACGAAGACGATGGTCTTGCCCAACTCGTCCTGGATGCGGAGGAGTTCGTCCTGCAGCCCCTTGCGCACCACGGGGTCGACGGCCGAGAACGGCTCGTCCATCAGCAGCACCGGCGGATCCGCCGCGAGCGCCCGCGCCACGCCGACGCGCTGCTGCTGGCCGCCGGACAGCTGGTACGGGTACCGCTTGGCGAGCGCCCCGTCGAGGCCGACCCGCTCCATGAGTTCCCGCGCCCGGGTCCGGGACTTCTCCTTGCTCCAGCCGAGCAGGCGGGGCACGGTGGCGATGTTGTCGAGGATCGTGCGGTGCTGGAAGAGACCGGCGTTCTGGATGACGTAACCCATGGACCGGCGCAGTGTGTTGACGGGCTGCTGCCGGATGTCCACGCCGTCGAGGAGGATGGTGCCCTCGCTGGGCTCGACCATCCGGTTGATCATCCGCAGCGTGGTCGTCTTGCCGCAGCCCGACGGCCCCACGAGCACGGTGATCGAGCGATCGGGTATCTCCAGCGACAGCCGGTCGACCGCCACCGTGCCGTCCGGGTAGCGCTTGGTGACTGAATCTATCCGTATCAAAACGCCGAGTACCCTTCGGGCTTGGCAGAGGTTGCCCGCTTTCGACCACGGGCCCGGGCAGTTGAGGCTCGAGTCTAGACCGCTTGTATTGCGGGATCTTTGCTGTGACCTGCCTGAGAGTCCGCTGACTCTCACCCTCCCTTCAGAACGCCGACTTCGGCTGACGGCTGCGCAGGGCCGCGAAGGAACGACCGCCCGCCGTCCACCGGTCGACGGCACTCCAGCCGGCGCGCTCGGCGTGCCGCAGCAGGGCGGGCGTGCCGAGCCGGGCCCAGGGGAAGGGGGCGCCGGGGGCACCACGGGCGTCGGTGACATGGACCTGGACCCGCTCGTCGAGGTCCAGGTCCGGCACCGTCTCGGCGATCAACAGGCCGCCGCGAGCAAGAAGTTGCGCCATCCGGTCGAGCAGGGCCGCCGGGTCGCCGCCGATGCCGACGTTGCCGTCCATGAGGAGGGCGGTGCCCCAGCGGCCCTCGCCGGGGAGCGGGTCGAAGACGGACCGGCGCAACGCCGGGCCACCGAGCCGTACGGTGCGTGCGACGGCGGCCTCGCTGACGTCGATGCCGAGCACCTGGCGCCCCTGCCGCGCCAGCGCCGCCACCATCCTCCCGGGTCCGCAACCGACGTCCAGCACCGCGCCCTCACACCGCCGCAGCACCTCCAGATCCGCCGCGTCGACCGCCGCGCACCACCGCTCCACGTCCAACGGCAGCAGCCAGCCGTCGGCACGGCGCAGGAAGAGGGGGCCCTGTCCGGTGCGGAGGGCGTGTGCGTAGGGGTCGGCGGACCATGTGCGGTCGGGCGCGGGGTGGGTGGCCGAGGATCGGGGGCCGGGGGTGAACGGGCCGAGGGTGCGGGTGCCGGCGTCGGCCGGGACCAGTGGCGGTTCGTCGTCGGTGCCGGGACCCGCCACGGGCTGTCGTGCCGGGCCGTCGGTCGTGGTGTCCTGGCAGGGCCCGCCCCCGCTCGGCCCCGCCTGTCGCGCGATCCACGCCGCCGTGGCCTCCCGTACCTCCCGCAGCCCGCTCATCGGCCCGCCGCCGGAGACAGCCGCGCCAGCGCCTCGGCGAAGCGGCCGCCCGGAGCCGCCGCGGCGACCAGGTCGGCGTCGTACGCCGTGTCGACGTCCCGCAGGCGGGGCAGGTCGCGCACGCGCAGATCCGCGAGCCGGGCCCGCTGTACGGCGCCCGTGTGCGGTGTCGACATCGGCACGCCCCGCAGCCGTGACGGGTCCGGCGCGGCCAGGCCCAGGGCCCAGAAGCCGCCGTCCACGGCGGGGCCGAAGTACGCGTCGCAGTCCGCCCAGTCCACGGTCAGCAGCTCCGGCGTCACCTGCGGGGTGTCCATGCCGATGAGCAGGGCCGGGCCGGTGCAGCCCGCGAAGGCGTCGGCCAGCCGTTCGTCGAGACCGCCCGCGCACTGCCGTACGACCTCGAAGCCGGGCGGCAGCCAGGGGCCCGGCGCCCCGTCCAAGACCAGCACCCGGCGCCGGGCGGGCGTCCGCGCCACGGCGTCGAGGGTGTCCGCGAGTGCCGCTTCCGCGAGCACGGCGGCCTCGTCGGGGGTGAAGGGCGGGGTGAGTCTGGTCTTCACCCGGCCCGGGCGTGGCTCCTTGGCGATGACGAGGAGCGTGGTCACGGGCGGGCCCCTTCCCCGACGTTCCCGCCGACCGGTTCCTCGGCCAGCACCCGGTTCATGTCCCGCACCGCCTGCCAGGTGCCGCGCCACGTCCCCGTGACCTTCGAGGCACCCGTGCGCGGGCGGTACGGCACGTCGAACTCGGCGATCCGCCAGCCCGCGTCGGCGGCGCGCACCACCATCTGGAGGGGGTAGCCGCTGCGCCGGTCCGTCAGGCCGAGGGCGAGCAGGGGCGCGCGGCGGGCGGCGCGCAGCGGGCCCAGGTCGTGCAGGCGCAGGCCGGTTCGGCGCCGGAGCAGGCGGGCGAGGGCGAGGTTGGCCGCGCGGGCGTGCGGCGGCCAGGCGCCGCGTCGCTGCGGGCGGCGCCGGCCGAGGACGAGGTCGGCCTCGCCGGCCACCAGGCGCCGTACGAAAGGCACCAGGTCGCCCGGGTCGAGCGAGGCGTCGCAGTCGCAGAAGCACACGATGTCCGCCGTGGCCGCGGTCAGGCCCGCGTGGCAGGCGGCGCCGAAGCCGCGCCGCGCCTCTCGTACGACGGTCGCGCCGAGGGCGTGCGCGATGTCCGCCGAGCCGTCGGTTGAGCCGTTGTCCACGACGAGCGCCCGCCAGCCGGGCGGGATCCGGTCCAGGACCCAGGGCAGCGCCTCGGCCTCGTCGAGGCAGGGAAGCACGACGTCCACGGACGCCGGGTGCGGGTCACTCGCTCGTGGGGATGAGGTCGTCACGGCATTCACCCTACGAGCGAGAATCGGGCATATCGGACTGCAGCTCCTTACGAAACAAGGACGTCGGAGCCGGACGGCGACACACGCGCGCGTGGGGCGCGAGGCTGGCGGCATGGAGCAGCAACAGCCGAACGCGCAGGCCGGGGCCCGGGTCCTGGTCGTGGACGACGACCCGACCGTCGCCGAGGTCGTCTCCGGCTACCTCGACCGCGCCGGTTACGTCGTGGACCACGCCGGCGACGGCCCCGACGCCCTCGCCCGGGCCGCCGCGCACTGGCCGGACCTCGTCGTCCTGGACCTGATGCTGCCCGGCATGGACGGCCTGGAGGTGTGCCGCCGGATGCGCGGCCGGGGACCCGTGCCGGTCATCATGCTCACAGCGCGCGGCGACGAGGACGACCGGATCCTCGGTCTGGAGGTCGGCGCCGACGACTATGTGACCAAGCCCTTCAGTCCCCGCGAACTCGTCCTGCGCGTCGAGTCGGTGCTGCGTCGCGCCCGACCGGGCCACGCCCAGCCGCGGGACGTGCTGCACGCGGCCGGGCTCTCGGTCGACCCGGCGGCCCGCCGCGCCCTCAAGGATGGCGCCGAACTCGCCCTCACCATCCGCGAGTTCGACCTCCTCACCTTCTTCCTGCGCCATCCGGGCCGGGTCTACAGCCGCGAGGACCTGATGCGCGAGGTGTGGGGCTGGGACTTCGGCGACCTGTCGACCGTCACCGTCCACATCCGCCGCCTGCGCGGCAAGGTCGAGGACGACCCGGCCAGGCCCCGGCTCATCCAGACCGTGTGGGGCGTCGGCTACCGCTTCGACACCACCGGTACCGCTCCAGACGAGAAGGCGTGACCATGCGCGACACCCTCCTGATCGCCCTCTTCGCCTTCCTCGGCGCCGCGGCCGCCGGACTGCTCGGCGCCTGTGTGCTCCGGCTGATCCGGCGCCGCTCGCTCATCGCGCACCTCGCCGTCGTCGCGGGCGTCGGCGTCCTGGCCATGCTCGCGGGCACGCTCGCCGTCGCGCAGGCGATGTTCCTGTCCGGACACGACCTGACCGTCGTCACGACCGTCGTCGCCATGGCGGCCGTGGTCTCCCTGGCCACCGCGGTGCTGCTCGGCCGCTGGGTCGCCGCCCGCAGTCACGCCCTCGCGCTGGCCGCCCGCTCCTTCGGCGACGGCGGCGACTTCACCTCGCCGGACGGCCCCGCCACCGCCGAACTCGCCGCGCTGAGCCGTGAGTTGGAGGCGACCAGTGCGAAACTCGCCGAGTCCCGGGAGCGTGAGCGGGCCCTGGAGTCCTCCCGGCGCGAGCTCGTCGCCTGGATCTCGCACGACCTGCGCACCCCGCTGGCCGGCCTGCGCGCGATGGCGGAGGCCCTGGAGGACGGGGTGGCCGCCGACCCCGACCGCTACCTGAGGCAGATCCGGATGGAGGTCGAGCGCCTCAACGGCATGGTGGGCGATCTGTTCGAGCTGTCCCGCATCCACGCGGGGACGCTGGCGCTGAGCCCGAGCCGGATCTCCCTGTACGACCTCGTCGGCGACGCGCTCGCGGGCGCGGACCCGCTGGCGCGCGAGTGCGGGGTACGGCTGGTCGGCGGGCGGGTGGAACCCGTTCCGGTCGAGGTGGACGGCAAGGAGATGAGCCGGGTGCTGGGCAATCTGCTGGTCAACGCCATCCGCCGGACACCGGCCGACGGTACGGTCGCCGTCGCCGCCGAGCGCTCGTCCGAGGGCGTCGTGCTGTCCGTGACCGACGGCTGCGGCGGCATTCCCGAGGAGGACCTGCCGCGCGTCTTCGACACGGGCTGGCGCGGTACGCACGCCCGTACGCCCCCGGCCGGGGCCGGTCTGGGTCTCGCCATCGTGCGGGGCATCGTGGAGGCACACGACGGGCTGGCCACGGTACGCAACGTCCCCGGTGGCTGCCGTTTCGAGGTGGTGCTGCCCACCGCCGCTTCCTGAAGGCGGGCAGCACCACCGGTCATGGGCGGTTAGGCCCCCGCAGGCCGGCTTCCGCGAACTCCCGCATCCCCTCCGCGAACGCCACCTCGGGCTTCCACCCCAGCTCGGCCCGCAGCCTCGACGAGTCCGCCGTGATGTGCCGTACGTCGCCCAGACGGTACTCCCCTGTCACGACGGGCTCGGGGCCGCCGTGCGCCGCCGCGAGCGCGTGTGCCATCTCGCCGACGGTGTGCGGGTCGCCGCTGCCGGTGTTGTACGCCGTGAGGGCGCCCCCGTGCAGCGCCGCCGAAGTCGCCTCCAGGGCGGCCACGTTGGCGGCGGACACGTCCCGTACATGGACGAAGTCCCGCCGCTGGCGGCCGTCCTCGAAGACGCGCGGTGCCTCGCCGCGTGCGAGTGCCGAGCGGAAGAAGGAGGCCACCCCGGCGTAGGGGGTGTCGCGGGGCATGCGCGGCCCGTAGACGTTGTGGTAGCGCAGCGACACCGCCGTGCCGCCCGTGGCCCGCGCCCATGCCGCCGCCAGATGTTCCTGGGCGAGCTTCGTCGTCGCGTACACGTTGCGCGGATCGACCGGGGCGTCCTCCCCGACCAGGCCCGGGGCGAGGTCGGCACCGCACACGGGGCAGGGCGGCTCGAACCGGCCCGCGTCCAGGTCGGCGACGGCACGGGGGCCGGGCCGCACCACGCCGTGCCGGGCGCACTCGTACCGGCCCTCCCCGTACACCACCATCGACCCGGCCAGCACCAGCCGCCGTACGCCCGCGTCGGCCATGGCGGTGAGCAGCACGGCCGTACCGAGGTCGTTGCGCGAGACGTACTCCGGGGCGTCCTGGAAGCCGGCGCCGAGGCCGACCATCGCCGCCTGGTGGCACACGGCGTCGACGCCGGTCAGGGCCCGGCGGACGGCGTCGGGATCGCGTACGTCGTGCTCGGGGTCGGCAAGCACGTCGTACACGACGGGCTCGTGACCACGCTCCGCGAGCGCCTCGACGACATGGGACCCGATGAACCCGGCACCGCCGGTGACCAGTACGCGCATGGGCCGACGCTAAGGCGAGGACCCGCGCTCGCGCCCGCTCCACGCCCGCCGTGTCACGGGTTCGTAAGAGCTCCGGCCGCCAGCGGAACCGTCACCGTGAACACCGTCGCCCCGGGCTCGCCGGCCAGGTCGATCCTGCCGCCGTGCGCCCGCACCAGTGACTGCGCGACCGCCAGCCCCAGCCCGCTGCCGCCCCGGTCCCGGCTGCGGGCCTTGTCGACGCGGTAGAAGCGGTCGAAGACACGCGCGCGGTCGGCGGGCGGGATGCCGGGGCCCGCGTCGGCGACGCGGACCACCGCCATACCGGCCGCCACCGACACCGACAAGGTCACCCGGGTGCCGGCCGGGGTGTGCATCGCCGCGTTGGTGAGGAGGTTGTCCAGGACCTGGCGGATGCGCTGGGGGTCCAGGCGCAGCTTGAGGGAGCCGGGGCCAAGGGCCACCGTCAGCGGGTGGTCGGCGTGGCTGACCCGGAAGGCGTCGGCGGCCTGCTCGGCCAGCTCCACCAGGTCCGCCTCCTGCGGCCGCAGCGGCGTCTCGACCTGCGCGGCGTCCAGGCGGGCGAGCAGCAGCAGGTCGTCCAGCAGGAACCCCATGCGGGCGGCCTCGGCGCGCAGGCGGGCCAGGTGCTTGTCGCGTTCCCCGGGGGCGTTGGCGGCGGCGTACTGGAAGAGGTCCGCGTAGCCCCGTACCGACATCAGCGGTGTACGCAGCTCGTGCGAGGCGTCCGCCACGAAGCGGCGCAGGCGCTGTTCCGCCTCCGCCCGCACCGCGAGGGAGTCGTCGATGTGCTCCAGCATCGTGTTGAACGCGATGCGCAGCTCCTCCACCTCGGGCCCGCCACCGCGCCCGTCGTGCCGCACCGGCAGCCGGGCCGAGTCCGTCAGGTCGTGCGAGGTGATGTCGTGGGCGGTGTGCGCCATGTCGCTCAGCGGCTGCAGGCCGCGCCGCAGCATGCCCCGCCCGAAGACGACCAGGGCCAGCAGCGCCAGCCCGAAGGTGACCACCTGGATGATGACCAGCTGGTCCACCGTGTCCTCGATCTCGGCCAGGGGTGCGGCGCTGACCAGCACCAAACCGGGCTCGACCTCGCAGGCGCGCAGCCGGTACAGGCCCGCGTGCCCGAGGTGCTCGGTGCGCAGGACCTCCGTGTCCGCGGTGGTCTGCGCCCGGGCCACGGCGGTGAAGTCGTCGACGTCCTCCGGCAGGTCGGCGGGGTCCTCGGGCCTGCGCAGCTCGGGGGTGCCGTCGGCCACGTCGTACACGGCGTAGAACCAGCTGTAGTACTTCTTGCCCGAGAGCGTGCCGTAGTCCGCGAGGCTCTTGGACTGGGCTATCTGGGCCTGCGCCAGCTGCGTGTCGAGCTGGTTGGACAGGTAGTCCCGCATGTACGTCGTCAGCGCCGTGCCGACCACCCCGAACACCACCAGCGACAGCACGCCGAGACCGAGCGCCAGCCGGGTCCCGAGCCGCATCCCGCGATACGTCCGCCGCAGCCGCCCGATCACTCGGCCGCCTGCCGGATCACGTACCCGAAGCCGCGCACCGTGTGGATCAGGGGCGTGCCGGTGTCGTCGAGCTTGCGGCGCAGCCGGCTGACGACCAGCTCGACGACGTTGGAGCGGCCGCCGAAGCCGTACTCCCACACATGGTCGAGGATCTGCGCCTTGGTGAGCACGGTCGGTGACTTGCGCATCAGATAGCGCAGCACCTCGTACTCGGTGGGCGTGAGGGTGAGCTGCCGGTCGCCGCGGCGCACCTCGCGGGTGTCCTCGTCCATCGTGAGGTCCGCCACCCGAAGGACGGAACGCTGGAAGCCGGGACCGGAGCTGCGGCGCAGCACGGTCCGCAGCCGGGCCATCAGCTCCTCCACCGCGAACGGTTTGACCAGGTAGTCGTCACCGCCGCGGGTCAGTCCGGCCACCCGGTCGGCGACTCCGTCGCGGGCGGTCAGGAAGACCACGGGCACCATGGTCCCGGCGGCGCGCAGCCTGTCCAGGACGCCGAAGCCGTCGACGTCGGGCAGCATGAGATCCAGCACCACGATGTCCGGGTGGAACTCGGCGGCCCGCCGCAGCGCCTCCTCACCGGAGTTCGCGGTGACCGCCTCCCAGCCCTCGTAGCGGGCGACCGTCGCGACGAGATCGGCGATGGGCGGGTCGTCGTCGACGACCAGCAGGCGTACTTTCTCCACCCGTTCATAGTGCGGCACCCGGCGCCCGTCCTCGGCGGCGGGTAGGACCCCGCGACCACATCGATAAACACTTGAAAGAACAACGACAGCTTTTCGACAGCACCCTCCGGACAAGCTCGGAAGCCACAGACTGAGATCAAGGAGCTGTCGCCGTGACGACCGTCCAATCACCCGCTGCGCCCCCCACGGCGATACGCCCCAGGGTGGTGGCCCGCACGGGCCTGTACGCCGTGCTGGCCGCGAACGTTGCCGTGGTCCTCTACTTCTTCTTCGCCGCGGGCTTCGCCTCGAACACGCTCATCGTGCTCGGCCGCCTCACCGGCCTGTTCGGCGCGCTGCTCATGGCGTTCCAGCTGGTGCTGGTGGCCCGGCTGCCGTGGCTGGACCGCCGGATCGGCATGGACCGGCTGACCTCCTGGCACCGCTGGACCGGCTTCAGCGTCCTGTGGGCCCTGCTCGCGCACGCCGTGTTCATCACCTTCGGCTACGCCGAGTCGTCCTCGCTGGACCCGGTGAACCAGCTGATCGACCTCGCCGAGACGGTCGAGGGCGTGCTGCGCGCCGTGGTCGCGCTGGGGATCATCATCGTCATCGGCGTGGTCTCGGCCCGGTTCGCGCGGCGCAAGCTGGCGTACGAGACGTGGCACTTCATCCACCTGTACACCTACGTCGCGGTGGTCCTGGCGTTCACGCACCAGGTCGCGGTCGGTACGTCCTTCACCTCGTCCTCCGCCGCCACGGCGTACTGGTACGCGGTGTGGGGCGTGGCCCTCGGTTCGGTGTTCGTCGGCCGTCTGGTGCTTCCGCTGTGGCGGAACTGGCGTCACCAGTTCCGTGTGTCGGCCGTCGTCGCCGAGTCCGACAACGTCGTCTCCGTCTACGTCACCGGCCGTGACCTGGACAAGCTGCCCGCGCGGGCCGGCCAGTTCTTCCTGTGGCGGTTCCTGACGAAGGACCGCTGGTGGCAGGCCAACCCGTTCTCCCTGTCGGCCGCCCCGGACGGCCGCACGCTGCGGCTCACCGCCAAGGCGGCCGGTGACGGCTCCGCGGCCCTGCGGCACATGAAGGTCGGCACGCGCGTCTTCGCCGAGGGCCCCTACGGTGCCTTCACCGCCATGCACCGCACCCGGCCGGAGGCGCTGCTGATCGCGGGTGGCGTCGGTGTCACCCCGATCCGGGCACTGCTGGAGGAGCTGCACGGCCACGCGGTCGTGATCTACCGCGTGGCCACGGACCGGGACGCGGTCCTGTACGGCGAGCTGGTGGAACTGGCCCACGCCAAGGGCGCCGAGCTGCACCTGGTGACCGGCCCGGTCACACCGGACAAGCTGGCCCCGGCCGAGCTGCGGCGGCTCGTTCCGGACATCACGGACCGGGATGTGTTCCTCTGCGGACCGCCGCCCATGATGAACGCGGTGATCGGCAGCCTGCGCGAGCTGGGCGTGCCCAAGCAGCAGGTCCACTTCGAGCGTTTCAGCCTGGCCGGCTGAGAAGGACGAGGAAGAAACAGTGAAGCGAGCGATACCCGTCCTGGTCCTCAGCATCGCGGGCCTGGTCCCGGTCTGGATGTACGAGCCGTCCCTCGGCACGGCGAGTTCGGGGACCGCCGCCCCGGCCTCGACGCCCTCGGCGTCCTCGTCGGCCGCGTCGGGCTCGGGCGGCACGGTCGTCAAGGGCTCGACCATCCAGACCGACAAGGGTCCTGTGCAGGTCGAGGTGACCTTCGCGGGCACGAAGATCACGGCTGTGAAGATGCTCCAGCAGCCCGACCACCCGCAGACCACGGCCGCCGTCCCCAAGCTGATCGCCGAGACGCTTCAGGCCCAGAGCGCCGACATCGACACGGTCTCCGGCGCGACCATCACGAGCGACGGCTACCGGGAGTCGTTGCAGGCCGCCATCGACGCGAACGCGGAGTCGGCGTCCTCGTCCTCCTCCGCCTCACCCTCCGCAGCCGCCGCCTCCCAGTCGCAGACGGTCGACGGCCCGACGATCGACACCGACAAGGGCCCGGTGCAGGTCCAGGTGACCTTCGAGGGCGACGAGATCACGGCCGTGAAGATGCTCCAGCAGCCCGACCACCCGCAGACCACGGCCGCCGTCCCCAAGCTGATCGCCGAGACGCTTCAGGCCCAGAGCGCCGACATCGACACGGTCTCCGGCGCCACGATCACCAGCGACGGCTACAGGGAGTCCCTGCAGGCCGCGATCGACGCGAAGGGCTGATGGTCATGCACCGAGTCGAACACGTCATGGGGTTCCCGGTCTCGCTGCGGGTCGACGACGCGCACGTCGGCGAGGAGACCGCGGACGCCGTGTTCACGTGGCTGCGCGAGGTCGACGCCCGGTTCAGCCCGTTCAAGCCGGACAGCGAGGTCTGCCGGCTGGACCGGGGTGAGATCGCGCGCGGCGACGTCAGCGCGGACCTCGACGAGGTGCTGCGGCTGTGCGAGGAATACCGGATCGCCACGGGCGGCGCCTTCGACGTACGGCTGCCGGGGCGCGGGCTCGATCCGTGCGCGGTGGTGAAGGGCTGGTCCGTGCAGCGGGCGGCCGAGCTGCTGAAGGCGGCGGGCGCGCGGCGCTTCGTCCTCAACGCCGGGGGCGACGTGGTCGCCTCCGGCGGGCCCTGGCGGGTGGGGGTACGGCACCCCGAGCAGACCGACAAGGTGTGCGTGGTGGCCGGGCTGACCGACGGGGCGATCGCGACGTCCGCGCGCTACGAGCGCGGCGACCACATCATCGACGGCCGCACGGGGCTCGCGGCGACGGGCCTGCTGTCCCTCACGGTCGTGGCGTCCTCGCTCACGCTGGCCGACACGGTGGCGACCGCCGCGTTCGCGATGGGCGCGGAGGGCGTCGCGTGGGCCGCCGCGCGGGAGGGCTGCGAGGTGTTCGCGGTGGACGCCGAGCGGCGGGTCGTCCGTACGGAGGGCTTTCCGGTGGCTTCGGCGCAGGCACGGGCGGCGTGATCCGGGGGACGGTCGGCCGGGTCGATCAGCTGATCCCGTCCGGCGGCTCGACGGTCCCGTCGTACGTCCCCGTGGTCCGCTCGGTCACCTCCTGCTCGTACCGGATGCGCTGCCCGTCGTAGGGGATCAGGAAGGTGCACGTGAAGGTGTGGGCGGTGACCCGGTAGGTCGAGGTGTCGAGGACGAGTGACTCCTCGACCCCGTCCACGGCGATCCCGCTTTCCGGCGCGGCGACGCCGGCCGCCCGCAACTGCCGCAGGGTCGGGGCGAGTTCGCGCAGTGCCTTCTGCACGACGGCCTGGTCCCGAACGCCGGTCAGCGGGGCGGTCGTCGTACGGACGCGCAGTTCGACCCGGCCGTCCTCCGGCGTGGCGAGGGTGACGTCGTCGCCGTATCCCCGGAAGGCGTCGAGCGCGGCGAGGGGGTCCTCCACCTTGTCCGCGAACTCGGGGTCGTCGAGGGGCCCGTGTTGCCAGGGGGCGGTGCCCTTCTTGACGTGGGCCGTCCCGTCGGCGACGTAGATCTCCTCGGGCTTGCTCACGCCCTTGCTGACGATGGTGCCCGTGGAGTGCAGTGCCCACGGGTCGTCGGTGGTACGGCGGACGGTGGCCGTGTAGGTCGCGGCGTTCTCCTGGCCCTGCATGACCAGGCCCTCGCGGCCCGTCACGGCGAACGTCCAGCCCTTCTGCCCGTCCATCGCCTCCTCGGCGCGGGCGAGGAACTCGGTGGCGGTGCGGGGCTCGGGCACGGCGGGGGCGGCCTGCGGGCTCTGGGAGCTGGGCTGTGCGGAGTCGACGGGCTTCCCCTCGTCCGTCGACTCCGCACAGCCGGTCAGCGCGGCGGCGAGGAGCACCGCCAGCGCGGCAGAGGTCCTTCTCATGGTCTTCCTCACGCGGCGGCTCTCCTGGCCCGACCGTGCAGCGTCAGATAGAAGGTCTGGAGCGATTCTCCGGGTCCGCCGAGGTCGAACCGATTGTGAACCTTGCCGAGCGGGTTCCAGACCCGCCCGTCCGGCATCCGCACTCCGACGGGCTGCCCGAAATAGGCGCGCTGCCCGGCGTCGAAGTCCACCCACACCGCGCCCGCGCGGCGCACCAGCACCTCACCGACGTAGGCGCCGACCCCGAACAGCGTCTCCCGCACCTGCTCGCGCTCCGCCCCGCCCTTGCGCAGCCCGTCGATCAGGAAGTCCACGACGCGCAGGCTGGCCACGGAGTAGTCCAGCGGCAGCCGGTTGCGGCCTGTGACGCGGGTGACGAACGCCGTGGCGCACGAGCGCATGTCTCCGGCGCCCTGGACACGTCCGTCCCCTGGGCTCATGGGACCCCCACCCCTTCGCTCGGTCGGTCGGGGGGACTGCTTCTGGTCCCCCCGAGTGATCAAGCGGATGCCGGATCAGGAACATCACGGGCCGGAGGTGTGTCGATTCACACACGTGGAATTCACGGCAGGTGTACAACCTTCTGGGCGAGGCGACGTCGGCGGAGCACGAGCAACACCGCCGAACCCCCGAAGAGCACGGCCGTGATCAGCAGCCAGCGGGCCAGGAAGCCGTCCGGGGACAGGCCCGTGCCGGAGGCGTAGCGGTCCGCGACCCGGCCGCTGATCAGCGGGAACCACACCAGCAGGAGCAGCAGGGACAACGCGGCGGGGACACGGACGTACGGCATCCACCTGCGGGCTCCGGCCGCCTCGAACCCGCGCAGCAGCACCCGGTCGGCCGCCCCGTACAGCGGCACCAGGACCAGGTCGTGGAGGACCGCCGCGCCCACGAACCACAGCGCGACCTCGAACCAGTCCCCCTCCAGCAGCCGCACCCCGGCATAGCCGGTGAGGGCGAACGAACAGACGAGGAGGAGGAGTTGGAGGGGGCTACCGAGGGGGATCCGGATCCCGGGTCGTCGCATCACAGGTCTCCGAACGTCAACCGCGCCACCCACTTCGTGTTCAGCACCCCGGGCGCGGCCGGCACGATGATCCGCGCCGGGTAGCCGTGGTCGGGGGTCAGGTCCTCGCCGTTGACGAACAGGGCGAGCAGGGAGCGGGAGTCGGCGACCTGGTTGGCCCGCAGGGCGGCCCGGCGGAAGGCGCCGCGCCGCTGGAGCGACTCCACGAAGACGTCGGGCGGGTCCTCGGCGTGGCCGACCAGCGCCGCCAGGTCCCGCAACCGCACCCCTCGCCACCACTGGTCCGACGTCGACCAGCCCTCCACGCAGGCGATGGGCAACGCCGCGCTGTGCAGGGGCATGCCGAGCAGGTCGGCACGGCTGAGGCGGACCGTCCGTCCGCCGCGCCCCTCGACCACCAGCCGCCACGCCTCCTCGCTGGTCTCGGCCGCGCGGATCCCGGCGTACGCGGCCGTCTTGTTGATCTGGAAGCCGCCCGGCCCGCTGCCCGGTTCGGCGCCGCCGTGCGGGGCGAGGAGGGCGGTGCGGCGCAGGGCGCCGTCGAAGTTCTGGCCGGCGGTCGTGACGAACAGCAGCAGCGAGCCGCCGCCGACGAACCAGAGGGCGCCTCGTCGGGAGACGGTCGGTTCGGCGGGATCGGCCGGGACCAGCTCGCTCCTCTCCTCCCGGAGTCGGCGCAGGTTGCGCAGCGTCATGGGCAGTTTCAGCGCCACGTGCGCCACGAACGCGGCGAAGAACACCCATGCCCCGTAGAAGTGCAGGGTGTAGAAGGAGCCGGGAAAGATGTAGTCGAGCTGGACGTTGAGGACGCCCGTCACGAACTCGAACAGCGCGCCGCCCACCAGGAGCAGCAGCGAGATCCGCTCCAGCGCGTGCGCGAGCGACCGGGCCGGCGGCAGGGTGAAGAGCTTCGGTACGACCGACCACAGCTTGGCCAGCAGCACCGGGATCAGCGTGATGCCGAGCGTGACGTGGACGCCCTGGTTGAGGCGGTACAGCCAGTGCGGGTCGGTGGGCCAGGGGAAGAGGTAGAAGCCCAGGATCCCCTTGTCGGGGGTCTTGTCGTTCACCGGTGACAGGTTCGGGTTGTAGGCGGCGTAGGACACCAGCCCCGTCACGAACAGCACTGTGATCCCGCCGAGCAGCACGATGCCGAGCCACGAGGTCAGCCAGGGGCCGCGCAGCGGGCTGCGCCAGAAGGAGGGCGAAAAGGGAGAGGACATCGGCATGGGGTGACCGTAGGCCGAGACGGAGCCGGAGAAGCCGTAGCGGACCATGACGAATCTCTGACGTCCGCGCCCGTCACGCGTCCGGCGGACGCCGGGCGCCCTAGCGTCGAAGACGTGACCCGCGATCTCCTGCCCGGGGCCGGCCCCGACGCCCGACCCGACACCCGCCGAGACCTCCGTCGCGATCTGTACGCCGTCGCGGCCGCCGCCCTGCTCTTCGCCGTCGCCGCCCTGCTCGGCACCGCGATCGAGCACCGGGACGGCACCCTCTTCGTCAACTGGCCGCCGCTCCTGGCCGACTGGGGACCGCACACCGGCCCGGGCACCCCGGCCGCGATCGCCGTCGCGGTCGCCGTCGTGGCGTACGGCCCGGCCGTGGCCGCCCGGCTGTCCTGGCGCGGGCTGCTCCTTGCCGTCTGGGTGGCGGGCATGGCCTGGACCTGGTCACTCGCGCTCATCGACGGCTGGCAGCGCGGCATCGCCCGCCGGCTGACCACTCGGTACGAGTATCTGCAGGTCATCGACCGCTTCCAGGACATCCCCCAGACGCTGCGGGACTTCACCCGGCACATCGTGGTCGGTGCCTCACCGGAGCACTGGCCCGCGCACATCGCCGGGCATCCCCCGGCGGCCACCCTCACCTTCGTCTACCTGGACCGCGTCGGGCTGGGCGGTGGCGCGTGGGCCGGGGTCTGGTGCATCACGGTCGGGGCGACCGCCGCCCTCGGCATCCTGGTCACCGTCCGCACCCTCGCCGACGAGAAACTCGCCCGCCGCGCCGCCCCGTTCCTCGTCCTGGTGCCGGGCGCGGTGTGGATGGGCACCTCCGCCGACGGCTACTTCGCGGCGGTCGCGGCCTGGGCGGTGGCGTTGCTCGCGCTCGCGGTGACGGGGCACCGGCCGCGCTGGACCGGCCTGGCCTCCGGCCTGCTGTTCGGCCTGACGGTCTATCTGTCGTACGGCCTGACGCTCTTCGTCGTGATCGCCGCGGCCGTCCTGCTGCTCGGCTCCGAGCGCACCCGGCCCCTCCCTTTCGCGCTCGCGGGATTCGCGGTCGTGCCGGTCGTGTTCACGGCGTCGGGTTTCTACTGGTGGGAGGCGTACGACCTGCTGGTCACCCGCTACAACCAGGGCGCCGGCGGCATCCGGCCGCAGGCCTACTGGGTCTGGGCCAACCTCGCCTGTCAGGTCCTGGTGGTGGGCCTGGCGACGGCGGCGGGGCTGCGGCGGACCGGGACGGTGATCGCGCGCGGGAACGGAACGGCCGCGTTCCGCCTCGGCGTGCTCGTGCTCGGCGCGCTGGTCGCGATGGTCGTCGCCGACCTGTCGGGGATGAGCAAGGCGGAGACGGAGCGGATCTGGCTGCCGTTCGCGCTGTGGCTGCTGCCCGCCTGCGCCTTGCTGACGGGGGCGCGGGCCTGGCTCGCGGCGCAGGCGGTGCTCGCGCTGCTCGTCAATCACCTTTTGCTGACGGGCTGGTGACCCCGCAACAGGCGAGAATAGGTTAGGCTTACCTAAGTTGAACCCCAACGGGCTCGAAAGGTTCCCATGTCTGCTGCCACCTGCCCCGAGCCGACGCCCGCCGAGCGCGCCCGCTCGGTGCTCTCGGCGGCCGGCTCGCTGACCATCACCACGCACGGCCATCGTGTCGACCTGATCGGCCTGCACACCGTCGACGCCGCCGCCCGGCTGCTGCTGCAGAACCCGCCGGACGCGCTACCCATCGCCGCCGAGCTCGCGTCGGCACCGCAAGGGGATCTGGCCGCCCTGGTGGAGTTCACCGACATCGCCCCCGTCGCCGTACGCGAACGAGTGCGCGCCCGGCTGACGCTGGGCGGCCGGCTGACCGCCCTCGGGCCGAGGGCGCTGGTGTTCAACGCGGCCAGGGCCGTGCTCACGGCCGACGACGGGACGACCGTCGTCGGCCTCGACCGACTCGCCCTCGCCTCCCCCGACCCGCTGGCCACCCACGAGGCGGAGATGCTGGCCCGGATGGACGCCGCCCACGCCGATACCGTGGCCCCGCTCGCCCGGCTGCTTCCGCCCCGGCTCCAGTTGGGCGCGACGGAGATACGTCCGCTGCGGCTCGACCGGCACGGGCTGGTGCTGCGCGTGGAGACACCGGACGCGTACCACGACACCCGACTGGCCTTCGCCGCCCCGGCCACGCACCCCGGAGAGGCGGTGCGCCAGATCCACCTGCTACTCGCGCGGGCCACCGCCCGTCCGCGCCGCCGACGCCTGCCGACCAGGTCGTAGCCGAGGACGCGCCCAGAAGCCGCCGACCTCCGGGCCACTCGCCGAGGCCTTCCCGTCTCCTCAGCGATCGCGCCCGGGGGTCGGCTCTTGTCCGGGCCCGCGCTGTGCCGGGCCAGGGCCTGGGCGAGGACGACGCGTTGCCGCCGGCCGCCGGAGAGCTCGGGGGCCGAAGCGGGAGTCCGGGGGCGGCAGCCCCCAGCGGCAGCGTCACGGCAACGGCTGTTCGGTCCAGATGACCTTGCCGTCCGGTGCGTACCGCGTCCCCCACCGCTCGGTGAGCTGCGCGACGAGGAACAGGCCGCGGCCGCCCTCGTCCTCGGTGCGGGCGCGACGCAGCCGCGGTGAGGTGCTGCTGCCGTCGGAGACTTCGCAGATCAGGGCGCGGTCGCGCAGGAGGCGGAGCTGGAGGGGGCCGGTGGCGTGGCGGATGGCGTTGGTGACCAGTTCGCTGGCGATCAGTTCGGTGGCGAAGGCGAGTTCGTCGAGGTGCCAGGCGGCGAGCCGCTCGGTGACCGCCACCCGCGCGCGGGAGACGACCGCCGGGTCGCTGGGCAGGTCCCACTGGGCCACCCGGTCGGCGCCCAGGGCGTGGGTGCGGGCGACGAGCAGGGCGACGTCGTCGCCGGGGCGGGCCGGGAGCAGGGCGTCGAGAACGGCCTCGCAGGTCTCCTCCGGCGGGCGGCCGACGCAGCCCAGCACGGCGCGCAGCTTGTCCAGGCCGGCGTCGATGTCGCGGTGCCGGTCCTCGATCAGGCCGTCGGTGTAGAGCACGAGCTGGCTGCCCTCGGCCAGCTCCAGCTCGACCGTCTCGAAGGGCATGCCGCCCAGACCGAGGGGCGGGCCCGAGGGCAGGTCGAGGAAGTCGACCGTGCCGTCGGGCGAGACGACCGCGGGCTGGGGGTGACCGGCGCGGGTGAGGGTGCAGTGCCGGGACACCGGGTCGTAGACGGCGTACAGACAGGTGGCGCCGACGATGCCGGAGTCGGGGGTGCTCTCCGCGGCCCAGCCCTCGCCCCGGTCGAGCCGGCCGACCAGGTCGTCGAGGTGGGTGAGGACGTCGTCGGGCGGCAGATCCAGGGAGCAGAAGTTGTGGACGGCGGTACGCAGTCGGCCCATCGTGGCGGCGGCGTGCAGGCCGTGCCCGACGACGTCGCCCACGACCAGCGCGACCCTCCCGCCGGACAGCGGGATGACGTCGAACCAGTCGCCGCCGACGCCGGCCTGCGCGGGCAGATAGCGGTAGGCGACCTCGACGGCGCTCTGCTCGGGGCGGCCCCTGGGCAGCATGCTGCGTTGCAGGGTGAGCGCCGTGTTGTGCTCGCGGGTGTAGCGGCGGGCGTTGTCGATGCAGATCGCCGCGCGGCCGACCAGCTCCTGGGCGAGGGAGAGGTCGTCGTCCTCGAAGGGGGCGGGCCGCAGGGAGCGGTAGAAGCTGACCACGCCGAGGGTCGTGCCGCGCGCCCGCAGGGGCACGGTGATCAGTGAGTGGATGCCGGCCGCGAGCACCCGCTCCAGTCGCTCCGGGTCCTGCGCGATCCAGCCGCCCGCCTCGGACAGGACGGGTTCCAGCACGGACTTCCTGGTCTCCAGGGAGCAGGCCTGCGGCGTGGACGGGACGTACTCGACGAGATCGCCGACGTCGTACAGGTTGTGCGGGTCCTTGCGCACGGCGCGGATGGCCACCCGCCGCAGCGGGGTCCGGCCGCCGAGCATTTCCGGCTCCTCGCCGCGCAGCACGGAGTCCGGCAGGTCCACCGCGACGAAGTCGGCGAACCGGGGGACGGTCACCTCGGCGAGCTCCTCCGCGGTGCGGGTCACGTCGAGGGTGGTGCCGATACGGACGCTCGCGTCGTGCAGCAGCTCCAGCCGCCGCCGCGCGAGCACGGCCAGCCGCCCGACGCCGGGCTCACCCACGAGGAGCAGCCAGCCTTCGGCACCGGCACCGTCCGGGTCGGGCTCGGGGAGGGTGGCGGGCCGGGGCGCGGAGGCGGGGGCGGGATGTGTGGGTGCCGGTGCGGGTGGCGCGGGCGCGGCGGACATGGGCGGCACAACCCGGGTCGTCGGCACTGTCGGTGGGGAGGCCGCCGTGGTCCCCGAGGTCGCGGAGGGCGCCGCGGGCGCGGTCGGTGCGGCTGGCGCGGCTGGTGCGGCTGGCGCGGCTGGCGCGGCTGGCGCGGAAGCCTTCAGCGCGGTCGGGGCATACGCCACCGACCCACCTGGACCGCGCACCGCCGGCCCCGAAGTGCCCTGGGCGACAGCAGCGCCCGTACCCCGAACCACCGACCCGCCCGGCCCCCGCACGGCCGCCGACCCGCCCGCACCCCGCCGCGGCGACCCTCCCGAGCCCTGCGCGGCCGACGCGTCCAGCCCCTGTCCGCCGTATCCGCCCGGCGACGCCGGCCGCACATGGTTCAGGCGAGGCCCGCCCAGCACCCGCACCTCCACCGCGACTCCGCTCTCCCCCGCCGCTCCCCGCACCTGCCGGCGCCACAGGGTGGCGGTCCGGCCGCTGGGCAGGGTGATCTCGTCGAGGGTGCGGTGCGGTGCGGCGAGGAGTTCCTCGGCCTTCTCGCGCAGTGCCGCCAGGTCGATCCGGGCGAGGGCGCCGCCGCCCAGGTCCGGCGGCGGTTCGTCGGGCTGCTTCGGCCAGCCCCGCGCATGGCCGTCGGCCCGCCGGTACGCGGCGAGGAGCGCGCGTTCGCGCTGGGTGGCCTGCTCCAGCAGCCGGGCCTCGATGTTCTGTGCGGCCTCGCGGACCATGCGCACCATCGCCGGGTCTCCCTGGTCGCGCAGGCAGGTCAGATCGAGGACGGCCTCGATGCGCCCGCTGAGCGGGTCGCGGACGGGCGCCCCCGCACAGGCGAAGGGCTGCAGGCAGTCGGCGAAGTGCTCCCGGCCGGCGACGTAGACGGGGCCGCGCACGGCGAGCGCGGTGCCGACGCCGTTGGTGCCCACGACCGCCTCCGAGGCATCGAACCCGGGCGCGAACCGCACCTCGTCGAGGCGCTCGGACAGCTTCCGGCCACCGCCGAGCCGCTGGACCATACGCCCTTGCCCGTCACAGAGCGCGATCGTCATGCCCACATCGGCGAGGGAGGCCGAGAGGTCCTTCAGGACCGGGTCGACGGCGCGCAGCAGCCGGTCCTCCAGCGCCACGTCCGCGCTGTAGCGCACCAGCAGCCGGTGCGGTTCGAGCCCGGCGGAGCGGCAACGCTTCCAGGAGTCGAGCACGGGGTCCCTGACGTCCGACTCGACCAGTGAGCCGGCGAGGAAACGTTCGTGGGCATCGACGAGCCCGCCGATGTCGTCCCAGGCGACGGACAACGGGATCACTTCCCTCACCTGAAGCCGTCCCGGTCGCGCACGCCGCCGCTCGGCACACGGCCCGGTGGGCTTCTCCAGGCGCTATCACCCTAGCCCCTATGTGACGCGCATCACAACGGCGGGCCTCGGCCGCCCGCAGGGGAGGCGTCCGCCGACCGACCACCGGATACTCGACTTCATGCGGTTGCCGCGAGGCGCCTCGTGTCTCGCCGCCGGGCTCGCGCTGGTGGCCGCCGTGGGCTGCACCGGGAGCGCGGGGGAGGACAGCACGCCCGCCCCGGCCCCGTCGACGTCGTCCCGGGCCGGCGGCGAAACCCCCGCCGCGGCACCCTCGCCCTCGCCCACCCCCGCCGACCCGGTCTCCCTCCCGGCCCTGATCCGGCGCGAGCACCGGGGTTCCGACCTCCGCCTCGGTGCCGTACGCCTGCGCACCGACGCCTACACCCAGTACGCCGTCACGTACCGGGCGAACGACCTGACGATCTCGGGCATCATGAACGTCCCGCGCGGCGAGGGCCCGTTCCCGGCGCTCGTCCTGGCGCACGGCTACATCGACCCGGACGTCTACACGACCGGCCGGGGGCTGGCCCGGGAGCAGGACCTTCTCGCCCGTAACGGCTACGTCGTCCTGCACACCGACTACCGCAACCACGCGGGTTCCGACGACGACCCCGACAACGACGTCAACCTGCGGCTCGGCTACACCGAGGACGTCATCGCCGCCGTCCTCGCGCTGCGCTCCGCCGCCCGGCCGGACGTCGACGACGAGCGGATCGGTCTGCTGGGGCGGTCGATGGGCGGCGGGGTCGTGTACAACACGCTGGTCGTGGCGCCGGGGCTGGTCGACGCCGCCGTCGTCTTCGCGCCGGTCAGCTCGCGCCCTGAGGAGAACATCGACCGCTTCCAGCGGCCCGAGGGCGATCCGATCGTCGAGGAGATCGAGGCCGCGCACGGCACGCCCGAGGAGAACCCGGAGTTCTGGCGGCAGGTCTCGCCGGTCACCTACGTCGACCGGGTCACCGAACCCCTGCTGATCCACCACGGCACCGCCGACGACACCTGCCCCCTGAGCTGGACCAGGGCGACCGTCGCCGCGTTCGAGGCGGCGGGCAAGGACGTGGAGCTGCGGACGTACGCGGGCGAGGGGCACACGTTCGGGCCGCGGTGGCCGGACTCGATGGACGCGACCATGGCCTTCTTCGAACGCCGGCTGCGCTGATCGACGGCCGGTGTGATGGACGACGCACAGCGGATCGCAAGTTTTTTCCCGCGGTGGTGATTGTTTCGCGGGTTGCGTCCGTACCTCCTGGCGTACCGAGCCGTTCACGAACAGGAGGCACGATGCCCGTCTCGCGCCGCATGGTTGGCACCGTCTTCGTGGGAGGCGCCCTCGTCCTCACCCTCTCCGCCCTCGCATATCCCGCCATGCTGGGCGTGGAGACCACCTCCGCCAACCAGGACCGCGTCATCGCCAACACCCAGTACGGACCGCTGACCGAGGCCGACCGGGACTTCGTGGTCAAGGTCCGCGCGGCCGGACTGTGGGAGCACCCGCTGGGCCTGATGGCGATGGAGCGGGGCACCACCCCGGAGATGAAGGAGGCCGGCGAACACCTGGTCGTCGGACACGCCCGGCTCGACCTCGCCTGTCGCAAGCTCGCCTCCGAGCTGAACATCACGCTGCCCAACCAGGCCAGCCCGCAGCAGCAGCAGTTCGTGGCGACCGTGGACTCCAAGACCGGCAAGGAGTTCGACGCCACGGGTGTCGCCATCATGCGGGTGACGCACGGGCAGATCTTCCCGGCCATCGCCAAGATCCGGGGCACCACGCAGAACACCTTGGTCCGTCAGCTGGCCGACCTGGCGAACGACACCGTGCTCGACCACATGACGGTCCTGGAGAAGACGGGCCTGGTCAACTTCGACGCGAACAACTTCCAGCAGACCACGCCCCCGAAGCTCCCCAAGGACCAGATGACCCCGCCCGCGCCCCAGCCCGGCGCACCGGTCGTCACGCTCGCCATTCCCAAGGGCCTGGAGGACCTGAACACCGCCTCCCCGTCGGCACTGCCCAGCGCGGACGTGAGGTGACGAACGCAGTGGGCCGCCGCTGACCGTGGTGGTGTGCGGCGGCGGCCGTATCAGCCCGTCTTCCACCCCCACGGCGTGTCCATCCGCTCCCACTCCGCGGCCCACTGCTCCAGCCGCCGCCGCTCCAGCCCCAGCCGTACCATCCAGGAGCAGCCGAGCACGAGGCCGCCGGTCGCCCCGGCGGCCAGGACACCGCCGGCGATCGAGTGCATCAGGATCTCGGTCTCGGACAGCGGCTCGTTGACGACGGCGCCGTTGCGGTCCGTCCACACCTCGACCTTGCTGCCGGCCTTCACGTTGGGCGGCACCCGCGCCTCGTCCGTGCGGCTGGTGCCGTCGGGGTCGGTCCAGCGGACGGTGCCCCACACGAGATGGTCGGTGGTGACCCGCGAGGCCCCCGGATCCTCCGTGTCCTTCACCAGCACGGCCGTCACCTGCTGACTCCGGGCCCGCATGTCCTGAGCGGACCGGGTGACCGCGTCCGCCGCCACCAGTCCCGCGAACAGGGCGCCGACCAGCGCGAACACCCATGCGCATAGCACGACCCAGGCCTCGACCAGGTCGCTGCGCCGCCTCAGCGGGCTGCGCCGCCACCGCCACAGCCGCACCCTCGGGCACTCCGACGCAGCCATGCCGACACCCCCTTTGGCACCGACAGCTCTTACATCCAGTGTGCGCTCCCTGCGGCGGGCTGCCTCCCGAACGCCCCATTGAATGAAACATTCAGCATCCCTAGCATCCTCCGGTGGATACATTCATCCCGGGAGGATTCGTGCCGCCATCCCTTCGTGTCAGACCTCCACGGCGCCCGCTCATATCGCTCGCCGCCGCCCTGCTCCTGACCCTCGGCCTCACCGCACCGGCCACCGCAGCCGCGCCCGCACCCCGGGCCCAACCTCCGCAGGTCTGGCCGACGCCCAAAAGCATGCACACCGGCCCGGGCCGTCTCACCGTCCCCGACAAGGTCGTCGAGGTCATCGGCCCGGACACCGACCCATCCGCCCGGCGCCTCGTCGAATCGGTCCTGCGCGACGCGGGCGCCCGGCACATCGTCACCGTGCCGGCGAGCGGGAAACCGCCCGCCTCCGCCCTCACCGTCTACCTGGGCGGCCCCACCGAGAACCCCGCCACCGGGCGGGCGCTGGACCGGCTCGGCGCCGAGTCCCCGGCAGGACTGCCCTCCGGCGGCTACGTCCTCGCCACCGGCCGCTCCCACGGCCGCGCCCTCGTCGCCCTCTCCGGCGCCGACACCACCGGCACCTTCTACGCGACCCAGACCCTGCGCCAACTCCTCAGCCAGGACCGCGTCCCCATGGTGACCGTGCGCGACTGGCCCACCGCCGCCCTGCGCGGAGTCATCGAGGGCTTCTACGGCACCCCCTGGTCGCACACCGAACGCCTCGACCAGCTGGACTTCTACGGCCGTACGAAGCAGAACGTCTACGTCTACTCCCCCAAGGACGACGACTATCTCCGCGCCCGCTGGCGCGACGAGTACCCGCCCGCCGAACTGGCGAAGCTGAGGGAACTGGTCGACCGCGCCCGCGCCAACCACGTCCGCTTCACCTACGCCCTCTCCCCCGGGCTGTCCGTCTGCTACTCCTCCGACGCCGACATCAAGGCGCTCACCGCCAAGTTCGACTCGCTGTACGACATCGGCGTGCGCTCCTTCGCGATCCCGCTCGACGACATCAGCTACACCAGGTGGAACTGCGCCGCCGACGAGGCGGAGTTCGGCACGGGCGGGGGCGCGGCGGGTACCGCGCAGGCCCAGCTGCTCAACACGGTGTGGCGAAAGTTCACCGCCGGCCACCCGGACCTGCAGCCGCTGGAGATGGTCCCGACCGAATACTCCGACCTCGCCGACTCCCCGTACAAGAAGGCGCTGCGGGAGAAGCTCGACCCGTCGGTGGTGGTCGAGTGGACCGGTGTCGGTGTGATCGCGCCGGCCATCACCGCCGAGCAGGTGGCGCGGGCGCGTGAGGTGTACGGCCATCCGATCCTGATCTGGGACAACTACCCGGTCAACGACTACGTCACCAGCCGTCTCCTGCTCGGCCCCTACACCGGCCGCGAGCCGGGCGTGGCGAGCGCCGCGACCGGGGTGACCGCCAACCCGATGGTGCAGGGCGAGGCGAGCCGGATCGCGCTGTTCACCTCGGCCGCGTACCTCTGGAACCCGGACGCCTACGACCCACGGGCCGCGTTCCTCGCCTCGGTACGGGACCTGGCCGGACCCGGCGCCGCGAAGTGGCTGCGGATCTTCGCCGAGAACAACTACTCCTCCCAGCTCGACCCGACCGAGTCCCCCACGCTCACCGCCCTCATCGCCGCCTTCCGCAAGGCCTATGGGAGCGACAGCGGTCTCGAGCGGGCGGCGGCGCGGCTGAGGTCGTACTTCACCGACATGGCCGCCACCCCGGCCGAGCTGCGCGCCCGCCTCGACAACCCGGGGTTCCTGGCGGAGACCTCGGCCTGGCTGGACAAGCTGGGCCGCTACGGAAGCGCGGGCGGGACGGCGGTGGAGCTGCTGCTCGCGGACAAGCGCGGGGACACGGAGGCCGTGTCGACGTACTGGAAGCGGCTCCGGGGCGAGCGCAGGGAACTGGACGCCATCCCCCAGCAGGTGTCCCCGGGAGTGATGGACCAGTTCCTCTACACCACGCTGCTGGAGAGCGCCCCCGACCCCGGCGTCGACGCCTCCTTCGCGCCCGACTCACTTTCGCTGAAGCCGGGTTCCTCGCAGACGGTGACCCTCGAACTGTCCGACGAGCGGTCCACCACCGCCAGGACGGTCACCTGGAAGCTCGACGTGCCCGACGGGGTCACGGCCTCGCCGGGGCAGGGCAGTGCGACCGTCCCGGCCGGGGGCAGCGCGTCGGTCACCGTCGCGTTGACCGCGACCGCGCCCGGCGTGCACTCCGTCGTGGTGTCGGGAGACGGTCTGCTCACCCGCGCGATCCCGGTCCGGGTCACGGACGGCACCGGGACATCCCGTGCCCTGACGGCCAACTTCAGCGGGGCTTCGGTGAGTTCGATCGACCTCGGCTCGGGTACTAGCACGGACATCGCCGTCGGGAACAACCCGGGCGAGGTCGTGGTCAGCGCGGACGGGCGCACCGCCTATGCCGCCAACCAGGGCTCGAACACGGTCAGCGTGATCGACGTGGCGCGCGGCACGGTCACCGCCACGGTCGCCGTGGGCCGGGTCCCGGCCGGGCTCGCCCTCACCCCGGACGGCGGCACGCTCTGGGTCGCCAACTACACGGACGGCACGGTCCAGCCCGTGGACACGGCGACGCTGAAGGCGGGGACGCCGGTCGCGGTGGGTTCGGGGCCGGAGAACATGGCGGTCACGCCGGACGGCAGGACGCTGTACGTGGCCAACATCCACGACAACACGGTCAGCCCCGTCGACCTCACCACCGCCAGCGCCGGTAAGGCGATCCCCGTCGGCCCGCGCCCCTTCAACGTCGTCGCCGTGCCGGACGGGAGGACGGTGTACGTGTCCAACTCCGGTGGCTCCACGGTGACCCCGATCGACACGGCCACGAACGACACCGAGCCGACGCTGCTGGTCTCCGGCCAGGCCTACGGGCTCGGTCTGTCGCCGGACGGGCGGACGCTGTGGGTGAGCCCCAGCACCGGGGACTACGTCACACCGGTCGACACCGTGACCGGCGCGCCCGGCGCGCAGGTGACGGTCGGGCGGTCCGCCTTCGACGTCGGCCTGGACTGGAACGGCGCCAGGGCCTACGTCGCGACGGCCGACGGCAACGCCCTCGTGCCGGTCGACACGGCGTCGGGCGCGGCCGGGGAGCCGTTGCGGACCGGGGCCTATCCGCTGGCCGTGGCACTGACGCCGGTACCCGTGGAGTGATCAGCTCGCGGTACGCCGGATCCGTCCGGCGTACCGCTTCTCCAGTTCCAGGTTGCCCTCGAAGCCGCCCGGCACATTGGCCGAGACGTACACCGGCGGACGTTCCCCGGCGGCGAGGAGCTGGGCGGAGGCCTCGGCCACGGCCATCTGGACGAGCATCACGCCGGTCAGCGTGGACAGGGCGCACACGGCCCCGCCGTCCGGGAGCTCGAGCAGCGCGTCGCCGCGCGGTGCGGCGTTGTCGAGGACGACGTCGGCGAGGTCGGCGAGCTTCTTGCCGCTCGGGTGTCCGGCGGGCACGGCGCGGGTGTGGGTGAGGGAGGTGATCGCGAGGAGGCGGTGACCGTGCTGCTTGGCGTGCAGGGCCATCTCCACGACCACGTTGTTGACCCCCGAGTTGGAGATCACGACGAAGAGGTCCTGGGGACGCGGTGCGGCGAGGTCGTAGATGCGGGCCGCGACCCCGGCCTGCCGCTCCAGCAGCGGGTCGTCGAGGACGCTCGGGGAGTCACCGCCGTACAGGACGAGGTCGGCGATGCTCAGGCGGTTCGTCGGCACGAGTCCGCCGGCCCGGCCGGCGAGTTCGAGGACGATGGCCTGGGAGTGGCCGGTGCCGAAGGCCTGGATCACGCCGTCCGCGCGCACGCAGTCGGCGATCAGGTCGGCGGCGCGGATCACGTCGTCGCGGGCGGACTCGGTCAGGCGGTCGAGGACGGCCATGCTCTCGTGTGCGAAGCGCCGGGCGCTCACGGAGTCGTCGGACACGCGTCACTCCCCACTGGTGGATTGAACCACCTTGTATTCCTTCATCGATGAATCAATAAATCACACACGGGACGGCAGGGGCAATGAGCCGCCGTCGACGAGCCGGTCCGGTGCTCCGGTCCTGGTATTCAAGCTGCGGTACAAACGGTGGCTGATACCTTCTCTGCATGCCCCCGACGGACGTCACCACACTGATCCGAACCGAGCTGCCCCGGCTGGCCGGCTCCCTGCGGAAGGTCGGCGAGCTGATCCTGGAGGATCCGGCCGCCGTCACCCACTGCTCGGCCGCCGAGCTGGGCCGCCGCACCGGCACCTCCCAGGCGACGGTGACCCGCTTCTGCCGGGCCATCGGCCTCGACTCCTACCAGCATCTGCTGATCGAGCTCGCCCAGGAGCGCGGCCGCGGCGAGGTCTCCGACTGGGGCACCGCCGAGATCGGCCCGGACATCTCACCCGACGACAGCCTCGAGCGGGTCGTCCAGGTGGTCGGCAGCGCGGATCTGCGCGCGATCCAGCAGACCATCGACCGGATCGACCTGGACGCGCTGGAGCGCGCGGCCCAGGCCCTGGCCCGCGCCCGCCGCATCGACGTCTACGGCGTCGGCGGCAGCGGCGCGGTGGCCCAGGAGACGGAGACGCGGCTGTTCCGCATCGGCTGCCAGGTGCGCGGCTGGACCGAGGTGCACGGCGCGGCCACCTCCGCGGCCCTGCTCACCCCGGCCGACGTGGCCATAGGCATCTCCCACTCCGGCGCCACGCGCGAGACCCTCGAACCGTTCGAGATGGCCAAGGAGCGGGGCGCCACCACCATCGCCATCACCACCGACCCACGCTCACCACTGGCCAAGGCCGCCGACATCCGGCTCATCTCGGCGACCTCGGAGACCAGCTTCCGCACCGGCAGCATCGGCGGCCGGCACTCCGTCCTGATGATCGTCGACTGCCTCTACGTCCGGGTCGGTCAGGTCTCCTACCAGCGCGCCAGCGCCTCCCTCGCACTGACCGACCACATCACCCCGCAGCACGCGGTGAAGTCCCGCCGGACGCGCTGAGCCCATCCGCCTCCCGTCCGGGACTGCATGGATGAACCACCAAGGAACCTCAAGAATGGTTGTTTGAATCATCTCCTCGGTGCCAGGATGGGGCTCCCCACGAGCACTCGTAGGAGCCCCATGCGCGTCATCTCTGTCGAGTCGACCGAACTGTTCGTCGGTACCGAGGACGATCCGCACCAAGTGGTGGCCGTCGAGATCGGACACACCCCGGGCCGGACGGTCCGCCTCACCGTCGAGGGGCCGGGCGTCCACGGCACCGCCGGGACGGTCACCGGAGACGACGGCACGGCACGCGCCGAGATACCGGTGACGACCGACCTCGCCCCCGGCGACCGCACGCACGTCAGGGTCACGGCCGAGGACGCCGACGACCCGGCGCGCACCGCGGAGCACTCCGCCGCGTTCACGGCCGCCGAACCCGGCTGGACCATGTTCATGGTCAGCCACTTCCACTACGACCCCGTCTGGTGGAACACCCAGGGCGCCTACACCGAGACCTGGGACGTCGCCGACGACCCCGCCACGACCGGCCTGCCCGCCCGCACCTTCGACTCGCGCGGCCAGTCCGGGATGAGTCTCGTGCGCGCCCACTGCGATCTGGCGCGGCGCGACCCGGCGTACACCTTCGTGCTCGCCGAGGTCGACTACCTCAAGCCCTACTGGGACGCCTTCCCGGAGGAGCGGGCCTTCCTGCGCCAGCTGATCCGCACCGGCCGGGTCGAGATCATGGGCGGCACCTACAACGAGCCGAACACCAACCTCACCGGCGCCGAGGCGACCGTACGCAACGCATTGTACGGCGACGGCTTCCAGCGCGGGATCATCGGGGCTTGCCCGGAGACGGCCTGGCAGTTGGACGCGTTCGGGCACGATCCGCAGTTCCCCGGGCTGATGGCGGACGCGGGGGTGAGCTCCAGCTCCTGGGCGCGCGGACCGTTCCACCAGTGGGGGCCGACCCTGTCCGTGTTCGGCGAGGAGCCCCGGGATCCGAACCGGATGCAGTTCCCGGCGGAGTTCGACTGGATCGCCCCCTCGGGGCGCGGGATCCTCACCGCCTACATGGTCAACCACTACGGCGCCGGCTGGGCGATCGACAACGCGCCCACGCTCCCCGAGGCGGAGGCGGCCGCGCTCAAGCTGTTCAAGGGCTTGAAGCAGGTGGCGCTCACCCGCAACGTCCTGCTGCCGGTCGGCGGTGACTACGCGCCGCCGTGCCGCTGGGTGATGGCCATCCACCGGGACTGGAACGCCCGGTACGTATGGCCGCGCTTCATCAGCGGGATCCCGAGGGACTTCTTCGCCGCCGTGCGCGCGGAGTTGGACGCGCAAGGCCGCAAGGCGTCCCCGCAGACCCGGGACATGAACCCGGTCTACACCGGCAAGGACGTCTCCTACATCGACACCAAGCAGGCCCAGCGCCACGGCGAGACGCTGCTCGCGGACGCGGAGGCCTGGGCGACACTCGCCTCGCTGGTCACCGGGCACCCCTACCCGGACGCGGCGCTGGACAAGGCCTGGCGGCAGCTCGTCTACGGCGCCCACCACGACGCCATCACCGGCTCGGAGTCCGACCAGGTCTACATCGACCTGCTCACCGGCTGGCGGGAGCTGTACGACCTGGCCGAGGCAGTGCACGCCGACGCGACCGACGCCCTCGCGGACAAGGTGGCTCGACTACCGGGCGGCGCACCGGACTTGGTGGTTTTCAACGCGGCGACCTGGGAACGACGCGACGTACTGGCGGTCGAGGACCCCGGGCTCGTCCCGCTCGACGACACCGGACTGCCGCTGCCCGCCGTACGGGAGGACGGCGAACTCCGGGTCGTCGTACCGGAGGTGCCCGGCATGGGCCTCAAGGCGCTCCCCCTGGCCGAGGGGACGGTCCCCGGGTGGACACCCGGCGAGGGCGCCACCATCCGCAACGAGTTCTACGAGGTGACGGTCGATCCCGCGCGCGGCGGCTGCGTCAGCAGCCTGCGGGCCCTGGCCGAGGACGGCCGGGAACTGCTGCGCCCCGGCGACATCGGCAACGAGTTGGTCGTGCAGGAGGAGTACTCCAGGCACCCGCGCTTCGGCGAGGGCCCCTGGCACCTCACGCCGACCGGCACGACGGCCGCCCGCAGCCGCGACGTCACGGCCGATGTCGAGGTCGAGCACTCCCCCGCCGGATCACGGATCACCGTCCGCGCCGACCTGGGCCTGTTCCGCTGCACCCAGCGCCTGACCCTCTGGAAGGGCGTCGACCGCCTCGACCTCACGACCACCATCGACGGCTACGACGGCGCCGACCGTCTCATCCGGGTCCGCTGGCCCTCCGACGTACGCGGCGGGCTGCCGGTGCACGAGGTGGCGGACGCGGTGATCGGGCGCGGGTTCGGGTTTGTGGAAGTCGACAGCGAGCAGTTCCCGTGGACGCTGGACAACCCCGCCAACACGTGGTTCGGGCTGGGTTCCACCGCCCGGGTAGCGGTGGTCGACGGCTCCGGCCGGCCCCTCGGCGAACGGTCCATCGGTGTCGCCGAGTTGGTGTACTCCTCCTGGGACGAGGCCGGTGAACTGGGCACCCCGCTCGCGGCGGCCCTCGTCCGCGTCGGCGTGACGGCGACCTCGACGATCGCCGGGGGCCCGCGCTACGGCGACCTGGAGGTCGACTCCAACCTGCCCGACATCCGGATCGCGGTCGGCGCGCCCGAGCGCAACTCCGTGGCCGCCGAGGCCCTCGGCTGGGACCCGGCGGCCGGGCGGGAGCTGCGCCGGCAGCTCGCCGAGCGGGGCGTGGCCGCCGTGTGGGTCGCACCGCGCGCCTCGCTGCGCGAGGAGTGGGTGCCCGGCGCCGACCTGCGCGACCTGGAGCGGCTGCCGCTGCTCGTGGTGGCGGGCGCCCGGCCCGAGGACGACGCCAAGGCCGTGGACGCGCTGATCGCCGACCTGGACGACGCGGTCCTGCGGGCCACGGCGGCGGGCGGCGGGGAGGCGCTGCCGCCCGGGGACGCCTGGGACGGCCGTAGCTTCGCGGTCCTGAACCGCGGAACGCCCGGATGCGTGGTGACCTCGTCCGGCGACCTCTACATGTCGCTGATGCGCTCCTGCACCGGCTGGCCCTCCGGCATCTGGGTCGACCCGCCCAGGCGCACGGCGCCGGACGGCTCCGCCTTCCAGCTCCAGCGCTGGTCCCACACCTTCGAGTACGCCGTGGTCGCGGGCCCGGGCGACTGGCGTGAGCTGCGACTGCCGCAGGCCGGGCATGCGTTCAACCATCCGCTGACGGCACGGTTGCGGCGAACGGCGACGCAGGGCGCCGTACTGCCCAGGAAGGCCGAGCTGTTGGGCCTCGAGCCGGCGGGCGAGGTGCTGCTCGACGCGCTCAAGGCGGCCGGGTCGCCGCTGGCGCGCGGGAGTGTGGCAGCCGCTGATCCGGCCGGTGGGGTCGTCGTACGGGTGCACGAGGTGAACGGCCGGCAGGTGCGGGCGCGGGTGCGCGGGCCGCGGGAGTGGACGCGGGGTGCGCGGGCGGACGTACTGGAGAGGCGTGGGGATCCCCTGACGCCCGGCGATCAGGGGGCCCTCGAACTCGACCTGACCGGTTTCGAGGTGGCCACCATCCTGGCCACCTCCCCCGGTGAGACATCACCGGGGCCCGGCATCGCCGCCCATGAGCCCGCCCAGCCCGTCCCCACCCGTTACTGGCTGCACAACTCCGGCCCCGCCCCGCGCGGCAACATGCCGGTCGCGGTGTACGTCTCCCCCACCACGCTGACCGTCGCCGACGGCCCCGTCACGGCAACGGTCCGGGTCGGCTCGGAACTGACCGACGCGCCGGTGTCGGGCACGGTCGGCCTGCACGTCCCGCCCGGCTGGTCGGTCGAGCCGGCCGAACTGCCGTACGCGCTGGGACCCGGCGGCTTCACGGTCGCGGAGGTCACGGTGACACCGCCGCCCGACCCCGAGCCCGGCCGGCACTGGCTCGCCGCCCGGCTGGCGTACGGCGGGCAGACGTACGAGGACGTCGTGGCACTGGATACGGGCGGCGGACACCGGGGCCCGACGCTGGTGACGAGGCTGGGAGTCGAGCGGGTCGTCGTACGCCGTGGAGAACGGGCCAGCGTCCCCGTGACCCTGCACAACCCCACCCGGGGGCCGGTCAACGGCACCCTCTGGGCCGTCTCCTCCTGGGGAACCTGGGCGGGCGTGACGCCGGGCTGCCAGGGCTTCACCGTGCCGGGCGGGGAGCAGCGGGAGTACGTGATCGAGGTGGACGGCGGGGCGGTGCCGCCGGGTTCGTACTGGCTGATGGCGAAGGTCGGCTGGCACGGGTGCGTGGCGTACACGGCGGCGGTGGAACTGGAGGTGACGCCGTGACGGGGGAACAGGCGGCACGCGTGCACGGCGAAGCAGTGCCCATGGAGCGCGTGGACGCCTTCTTGAGCGCGACAAGCCACAACGCACCCGCAGACGGAAGACGACACATCCCGGCACTCACCAAGGACCGTTTGGCTCGAGCAGACCGACAGCGAAGGCGATGGGCCACCCAGGTCGTGCTCATCGACGAACTGGCCCGACGCACCTGCGCGGAGCGCGGATTGCCGGTCCCGCCGGACGTGTCCCCGGCGGCCATGCTCACCGTCCCCGAAGCCGACGTCGCCGACCTCGGCAGCATCGTCGCCGCAGCCCTCGCCCACTCCCCCGCCGCACGCCTCCTCCTCACCACGCTGGAGAACGAGCAGCACATCCCCGAAGAGGCCGTACGCGACTACTACGACCGCAACCGGGACCGCTACCTCACCCCACAGGCCCTCAGGCGAGGCGTCGACCCGTACAGCCCGTCGGCCGGGCCGGCGGACTTCCTGCCGTACGAACGGGCCCGCGAGGGCATCGAGCGCAACCTGCGCCAGGCGGCGGGCCGTTGGGCGTTCTTCGGCTGGCTGGACCAGGTGCGGACCGGGGTCGAGTACGCACCGGGACACGAGCACCCGGGCGACCCGACGCACCAGGATCACGAGCACCGGCACTGAACGGAACGTAAAAGCAACACGGCACCCCATTGACCTCCGATGAATTCTGGTCCACCTTTTCATCAATCACAGTCCAAGTTGGTGATTTGAACCAGCCGCTATCGGCGAACACCAGCGAACCAGCCGCCTAGGTCGGCCGCAGGAGGGCACCCATGCGCGCAAGCAGACTTCCCGGATCCCTGGCATGTTTCCTCGCTCTGGCACTCGCGGCCGCCGGCTGCGGCCTCTCCGGCGGCGGCTCCGACGACGGCGAGGCCACCGCCGGCGGCTGCAAGGTCGACAAGGCGAACGTCGGGGCCGGGGCGCTCACCGGGGACATCAAGGGCGACATCACCTTCCAGACGACCAACTTGAAGAAGGACTTCGGCGACTACTTCAACGGCGTCATCGCCGCCTTCGAGAAGGAGCACCCGGGCACGAAGGTGAAGTGGATCGACGACCCCGGCGACGCCACCTTCACCCAGCGTCTGGTCGCCGACGCGCAGGGCTGCACGCTGCCGGACGTGGTCAACATCAACGTCAACACGGCGGTGGCGCTGACCAAGAACGGCTACCTGCTCAACCTCGACGAGAAGGCGCCCGACGCGGGCAAGCCGTTCACCGAGTCGATGTGGGAGTCGAGCACCTACGCCCAGGCCGACGGCACCAAGGTGCACAGTGTGCTGCCCTGGTACTCCGGCGGCATCGTGCAGACCTTCAACACCGACCTGCTGGAGAAGGCGGGCCTGGACCCGGCCAAACCTCCGACGTCCATCCTCGGACTGTTCGCCGACGCCGAGAAGATAGCGAAGGCCTCCGACGGCAAGTACTACGCCTTCCTCGCCAATCCCTCCCTGCGCATCCCGGCCGACTGGCAGCAGATGGGCATCAAGGTCCTCTCCGACGACGGCAAGGAGTTCACCTTCGCCGACGACCCGAAGACCGTGCAGTGGGTCGAGGGGATGACCAAGCTCTACAAGGCCGGCGCGATGCCGAAGGACTCCCTGTCCTCCAACCAGGACCCGTCCAACGTGTACGGCCAGGGCAAGCTGGTCTACGGCTCGACGAACCCCAACTTCCTGCGTTTCATCCAGCAGAACAACCCGTCCATCTACAAGAAGACGGGCGTCGCCCGCTACATGCTGGACGACCTCGGCCACACCGTAGGCGCCCCGCAGTACATCGGCACCGCCTCCACCAGCAAGAACGCGGTGACCGCGCTCGCCTTCGCGCAGTTCCTGACCAACGCGCAGAACCAGCTGGAGTGGGCGAAGGACCCGAACGTCGTCATCTTCCCCTCGACGACGGAGTCGTTGAAGGACCCGTTCTTCCAGAAGGTCGAGGGCACCGACCCGTTCGCCGAGGCCCGCAAGATCGTCGCCGGTGACCGGCAGACCGCCACGGCGGACGAGATCGCCCTCACACCCGGCGAGTTGAACGCCATCTCGGCACAGATCCAGCTCGCGATGCAGGGCAAGAAGAGCGCGCAGGACGCCCTCGACGAGGCCCAGTCCAAGGCCAACGAGCTGATCGAGCAGGGCAGCTGACGATGGCTCAGCGCACCGCACCGGCCAAGGCGCCCGTCCCCGCTCCCCCGGGGGCGGGCGCCCCGCGCCCCGGCACCTCCCCCGGATCACCTCCGCCGGGGCTCCTGCGCCGCGCCCTTCGCACCGTCACCCCCGGCCCGACGGCGGACGCGGGGGGCGCGGCGCTGTACCGCCGCTGGTGGCTGCCCTGGCTGTGGATGCTCCCGGCGATCGTCGGCACGACGGTCTTCGGGGTGTTCCCGTTCCTCAACACGATCCTGGTGTCCTTCACCGACGCCAAGCCGCTCGGCGGCGCCTACGACGTGGTGGGCCTGGACAACTACACCCGGATGCTCGGGGATTCCGACTTCTGGCTGGCCACCCGCAACAGCATCCTCTACGCGGTGATCGTCGTCCCGCTGATGGTCCTGCTGCCGCTGCTGCTCGCGGTCCTGGTGGAGAAGAACCTCCCCGGCATCGGCTTCTTCCGCTCCGCCTTCTACACCCCGGTCCTCGCCTCCAGCGTGGTCGTGGGCCTGAGCTGGCAGTGGCTGCTGAGCGACCAGGGACTGGTCAACACCTGGCTGCAGAAGGCCCACATCATCCGCGAAGCGATCCCCTTCCTCTCCGACTCATGGCTGATCCTGCTGTCCGCGATGGGCCTGACGCTGTGGAAGGGACTCGGCTGGTACATGATCTTCTACCTCGCCGCGCTGGGGAACGTGCCCAGGGAATTGCACGAGGCGGCGGCCGTGGACGGCGCCGGGGCGGTCCGCCGCTTCTGGCACGTCACCGTGCCCGGCGTACGCACCTCGATGATGCTGGTCGGCACCCTCACCGGCATCGGCTCACTGCGCGTCTTCACCGAGATCTACATGCTCGGCGGCTCCACCGGCGGCCCCGGCGGCGCCGACCGCACGCTCCCGTTCTACATCCGGGACGTCGGCCTGGACCCGCTCACCGGCAACGCCGGCTACGGCGCGGCGGTCAGCGTCGCCCTGTTCGCACTGACCCTGGGCCTCACGCTGCTCGCCCAGCGCCTGACTAAGGAGGACGAGGCATGACGACCGCACCGGCTCCGATCAGGCGCCGACGCCTGATGCCCCGCTGGCGCGACTACGGCCGCCCGCGCGAACTCGTCGTCCGCTACCTGCTGTTGGTCTTCGTCCTGTTCATCACCGTCGGCCCGCTGCTGTGGCAGGTGCTGTCGTCCCTGAAGGGCGCCGGCGAGGACGTCTTCGGCGCGGGCGCCTCGCTCATCCCCCACCACCCGACCCTGCGGGCCTACGAGCAGGTCTTCGACCAGGTCCCGGTGTGGACGTACATCAGGAACAGTCTGTTCGTCGCGGTCATCTCCATCACCAGCCAGCTCGTCTTCTCCACCATGGCCGGCTACATGCTGTCCAAGCCCGGCTGGAAGGGCCGCAAGCTGGTGTGGGTGCTGCTGATGGCGTCCATGATGTTCCCGTTCGAGTCGATCATGGTGTCGCTGTTCCTCAGCGTCCGGGACCTGGGCCTGGTCGACAACCTCGTCGGCGTCTGGCTGCCCGGCTTCGTCGCGGCCATCAACGTCCTCATCATGCGGGCCGCGTTCCTGGCCGTCCCGCGCGAGATCGAGGACGCGGCGATGCTGGACGGCGCGGGCGAGTGGAAGCGATTCCGGCACCTGTACCTGCCCTCCGCCTACGGCGCGATCCTGGTCGTCACCATCAACACCTTCATCAGTGCCTGGGACGACTTCCTGTGGCCGCTGATCGTGCTGCGCTCCGAGGAGCACTTCACGCTGACGCTGGGGCTGGCCCGGCTGCAGACGTCGTCGTTCGGGTACGACCAGCGGCTGGTGATGGCGGGGTCGGTGATCTCGGTGATTCCGGTGCTGGTGCTGTTCGTGATCACGCAGCGGTGGTTCTACCGGGGCGTCTCGTCGGGAGCGGTCAAGCTCTGACGCCGGTCAGCCCGGGACGTTCACCGTCACCGGTACGGCGGCAAGTGCGACCCGGGACGACTCGGCGATCCGGATCTCCAGCGTCCCGGGCAGGACGGCGGTCTCCAAGTCGGCGCCGACCTGCTCCAGTTGGCGGGTGCCTATCCTGAACGCGACCGCCCGGCGCTCCCCCGGCCGCAGCCCCACGCGCTGGAAGCCGCGCAGTTCGAGGGTGCGCGGCCAGACGGTGGTCCGCAGTCTGCGGATGTAGAGCTGGGCGACCGTACGGCCGTACCGCGAACCGGTGTTGGTCACGTCGACCGTGACGGTGTCGCGGTACAGGCGCGGCGGGCCGTACGCGAAGGTCGTGTACGTGAGCCCGTGCCCGAACGGGTAGAGCGGCTCGGCGTCCTCGTCCACGTAGGCGCCGTACTCGGTGTCCTTGTGGTTGTAGTACACGGGGAGCTGGGCCGCCGAGCGCGGCACGGAGACGGGGAGGCGGCCGGTCGGTTCCGTCCGCCCCAGGAGGACCTCGGCGATCGCCTCTCCGCCCCACGGGCCGGGATACCACGCGGTGAGCAGGGCGCCCGCGCGGTCGGCGGCCTCGGGAACGGCGTGCGGGCGGCCCTGGATCAGGACGACGGCCGTGGGCGTGCCGGTCGCGGTGACGGCGTCCAGCAGGGCGTGCTGGGCCTTCCCGAGCCGCAGCGCCGCGAGGTCGACGCCCTCGCCGCAGGTCATCTCGGAGACGGCGCCGAGCGCGGCACCGTTGGCGGCGAAGTCGGTGTCCGGGGTGCGGGCGCTGGAGCCGCCCAGGACGAGCACCGCCAGGTCCGAAGCGGCGGCCGCGGCGACCGCCTCGGGGACGCCTGAGACGTCGTCGCCGGTGAGGGCGCATCCCCGGGCGTGCCGGATGTCGACGCCGGGCGGGGCGAGGCGCCGCAGCCCGTCGAGCAGGCTCGTACCGGTGCCTGGGCGCTGCGGGGCGGTGTAGTCGCCCGACTGGTGGGCCACCGTGGCGGCCTGTGGTCCGAGGACGGCGATACGGGAGACGTTCGCGGCGATCGGCAGCACGTCGCCGTCGTTGTGGAGGAGGGTGACCGCGGCGCCGGCGAGGGACGTGCTCGCCGATCTGCCGCGGTCGGCCGGACGGAGCGCCGGCGCCGTGCCCTGACGGTCGAACAGCCCCAGCCGGAACTTGAGCCGCAGGACGCGGGCGACGGCGGCGTCGAGGGTCTCCTCGCCGACCAGTCCGCGCTCCACCGCCTCTTCGAGGTGGGTGAACCCTTCGTCCCAAAGGCTCAGATCGACACCGGAGTTGAGCGCGAGGGCACCCGCGGACACCTTGTCGCCGGTGATCCGGGCCAGCCGGTCCACGGCGAGCCCATCCGCCATGACGATCCCGTCGAAACCCCAGCGCTCTCGGAGGAGTCCGGTGAGCAGGGCCCTGTTCCCGGAGCAGGGCATCCCGTCGACCTCGTTGTACGCGGCCATGACGGCGGCGGCCCCTGCGCGTATCCCGGCGCGGGCGGCGGGCAGGTGGATCTCGTGCAGTTCCCGGAGCCCCAGTTCGGACTCGGCGGAGTTGCGGCCGCCGACGGTGGCGCCCTGTCCGGCGAAGTGCTTGAGGACGACGGGGGCCCGATCGGTGTCGAAGTACTCCTCCGGGTCGCCCTGCATGCCGCGGACGAGGGCGTCCGTCAGGCAGGCCGCCAGGTACGGGTCCTCACCGAAGCACTCCTCGGTGCGGCCCCAGCGCGGGTCGCGGGCGATGTCGAGGGCCGAGACCAGGGCGACATGGCCGCCGCGGGCACGCAGTTCGGACGCGGCGAAGGCGGCGACGTGTTCGTACAGCTGCGGGTCCCAGGTGGCGCCGACGGCCAGGTTGACCGGCAGGACGGTGCCGTCGAGGGCCATGAGCCCGTGCGGCACCTCCTCCACGAACAGCGCGGGAATGCCGAGCCGGCTGCGCTCGACGACATGCCGCTGCACCAGCTCGGCGAGGCCCGCGGCGTCCTCCGCGGCGGGGCCGTTGCCGTGGTCGACGCCGGACCAGGCGTCGGCGCGCTGGAGCCCGTAGAGGGCGCCGAGTCCCTCGAAGCGGTCGGTCTCGGCGTACAGGGCGTCGGTGAGTTCGAAGCCGCCGTCGGGGGTGCGGCGGTAGGCGTTCCAGCCGTACATGCGCTGGTTGAGCTGGCCGGCCTTCTCACGCAGGGTCATGCGGGAGAGGAGGTCGCGGACTCGGGTGTCGACGGGGGTGGTGGGGTCGCGGTAGAGCGGGGCGGGGGCGTCTTGCGGGTGCTCGTCGTGGCTGTTGCCGTCGTCGAGACGCTGGGGCTCGGCCTCGGTGGCACCGTGTTGCGGAGTCGGCATGGGGCCGGTCCCTTTCGTGCGTCGGGTTCGTTCGGGCAGTGGCGTTCAGATGGCGAGCCGCGCGAGAGCCACCGCCCCCCAGGAGCCGTCCGCGACCCAGTCGAGGGGGAGTCCGAGCGGCCGCAGCCGGGTGGTGAGCGGCGCCGTGAGCGGGCCGTCGGGGCCGAGCAGGCCCCCCGTGGCGACGACCCGCTCGCCGGGCCGGGGGTCGAGGGCGCGGACGTAGCCGGTGAGGTGGTCGGCGGCCGTGTCGAGGATCCCCTCGGCCACGGCGTCCTTGTGCCGGGCGGCCTCGGCGACGAGCGGGGCGAACTCGGCGAGCCGGACCGGCGGTCGCTCCATGACGGCGGGGAGCAGGTGCATGCGGTAGGCCTCGCGCCGGGCCCGCGTCCAGGGCCCCGCTTCCCGCGCCCCGGGAGACTCGCCCGGCAGGACGTCCTCCGGCACGCCCAGCGCCCGCCCGACGGACGCGGCCAGCGCCGTCCCCCCGCCCCGCCCGTCGGCCATGCGCAGGGCCGCCCGCACCGCCTCGCGCCCGATCCAGAAGCCGCCGCCGTCGTCGCCGAGCAGCCAGCCGTCGCCGCCGGCGGTCGTGGTGCACGCGCGTGCGGTGATGCGCGCCGCGACCGCGCCGGTACCGGCCACCAGCGCGAGGCCGTCGGCGGGATTGCCGGGCGCGGAGGCGAACGCGGCCTCGATGTCGCTGTGGATCTCGACGGAGGTGGCGCCGATGCCCAGTCGGCTCATCGCGACGGTCAGGGCCGCGTGCGCCTTGACTCGCCCCGGCTCGTCCGGAGCGGTCCGCGAGGCGCCCGCGAAGCCGCCCGCCACTGCCACGACCCGCCCGCGCAGCCCTTCCGGCACGGCCTGCGCGAGGGCGTCGGCGAGATGCTCGGTGAGCTGCGCCCCGGGGACGGTGAGCGCGTTGCCGGGTCCGGCGACGCCCTCGCCCTCGGGATCGCCGCCGCGTATGGGCGCGAGCAGGGCGCGCGTACGGGTGCCACCGGCATCCAGGCCGACGACGTACGCCCGTGCCTCACCGGGCGAGGTTTGGTTCAAATCACTATTCATTGGCGACCATGGTGGTTGATACATTCGCGTCGGACAAGAGCCACACCGACCCCACGGGGGCCCGGCCCGAGGAGGATCCCATCCGTACGCTCCGCTTCGGCGTCAACTACACGCCCCGCCACGGCTGGTTCCACTCCTGGCACGACTTCGACCCGGCACGCGCGCGTGCCGACCTGGACGCGATAGCCGGTCTCGGCCTCGACCACGTCCGCGTCTTCCACCTCTGGCCGCTGCTCCAGCCGAACCGCACCCTCGTCCGCACCAGCGCGGTCGACCAGCTGGCGCACCTCGTCGACCTGGCCGGCGAGGCCGGTCTCGACGTCATGGTGGACGGCGTTCAGGGCCATCTGTCGAGCTTCGACTTCTACCCGGAGTGGACCCGCAGCTGGCACCACCGCAACGTGTTCACGGACCCGGATGCCATCGACGCCCAGGCCACCCTCCTGCGCACCCTCGGCCGCGCCCTCGCGGGCCGCCCCAACCTGCTCGGTCTCCAGCTCGGCAACGAACTCAACAACCTGGTCGAGCACAACCCCGTGACGGCGGACGAGGTGGACCACTACCTCGACACCCTGCTCGCCGCCGCCCGGGACGGCCTCGGCGCGCACGGCGGCCTGGTCACGCACTCCGCCTACGACGCCGCCTGGTACGGCGACGACCACCCCTTCACCCCCGAGGCCTGCGCCCGCAAGGGCGACCTGACCACCGTCCACCCCTGGGTGTTCTCCGGCGACTGCGCCGGCCGCTACGGCCCGCGCTCCCCGCAGGTCCGCCACCTCGCCGAGTACGGCACCGAACTGGCCAAGGCCTACGCCACCGACCCCGCCCGCCCCGTCTGGGTCCAGGAGACCGGCGCGCCCGAACCCCACATCCCGGCCGCCGACGCACCCGACTTCGCGCGCGCCACCGTACGGAACGCGGCGGAGTGCACGGGGCTGTGGGGCGTGACCTGGTGGTGCTCGCACGACGTGGACCGTTCGCTGGCCGACTTCCCGGAACTGGAGTACACGCTGGGCCTGTTCGACCCCGCGGGCCGCCCCAAGCCGATCGCCGAGGCCCTCGCCGAGACCGTCGCCGACCTGCGCGCCGAGCCCCGCTCGCCCCAGCCCCGCGACACGGCCCTCCTCCTGGACTGCGCGCCGGCCACGCGGTCGGTGTCAGGTCCGGGCGGCGCGTACTTCGAGGCGTGGATGGGGCTGCGCACGGACGGTGTCCGGCCGGCGGTGGTCCTGGCCGACCGGGCGGACGACGCGCAGTACCTGGCGGCTCGCGGAATCAAGGAGGTCGTACGGCCGTCCTGAGCACGGCCTCCGGCCGGCGGGCCGCATTCAGTCGCCGGTGACGCCCGTCAGCAGCTCGGCGAGGGCGCGCAGGTTCACCCGCCCGCGCCCGTACGAGGACAGCGCACCGCCCTCGGGCAGTCCCGTGTCGACCCGGACCGCGTCCGGGCGCCGGGCCAGCAGGTCGTCCCGCAGCCGCGTCTGCCAGGGGTGCAGCCCGGCGTCACAGGTGGCGACGACCAGGGCCGCGGCCCCGCAGCGGCGCAGGATTCCGTCGACGAGGGCGTCCGGATCCGCGCCGCACTCCCCGGTCACCGCCGTCCCCGTCGCCGTGGGGTCGAGGGCGCGGACCTCGGTCAGCAGATCCTCGCCTCCCCAGTTGAGCGCGGGGTGCGGCGGCGGGAAGAGGTCGACGACATGGGCGCCGCCTACGGGGGTCGGTACTCCGCGGCTGCGTACGGCGCGACGTGCGGCCGTGAGGCCGGCCTCGGCGTCCCAGTCGGCGACGTCGGCGGGCGGGGTGGCATAGCGCGCGGCGAGCCGCCGCACCCGCCCCGCGGCCTCCTCGATCCGCTCCTCGGCCAGCACTCCGGTCCGCAGCCCGTCGAGCACCGCGTCCCGGCAGGCGAGCGTGACGTCCAGGTCCCCCACGGCGACGATGACCTGGTCGGCCCCGGCGGCGAGGGCGATGCGCGCGCCGGCCGCCTCGCCGTACCGGTCGGCGATGGCCTTCATCTCCAGCGCGTCACTGACGAGGACGCCGTCGAAGCCGAGGTCGTGCCGGAGCAGGTCGCCGAGGATGCGGCGGCTGAGGGTGGCGGGCCGGTTCGGGTCCAGCTCCGGGAAGACGACGTGGGCGCTCATCAGCATCGGCACCCCCGCGGCGACGGCCGCGCGGAACGGTTCGAGGTCGGCGCGCAGTTCGTCGTACGGCCTCGGGTCGACGGCCACGCCGTGGTGGCTGTCGGTGACGGTGCCGCCGTGGCCGGGGAAGTGCTTGGCGCAGGAGGCTATGCCGCGGGCCTCGGTGGCGGTGATCCAGGCGCGCAGATGGCGGGCGGCGCGCTCGGGATCGGCACCGAAGGAGCGGGTGCGCACGATCGGGTTGTCCGGCCGGTGCTGGAGATCGGCCACGGGGGCGTAGGAGGCGGTGATGCCGAGGGTGGCGAGGTGGCCGGCCAGCGCGTCGGCGCAGCGGGCGGTGAGGTTCGGGTCGTCGACGACGCCCAGGGCGTAGGAGCCGGGGACCTCCGGTGCACCGGCCCGCACCAGGTGGCCGATGCCGCCGCCCTCGTTGTCGATGGCGACGAGGAGGTCGGGGCGGACAGCGCGCAGCTCGTCCGTGAGGCGGCGCACCTGCTCGGCGTCGCGGACGTTGCGGGTGAACAGGATGACGCCGCCGAGGCCGCGGTCGATGAGCTCCTTGAGCGCGTCCGGCACGCTCGTGGCCCCGTCGAACCCGGCGACGAGACAGCGGTGGGCGGCTTCGTCCAGGTCGGCGGGGAGCGCGGTGGTCGACCCGAGGGGGACATGCTCGAAGTGGCTCACCCCCGCAATGCTCTGGCTCGGTCATCCGAAAGTCAACCGTCTGATGGATGGCTGATTCAGCAGCGGGTCAGGCGGCCGGCTTCCTCGCCGTCCGTACGGCACGGGCACGGTCTGGCCCGCCTTGACGGCGGGCAGCTGCCGCCAGGTCGCCTTCGCGGCGAGCTGCTCGGCGCTCATGGCCGTGGAGCGGTTGTCGACCATGATGAGGTCGGCGTGGTACCGGTCGGCGTTCTCCCAGCTCAGGAACTCCCAGAAGCCCCACTCGTCGGACAGCCCCTTGTTCGCAGCGGCCGCAGCGCCGCGTACTTCCCGACGTTGAACTGGCCCCACTCGGTGCCGAGGCCGGTCAGTTTCGACACGTCCAGGTCTCCGGCCTGGGGTTGGGCTTGCCGTCGACGGGCTCGGTGGGCCCGAAGACGCCGTCGCACTCCACGCCGTGGTCGTACAGCGCGGCGGCGGTGCTGACGAAGGCGACGAGGGTTTCCGGCGCCTTGCCGAGCGTGACCGTACGCCCCCGGTCGTCCTTGAAGGACCACCGCCCGCCGCCGTTCCCGCCCGTCTCGTCCTGCCTAAGTCGCCTTGAACCAGGGGCCCGCGACAGCGGACCCGCCGCAAATCCGGTTGTCCGATGATCACCCCGACGTCTACCGTCGGCCCTCATCGGCGTGTAGCTCAGCAGCAGAGCACCGGGCTTGAGACCCGGAGGGCGCAGGGGCGGAACCTGCCACGCCGGCTTATGAACGACAACGCTGAGCAGCAGCCCCTCACCGCGGCCCCGTCCTATGCGGCGGCCCAGCTGGCCAAGGCCTTCGCGACCGCGCTGACCCACGAGGACGCCGACACCCGGCGCCGCGCCGAGGTACGGGGGCAGCGCTGGCGGGCGGTGCTCGCGGGGATGGCCGCGGGCCGGCTGACGGTCGGTTCACGCACCCCCGTGGCCGGGCTGCCGGCCTGGGTCACGCCCGAGGTGATGCGGGGCGGCTTCGCCACGGGCGCCGCGGGCGCGGGCGGCCCGCTCCAGCCGTACGAGACCGAGATCGCGCGGAGTTTCCGGGTGCCGGCCGAGCGGCGGGCACTCTTCGCCCACTGCCTGACCGAGGGCGGACTCGCCTGGCTGTGGGCCCGGCTGGACAGCGGTCGCTACGAGATCGCGGTGCCCGAGGAGGCCGCGCTGCTCACCATGGCCTGGCTGGTGCGGCACGGGGAGACGGACGCGGCGCTGGACCTCGCGGCGGAACTGGAGCCATTCGCGGACCGGCTGCGCTTCCTGCCCCGCCCGGCGGACGGACCCGCACCGCAGGCCGGTGCGGCGGACGCGGGCGCGGCCGTCCACCGGCTCACCGTCTCCGACGCCGTCGACACCCTGGTGCGACGGCGGCCCGACGCGGCCGTCGAGACCCAGCGCGAGGCGCTCGCCGTATGGCAGCCGTTCGGCGACGAACTGCTCGTCCACTGGCTGGAGACGGCCCGGGAGGGCCGGGTGCTCGAACTCACCCCGGACGCCGACTGGTCGGCACGCGGCGCAGCCCTGCTCGACCGCTACCGCGCCCTGGCCGCGGAGCACACCCGCTGCACCAAGCACCGCAATCCCAAGGAGAACCTGGGCATTCTGCGCGCCGCGCTGGAGGAGACCGTCGCCGGACGGCCGCTGGACGCCCGCCGGCGCGGTCTGCTGCGGCACGCGGTCGAGTCCATGGTGCGGCGGCGCGGTCTGCCCGGCTCCGCACCGCACACCGCGCTGCGCCGGAGCCAGGCCGCGCAGGCGGCGCTTCCCTCCCACCACGCCCTGGCCCAAGTGGTACTGCGCCGGCTCGCCGTACTCCCCCAGGAGACGGGTGTCGCCGATGTCGGCCCCGTCGTCGCCGACGTCACCCGGGAGGAGAGCCGGGAGACCGGCCTGCCGGCCGGGGCGGCCGTACCGCCCGCGATCCGCCAGGTCGTGGAGGCCGCCCTGAGCGCGCCGATCGACACACTCGTGGAGCGGGGCGTCGTGCCGTCCGCCGAGGTGATGGCCGAGCTGCTACCGCAGCTGGTCGCCGCCACCACGGCGCAGGCCTTCCGCGACGAGGCGCTGCGCACGCTGATGGCCGCGAACTACCGGGCGTTCCGAGGCCGCCGCTCCCTGCTCCTGCTCAACCTGGAACGGCAGGTGCGGGTCGAGGAACTGCCCTGGGTGCGGGCGGTGTCCGGGCAGCGCGCCGCGGTCCTGGGCAAGCCGGACGGCGACGGTGCGCTCGCCGTGCTGCGGCAGCTCGGCGAGCTGGCCGTGCAGGCCTTCCCGGGCACGACCCTGCCCAACCCGCTGGTGCGCGAGCTCGGCCTGCTCGCCCGCCACGGCGATCTGGGCGCCCCGTTCGTGGAGGAGCTGGCCGCCGACATCTTCATGGGCACGTTCAGCCCCAAGTTCCTCACGGCGGCACGGGTCGCGGGAGAACTGCTCGGCGGCACGCTCTACGAGCGCTACTACGGCATCGACTACAACGGCATCCGCAACCTGGCGATCGCCGAGACGGGCGCGGCACTGAGCCGCCCGCACGGGGCCCGTACGCCCCCCGGTTTCGCACGGCTGTGCGCCGAGCGGGCCGGGAACGCGGCCGGATCCGGGTCCTGGTCGGTGGCGGCCAACGGCACGGTGATCGAGCAGGCGCAGATCCTCACCACGCACAACCTGGCCACGCTGGTCCACCGGGTGGGCATCGCCCCGCGCCCCGGCTGGGCCGACCTGGCGCGCCGAAGCTTCGGCACGGTGTGCCGCCTGACCGCCCGTGTGCACAACAACCCGCGTCCCCTGGGCACGATCAAGGACGCGGCGTACGCCTGGCGTCAGACGCTGTTCCACCTGTCCATGTGCCCGCCCGCCGAACAGCGGCGGGTCATCGCCGGTCTGGCCGAGGAGACCGCCCGCCACGGCGCCCACGTCACGACCCGGCTGGCTCCCGCGCTTGCGGGTCTGCTCCTGGTCGCCGAGGGCGGCGTGTTCGGTGCCGACGGAACGGCGGACGGCGGGCGCGCTCGGCGTCTTCTGGGGTGGAGTACCGACGGGCACTGGATGCGGTGAGGGCGGGCTCGGGTGTGGCGGGGGCGACACGCGTTCGCGAGTCCGGCACCCGAAACGGAATTCATCAGGCAACGGACGAAGCCATCACGCCCTACGCCCCAGCCGCACCACACACACCACGCCGCCGGTAACAGCGGGACAACGCCCCCGGCCACGTCGCCCGCCCGCCGACGCCGCTTCCGCTTCCGGACACCACGGCGTCACGTCGAACGGGCACGTTTCGGTCGTCCCCTCCTGCCTCGCCCTCAAGCCGTCCGCCCCGCGTCCGCGCGGGTGGGACGCGGAAGGACGACCGCGCTGTGTCCTCGCTCCCGCTCAGCGATCTCCCCGGCTCGCTGCCCGCCACGGCCACCCCCGCTCCGGCCACCACCGCTCCGGCCACCCGCGCTCCGGCCGGCTCCCCTTTCGCCCCCGCGCGTCTCACCCGCCACGCCCTGACCCTGCTCCCGCTCCTGCTGGTCGGCGGCTGGGCGGCGGCCGACTGGCGCACCTTCCATGACGGGGCGACCCAGCTGGCCTCCGCCGACCCGTGGTGGCTGCTGTCCGGCCTCTTCTTCACCTGCATGGGCTGGGTGGTCGCCGCGGTCGTCCGGCAGGGCGCGCTGCCGGAACGGCTGCCGCCGGGTCCGCTGCTCGCGTCGCAGTTCGCGGCCGGCGCCGCCAACCATGTGCTGCCGGCGAGCATCGGCGCCCACGCCGTCACCCTGCGCTTCCTGCAGAACCACGGCATATCCCTGGCCCGGGGCACCGCCTCGCTCGCCCTGTACTCGCTGGTCAAGCCGATCGCGAAGACCGCGGTGCTGCTCGGTTTCCTCGTGGCCTTCCCCGACCTGCTGCACCTGGGCGAACTCGTCCCGAACAGGCGGACGCTGGTCCTGGTGGCCGTCGGCGTGACAGCGGCCCTGGCCACGGCGGGCATCCTCGCGGCGGCCGTACGACCGCTGCGCCGCCCCCTCGTCTGCTTCGTACGCACCGCCCTCACCGACGCCCGGATCCTGCACACCCGGCCCTCCCGCGTCCTGGCCCTGTGGGGCGGGGCGGCCGCCACCCCGCTGCTCCAGGCGAGCGTGATCGCCTCGGTCGGCTTCGCACTCGGCCTGCCGCTGTCCTGGACCCAGGTGACCCTCGCCCTCCTCCTCGCCAGCACCGCCGTGGGCGCCGTGCCCGCACCGGGCGGCATCGGCCCCGTGGACGCGGCCCTGGTGTTCATGATGGTCACCTTCGGCGCCCCGATGGGCCTCGCCGCGGCCACCGTCATCGGCTACCGCGTCCTGACGGTCTGGGTTCCGCTGCTGCCGGGCGCGCTGGTGCTGTCGATCATGGTCCAGAGAAAGATGCTCTGAGCCGGGCGGGAAGCAGGAAGTCCGCGCAGGAAGTCCGCAGTCAGTTTCAGCCCCTACTTTGAATAGACGCAACGTCTGGTCTAATCTCCAGACAAGACGCAACGGTAAGTCTTGTCTTTGCCCCGGAGTTGCCGCGCGTCCGCCACCCAGCCGCGACCGCTCATGAGAGGCGACAAACCGTGGGGAACCCAACCACCCGCACGATCGATCCGACCAACACGCCCGAGGGGGGCGAGGGCGGCCGACTCGCCGCCTTCAGCGTGGCCTTCGCCTTATGGATCACCATGGCCGGCACCACGGCACCCACCCCCCTCTACCCGCTCTACGGCGAGCAGTTCGGCTTCACGCCCTTCACCGTGACCGTGGTCTTCGCCGTGTACGCGCTCGGCGTCGTCCTCGGGCTGCTGGTCTTCGGCCGGCTGTCGGACCAGGTGGGACGCCGCCCGGTGCTCATCGCGGCCACGCTGCTGTCGGTGTGCGCCGCGGCCGTCTTCCTGTTCGCCGAGAACGTCGGGGCCGTGCTCGTCGCGCGGGTCGTCTCCGGCATCTCCGCGGCCCTGGTGACCGGCGCCGCGACCGCCTCCCTCGCCGAGCGGCTGGGGCCGCACGCGCGCGTGAAGCCCGCCACCGTCGCGCTGCTGGCGAACATGGGTGGCCTGGCCTGCGGCACGCTGCTGGCCGGCATCCTGGCCGACGTCGCCCCGTCCCCGCTGCGCACGCCCTGGGTCGTCATGCTCGCCCTTGCCGGAGTCGGCGTGCTCGGCGTCCTGCTGAACGGGGAGAGCTCCGCGCACCGGTCCGGCTTCTCCCCCCGTCTGCAGCCGCTGCACGTTCCCGGGGAGATCCGCTCGGACTTCCTGCGCTCCGCGATGGCGGCCGGATCGGGCTTCGCGGTGCTCGGCGTCCTCACCGCCGTCACCGGTCTGTTCCTGGGGACGGTCCGGCACGAGTCCAGCCATGCGCTGACCGGCCTCGTGGTCTTCCTCGCCTTCGCCTGTACGGCCCTCGGTCAGCTCCTGGTCCGCGTCCTCAGGCCCACCATCGCCCTGCCCGCGGCCTGCGCGGGGCTGATCGCCGCGGCCGGCCTGATCGCCCTGTCGATGGCCACCGGCACCCTGGCACCTCTGCTGGCCGGCGCCGCCGGCAACGGGCTGGCGACGGGCATCGCGGTCGGCCACGGCATCGGCGGCATCACCACGCGCAGCGCTCCCCAGCACCGGGGCGCGGCGGTGTCCACCTTCTTCGCCATCCTGTACTCGATGCTCGCGGTGCCCGCGATCGGCGTGGGCGTCCTGATCCGCGAGACCGGCCTGCGCCCGGCCGGCGAGACGTTCAGCGCGGTGGTCGCCGCGCTCTGTCTCGGCGTACTGCTCAGCCTGGTGCGAACGGGCCGGAAGGCCGCCTGACCGGGGCCCGCAGCACAGCCGTTCACGGCGCACCCCCTGTGCCAGAATCTCAGCGAACGGACGACTCGAAAGGTTGACGGGACCATCAGCGCCACGCGGAAACCACGACAGGCCGGCGAACGGACCACGGTCATCAGCCGGACCGGCCCGCACCGCAGCGAGAGCGTCCGGCTGGCGGTCCTGCACGCGGCGGACGATCTCCTCGTCGAGAAGGGGTTCGCGGGACTGACCATCGAGGGCATCGCGCAGCGCGCGGGCGTGGCCAAGCAGACCATCTACCGCTGGTGGAAGTCGAAGGTCGACATCCTCCTGGACACCCTCGCCGACGACGCCCGCGAGGCCCTTCAGTGGCGCACCGACGACGCCGTTGACATCGAGGAGAACCTCGCGGCGCAGCTGCGGCGGGTGGCCGGCTTCCTCGAGGAGCCGGCCGGCCGGGTCCTCCAGGCCCTGCTCGGCCACGCGCAGTTGGAGAGCGACACGGCAACCGCACTGCGCGAAGGGTTCCTGAAGGAGCAGCGCGAACGGGACGTGGCCGGCCTGCGTGAACTCCTCGCCCGCGACCCGGACCTCACCGTCGACGACCGGACCCTCGGCCGGCTGGTGGATCTGCTGCTCGGCCCGCTCTTCTACCGGGTGCTCGTGCCGGGCACGCCCGTCGACACGGAGCTCGTGAACTCCACGACCCGGCTCGTGCTCGCCCTCGCACGCGAGGCGTCACCGAAGGCCACAGCTACCTGACGCGCCCCGGACCGTGGCCGGCCGCCCAGCCGAACCGCAGCCGCCCGCTACTCCTCCTCGACCCGCACGACCGCCACCGTGATGTTGTCGGGCCCGCCCGCCTCGATGGCGGCCTTCCACAGTTCGAAGGCCGCGCGGCCGTCGTCGTGCTTGCGCAGGATCTCGTCCAGCACGTCCTCGGTGAGCGGGTCCGTCAGGCCGTCCGAGCAGATGAGGTAGCGCTCGCCGGGCGTCAGGGTCTCGGACGTGACATGGGGGTGGACGGCGCGGTAGGCGGGCGAGCCGCCCAGGCACTGGGTGACGAGGGACGTGGTCTGCCCGGCCGGGTGCGGCGGGCTGTCGTCGACGCTCAGCTGGCGCAGCCCGTCGCGGGAGGCCGCGATGACCCGGCTGTCGCCCACGTTGAACACGAACAGCGAGCCGGGCTGTACGACGACCCCGGCGATCGTCGACCCCATGCCGACGAGGTCGGCTCCCTGCTCACCACCGGCGGCCTGGAACACGGCGCGGTTGCAGAAGTTCAGCGCCTCCCGGACGGCGACCTCACTGCTCAGCGCGGGCCCCAGGGACGCGATCTGCCGGGCGACCAGAGCGCTGGCCACATCGCCGCCGGGATGCCCGCCGAGCCCGTCGGCCACGGCGACGGCCAAGGGCGTGCCGAGCGGGAAGACGAGGGTCTGCGGATTCTCGGTCACGGTGGCGCACAGCGTCCACGGTCCGACGACGAGGCTGTCCTCGTTGCGCTCACGCAGCAGCCCGGGATGGCTGATCGCACTCACAGCGACGTACGGCATACACCGACACCGCCTTCCCGCACCGCAGGACCGACCGCCGGGGCCGGACATCTCCTACGAGTCTAGGAACACCCGGATCCCCGGTGCCAGCGCGGCCGGAACCCGCCCCGGCCGCGCCCGCCGGGCCACCGCCGGGCGGCCGGTCAGTCCTCGTCCGCCGTCAGCCGCAGCGCGATGCTGTTGATGCAGTACCGCTGATCGGTCGGCGTCGGATAGCCCTCGCCCTCGAAGACATGCCCGAGATGCGACCCGCACCGGGCACACCGCACCTCGGTCCGCACCATGCCGTGCGAGCGGTCCTCGATGAGCTCCACCGCGTCGGTGTCCTTGGGGTCGTAGAAGGACGGCCAGCCGCAGTGGGACTCGAACTTGGTGGTGGAGGTGAACAGTTCGGCGCCGCAGGCGCGGCAGGAGTAGACGCCCTTCGTCTTGGTGCCGGTGTACTCACCGGTGAAGGCGGGTTCCGTGGCGGCCTGGCGGAGGACGGCGTACTCGGACGGGGTCAGCTCCGCGCGCCACTGCTCGTCCGGCTTCTCGACGTCGTACGACATGGGTCTTCGTCCCTCACTTCGACAGGCGGTCCAGGATGAGCGGGCCGAGGTCGGTGACATCGCCCGCGCCCATGGTGAGAACGAGATCACCGGGCTTGGCCATTCCCGCGATGAGCGAGGGCACCTCGCTCTTGTCGTGCACCGCCGTCACCTCGGCGCCGGCCGCCCGGGCCGCCTCGATGACCAGGTCGCTGGTGACGCCGGGGATCGGGTCCTCGCGGGCCGGGTAGATGTCCAGCACCAGCGAGGAGTCCGCGAGGGCGAGGGCGTCGCCCATCTCCTTGCCCAGTTCCTGGGTGCGGGAGAAGAGGTGGGGCTGGTAGGCGACCAGGATCCGGGCGTCGCCGGCGGCCGCGCGCATGGCCTCCAGGTCGGCCGTCATCTCGGTCGGGTGGTGGGCGTAGGAGTCGATGACCTGGACGCCGGCGGCCTCGCCCTTCAGCTGGAGCCGCCGCTTCACGCCCGTGTAGGCCGCCAGCGCCGGGGCCAGCTCGGCGGCCGGGACGCCCAGCGCCGCGCCCGCCGCGAGGGCGGCCACCGCGTTGAGCGCGTAGTGGCGGCCGGGGACGGAGACCGCGAAGGTGAGCTCCTGGCCGTCCAGCAGGACGGTGACCTGGCTCTTCAGCCCCTGCGCCACGACCGACAGGACGCGTACGTCGGCGTCCGCCGCCTCGCCGTACGTCACCGTCCGGACGCTCCCGGCCACGCGCCGGGTCAGCTCCCGCGCCCCGTCCTGGTCGGCCGAGATCACCAGAGTGCCGCCGTCGACGATGCGATCGGCGAACGTCACGAAGGACTCGTAGATCTCGTCCATCGACGCGTAGTTGGCGTGGTGGTCGAGCTCGACGTTGAGGACGATGGCCACCTCGGGGGCGTACTTGTGGAAGCTGCGGTCCGATTCGTCCGCCTCGGCGACGAAGATCTCGCCGTCGCCGTGCAGGGCGTTCGAGCCGGGGGCGTCCAGGTCGCCGCCGATGGCGTAGGACGGCTTCAGGCCCAGCTCGGTGAGGGAGACCGCCAGCATCGACGTCGTGGTCGTCTTGCCGTGCGTGCCGGCGACGGCGATCGGGCGCAGCCCGTCCATCAGCGCGGCGAGCGCGTCGGAGCGGTGCACCACCGGGATGCCCAGCTCGGCGGCGCGGGCCAGCTCCGGGTTGTCCTGCCGGATGGCCGACGACACCACGACACAGCTGGCGTCGTCGGCGAGGTGCTCCGCCGCGTGCCCGATGTGCACCGTCACGCCCAGCGCCCGCAGCGCCTCGGCGGTCCCGGACTCCTTGGCGTCGCTGCCGGCCACCTCGGCACCACGCTGCGCGAGAATCTTCGCGATCCCCGACATCCCGGCGCCGCCGATGCCGATGAAGTGCGGTCGGTCCATGGCGGTGGGAATGCCGGGTGCCATGCGTGTTCTCCCCAGAGTGCGGTACGTGCGATACGACGGTGAGCCCTCAGCCTATTGGGTACGGAGGCCGACCTCGCCCATGGGACGCCGGGACCTGTACCACCCACGGGGCGCGGGGCTGTGTCGATGTGCGGCTCCGCCGCGCGGGCGCGACCGGCCCCGCAAGGCCACACGAACGACCAACCCGCCCGACGCCTCCGGCGCCCACGGCCCCGCCCAGCGGCAGCGCTACGCCTTGCTGTGCGAGAACAGCTTCAGCACCGGCACCCCCACCTTGTGCCGAGCCCTCGAGGCCCAGTCCCGGTGGAAGAACTCCTCCACGTAATGGGGGTCGGTCAACACGATCACCTCGTCCGCACCGACCTCGTCCACGACAGCCTTCAGCGCATCCAGCGGATGGTCCTCCAGAAGCCGCCCCTCGGCCTCGGCCCCCGCCCCTCGGAGGGCCGTGAGCGACACCTCCAGCGCCCGCTCCCCCGTGCTCATCGCCTCCTCGCCCTCCGGCGTCCTCCCCTCCCGGACGGCCTCGTCGAGCTCGCCGAGCGCGATGTCGTCGATGGCGCGCAACAGCCTGTCGGCCTGCTCGCCGCGCGGCTGGAGCAGCACGTGGAAGGAGACTTCCTCGTCCCCGTGCAAGGTGGTGACGAACTCCACGTCGGCGGAGGTCAGGGCCTTCTCGATCATCAAAACGCTTGTGAACACCGGGCGCCCCTTCTGAGGAAACCATCCTGCCCCGTGCTCGCACGGGGGCTGCGATTTTTAGTGTGCCCGGCAGGAGCTAAGCGGAACGGTGGATTCCGACGTTTTCAGGACCACGGCGACGACGGAAACCCCTGTCCGGCCACCTCACCTCCGCCGGTACCGGCCGAACAGAAAGCCCTCCTCCTCCAGCAGGGACGCCAGCTCGAACCGTTCGGGGACCGCCACCGAGGGCCCGCCGGCGATGCGCTGGGCATCACCCGCGGTGAGCATCGGGGAGATCGTCAGACAGAGTTCGTCGAGCACACCGGCGGCGACCAGCTGGCCGAGCAGCCGAGGCCCGCCCTCGGTCAGCAGCCGGGTGTGGCCGAGCTCGGCGAGGGCCTGGACGGCACGGACGGGATCCACACCGACACCGTCACCGGCGATCACCACCTGCGTCCCACCCGACTTCTCCGCGGCGGCGATCCGGTCCGGGGCCGCGGCGGCGCCCGTGAGGATCAGGGTGGGCACGGCGGGCGAGGTGAAGAGCGGAAGGGTGTAGTCCAGCTCCAGGCTCGCGCTGACCACCGCGATGGCCGGCGCGGGCCCCTGCCCGGCGGCCCGGCGCGCCTCCGCGAACTCCGCACGCGCGCGTGCCGGACGGTACCCCTCCTGACGTACCGTTTCGGCACCCACGATCACGACATCCGCCAGCGCCCGCAGCGTGCCGAAGATCCGCATGTCGGCCGCGCAGGAGATGGGCTGCGAACGGCCGTCGTGCTGGGCGGCGCCGTCCAGCGTGGACACCATGTTCGCCCGCAGCCAGGGCTGCCCGCCGCCGGGCGCCGGCCGGGGATAGGCGTAGGCGACGGCGAGCTCGGCGAGGCTCCACTCCCGGTCGACCAGATCGGCGCCGGGACTCGCCGGGCCACCGACCGCGGCCGCCCTGCCCGCAGGCCCACCACCGGAGGCGTCGGCAGCGAACTCGCCGCTCGGGTGACCACCATCAGGGACCGCCGCGGCCCCCTCGGCACCTTCCCGCTGGTCCGTGGGCCCACCGGAGTCGGCACCCTCACCGCCCCCAGCAGGAGCACCGGTCACAGGCCCCTCTACGGCAGCTCCACTCCCGTCGTCCCCGGCAGAACCGCCGGAGGCCCTCGCTGCTGATTCGTCGGTCACAGGGAACAGGCGTCGCATGTCATGGAGTGTGGCACGGCACCCCGGGCCTACCCGACAGGCCCGACCGGGGTCACGGGCCCCGGCACGCCCATCTGCGGCCTTGTGGCCACCAACCCCGTCACCCCCGGCTCACCGCGCTGTGAGGAACCGCATGCCCCAGGCCGGTCGGACCCGCCGGGCAGGCCCTAGCATGGTGAACCGTGTCGTCCTCCTCCGCCGCGTCCAAGTCGAGCCCGATAGCCGAAGCGAGCCCGCTGTCCCTGTGCGCCCGTGAGCCGCACGTGCCCGCGGACCGGCTTGTCGCCGAGATGGTGCCGCCGCCGCGCTTCGACTCGGTCCGGTTCAGCACGTACATCCCGGACCCGAACCAGCCCAGCCAGACCGAGGCGGTCGGCGTACTGGAGTCCTTCGCGGGCGGGCTCGGCGGGGCGCACGCGAGCGGGGCCGGGAAGACCGGCCGGCGCGGTTTCCTCGGGTTCGGCCGGTCCAAGGCGCCCAAGGCCCCGGCCGGCCCCCGCGGCGTCTACCTCGACGGCGGCTACGGCGTCGGCAAGACCCATCTGCTCGCCTCCCTCTGGCACGCCACCCCGGCCGAGCCGTCCCTCAAGGCCTTCGGCACCTTCGTGGAGCTGACGAACCTGGTCGGCGCCCTCGGCTTCCAGCAGACGGTGCAGACGCTCTCCGGTCACCGGCTGCTGTGCATCGACGAGTTCGAGCTGGACGACCCCGGCGACACCGTCCTCGTCTCCACCCTGCTCGGCAAGCTCGTCGACGCGGGCGTCGCGCTCGCCGCCACCTCCAACACGCTGCCCGGCAAGCTCGGTGAGGGCCGTTTCGCGGCGGCCGACTTCCTGCGGGAGATCCAGGGCCTGTCGGCCCACTTCCGCACGCTGCGCATCGACGGCGAGGACTACCGCCACCGCGGTCTGCCCGAGGCGCCGGCGCCGTACTCGGACGAACAGGTGACGAGGGCGGCGTACGCCACCGAGGGCGCCTCGCTCGACGACTTCCCGCATCTGCTGGAGCACCTGGCCCGGGTCCACCCCAGCCGCTACGGCGCGCTGACCGACGGACTCAGGGCGGTCTGCCTGACCGATGTGCGGCCGATCCCCGACCAGTCGACGGCTCTGCGTCTCGTCGTGCTCGCCGACCGGCTCTACGACCGTGAAGTCCCCGTCCTGGCCTCGGGACTGCCCTTCGACAAGCTCTTCAGCGAGGACATGCTGAAGGGCGGCTACCGCAAGAAGTACTTCCGCGCCATCTCCCGCCTCACCGCCCTGGCGCGCGACGCGAGGGGCCTCGTCACCTCCTGACGCCCCTGACTTGTCAACTCCCCCTTGGTCAAGGGGGAGTTCAAGCCATCTCACCCTCGCATTTCAGGCTCTCTTCAGGTCGAAACGTTAAGTTAACCCTGCAAACAACTTTGCCGGGCTAATGTGTTTCTTGACCAACGGTTGACCAAGTGTTGGCTCGCGCAAGAGGTGTGGACTGACTGGAGGGGGGCGCATGTTCCGAGGTACGACGGCCCGGACCGCGATTTCGATCCTCGCCGCCGTCCTGGTCGCCCTCCAGCTCTTCGCACCCACCGCGTCCTTCGCAAAGGCGCATACGGTCAGTCAGGCAGAGGCCAAGGCCCAGCCCGGAATCAAGCTCTCCGGCAAGGCGCTGCGCGACGAAACCCTCACCGCACACCTCTGCATACCGTCGGGCGATGGGGACCCGACCGGTCCACTGCGCACCCGTGACCGTCTGCGCGTCGCCGATTCCGGGCCCGAGGCGCCCTACCGGCCCCTGCTCACCCGGGACCCCGCGGCCAAGCACGAGCCGGCCGGGTCCGGCACCGCGCACCAGCGCACGTCGAGACCCTCGGCGTCCCACACCCCGGCCGCGCTGCAGGTCTTCCGCTGCTGAGAAGCACAGCAGTCCCCCCACCTCTGTCATGTAAACCCCGACGCGCCACCGAGGCGCGCCAGGAGGAGTCACCACACATGCAGCCCCTCATCGACAACGCCCGTATGTTCGGACAGCGCCCTGAGGAGTTCGCCGAACTGGCCGCGGGGCAGTCCCCGCAGGTCCTGTTCATCACCTGCTCCGATTCCCGGGTCGTTCCGGCCCTGATCACGGGCGCCCGCCCCGGCGAGCTCTTCGAGCTGCGCACCGCGGGCAACATCGTTCCGCCGTACGCCTCCGAGCACCCCACCAGCGAGGCGGCCACCATCGAGTACGCCGTGGAGGTCCTCGGCGTCAGCGACATCGTGGTCTGCGGCCACTCCCACTGCGGGGCCGTCGGCGCGCTGGTGCGCGGCGACGACCTGGACGCCGTACCGGCCGTGCGCGACTGGCTCGCGCAGGCCGAGCCCCGCCCGACCGGCGCCGTCGAGGACCCGGAGGTCGCCGAGGGCGTCCAGGCCCACGTGCTGGCGCAGATCCTGCGGCTGCGCTCGTACCCGTTCATCGAGAAGAAGCTGAAGGAGCGTCAACTGACCCTGCACGCGTGGTACTACGAGGTCCACAAGGGCGCCGTGCGCGCCCACAGCGCCGAGACCGACGCGTTCGAGGCACTGTGATCGGCATGATGACCAAATACCCTCACCTGCGGCAGGACTTCGCCGCCTCGTTGGTCGTCTTCCTCGTCGCGCTGCCGCTGTGCGTCGGCGTGGCCGTCGCCTCCGGAGTCCCGGCCGAGGTCGGGCTCGTCACCGGCATCGTGGGCGGCATCGTCACCGGCATGATGCGCGGCAGCAGCCTTCAGGTCTCCGGACCCGCCGCCGGTCTGACCGTGCTGGTCTTCGAGGCCGTGCAGGAGTTCGGGCTGCCGGTCCTCGGCGTGCTGGTGCTCGCCACCGGCCTGCTCCAGCTCCTCATGGGCGCCCTGAAGCTGGGGCGCTGGTTCCGGGCCATCTCGGTCTCCGTCGTCGAGGGCATGCTGGCCGGTATCGGCCTTGTCCTCATCGCCGGGCAGCTCTACTCGGTCGCGGACGCCAAGGCGCCCGCCTCCGGCCTGGAGAAGATATTCGGACTCCCCGGAGCACTGGTCCAGGCCGTGCAGAACACCGAGGCGCTGGCCTCGATCGCGCTGGGCGCCGGCACCGTCGCGGTGCTCGTGCTGTGGCAGCGGATGCCGCGCCAGGTACGCACGGTTCCCGGTCCGCTCGCCGCGGTCGGTCTGGCGACGCTGGTCGCCGCGGCCTTCTCGCTGCCGGTCGCCACCGTCGAGGTCAAGGGCCTGCTGGGATCCGTTCAGCCGCCGTCCCTGAGCGCCTTCGGCGAACTGGCGGACGTCGGTGTGCTCGCCACGATCGTCGCCTTCACGCTCATCGCGTCGGCCGAGTCGCTGTTCAGCGCGGCGGCCGTGGACCGGCTGCACGACGGGCCGCGCACCGAGTACGACAAGGAGCTGATGGCGCAGGGCGCGGGCAACACCGTCTGCGGTGTGCTCGGCGCGCTGCCGATGACCGCGGTCATCGTGCGCAGTTCCGCCAACGTCCAGGCAGGTGCGAAGACCAAGGCGTCCCGGGTCATGCACGGCGTGTGGCTGCTGCTGTTCGCGGCGCTGCTGCCCGCCACGCTGGCCCTGATCCCGATACCCGCGCTGGCCGGCATCCTGGTCCACGCCGGCTGGAAGCTGATCCCCTTCCGGGGCATCGTCTCCCTGTGGCGCGGCCACCGGGGCGAGGCGCTCATCCTCGTGGTCACCGCCGTCTCCATCGTCGCGGTGAACATGTTCGAGGGCGTGCTGATCGGTCTGGCCCTGTCGGTCGCCAAGACCGCCTGGGAGGCCTCGCACGTGAAGCTGGAGGTCATAGACAAGGGCGCCGGACCCATCCAGGCGTACCTCTCGGGCAACGCGACCTTCCTGAGGCTGCCGAAGATCCTCGACAGCCTGGAGGCCCTGCCCCAGGACCGCCCGGTGGAGCTGAACCTGTCGGGTCTGCACCACCTCGACCATGCCTGCCGTACGGCCCTGGAGAGCTGGGCCGAGCGGCACAGCGCGGAAGGCACGGAACCGGTGCGGGTCACCTCGCCCTGACCGGCGTATGACGTCGGCTGAGGCGTGACCCTGGTCCGGGGCCGTCCATGGCCCCGGACCAGACACCGGCATATCGTTACAGGAGCATGCGGAACGGGCCTCTGCACGAGGAGGTCGTCATGGTCGAGGAACTGCTGGGCGCGGCCGCGGGAGTGGCTGCCGCGGGCCTGGTGTACGTCGCGGCCGCGGCGCGGGTCGTCAAACAGTACGAGCGCGGGGTGGTGCTCCGACTCGGACGGCTGGTGGGAGACGTACGGCCACCCGGATTCACGTTGATCGTCCCGATCGTGGACCGGCTGCACAAGGTCAACATGCAGATCGTCACGATGCCCGTGCCGGCCCAGGAGGGCATCACCCGGGACAACGTGACGGTGCGCGTGGACGCGGTCGTGTACTTCAAGGTGATCGACGCCGCGAGCGCGCTCATCAAGGTCGAGGACTACAAGTACGCGGTCTCGCAGATGGCGCAGACGTCACTGCGCTCGATCATCGGCAAGAGCGACCTGGACGACCTGCTGTCCAACCGCGAGAAGCTCAACCAGGGCCTGGAGCTGATGATCGACAGCCCTGCCGTCGGCTGGGGCGTGCAAGTGGACCGCGTCGAGATCAAGGACGTGTCACTGCCGGAGTCGATGAAGCGCTCCATGGCCCGGCAGGCCGAGGCGGACCGCGAGCGGCGGGCCCGCATCATCAACGCGGACGCCGAGCTCCAGGCCTCCAAGAAACTGGCCGAGGCCGCCCACCAGATGGCCGACGCCCCCTCCGCACTCCAGCTGCGGCTGCTCCAGACGGTGATGGCGGTAGCGGCGGAGAAGAACTCCACGCTGGTCCTGCCCATCCCGGTCGAACTGCTGCGCTTCCTGGAGCGGGGCGAGGACCACGAGCACCACGTGAAGCGCGCCCCGGAGCCGGAACCGGGTCACGCCCTGGAGGGCGCGGCCGGCCAGGAGGGCGAGGCGGCCATCGAGCCGCGGGCCGCACGGGACGTCGAACGGACGGTGGAGGACATCATCGAGGACGCCACCGAGAAGTGACACACGCTACGCGCGTGGTTCCCGTGGCTCATACCAGGTGATAAACACAGCGGGGTCACAGTTCCTGTCCGCCAGCAGGAAGGTTTCCCCATGTCCGAGAACACGACCGCCGGTCGTCCGTCCCGCCGTCAACTCCTTTCCCGAACCGGCGCGTTGGGCGTGTCGATCGCCTTCGCCGGGAACCTCACCGAGCTCTTCGCCGGAACAGCCGCAGCACAGAACCTGGGCCACACGGGATACGGCCCGCTGGTCCCCGACCCCAAGGGCCTGCTCGATCTGCCGGAAGGTTTCCGCTACCGGGTCCTGTCCCGCGAGGGCGAACCGCTCCGCTCCGGCGAGGGCCCGGTCCCCTCCAACCACGACGGCATGACCGCCCTGCCCGGCAGAAACGGCCGCGTCCATCTGGTCCGCAACCACGAGAACCGCCCCACCGCGAGGTTCCCCGTCCCGACCGTCCCGGGCCTCACCTACGACCCGGCGGGCAAGGGCGGCTGCACGGCCCTGACGCTCGACCGGCGGGGCCACGTCCTGTCCGAGCGGGTCGCCATCGCCGGTACGGCCGTCAACTGCGCGGGCGGGCCGACTCCTTGGGGCACCTGGCTGACCTGCGAGGAGACCGAGGACAAGGCGGGCACCAACGGCTACACCAAGGACCACGGCTTCATCTTCGAGGTCGACCCGGCGAACCCCTACCGCTCCTCCGCGGTCCCGCTGACCGCGATGGGCCGGTTCCAGCACGAGGCGATCGCCGTGGACCCGCGGCGCGGCATCGTCTACGAGACCGAGGACGCCTTCCAGAAGCCGTTCGGCCTCTTCTACCGCTTCCTGCCACACGCGCCGCACGGCGGCTTCGGCTCCCTGCGCGCGGGCGGCCGCCTGCAGGCGATGCGGGTGCCGGGCGTCCCCGACCTGTCCTCGATCCAGGAGACCGGCGCGAGCTTCGGGGACGTCGAGTGGGTCGACGTACCGGACCCGCTCGCCGCCCAGACCCCCATCCGCCTGCAGGACTTCGGCCCGAAGGGCATCACCCACGCGCAGAAGCTGGAGGGCTGCTACTGGGGCGGCCGCTGCGTCTACTTCGTCTCCTCCTTCGCCCGCAGCGCGGAGGGCTCGGCGGCGGACCACTACGGCCAGATCTGGCGCTACGACCCCGCCGCGCGGCGCCTGACCCTCGTGATCGTCTTCGGCCCGGACACGGACGTCCAGCTCCCGGGCGAGTCCCCGGACAACATCTGCCTCGCCCCCAGCGGCGGGCTGATGGTGTGCGAGGACGGCAACGGCGCCCAGCACGTGTACGGGGTGACGCGAGGCGGCGAGGTGTACGCGATGGCGCGCAACGCCCAGAACCTAGGCACCCCTCAGGAGCCGGAGTGGGGCGAGTTCGCCGGGGTCACCTTCTCACCCGACGGCGGGACGATGTACGTGAACTGCTACACACCGGGCACGACGTTCGCGGTGACGGGACCCTGGCGCCGCTAGCCGTCGTGGCCCCGTACCCGGCGGAAGCTTGCTCTCCGGTGCGTCATCTAACCTTTGCGGCATGAACCAACCGGGGGATGTCGTCGACGGCCGTTTCGAGCTGGTGGAGCGGCTGGGCAGCGGAGGAATGGGCACCGTGTGGCGGGCTCGCGACACGGTGCTGGACCGCGAGGTCGCGCTCAAGGCGGTGCGGTCCGACGCGGACACCGTCGGTGTGATGCGCGAGCGGGTGATGCGGGAGGCGCGGGCGCTGGCCCGGCTCAGCCATCCCCATGTGGTGACGGTCCATCAGATCGTGGACGCCGACCCGCATCCGTGGATCGTGATGGAGCTCGTGCCGGGCGTCTCGCTCCAGCAGCGGCTGAGCGACGGCCCGTTGACCCCGGCGGAGGCGGCCCGCGTCGGCCGCCAGGTGCTCGCCGCGCTGCGGGCCGCACACGCGGCGGGCATCCACCACCGGGACGTCAAACCCGCCAACATCCTCCTGCGCCCCGACGGCGACGCCGTCCTCACCGACTTCGGCATCGCCGCCCTGCAGGGCACGACGGGCCTGACGGCGACCGGTGAACTCGTCGGTTCGCCCGAATACATGGCCCCCGAACGGATCCGGGGCCACGAGGACGATCCGGCGGCCGACCTCTGGTCGCTGGGCGTGGTCCTGTACGTCTGCGTGGAGGGCGTCAGCCCACTGCGCCGCCCCACCACGCTGGCCACCCTGGCCGCCGTACTCGACGACCCGCTGCCGCCGCCGACCCGCTCCGGCCCGCTGGCCCCGGTGCTCGACGCCGTTCTGGTACGCGACCCGGCGGCACGCCCGGACGCCGCCCGGCTGGACGCGATGCTGGCGCAGGTCGAGGCGGGGGCGACACCGCACTGGACCTGGCCGACGGTGACGGCCGGCGCGGCCCACCCGACTTCACCGACGCCCACCCAACTGGACACCCCGCGTCCGACGGTTCCGCAGCCGGTGCGGGGCGCTCGACGCCGTACGCCTCTGGTGGTGGCCGCGACCGCGGCGCTGGTGATCGGCGTGGCCACGGCTCTGGTGTTCGCCTTGCGCCCAGACGGCACCGAGGGCGACGACAAGGCCGCCGGCTCGACCACCCCGAGAGCCACGACCTCCACCCCCAGCCCGGTGAGACAGAAGCCGATCACCACCGCACCGTCGCCCACCCCCACGAGCACATCGCCGACCCCCACTCCCACCCCGGCCCAGGGCGGCCGCTGGATCGCCCAGCTCCACTCCGAACCCGTCGCCACGGGTACCGCCGCCCGCGACAGCCGCCTCGCCACGATCCGCCGGACGGTGCCGGAGGCGGCCGTGCTGCGCAGCGGGGACTACCCCTCCCTGCGCCCCGGCTACTGGGTGTTCTACGCCCCCGGCCCCTTCGCCGACGGCAACGCCGCCCTGACCTTCTGCGCCGAGCACGGCCGGACCACTCCGAGCACCTGCATCGGCCGCTACCTGAGCACGAACGCGTCCGACTTCGCCTTCCAGTGCCGCCCTCCGGCCACCGCCCCGACGGGCCGCTGCACCCGCGCCGACTGAGAGGGGCCGGTCCCGCCGGGCGGGTGACGCCGGCTCGGCGCACCCATCAATACGACCGGATAATCCGTTTGATCCTCATATCGTCCTGCGGTGATCACTCTTGTACGACGCGTCACCGCCGGCTGCGCCCTGGGCGCGGCGCTCGCCGTTCTCGCCGCGTGCTCTCCGGCCGATGAGCCCCGCGCTCCCCGCCCCGCGCCCAGCGCCTCCGCCGTCTCTCCCGCCGCCACGGCGACCGGGCCACCGACCCTCGCCCCCGGGCCGGCCGGTCTGACCCCCGTCTTCGAGCACGGTCCCCGCAACGGGGACAAGACCGTCGCCCTCACCTTCGACGCCGACATGACCGCCGACCAGGGGCCGCGGGCGGCGCGTGGTGAGCGGTTCGACAATCCGGGGCTGGTCGCGGCGCTCCGGGAGCTGAAGGTGCCGGCGACCGTGTTCATGACGGGGCGGTGGGCCGAGGAGTATCCCGGGCAGGCCCGGGCCATCGGGCGGGACCCGTTGTTCGAGGTCGCCAACCACTCGTACAGCCACTACGCCTTCACCGACGACTGCTACGGGCTGCCGACCATCGGCGCGGGCCGGATGCGGGCGGATGTCGAGCGGGCGTACGCCCTGTTCGAGAAGGTGGGCGTGCGGGATGCGATGCCGTACTTCAGGTTTCCCGGCGGCTGCTACGACCGGCGAGCCCTGCGGGCGCTCAGCGCGGCCGGCGTCACGGCCGTGCAGTGGGACGTGGTGAGCGGGGACGCCTTCGCGACGAACGCCGACGCGGTGGCCCAGGGGGTGCTCGACGGGGTACGGGCCGGGTCCGTGGTGGTCATGCACTGCACGCTCAGTGCCGCTCCGACGACCGAGCGGGTGGTCCGGAGCATCGTGCCCGAGCTGCGCGCGAAGGGGTTCCGGTTCGTGAAGGTGAGCGAGCTGATCGGAGCCTCGGGCGGGCGGGCGTGAGCTCGTCCGCTGCCGGTGCGAGGCTCGTACGCTGAAGGCATGAGCGACGACGACTACTGCCTGATCGACGCGACCAGGCCGCCCAAGGCGGACGGACCGCCGTATGCGGAGTGCGTGCTGTGCCGGGAGCCGACGGAGTACCCGGAGTCGTACAAGGGGATCACGCTCTGCCCGGTGTGTGAGTGGCAGGAGGCGCAGCGCACGGCCTGTTCGGGGTGAGCTGCCGGTGGTCAGGGTGATCTGCGGGACGTGAGCGCGCAGGCGGCGGCGCTCGCGGCCGCCGCGAGCAGGGCCGCTGCCGCCAGCGGCAGCAGGGGCATCGGGACCGTGCCCGAGCGGGAGCCCGTGACCAGGCCGCTGACCGCCGCGTGGGCCGGGGAGCCGGTCACCACCACGGACAGCAGCGCCGCGAGCAGCATCGCGGGGACCGCACGGCCGGTCGAGCGCAGCACCGGCCATGCGGTGAGCGCGCCGACGGCCGTGCCCAGCAGGGCGCAGGCCAGCGCGGCGAGCAGACCGGCGGCGGCCGCGGGCAGCCGTGGCACCCGGATCTGGTGGTCGGCGCCGACCGGGTCGCTGATCAGGGTGACGACGACGATCGCCGCCGTTCCGAGCGCCGCCGCGGCGGCAAGCGCCACCAGCAGCGCGGCGAGGTGCGCCCGCCCCGGGCCGACCGCCGCGGAGACGCAACTGCGGGCGGCGGGCGGCTCGTTGGTGACGCAGATGCGGACCAGCCAGGCGGCGACGGGCAGCAGTGCCGCGGCCGCGTAGCCCAGCGAGTCGAGGACGGGCTGGCCGCCCTGCACGCCGATGGCGAGGAAGACGGCGTACAGGATGAACGGCGGCAGCCACCGCTGCGATCGGGCGAGAAGGGCGGCCTGGTAGCGGAGGAGGGCTCTCATCGACGTCATCGGCGACTCTCGGCTTGGGCTTCGGCTTGGACTGGGGGTTCGGCTGCGGCTTGGGCTTCGGCTGCGGTAGGGGCGGATGTCTCCCGGCTCACGCTCACCACGTGCCAGGGCGGGCGGGTGGCCAGCAGGGCGCGCAGGACGACGTCCGAGTGGGATGCGGGGACGGTGAGGCGGTGGGTGCCGGGGGTGGGCTCGGCCGCTCCGGTGACGATACGGAGGGCCTCGGCGGGCAGGGTCGCGCCGCTCGGGCCCTGGACGACGACCGTCGTGTGCGGGCCGGCGTGCGGTGACGCGGTCTCTTCCGTACGGCGGTTGAGGCCGCCTTCGTGCACGGTGTACGTCGCGTCGGGCGCCCCCGCGAGGCGGCGCGGGTCGTGGTCGACGAAGACCACCGAGGTGCCGGCGGCGGTCCGCTCGGCGACGGCACGCTCCAGTTCCGCCCGGGCATCGGCGTCGAGCCCGGTCCACGCCTCGTCCAGGACGAGCAACTCGGGGTCCGCGAGCAGCGCCTGGGCGACGGCGACCTTCTGGCTGCTGCCCTTCGACAGCTGGGCCATCGGCGTACGGGCGTACGCGGCCGCGCCGAAGCGGTCGAGCCACTCGAGGGCGGCACGGGTGGCCGCCGGCCGGGACAGGCCGTGGACCGTGCCGAGGTGGGTGAGGTAGCCGAGGGCGGTGAAGGGGAGGGCGGTGGGGAAGCGTTCGGGGACGTAGGCGGTACGGGGGGCTCCGCTGACGCGGCCTTCCGAAGGGGCGTCTATGCGGGCCAGGATGCGGAGGAGGGTGGATTTGCCGGTGCCGTTGGGGCCTTCTATGCGGATGAGGGTGCCCGCGGCCACGGTGAGGTGGATGCCGCGTAAGACCCATGGGCCGCGCAGGCCGTAGCGGCGGCCCACGTTGTCCAGACGAAGATCGCGTTGCATGGGAGCATCTTCGCGCAGATCCCCGCCCTGGCAGACTGGGCGCCGTGAGTTCCGACAGCCCCGCCACTCAGGACAGCCCGTTCCGGTCCGGACGCAGTACCCGCGATCAGGCCCCCCAGTTCGTGCTCCCGCTCGTCGTGCGCATCGAGCGGGCCGATCCCCCGGCCCGTACCGACGCGCTGGAGACCGCCGCCCGCGCCGTACTGATCATGCTCAGCGACGAGCGGTCCGTGGACGACGGTGAGTGGGCTCAGGCCATGCGGGACTGGGAGGACGCCCGTATCCGCAAGGTCGTGCGGCGGGCCCGTGGGGCCGAGTGGCGGCGGGCCGAAGGGCTGCCGGGGATCACCGTCACCGGTGAGTCGGCCGAGGTACGGGTGTTTCCGCCCGTGCCGTTGGACGGGTGGCCGAAGGAACTGGCGAAGCTCCAGGTGTCGGGGACCGACCTCGACGATCCGCAGCCGCCGGAGGACGCGGATCGCTCGGCGCCCGTGCTCTGGGTGAATCCCGGACTCGACATGTCGGCCGGCAAGACGATGGCCCAGGCGGGGCACGCGGCGCAGATCGCCTGGTGGGAGCTGTCGGACGAGGAGCGGGACGCCTGGCGCGCGGCGGGGTTCCCGCTGGCCGTGCGGACCGCGGAGCCGGCGCGCTGGCGTGAACTGACCGCCGCGGGGCTGCCGTTGGTGCGGGACGCCGGGTTCACGGAGATCGCGCCCGGGACGACTCTGGTGGTCGAGGGGCATCACCGGGTGGGATCGCTGCCGCCCGGGGTACGCCGGCCGCTGGTCGTCCGCTGAGCCGCCCCGCGAGGCGCCCCTGAACGCTGGTGACCAGGGGTCCTCCAAACCTCCCTGCCGGCGCCGGTCGGTCAGGCGTGAATCGAGACGCCGCGCGTTTTGAACATCGGTCGCGTTCCGCGCGTACGACCCTGCGGTGGCCGTTCGCGGGGTTGCGCGGTGCGGGACCTCGGGCGTGGTGTACCGGCCGCGGTGCGCTCGGACCGCGGCTGCCGCCGGGTCGGGGTGGGCCTGGATGCTGGGTGCGGGGTGACGGTGCGGGGTGCCGGTGCGGGGTGCGCGTACGGGTCCGCAACCTCAAATGTTGCTCTGAAGGTGTCCGCCCCGTGGTTCGGGTGGAGCCCGCGGGGCCATACCCCCGTCACGTCCGGCACGTCCGAGAGACGGGACAGCGGGTACGGAAGAGGCCGAGGAGGGGACGATGGAGCGACTGGGCACGGGGATCGGGTGGCGTCCGGAGATCGCGGACGCGGTGGAGCGCATGCCGGGCATCGACTGGGTCGAGGCGGTCGCCGAGAACGTCTGTCCCGGACACCTTCCGGAGTCCCTGGTACGGCTGCGGCAGCGCGGCGTGACCGTGATACCGCACGGCGTCTCGCTGGGCCTCGGCGGCGCGGAGCGACCCGACGCCGACCGGCTGACCGCGCTCGCCGAACGGGTGGCCGCGCTGGGATCGCCGCTGGTCACCGAGCACATCGCGTTCGTACGGGCGGGCGGCCCGCTGACCGCGTCCCCGCGGCTGGAGGCAGGGCATCTGTTGCCCGTGCCGCGCACCCGGGACGCCCTCGACGTGCTCTGCGAGAACATCCGTATCGCGCAGGACGCGCTGCCCGTGCCGCTCGCCGTGGAGAACATCGCCGCGCTCATCTCCTGGCCGGGCGAGGAGATGACCGAGGGACAGTTCCTGTGGGAGCTCGCCGACCGCACCGGCGTACGCCTCCTCATCGACGTGGCCAACCTGCACACCAACCACGTCAACCGCGGCGAGGACCCTGCCAAGGCGCTCGCCGAGCTGCCTGTGGAGGCCATCGCGTACGTCCATGTCGCGGGCGGCTTCGAACGCGACGGCGTCTGGCACGACAGCCACGCCCACCCGGTCCCGCGACCGGTCCTCGACATCCTGACCGACCTCGCCTCCCGGGTGTCCCCACCGGGCGTACTCCTGGAGAGGGACGAGAACTTCCCCGAACCGGCTGAGCTGGAGCGGGAGTTGGGGTCGATTCGAATGGCTCTGGAGAAGGGGGACACCGAGCGGCGGGTTTCCGCGCAGAGCGCGTCGGGGGCGGCGGCGCTCGCGGAGGGGGCATCGCAGGACAGGGCACCCCAGGGCGTCGTAGAGGAGAGGCCCGGAAGCTCTGCGTCCGGGGAGGGGACCTCGAAGCAGCCGGTGTCGGTGGAGGGACGGACGGGGGCCGTCACCGACCCCGCCCGGCAACGCCTCGCCCTTGCGCAGGCCGCCCTGCTGTCCGCCCTTGTCGCCGGTACGCCCGTGCCGGAGGGGTTCGACCGGGTGCGGCTCGGCGTGCAGGCACGGGCGCTCGCCGGGAAGCGGGCGGATGTCGTGGCGAAGGTCGCGCCGGAGTTGCCGGTGATTCTCGGGCAGGGGTACCGGCGGGGCTTCCTCGCGTACGCGCACGGGCATCCGATGACCGGCGGCTATCGGCGCGACGCACTCGACTTCGCCGGGTATCTGCTGGCGGAGGGACTGCTGGACGACGCGCGGGTGCGGGCGGAGTTGCGGGAGTGGTGGCTGGAGCGGTCGGGGCCGAGGCCTCGGTCGCGGCGGCCGGCGGTGCGGCTGGCGCGGGCCACGCGCCGGGTGCTGCTGCGGCGGTGAGCGGCGTGCCGGGCGGCGGGCCACGGGGGTTGGTACCGGACGGCGTCCGCAGGCCGCACCGCGTGGCGGAGTCGCGTCGGTGACCGGCCCGCTCGCGATGACCGGCCCGCTCGCGATGAGGTTCGTCCCCGCAGCCTCCTGAGGACGCCGCATACGCCAATTCCCGGTCCCCTCCTGGGCGCCGCCACTCCACCGAGTGTGCCGGGACTAACACCTCAGCCCCGTAAGGCGGCCCACTCCCCCCATTCGCCCCCTTTGCCCCTGTATGTCACCCACCCGCACTCCCCCATTCGCCCGTAACCGCCCCCGTTGCAACCATTCGCTCCTGTACGGCAGTTGGCGTAGACGCCCAAGTACCCCGAAGTAATATGCCAACCCAACCCTCGAAGCGCTCTAACGTGCGGTGCTGCAACAGGAGGCACCATGCGACCGCGACCCCCGATCAACGGCCGAGGCATCTTCAGCGGCACCGGGCTCATCATCACGGGCCTGACGGCGACCCTGCTGGCGATGATCTTCCCGATCTGGTCGTACGCCGACCGGTCCGGGACCGGCGTGGACGTGCTCAACGCCGAGACCGTCGCCACCGGGTACGGGCCGTTGTCCGGACTGGACCGCGATTTCATCACCAAGGTCCGGCTGGCCGGGTTGTGGGAACTGCCCGCCGGACAGCAGGCGCAGCAGAAGGGCACCACCCCGGCCGTACGGACCGCGGGGCAGCACCTCATCGAGGGGCACACGTTCCTGGACGCGCGGGTGCGTGACGTCGCCGCCAAGCTCGGTCTCGAGCTGCCCAACGAGCCCACCGAGCAGCAGCGTCAGTGGCTGGCGACCCTGGACTCGGCCCAGGGCGTCGAGTACGACCGCCAGTTCGCCAACATCCTGCGGCTGGCGCACGGGAAGGTGTTCTCCGTCGTCGCCCAGGTGCGGGCCGGCACCCGCAACTCCCTCGTCCGCGCGCTCGCCGACGACGCCAACTCCACTGTCCTCGACCACATCACGGTCCTGGAGGCCACCGGCTACGTCGACTTCGACGCCCTGGCCCAGGACATGGCCGCCGGCAGCACCCCTCCGCTCAACCCCTCCCCCGCTCCGCCAGGCCCCACCCTCGACCCCGCGCCCGCCGTCCCGGTGACCCCGGCCCCGTCACCGACGTACACACTGCCGCCGGCCGCCACCAGCCCGCGCCCGGACACCACGGAGAACACGGACGGCACGGAGAACACGCAGGACACGGCGGGCTCCTGAGGCTCCGGCTGCCGGATCCGGAACGTCACGTCCCGGCAACTCTCGGTCCGGATCGTGAACAGGGCATGGCGGTTCTCCGGGCCGTTGGCATAGAAACACGGCATGTTCTGGGTGCTTCTTCTGCTGCTGGCCTGGGCCGTCGCCGGAACGGCGTGCACACGGCTGTGTCTGGCCGCCGCACACGCCGCGGCCAGGGAGACGAAGGAGGCGACGGCGGGCCGCGGACACGATCTGACGTTGTACGAGGCCGCGTTCCTGTCCGGCGGACCCCGGCGGGTGGCCGACCTGACGCTCGTCTCGATGGCGCTCCAGCGGCGGCTGCTGCTCGCGCACACCGGCTGGGCGACGGTCGTCGATCCGCGCGGGCGCGACGAGATGGAGCGCTCGGTGATAGGGGCCATCGGGCCGGAGGGCCAGTCCCGGATCGAGCCGGTGCGGGACGCCGCGGCCGCCGCCGACGCGGTGGGCAGCCTGGGCGACCGGCTGGTCAGCGCCGGTCTCGCCGTCCCCGACGGGGCGCGTGGCGGCGTCGCGGCAGCGATCCGGGAGGTGCGGCGCGCCGCGGCGGCCGTCGTGGCGCTGGGGGTGATCGCCCTGCTCGCCCCGGTCCGGTCGGACATGCCGGCGCATCTGGTCGCCCTCTGGTTCGCGCTCCCCTTCGTGCTCACGCTGAGCTGCCTCGCCATCGCCCGGATCGAGATCAGCCCGTACTCGCGGTGGGCCTCCCCGGCCGGGCAGCGGCTGCTCAGTGCCCTGGTCCGGCACGCGGAAGGCGGGGACGACCGTACGTTCCTCACTTCGGTCGCGGTCCGGGGCGTACGGGCGATCGGCGAGCCGAAGCTGCGCGCGGCCTTCGCGCACCGCGAGCCGCACCACGCCGTGTTCCACCGCCGCGACTGACGGCCTGCGGTCGGTGACGCATCGGGGGCATTGACGCCGACACCGGCAGGACGGTGCTTGCCTTCATCAACAGACGAACGAAATATCCCTTTTGTTGCTGCCGTGCACTGAAGGGATACGCGATGAGAGCTCCCGCCCTCTACTCGGTCGCCGGAGCGCTGCTCCTGACCGCCCTGTCCAACGCCCCGGCCGGCAGCACCGCGGCCGCCGCCCCGGGTGCGGCCTGGCCCGCGGACGAACGGATCGGCACGGCGGTGGCCGCCGTGCGCGCCGAGAAGGCAGGGATCGCCTTCGGCAGGTGCGCCAAGAACCTGGACCTGCCGGCCGACGTCAAGTGCGGCACCGTGTCCGTGCCGCTCGACTACGCGGACCCCTACGGCAAGCAGATCCGCCTCACCGTCAGCCGGATGCGGGCCACTCACAAGGACCCGCACAACAGCAAGCGCCGGGTCCCCCGCCAGGGCGCGCTGGTCTACAACCCGGGCGGGCCGGGCGCCTCCAGCCTGCACTTCCCGCTGATCGGGGTCCTGCCCGCGTGGAAGCGGCTGGCGGGGGCGTACGACCTGGTGGGCTACGCCCCGCGCGGAGTGGGGCCGTCCGCGCCGGTGTCCTGCCAGAGCCCCAGGCAGTTCTTCAACGGGCCCATGCTCGCGCCGACGCACCCCTCCGAGGCGTACAAGCGGCAGCGCATCGCCCGGGCGAAGGCCTACGCACGCGGCTGCGCCGAGCGCAACGGCAGCGCGCTGCGGCACTACAACTCCCTCAACAACGCCCGCGACCTGGACGTCCTGCGCGCCGCGCTGGGCGAGGAGAAGCTGACGTTCATGGGCGCGTCGTACGGCACCTACTTCGGCTCGCTGTACGCGACCCTCTTCCCCTCGCACGTACGGCGGATGGTGTTCGACTCGGCGGTGAACCCGGACCCGGCGCAGATCTGGTACCGCAGCAACCTCATGCAGTCGGCCGCGTTCGAGGGACGGTGGGCGGACTTCCGGGAGTGGGTCGCCAAACACCACGCCGTGTACGGCCTCGGCAGGACGGCCGACGAAGTGCTGCGCAACTACGAGAAGGTGCGGGCGCGGCTGGCCGTGGAACCGGCCGGCGGGAAGGTCGGGCAGGTGCAGTTGCAGGAGGCGTATCTGCAGGCCGGGTACTACGACGACTACTGGCCCGCGCGGGCGCAGGCGCTGTCGGCCTATCTGAAGGGCGACGCGAAGCCGCTCGCCGAGCTGGCCTCGCCGGTCGCGGAGGCGGCGGTCCAGGAGGAGAACACGAACGCGGTCTACACGGCCGTGGAGTGCAACGACGCGCCCTGGCCGACGAACTGGGCGGTCTGGGACCGGGACAACACGCGGCTCGCGCGCGTGGCGCCGTTCGAGACCTGGGACAACGTGTGGATGAACCTGCCGTGCGCCTTCTGGCAGGCGCCCCGGCAGCAGCCGCTCGACGTGCGGACCGGGCCGGGTGAGGTGCCGCCGATTCTGATCCTGGCCGCCGAGCGGGACGCCGCCACGCCGTACGAAGGGGCGCTGGAGATGCACCGGAGGCTGTCGGGCTCGGTCCTGGTGACCGAACGGGACGCCGGCACGCACGGCATCGCGTACGGCCCGAACGCCTGCGTCAACGGCTACATCGACGCCTACCTGCTGTCCGGGCGCCTCCCGGAGCGCCGGGCGGCGTGCGAGGGGCACCCCGAGCCGAAGCCGGAGCGCCCGGAGGGCCGTCAGGCGAAGAAGCCGGCCAAGCACACCGAGACGCAGCCGGGCGGCCGCCCCCAGCAGGCCGCGGCCCGCCTCCCCCACTGATCACCCAAGCCCGCCAACCAGCCCGGCGGCCACGGCCTTCCGCCGCCGGTGCTGCCTCCTCCGCGGGACAGCCCCCGGACCCCGGCCGACCTCGCCCACCACAACCCGTCAGGCAAGCCCGCCCACCAACTCAGCCACGGACTTCCGGCGACCCGTGCCGCACCCCCGGGGGACAACCCCCGGACCCCGGCCGACCACACCCCACCGCAACCCGGTCAGGCGAGCCCGGCCACCAACTCGGCCACGGACTTACGGCGACCCGTGCCGCACCCCCAGGGGACAACCCCCGGACCCCGGCCGACCACACCCCACCACAACCCGGTCAGGCAAGCCCGCCCACCAACTCAGCCACGGACTTCCGGCGACCGGTGAAGAACGGCACCTCTTCGCGGACGTGCATCCGGGCCTCGGAAGCCCGCAGGTGGCGCATGAGGTCGACGATGCGGTAGAGCTCGTCGGCCTCGAAGGCCAGGAGCCACTCGTAGTCGCCCAGCGAGAACGAGGCGACCGTGTTGGCGCGCACATCCGGGAAGCCGCGGGCCATCTTGCCGTGGTCGGCGAGCATGCGGCGGCGGTCCTCGTCGGGGAGGAGGTACCAGTCGTAGCTGCGCACGAAGGGGTAGACGCTGACGTAGTTGCGCGGCGTCTCGTCGGCGAGGAAGGCCGGGATGTGCGAGCGGTTGAACTCGGCGGGGCGGTGCAGCGCCATGTTGGACCAGACCGGGGTGAGCGCGCGGCCCAGCTTGGTGCGGCGGAAGAGGTTGTACGCCTCCTGCAGCTGGTCGCTGGTCTCGGCGTGCCACCAGATCATGAGATCGGCGTCGGCGCGCAGCCCGGACACGTCGTAGGTGCCGCGGATCTTCACGTCCTTGGCGGCGAGCTGGTCGAACAGCTCCTGGACCTCGTCGGCGTAGCCCGCGCGGTCCTCGGGGAGCACGTCCTTCAGCTTGAAGACGGACCAGAGGGTGTAGCGGATGACCTCGTTGAGGTCCTTGGCCAGCTTGCCCTTGTTCGGGATCCTGCCGGACTCGGTGGTGGGGGCGTCGTCACTCATGTCCCTTATTCTCCCGCTCCGCCGTGCAGACTCTGCACCGGGTGGGCGGTGAGCTCCTCCACACCGCTCGTATCGCCCTCCAGCTGATCGACCGCGGCGTAGGCGCTCGCGATGCACGCCGGGATGCCCACGCCGTCGTACTGCGCGCCGCACACCGCGAGGCCGGGCAGCTTGGCGACGTGCTCACGGACGCGGGCCACGCGCGCGTAGTGGCCGACCGGGTATTGGGGCAGGCCGTCGGTCCAGCGGGTGACGCGGGTCTCCAGAGGGGTGGCGTCGAGGCCGGTCGCCGCCTGGAGGTCGTGCCGTGAGACGTCGACGAGGTACTCGTCCGCGCGCTGCAGGATCTCCGTCTCGCCGTACCGCCCCACCGACGTGCGCAGGACGACCACGTCCGGGTTCTCGTCGGCGATCCAGCCCCACTTCTGGGAGGCGAAGGTCGACGCCTTGATGGTGCGCCCGTCGACCGGCGGCACCAGGAAGCCGCTGCCGGCGGGCAGGGCGGTGTCGGCGCGGCGGAAGGCGAGGGTGACCAGAGCCATGGAGGCGTACTCGACGCCGTCCAGCTCGGTGGCGGCTGCGGGGGCCTCGGCGCGCAGGAGGGCGGCGGCGGCCGGTGCCGGTACGGCGACGACGACCGCGTCGGCGTGCAGCACCCGGTCGCCGGTGACGACGCGCCACCCGGCCCCTGCCGCACGGCGCAGCTCCGTCACCGGCGCCCCGGTCACGATCTCGCCGCCCCGCGCGCGGACCGACTCCGCGACAGCCTGCGGGAGCCGGCCCACCCCGCCCTCGATGCCCATGAACACCGGCCCGGTCTGCCCGCCGGCCGCGGCCCTGGCCTGGATCTCGCGGACGGCCTCGGTGATCGAGACATGGTTCCGGGCGGCCTGGAAGAGCTGCGGGACGGCCGAGCGCATCGAGATGCGGTACGCGTCGCCCGCGTAGACGCCGCCCAGCAGGGGCTCGACCATGCGGTCGACGACCTCGCGGCCGAGGCGTGCCGCGACGTACTCGCCCACCGCCATGTCGTCCCCGACCTCCGTGCGGGGCAGGTCGGCGTCCCGCTCGATGCGGGCCAGGCCCTCGTCGGACAGGACGCCGGTCAGGGCGGCGGCGGTGCCGGGGACGCCCATGACATGCCCCTTGGGCATGGGGCGCAGGGCGCCTCGGGTCCAGATCGAGGCGGTCGCGGTGGCGGGCGGCCGGAGGTGCTCGTCGAGGCCGACCTCACGGGCCAGGGCGACGGCTTCGGGGCGGCGGGCCAGCATCGACTCGGCGCCGAAGTCCACGCGCACGCCCGCGATCTCCCCGGGCAGCAGCTTGCCGCCGACCCGGTCCGAAGCCTCGAGGACGGTCACGCGTCTGCCGCCGGCCAGCAGCCGGTGGGCGGCCGCGAGACCGGCGATCCCGCCGCCGATGACGACGGCACTGCCCCGCCCCGCGGGCCCGTGTCCCGTGCGTGTGTTCTCGCTGTGCTCGCGCATGATCCCACTCTCTCAAACACCTCTGACACTCCCACCAGGGCCGTACGGTCCCGTCCCGCCGGGACCGGTGTGCCCGGGCCGAGTCCCGACCGTGACCGCATCGGGACCGTTTCCCGCCAACGTTCGGCCGGCCCCGGGCGTCGAAGGAGCATCAGTCGCCACGACGACCCTCGGGGGGTACGCCCACATGCGCACACGATCCGCACGGTCCACGCGATCCGTACGACCTGTTCAGGCCTTGGCGGGCCTGCTGCTGGCGACTGCCCTCGCGCTCACCGGCTGCAGCGGCGCGGCGGACGAGTCGAGCGGCGGCGGAAGCGTCGCCAACGACGAGGCCGCCCTTGCGGAGTCCCAGGCGGACGCGAAGGAAGGCGCCCCGGGCTACGGCTCCGGCTCCGGCTCCGGCTCCGGCTCCGGTTCCGACAAGGCCACCGCGCCGCCCAAGGTCACCGCGAGCCACATCATCCGTACGGCCTCACTGACCGTTCAGGTCAAGGACGTGCCGAAGGCCCTGGACGAGGCCCGCACCACCACCGAGAACGCGGGCGGCTACGTCGGCAACGAGACCACCACACGCGACGAGAAGGGCCGCGAGCGCACCCGCGTCGTCCTGCGGGTGCCCGTCGACAGGTACGCCGAGGTCCTCGCGGACCTGGAGGGCACGGGCAGGCTGATCGAGCGCAGCGCCAAGGCGCAGGACGTCACCGACCAGGTCGTCGACGTGGAGAGCCGTATCAAGTCGCAGCGCGCCAGCGTGGCCCGGATCCGTGAGCTGATGGATCAGGCGACCAAGCTCAGCGACGTGGTCACGCTGGAGGGCGAGTTGAGCAGCCGCCAGGCCGACCTGGAGTCGCTGCTCGCCCAGCAGGCCTCCCTGAAGGACCGCACCAGCCTGGCCACCATCACCCTGACCCTGTCGGAGACACCGGTGAAGAAGGCCGCCGAGAAGGACGACGACCCCGGCTTCCTGGACGCGCTCGCGGGCGGCTGGAACGCGTTCGTGACGATGCTGCGCTGGATCGCGGTGGCGTTCGGCGCCGTGCTCCCCTTCGCGGCGGTGGCGGCGCTGATCGTGCTGCTGTGGCTGAAGGTGCTGCGGCCCCGGCTGCCGCGCCGCCCGGCCACGGCGCCCGCGACTGGCACGCCGGGCCCGCTGCCGATGGCCCGCCCGGCACCGAGCCCCACGCGCGCGGGCGACGACCCGGAGGGCCCGCAGGCCTGAAATGCCCGGCGCCCGTAGCGTGTTCGCATGAGCATGAGCGCTGCGCGGGGTGTTGCGAGGGGTGTGCCGGGTACGCGGGAGCGGCTGGTCGTGATCGGGGGCGACGCCGCAGGGATGTCCGCGGCGTCGCAGGCGCGGCGGCTGAGGAGCGCCGGGGAGCTGGAGATCGTGGCGTTCGAACGCGGCCACTTCACCTCCTTCTCGGCCTGCGGCATCCCGTACTGGGTGGGCGGCGACGTCCCCGACCGCGACCGGTTGATCGCCCGTACGGCCGAGGAGCACCGCGCTCGGGACATCGATCTGCGCATGCGGACGGAAGTCACGGAGATCGACGTGGCGGGCGGGCGGGTACGCGCGCGTGACGTCGATTCGGGCGCGGAGTCCTGGACGTCGTACGACAAACTCGTGATCGCCACCGGTGCCCGCCCGATCCGCCCCGACATGCCGGGCGTCGACGCCCCCGGCGTGCACGGTGTGCAGACCCTGGACGACGGCCAGGCCCTCATCGACACGCTGGCACGCACGCGTGGACGGCGCGCGGTGGTCGTCGGCGCCGGCTACATCGGGGTGGAGATGGCCGAGGCGCTCATCAACCGCGGCTACGAGGTGACGGTCGTCAACCGGGGCAGCGAGCCCATGTCGACGCTCGACCCGGACATGGGCCGCCTGGTGCACGAGGCCATGACGGGTCTGGGCATCACGATGGTCAACGACGCCGAGGTCACCAAGATCCTCACGGGCGGGGACGGCCGGGTGCGGGCGGTGGCGACGGAGGACGCCGAGTACCCGGCGGACGTGGTCGTCCTCGGCATCGGTGTCCGCCCGGAGACCGGCCTCGCGCGGGCCGCGGGCCTCCCCCTCGGCGACCACGACGGCCTGCTGACCGACCTGGCCATGCGGGTGCGCGGCCACGAGAACATCTGGGCGGGCGGCGACTGCGTGGAGGTCCTCGACCTGGTCTCCGGCCGGGAACGCCACATCGCCCTCGGCACCCACGCCAACAAACACGGCCAGATCATCGGCACCAACGCGGCCGGCGGCTACGCCACGTTCCCCGGTGTGGTCGGCACGGCCGTCAGCAAGGTCTGCGACCTGGAGATCGCCCGCACGGGCCTGCGCGAGAAGGACGCGCGCAGGGCGGGCCTGCGGTTCGTGACGGCGACGATCGAGTCCACCAGCCGCGCCGGCTACTACCCCGGCGCGGCCCTGATGACGGTCAAGATGCTCGCGGAACGCCGCACGGGACGGCTGCTGGGCGTGCAGATCGTGGGCCGGGAGGGCGCGGGCAAGCGGGTCGACATCGCGGCGGTGGCGCTGACGGCCGGGATGACCGTGGAACAGATGGTGTCCCTGGACCTGGGATATGCGCCCCCGTTCTCGCCGGTGTGGGACCCGGTGCTGGTGGCGGCCCGCAAGGCAGTGAAAGCAGTCGGTGCCGGCGGCTCATAGCGGGCGGCGCGGGCAACGCCTTGAGGGCCTGCGGGCGTATCGATGGGCGGCTCCGCCGCGCGGGCGCGACAAGCCACAACGCACCAGCAGCCGCCGAACCGCCCACACCCCTACGGCGCTTACGCGCTGCCGTTGATCCTCTCGATCGCCTGCCGAGCCTGCTCAGCCGGCGGCCGGGACGGCAGCGACGACACGGACGCAGTCACACTCGGCATCGCGGCGGCAGTCGGCTGCTCCCCCGCCGGCTTCGCGTGCGCGGCGCTGCGCGCGGAGCGCAACCGATGGCTGACGGCCTCGTCCAGCGTCACCGGCCGCTGCATCTGCGAAGCGAGCCGCCCGGCCTCCTGACCCAGTCGGGCCACGTCTTCCCAGGGCAGTCGCAGCACCACGGCGAGTTCGGCCTCACCGTCGGGCAACGCGTGGATCGGAGGAGTAACTCGGTCGTTCATCGCCTGTTCCTCACGTAGTCCCCGCGACCCGCCTTCCCCGTGCCGCGGGCGGTTGCCGAGACATACGCACGCGACGGCGGCCGCGTTCACCGATTCGCCGGACGTATCCCGGGCAGAAATCCCTCGTGGTCATCCCCGTCCATGACGTGAACCCGGTCCGCCGCACCCCCTGGGTGACCTACGCGCTGATCGCCGCGAACGTCCTCGTCTTCCTGTCCACGCCCGGGATAGCCGGCTCCGTGGCCGGTGAGACCAGCCTGGCCCAGCTGTGCCATCTGCAGGCGTTCCTGGACCACTACGCGGCGGTGCCCCGGGAGCTGATCCACGACCAGTTGCCCGGGGCGGTCCCCACGGGCGACGTCGCCGTCGGCCCACAGGGCCCCGGCTGTGTGATCGGCCCGCCGGACTACGCCAAGTCCCCCGTGCTGTCGGTGTTCACCGCGATGTTCCTGCACGGCGGCTGGCTGCACCTGCTCGGCAACATGCTCTTCCTGCTGATCTTCGGCAACAACATCGAGGACCGCATGGGCCACGTGCGGTACTTCCTCTTCTACGTGGTCTGCGGCTATGCGGCGTCCTACGGCTTCGCCCTTCTCAACGACGACTCCGCCGACCCGCTGATCGGCGCGTCCGGGGCGATCGCGGGTGTCCTGGGCGCCTATCTCGTGCTGTACCCGAAGGCCAGGGTCTGGGTCCTGGTCCCGTTCCTGATCTTCCTGCCGCTGCGGTTGCCGGCCTGGCTGGTCCTCGGCTTCTGGTTCGGGCTCCAGGCGGTGTACTCGTCCGGCGAGGGTGTCACGGCCGCGGGCACGGTGGCGTACGCGGCGCACATCGTGGGTTTCCTGGCCGGCATGGCGATCGCCTGGCCACTGCGGCCCGGCACCCCGCCGCCACCGGAGCCGCGCGGCCTGTTGTTCGGCCGGCGGGCCCGCCCGGGTTGGTGAGGCGGACTTCTGCCGCCTCCCTTCGCCCAGTCCTATTGATTTTCTTCCAAGGGCGGCAAAGTCTCGTCAAAGACGAAGTGAAATGTTGCGGGCGTCAATCGGACGGCCGCCGACCACGGCTCGTTTCCGAAAATTCCATCGAAACAGCACCGAAAGCCCGTGCGGGTAACCTTGCCACTGCCCGGATTGCTCCGTAATCCACTAATCGAGAGGACATTACATGCCCAAGGCGCACGCTTTCTTCGCGACTATCGTCGGGACGGTATTCCTGATGACTCTATGGGTGGGGTCGGCTGCGGCTGTGACCTCCACGGTTGCCGGACCGGAGGGCAACGATCCGTCGGCCACAATGGCCGAATTCACCGCCAACGCACCGCTCAACACACCCGTCCCTCAGGATGAACTGCCCTGGACGAGGCACAAGAGCGAGTTCCCCTGGACGCTGATAGGAGAGTAAACACCCCGAAATAACACCGAAACAACAGCCCACTTCAGACCAGAAACGGACACAACGTGCATATCCCAAACAGCGATCTCCAGGGGGAACTCGCTGTTTGGGTCATCACGTACCGTGACATACCCTTCACGTAGGTTTACGTTCACGGGGATCAATGGGCCGAAAGGGTGTCTCGTTGAGTCGGTTATCCTTCAGGGCGCTGGGTCCACTCAGGGCCGAGGTGGGCGGGGAACCCCTCAACCTCGGCGGAGCAAGACAGCGCAAGGTGCTGGCGATGCTGCTCCTGGCGCCCGGGCAGGTCGTCTCCGTCGAGAGCCTGACCGAGGCCGTGTGGCAGGGCGCACCGCCCACGACGGCCCGCAACCAGATAGCCATCTGCATCACGGCACTGCGCCGGATCTTCCGCTACGCCACGGCGGACGAGGAACTCATCCGGACCGCGCACAACGGCTACTCCCTGATCCAGGGTGACCATCGCATCGACATCCACGAGATGCACTCCCTGCTCGCCCGGGCCCGCACGGCCTCGACCGAGGGCGCGCCGGAGGAGGCCGCGGAGCTGTTCGAACAGGTACTGGCGATGTGGTACGGCTCTCCCCTGGAGGGCCTCGCCGGCGGCCATCTCGACCATGCCGCCGCCCGGTTGACCGAACTGTGGCTCGACCTCAACGAGGAGTACGCCGCGCTCCAGTTGCAGTTGGGGCGCTACCGGGCGGCGGCGGACCGGCTCGCCACCCTCGTCGAGCAGTATCCGCTGCGGGAGCAGGCACGGCTGCACCTCATGTCGGCCCAGCATCTGGGGGGCCGACGGGCCGACGCCCTGGAGACCTACCGCGTCGGGCGCAAGGTGCTGGTGGAGGAGCTCGGCATCGAGCCCGGTCCGGAGCTGCAGCAGCTCCACCGTCGCATCCTGCAGGACTCCGACACGACGGGTCCGCATGAGCACGCGATGACCGGACGCTTGACGGCGAAGGCGGGCCCGCCGGCCCAACTGCCGCTGCCCTCCGCCAGTTTCACCGGGCGGGAGAAGGAGATCGCCGCGCTGGACGAGCTGCTGCACTCCCGCACGGACGCGACACCGCTGGCCATCGCCGCCCTCTCCGGGGCCAGCGGGGTCGGCAAGAGCGCTCTCGCGGTCCACTGGGCCAACCGGGTCGTCGAACACTTCCCCGACGGCCAGCTGTTCGTGGACCTGCGCGGCTACGACAAGCACGACCAGCCCTTCTCCCCGATGAGCGCCCTCGACAGCTGTCTGCGCGCCCTCGGTGTCCAGGGTCCGGAGATCCCGGCCGAACTGCAGGAACGTGCCGCGCTGTTCCGGAGCCTGCTGGACGGCAGGCGCATGCTCATCGTGCTGGACAACGTGCGCTCGATCGACCAGATCCTGCCGCTCTTCCCGGGCCGCGGCGACTGCTGTGTGGTGATCACCAGCCGGGACCCACTGGGGCACCTCGCCGGGGACTATCCGGTGCTACGGGTCCCCCTGCGGCCCCTGAACACCGACGAATCGTGCCGGATGCTGGAGGCGATGATCGGGCGCGAACGGGTCACCGCCGCCCCGGAGATGGCGGCCCGGCTCGCCGAGCTGTGCGACGGGCTGCCGCTGGCGCTGCGGATCCTAGGGGCCCAGCTCATCAACAAACCGCACCGGTCGCTCTCCCAGGCGGTCGCCCGGCTGGAGGACCGGCGCAGACGGCTGGACCTGCTCAGTCCGGATCACGGCGGCTTACGGGCCGAGTTCTGGCTCAGCTACCGGGAACTCTCGCCGGACGCCGCGCGGATGTACCGCCACCTCAGCATGCTGTGTCCGCCGCCCTTCCCCGCCTGGGTCGGGGCGGCTCTCCTGGACATCGACATCGACCAGGCCGAGGATCTGCTGGACCAGCTGGTGGACGCCCAGTTGCTGGAGGTCGCCGTGCAGGACGCCTCCGGCGCGCCGCGCTACCGCTTCCTGGACCTGCTGCGGCTGTTCGCGTGGGAGCGGGCCCAGGAGGAGGAACCGCAGAGCGAGATCGAGGCCGCGCTCGACCGGCTGCTGGGCACGATCCTCACCCTGGCCGACCTGGCGCACGAGCAGCTCAGCGGCAAGGGACACATCCCCGCGCTGCCGCAGGTGCCGGGGCTCAAGCTCCTCCCCCACCAGGTCGCCTCGATCATGGCGTGCCCCATGAACTGGTTCGAGTCGGAGCGGCAGCGCATCGTCGAACTGGTGAAGGTCTGCGCGGACTCAAGCCGGGCCCTGTACGCCTGGGCCCTGGCGGCGCGTCTGGTCCCGCTGTTCGAAACACTCGGCTACCCCGAGGACTGGCGTACCACCTCCGAGCACGCGTTACGGGCCGCGCGGGAGGCGGGAGACGTCCTGGGCGTGGGCACGATGCTGCGCTCGCTGGGCGCGCTGGCGATCTACCAACGCCAGTACCAGCAGGCCGAGTCACTGCTCGGACTGGCCATGGAGGCCCTGGTGGAGGCGGGCGAGGTGCAGGGCCAGGCCCTCGTCCTGCGCAACTTCGCCGTGTGCGCGCGCTTCGCCGGTGACCTGGACAGCGGCGCACGCCACTGCCGTGCTGCCCTGCGGCTGTTCGAGCGGACCGAGGATGTCAGCGGCCGTTCGCACACCCTGGGGCTGCTGGCCCAGATCGAGCTGGAGCGGGGGAACGTCCAGCTCGGCATCGGGTTGACGCGCGAGGCCATCGCGATGAGCGAGAGCCCGTCGGCGCTGCGCACCAAGACGCAGAACATCTACCGGCTGGCCGAGGCGCTGCTGCGCGCCGGTGAGTTGCGCGACGCGGAGGAAACCAGCCGCAGGGCGATCGCACTGACACGTGTCCAACGCGACCGCATGGGCGAGGCGTACGGACTGCGCGCTCTGGGCGAGGCGCAGTGGCGGCAGAACCTGGTGGACGAGGCCGAGGAGTCGCTGCGGGACGCCCACGAGGCCGCCGAGGACGTCGGCGACCGCTTCCTGCAGGCCCGGGTCGAGGTGGACCTGGCCTGTGTGAAGGTACTGCGGGGCGAGCACGGGGCGGCGCGGGTGTGCCTGCACCGGGCGCTCGCGGTCTTCCGGCGCCTCAACGCCCCCGTGTGGGAGGAGCGCGCCCTCCATCTGCGGGATCTGCTGGACGGGCTGAGTGAGGACCTGCCGGCCAGTATCGGGCGCCTGACCCAGGCGCTGGACGTGCCCTGACCCGGTTTCCGTTCGCGTTTCGACGAGGTTTTCGTCGCGCGCCGGCGACCGAAAGCGCCGGCAAACGACGCGTGGTTAGTCTCGTGATGCGCTTGAGAGCGCTCACAGGGATGCTCTGGGGACCGCTCCCCCATACGACCGAGGCGCACGGGCCGACCGGCCGGAAATGGACGACGGAAAATGACCATACGGATACTCGTGGCACACGCCGAGGGACTCGCGCGAGCCGGAATCATCCAGCTGCTCGGGACACTCGGCGACATGCGCGTGGTGGCGCAGGCGTCCACCCCGGCTCAGACGATCCGGATGAGCCGGCTGACCGAGGCCGACGTCGCGATCGTCGACGGTTCGAGCCACGCCTTCACCCGGCCCGAGACCATCGGCGCCGTCGTCCGCGCCGGCACCGACGTCCTGGTGCTGACCCCACCGCACCCCGACGCCCGCGTGCTGGAGGCGTGGGAGGCCGGCGCGGTCGGCTTCCTCCCCATGGACTCGCAGACCGGGGACCTCGGCCGGGCGCTCCTGATGATCGCCGAGGGGCACGGGTTCATGGACCCGACCATCATCCGTCCCCTCACCCGGGCGCTGGGACGGCAGGCCGACGAGGCGCCGCTCACCGACAGCCGACTGGCCGAGGTGCTCACGCCCCGCGAGCGGCAGGTGCTGGCCTTCCTCGGCGAGGGCCGGTCGAACGCCGAGATCGCGCAGCGGCTGATGGTCTCCGAGAACACCGTGAAGACCCATGTCAGCCGGCTGCTGGCAAAGCTGGGCCTGCGCAGCCGGGTCGAGGCCGCGCTCGCCGTCCGGGACGGCATGGACCGCGTCCTCGTACCCGTGGGTGCCGGGCGCTGATTTCCCGGTCCGGGTAATCCTTTGGATTACCCGAACTCCCCCGGAATGTGTATCGCCGTTACCCGCCGCCGCTGATGAGATGGATTGCGTCGGCCCACCGAAAACACCGCAAGAAACCCAGCGGAACGCATTCGGTGAGTCGTGGCAAATCCATGAACTCCGCGGAGGTGGTGCAGTATGGAGGATTTGGCGACTCTGATTTCGCACCGGTTCGCCCGGGCGGAGCCGCGCAGGCGCGTGGTGGCCTACATGGAGGGGCTGTTGTCGCACTCCCTGCGCAAGAACGCCTTCGCCCTCGCCTCGCACGCGCGCGAGGTGGGCCCCGACGGGATGCAGCGACTGCTGCGCACCGCGAAGTGGGACGCCGACGAAGTGCGTGACGACCTGCTCGCCTACGTCCTGCGGCACACCCGCGTCGAGGGCGGGGACCAGCCGGGCCACGGCGACGGCGTCCTCGTCGCGGCGCAGGAGGCCTTCGTCAAGAAGGGCAGACACTCGGCCGGTGTCACCTGGCAGTACTCCAGCCGGCACAGACGAATGGAGAACTGCCAGATCGGCCTGTTCCTGACCCATGTGTCGGCTCGGGGCAGCGGGGTGCTCGACCGGGAACTGTATCTGCCCCAGGAGTGGCTGCGGGACCGGCCGCAGGTCATCGCGTCGGGGCTTCGGCAGCAGGCGTCGTACGCCTCGAAGGCGCGGCTGACCCAGCGGATGATCGCCCGGGCTCTGGACGGTGGTCTGCCTCGCCCCTGGATCAGCGTGCCCGAACGGGACTTGTGGGACGAGGAGTTGAGGCTCTGGCTGGACGGGCGGGGCCTGCCCCATGCCCTCAGGCTGGCGCCGGAGGAGGCCGCGTCGCTGCTGCCCCGTGGCATGACCGGCGTACTCGGCGCCACCGGGCCCGGCCGGGCGCCCGGCTCGAGCAGCGGGCTGAACACGCTGCCCTGGCAGACCGTCAGGCTGCCGGGGACGGCCCCCGGCGGGCGCGCCCAGTGGCTGCTGGTCCATCACTCGGCCGCGGCCGGGCGTCCCGAGGGCTACCTCTGCTCCGGGCCGCCCGCCACCACCGTCGCCGAGTTCATCCGCGCGGTGCGGGCGCAGACGAGGGCGCGGCACTGTCTCGACGTGCTCAGGAACGAGGTCGGCCTGGACGAGTACCAGGTGCGCACGGTCACCGGCTGGTACCGGCACACCACCCTGTCGCTCCTGGCGTACGCCTTCCGGTCGTTCGCGCTGGAAGGCCGGGTGCGGGAGCCCGCGCGCACGCCCGGCCGGGCGGCTTTCGGCCAGCGCGCCCGGAGGGCTCCCAGGCCCGGCCGCACGCCGTTGACCAGCGTTGGATTAAGGCCTTAATCTAACGTCGTGCCACGTTACGCAGACCCCGTGGAACGACGTCGGCAGGTGGCTCAGGCGCTGTTGCGCGTCGTCGAGTCCGAGGGCCTGGAGGCCGCGAGCATCCCGCGCATCGCGCGTGAACTCGGCGCCACCACCGGCCTGGTGCAGACGTACTTCCGGACCAAGGACGAACTACTGATCTTCGCCGCGCGGTATCTCGGCGAGGTGATGAACGCACGGGTCGCGGCCGCGCTCGCCGCGTGCGACCCGAAGGACATCCGGCAACGCCTGCTGATCTCCCTGAGCGTGCTCACCGGGGCCGACGAGAGCTCCCCGGCCGAGGCGAGGATCTGGCTGGCCTTCCTCGCCCGGGCCGCCTTCCACCCCGCCCTGCGGGAGGTCCATGTCGCCGGCTCCCGGGAGATCCGCGACCGATGCCGCGATTCCCTCCGGCTCGCCCGCAGACTCGACCTGCTGTCCGCCGGCCTGGACGACCAGGACGAGGCCGTCGCCCTGCTCGCCTTCACGGACGGGCTGACCCTCCAGCGCGCCGTCGAGCCGGAGCTGATGAGCGCCGACCGCGTCCGGCATGCGCTGAGCCACTACCTGGACCGGCTGTTCGACCACCCTCACTTAGGAGAAGCTCTTTGAGCACCGCATTACTGCTGTCCCTGGCCGGTCTGGCCCTGCTCGACAGCACCAGCATGGGCACCCTGTTCATCCCCGTATGGCTGCTGCTGTCGCCGGGACGATTCAACGTCGGCAAGGTGATGGTCTATCTGACCACCATCACCGTCTTCTACTTCGGTGTCGGACTCGCCATCGTCTACGGCGCGGACACTCTCTTCTCCGCGGGCAAGGCCCTGGACGGCAGGACCGCGCTCTGGATCCAACTGGGTGTCGGTGTCGGCCTGTTCCTGCTGAGTTTCCGCTTCGACCCCAAGCGCCAGGCGAAGAAGGGCAAGAGCAGCACCGGCAAGTGGCAGCAGCGGGTCGGGGCCAACTCCTCCGTCGGCTGGATGGTCGGGCTCGCGCTGCTGGCCGGGCTGGCCGAGGTCGCGACCATGCTGCCGTACCTCGGCGCCATCAGCATGCTCACCACCTCCGGCCTGAACCAGGTCGAGGTCGTCACGCTGCTGGCCGGCTACTGCCTGATCATGGTCGTGCCCGCCGCCGTGCTGCTGCTCGGGCGGATGCTGCTGCGCTCGCTCGTCGAACCGATGCTGGAGCGCATGAACAACTGGATCTCCAAGAAGGCGACCGGTGCCACGGGCTGGATCCTGGCCATCGCCGGCTTCCTCGTCGCCCGGGACGCGGCGGCCCGGCTGTGGGTTCCCGAGGCGTTCAACTGACGTAGCAGGACGGGCAGTCGACGACGATGTCCGGACACCTCCCAGCACGGAGGTGTCCGGACGTCGTTCACGCACCGGGGAGCGCGGCCTACGGCCGCACCGGCTTGAGTCCGGTGACGCTCCCGAGGAAGGCCAGTACATCGGCGGCGTACCCGATGGCGCTGCTCTGCGAGCGCGCGCCGTGCCCGAGGTTCTCGCGGCGCAGCACCACGTCGGCGGGGTTGGTGGCCGCATGCTGGACGACCGCGCACATCTTGCGGCTGTGCAGCGGATCGACCCGGGTGTCGTTGTCGAAGGCGGAGAACAGCAGGGCCGGGTAGCGCACGCCCTCTCGGACGTTGTGGTACGGCGAGTAGGCCAGCAGCCAGTCCAGTTCCTCCGGCACGCTCGCGCTGCCGTACTCGTGCGCCCAGGCCCGGCCGAGGCCGAAGCGTTCGTAGCGGACCATGTCGAGCAGTGCGGCGGCGCAGTTGACCGCCGCGTACAGCTCGGGACGCTGCACCGCCGCCGCGCCGACCAGCAGGCCGCCGTTGGAGGTGCCGGTGAGGGCGAGCTGCCGGGGTGTCGTCCAGCCCCGGTCGATCAGCCAGGTCGCCGCCGCGTGGAAGTCGTCGATCGACTGCTGCTTGGCGTCCCGGCAGCCCGCGCGGTGCCATTGCTCGCCCCGTTCGCCGCCCCCGCGGATCTGCGGCTCGGCGAAGACGCCGCCGGAGCGGACCCAGGCGAGCACCTCCGGCGCGCAGTACGGCCGGGCCTGGACGCCGAAGCCGCCGTAGCCGCGCATCAGCACGGGCCGGGGGCGCCTCGGGGCGGTGTCCCCCACGAGCTCGTCGTCGGTCACGTCGTCGGGGACCACGAGGGCCATGGTCACGGCGGCCGAGTCGGTGGAGGAGTACTCGACGTGCGCGGTCCGCACGCCGGGCAGGCGTCCCTCGTCGTATGTCTGCTCGTCGCGGCCGGGGACCTGCCACGGGGTCACTGCCCCGTCGCGGGCGTCGAAGCGCAGGACCCGCTGCGGGGTGGCGTAGTCGGTGTACGAGAACCACACCTCGCCGCCCGCGCCCGGCCGTGCGGTCATCCGGAACACCGTGCCGAGTCCCGGCAACGGCACCGTACCGGTGAGCCGGCCCGACTCCCGCTCGTGCAGGGTGAGTTCGGCACAGGCGTCCCTGGACCACAGGGCGAGCAGCAGCGGCCGTCCGCCGGCGCCGTCCAGGGCCACCGCCGCCTGCAGCACCGCCCCGGGCCGCTCGCCGATCACCTCGGTCCACTCGGCGCCGGGATCGGCCGGATCGAAGGCGCACAGCCGCCGCCCGTCGGCACCGGAGCCGGTGAGGACGCGTGCCACCCCGTCGGCGCCCACCTCCAGAGCCGAGTCGGCCCCGGCCCCGCCGGCCACCGGCCGGAACTCGGGGGCGTGCGGTGGGCCGGCGGTGAGGTCGGCGAGCCAGAGGCGGTTGCCCGGCCGGCTGCCCCGACGGACGCTGACGGTCAGCCAGCGTCCGTCGCCGCTGACCGACAGGCCGTACGCGGCGGACGGGTTCGCGTCGTCGCCGAACACCACGGGGTCGGTGTCCGGGTCGGTGCCGACCGCGTGCCAGTGGACACGGCGATGCAAGCCGCCCTGGCCGGAGGGCATGCCGGCGGGCACTTCGGTGGGCGGGAGCCGGCGGACGTAGTAGTAGCCGTCGTGGCCGGAGCGGCCCGGCACCCATACGGGCGCCGGGCCGCGAGTACGGTCCACGGGCCCCTCGACGAGGGTGCCCGTCTGCGTGTCCAGGACGTGCAGCGCGGGTTCCTCCAGCCCGTCCGAGGACAGCTGGCAGGCCAGCAGCCCGCCGTCCGGGGACACCGACCAGGAGCCGAGGACCGTCCGGCCGGACGGGTCCAGCCGCTCCGGGTCCACCAGGGCCCGCACTTCTGCGCCCGGCCCGGCGACGTACAGCACCGGATGCTCCCGGCCGGGCCGCAGGTCCTCGAAGAAGCACCGGTCCCCCCGCCGGACGGGCGGGTTGACCGCGCCCGTTCCGGCGAGGGAGTCCAACAGCCGGTGCCAGTCCGCCCGTTCGCCACGGTCGCGTACGGCGGTGTGGAACCGCTCCTCCTGGAAGCGGAGCCAGCGCGCGGTCCGCTCCGAGGAGGCGTCCTCCAGCCAGCGATAGGGGTCGGCGACCACGTGGCCGAACAGGTGGTCCACGGTGTTGTCCCGGGGTGCCGGGGGTCCGGTCGGCGTACCCATCGCGACCGCTACAGCTGCTGCGCGATGAAGTCGGACATGGCGCCGACCGTCTTCAGCGTGCCCAGCACGTCGTCGGGGATCTTCACGGAGAACTTCTCCTCCACCGTCACGCCGAGCTCGACGAGTTCCAGGGAGTCGATGTCGAGGTCCTCCTGGAAGCTCTTCTCCGGCGCTATGTCGGCCGCGTCGGTCTCGGTCAGCTCCGAGATGACGAGGGCGAGGTTCTGGAACACTTCTTCCTTGGTCACAGCGGTCTCCCTGTCTGATTTCTATGGGCTGTGCGGTTTGTAGGGGTTGTGCGGTTGTACGTGTTGTGTGTTTTCAGAGTGTTTTGAGTTCGCCGCGCAGATAGTGCTCGCGGCACAGGCCGCGCTTCACCTTGCGGCTGCTGGTGCGGGGGATCCCGCCCCAGGCGATCAGGAGGACGTCGCTCACGGGGACGCCGTGTCCGTCGGCGACCGCGCGGCGTACGTCGGACCGGACCCGGTCGAGGTCGGCGCCGCGGCGTTTCACCTCGGCCACCACCGCGACCCGTTCCCGGCCGTCGCCGTCGACGGCGAAGACCGCCACGCCGCCCGTGCCGAGCCCGTGGCCGTCCAGTGCGCTCTGCACGGTGGCCTCGACGTCGGCGGGGTCGTGGTTCCTGCCGTCGATGATGATCAGGTCCTTCAGGCGTCCGGCGATGAACAGCCGGTCCAGGTGGACGAAGCCCATGTCGCCGGTGCGCAGCCACTCCCCCATCACGGGCTGTCCGTCGCGGCCCGTGCAGCGGGCGTTGAAGACCTCTTCGGTGCGCTGGGGCCGGCGCCAGTAGCCGTCGGCGACGTTGGGTCCCTGCACCCAGATCTCGCCGACCCGGTCCGGCTCGGTCTCCTGCCGGCTCTCGGGGTCGACGATTCTGATGTGGACGCCCTCCAGGGGCGTCCCGCAGGCCACCATCTGCCGGGCGGCCGGGTCGTCGTCGGGGCACGGCTCGACCTTGCCGTCGGCGAGCGCCTCGCGGTGGAAGGAGTACACGAGGTCGGGTTCCATGGTGGCCGGCGGGGCGGTGACGGCCAGCGTGGCCTCGGCGAGCCCGTAGGCCGGGCTGTCCAGGCCCTGCGGCAGGCCGCACCGGGCGAAGGCCCGGTTGAACCGGTCCATGCTGTGCGGGCGCACCACCTCGCTGCCGTTGACGAGGCCCTCCAGGCAGCTGAGGTCGAGGGTCTCCTTCTGCGCCTCGGTGATCCGGTCGACGCACAGGTCGTACGCGAAGTTGGGGCCGCCCGTCCACACGGCTCGGAAGTCGCTGATGAGCTTGAGCCAGCGGTACGGCGACTGGATGAAGTCGGCGGGGCTGAGGTGGACGGAGTGCACGCCCTGGATGAGAGGCAGGGCGAGTCCCAGGATCAGGCCCATGTCGTGGAAGAACGGCACCCACGTGGCGATGACCCGGCCGGGCGCCAGATAGGTCGAGGCCTGTGCGATCTGACGGCAGTTGGCGGCCAGGTTGCCGTGGGTGACGCGGACCCCGCTCGGGGTGCCGGTGGAGCCGGAGGTGTACTGCAGGTACGCCAGGGTGTCGGTGTCGATCACCGGCTCCCGCCAGTCGTCGGCGTCCTCCTCGGCGAGCTCGTCGATGATCAGCACCCGGGGCCCGCCCGAGGGACCGAGCGAGGCGGTCACCCGCTCGGCGGTCCCGGCTGTGGTGAGCACCAGCACGGGGTCGGCGTCCAGCAGGACCGAGCCGATGCGGTCCCGGGCGCGACTGGCCTCGGGAGCGGGCAGCGGCACGGCGACCAGCCCTGCGTACAGGCATCCGAGGAAGCCGAGGACGTAGCTGATCTCGTGCGGGCACACCACGGCCACGCGGGCGCCCGGCGGGGCGTTCTTCTGCAGGGCGGCGGCCACCGCGCGGGCCTTGCGGTCCAGTTCGCCGTAGGTCACCGTCCGGACGAACCCGTCGTGGTCCTCCGTGTAGTCCACGAAGGAGACGGCAAGGTCGTCCCCCGCGGCGGCGTGCCCCCGGACGGCGGCCACCAGTCCATCGGTGCGCACGTCCACGAAGGCGGGGCGGGACGGCTGGGGGTCGGTCTGCAAGAGAGGAACTCCATTCATTCCCTTGGGGGGTTCGGGTCGGGCTCTCAGTGCTTCTGGAGCAGGCGGAGCATCTCCCGGTCCAGCTGGTGGCCCTGCCAGTCCTCGTAGGTGACGTCGCCGCGGCGGGAGTCGAGCACGCCGAACGGGCCGCGCAGGTTCCACAGGGCCCAGCCGATGCCGTGGTCGGCCAGCAGTCCGAGCATGTCGTCGAGCCAGGGCAGCACCACGTGGTGCGGCACGGTGTTGTGCGCCCCGGTCTCCCCGGCGTGCACCCCGACGCCGGAGGCGGCGACGTCGAACCACGGCTGCAGCGAGGCCGCGAGCTCGTCACGGCCGTAGGTGCCGCCCTTGATGCCGCGGTCCCGCATCATGGTCCTGGCCTGCTCCCGCGCTTCCTCGGGGACGGGCATGTCGTCGGTGAGGGGCGGCAGTTGCATGGGCCAGGTGGGCACCGGGTCGGTGGCGCGCAGGGCCTCGGGGGCGTGTTCGCAGCGGTAGTGGGACAGGGCGAGCGGCGCGAAGGAGTGCAGGCTCTGCGCCACTCCGCGCTCGGCGCACCAGTCGGCGGAGACCGGGGTGTAGGCCCAGTCCAGGCCCTCGACGAGGACCAGCCGGTCCGGGTCCTTGGCGTGGATCGCGCGGATCGCCGCGTCGTACACGTCGAGGACGTCGCGGTCCTCCAGGCCGGGCACGAGGAGCGCGGCGGGCGGCTCGTTGACGATGTCGAAGCTCAGCCGGTGCGAGGAGATGCCCCGGTAGCGTTCGGCCAGGATCTCCCAGAGGTGCACGAACAGGTCGCGGGAGCCGAAGGGGTCGTCGACCCACAGGGATCCGGGCTCCGGTTCGTTGTACGGGTAGCCGAAGTTGGTGTGGCCGGGGGCCCGCCACAGGTTCAGCTGGACGTGGACGTCGTAGGTCTTCCCCAGCTCCACGACGCGGTCCAGGATCGCGAGCCGCTCCTCGGGGTAGGTACGGCGGTCCATGTCCGCGATGAAGAACAGGTACGAGAACGGGACGCGTACGTAGTCGAATCCCCAGTCGCGGATCCAGCGGAAGTCGTTCTCGCTGATCCGGAAGTCGTCCATGGGCATCATCTCGGCCCAGCGGGCGCTGGTGGAGAACATCTGGTGCAGGTTGAAACCGCGCCAGCGGGGCAGCGGGCCGGGGCTCGGGGCCATGTCGTCTCTCCTCATGCTTGGGACGGGGTTCGGTGAAAGGTGAGCGGGGACCGGGGCGAGGTGAGCGGGGATCGGGGGGAGGCGGGCGGTGCCGCGGTCAGTAGCCGGCCGCCTGGATTCCGAGGGGTACATCGGTGTCGGGGACGGGCACACGGATGACGGAGAACTGTCCCTTCGGCTCCCGCTCGGCCGCCTGCCGCAGGGCGTCGTACAGCGTCGCCGCGTCGTGCGCCGTGGTTCCCCAGCCGCCGAAGGCCTCGGCGATGCGGTCCGGCGGCGCGGCGGCCTGCCAGGTGGTGGGTACGTGGCTGCCGTCCGGGTCCGCGGAGCGCAGCCGCCGGGGCCAGCCGAAGCCCTGGTTGTCCAGGACGACGGTGATCACGCCCAGTTCGTGGCGCCGCAGGGTGTCCAGTGCCCCCACGCTCATCCGGAAGGCGCTGTCGCCGGTGACGAGCAGGGTCGGCCGGTCGGGCCGGGCCAGGGCGGCACCCGCGGCGGCGCCGAGTCCGAAGCCCATCATGGTCTGCTCGCCCGGGCAGACGACGGTGGTGTCGGGGCCGAGGCGCAGGACCGGGTAGTGGTAGCTCCAGATGTCGTGCAGGCCGTTCTCCTGGACCAGGGTGATCCGGGTGCCCAGCTCCCGCTGTGCGGCGCGCAGCACGGCACGGACCGGGGACGTCGCGAAGTCCGCTTCGGCGTGGGTGCGTTGGGCGGCGGCGACGGAGCGCTGGCGCGCGCTCCAGGCAGGGTCGGGGCGGGGCGGGTCGACGGCGAGCCGGGCGGCCAGTTCGTCGACGATCAGGCCCGCGTCGCCGAGCAGGGGCTGTGCGACGGGGCAGCCCTCGTCGAAGGCGGCCACGCGGTGGTCGGCCTGGATGACGTGCGCGGTCTGCCAGGAGCGCCAGCCCATCCGTGCCGTCTCCTCCAGCCGGCTGCCGAGGACGAGCAGGGTGTCGGCGGAGTCGAGGAGGTCGCCGGCGGGTGGGGTGGTGTAGAGGCCGAGCAGGCCGAAGGCCCGTTCGTGGTGCTCGTCGAGGGCGCCGCGGCCGGCGGCCGTGGTGAACACCGGGCAGGCCAGCGTCTCGGCGAGGGCGGCGAGGCCGCGCACGTCGGACCAGCGGGTGCCGCCTCCGGCCACGATCAGGGGACGGCGTGCGGTACGCAACGCGGCTGCGGCGGCGTCGAGTTCGGCGGCCGGCGGCAGTGACCGGACGGGGCGTACCCGGGGCCGGGCGGGGGCGGCGGGCACCTGCTCGCGGGTCACCTCGTCGGCGATCTCCAGCACGGTCAGGCAGGGGCCGCCGTCCCGGGCGAGCCGCACGGCCCTGCGCACCGCCCACCGCAGCTGCTCCGGCCGTTCCACCAGGTGGGTCCAGCCCGCCAGGGACTCCACCATGCCGCGCTGGTCGAGGTACTGGAACGCGCCCTGCCCGATGTGGTCCGCCGGGACCCGGGTGGTGATCACGACGACGGGCACGGCCAGCGAGGCCGCCTCCAGCAGCCCCGCCACGGCGTTGGCGAAGGCGGGCCCCGAGTTCAGGGCGAGGACGACGGGTTCCCGTGCGGCCACGGCGTAACCGGCGGCGGCGCACGCGGCGATGCGCTGGTCGCCGATGACGCGCACCTGGAGTTCGGGCAGTGCGGTGGCGGCGTCGAGGAGGCCGGGTTCGTCGGACGGCAGGCCCAGGATCGTGCGTACGCCGGCGTCGGCGAGCGTACGGGCCACCGCCTCCCAGCATCCTTGCGGGGCGGGGCGGCCGGGAGCGTCGGGCGGGTCGGTGATGTGGGGGCCGTGGGGGCTTTCGAGGCTGTCGGTACTGTCGGTCGCGTCGGTTGCGTCGGTCCTGTCGGTCACGGCTGGTCCCCCGCCCGCCCGGAATCCCGCGGGCCACCCGTCGACCCCGGCCGGCCGCGCCCCAGTTCGGCGGAGAGCAGCAGCGGCCTGGGGGTGACCCGGCCGCCGAGGCTCACATGGCTGGCCTCCCAGCCGTAGCCGCCGAGGGGCTGGTTGCCGTCCTCGGCGTCGAGGGCGGTCCGGCCGCGCAGCACGACGCTGGTGCCGACCCGGTCGCCGCGCAGCGCGGGCTCGCCGTACACCGACACGTACATGCCGCGCCGGGTCTCGGCGGGGCTCTCCAGCCAGCGCACGACGTCGTCGCCGGAGGAGTACCGCATCACGCAGACGATCGGCGCGAAGAACTCGGGCGGGGAGAACGCGGGGTCCCAGGGCAGGTCCAGCACGGTGGGTTCGACCAGGCCGGTGCCGGTGTCGACCCGGCCGCCGGTCAGCACGTACTCACGGTGGGCGTCGAGGAACCCGGCCGCCTGCTCCACCGCGTCCGGGTAGCTGAGCGGGGCCACCACCGTGTGCGGGTCGGCGAGGGGGCCGACGGGTATCGTCTCGACGCCCTCGCGCAGGGCGGTCACCAGGTCGTCGGCCACGTCGTCGTGGGCGAGTACGACGTCCGGGCACAGGCAGTCCTGGCCGGAGTTGAACATACGGGTGCCGACGACGTCCTCGGCCGCCTGTTTCACATCGCCCCGGGGGCCGACGACGAGCGGGTTGGGGCCGGAGCCGAAGGCGAGGAACAGGGTGGAGCGGCCCACCCGGGCCCCGACGTCGAGGGCGTTCTCCGGGCGGCCGTTGAAGACCACGGCCTCCGACTCGGCGCAGCGCGCGAGGAACTGACGTTGAGTCAGCGACACGCACTCGACCGGGACCCGCCCGCGCAGCAGCGGATCTCCGGTCATGATCCGGTGGATCTCCCGGGCCTGTTCGGCGGCCCGCTGGGACGGGCGCATCACGATCCGCTCGGAGTACAGCGCGGGGATCAGCCCGAAGAGGACGTACGAGTAGAGGATGTTGTTGGACGGGAGGAAGACGCCGAGTTCGCGGATGGTACGCGGCCGGTGGGCGGCGAGTTCGCCGGTTGCGCCGCGCAGCGCGGACAGCGCGTAGCCGACCTCCTCCTCGGCGGCCTTCCTCGTGGCGATGGTCTCCAGGGTGGCGAGCAGTTCCGCACGGTTGCGCCACACCGCCTCTGCGGCGTCCTCGGCGAAGCCGTCGCCGCCGGGGTGCCGGTGCTGAGCCCCGCCGCCGCTGAGCGCCGGGCCCATCACCGCGGTCCCGGGCCCGTGCGGCATCGGCGCTGCGGCCGGTGGTTCGGACACGTTTCCTCCTGACATGGGGTCACCTGCCGTCGAGCGGCGTTCGGAAGGGGGGCCGAGCCCGACCGGGGGTTGTCGCGGTCGGTGGGTCAGTCGAGTTCGCCGCGGCGCAGGGCGCTCAGCGGGTCGCCGTTGTCGTACATGCCGACCAGACCGCCGCCCTGGCGGGTCGCGTCGTGCGCGGCGTAGCCGAGGAGGCCGAGCAGGTCGTCGGGGAGGTCCTTGGCCATGCTCGGCGGGACGGCGAGCATGCTGTTGTCGACGGGGCGCAGCCAGCCCGCGCAGTAGCTGAGGGCGATGCCGCGGCGGGAGCGGTCGGTGGTCTTGTTGGCGCCGCCGCCGTGCAGCACGTCACCGCGGAAGAGCATGGCGTCGCCGGGTTCCATCACGGCGCGGCCGATCTGGTCGGGGCGCGGGCTCTGCTCCAGCGGCCAGTGGCAACTGCCCGGCACCACTCGGGTGGCCCCGGTCTCGGCGGTGAACGGGGTCAGCGCGACCATGGCGCTGGCGTTCCACGGGTGCTCCTCGCGGGGCAGATGCGGCCACCACGAGCCGGTGTCGCGATGGATCATCTGGGCCGACTCCCTGGGACCGATCTGGATGAGCTCGGCGACGCTCAGCAGGATCTCGTTGGACCAGGGGCTCAGCAGCCGGCGCATGGAGGCGACGATCTCGGGGTGGTTGATCAGGTCGTGGGAGGCCCGCACCTTCCCCGCGATGCCGTGCACCCGCAGCGTCTTGCGGCCGAGGAACAGGTTGTACACGCTGGAGCCGGTGTCGGAGCCGGTGGCCCGCGGGTTCTTCTCCAGCCATGCGTCGAGTTCGCGGTTGAAGGCGTCGACGAGGGAGCGGTCGACCAGCCCCCGCACGATGGCCGCTCCCGTGGTGCGGACGCAGTCCTCGATGGCGGGCCAGTCGTAAGGGGCATGGAAGACGGGTACCTCGGGCCCGGCGTCCAGGTCGTCGGGAGCGGCGAAGTTCCCGCGCTTCCCGCTGACTGCAGTGTTCACCATGTTCTCCATCCGTCCGTGCGTGGATCAGTGGGTCGCCTGCCAACGGCGCAGTACGAGTGCGGCGTTGTGTCCCCCGAAGCCGAATGAGTTGCTGATGGCGACGTCCACGTCGTGCGTGCGCGCCTTGTGCGGAACGAAGTCGAGTTCCGGGTCCTCCGGGTCGTCGCAGTTGATCGTCGGCGGAACGAGCCCGGTCTTGATGACCTCGACGGAGGTGATGGCCTCGACGGCACCGGACGCGCCGAGCATGTGACCCGTCATGCTCTTGATCGAGCTGATGGGAATCCGCGGTGCGCGGGAGCCGAAGACACCGCGGATCACCTTGATCTCGGTGGTGTCGTTCTTCGGCGTGCTGGTGCCGTGGGCGTTGATGTAGTCGACGTCGTCGGGGCGGAGCCCCGCCTCGGCGAGGGCCTGCAGTGCGGCGCGCTGCGCGAGCAGGCCCTCCGGGTGGGGGGAGGTCACATGGAAGGCGTCGGTGGTGGCGCCGTATCCGGCCAGTTCGCCGTGGATGGTGGCGCCCCGGGCGAGGGCGTGCTCCTCGCTCTCCAGGACGACGACGCCGGCGCCGGCGCTCATGACGAAGCCGTCGCGCCCGGTGTCGAAGGGCCGGCAGGCCCGCTCCGGGTCGTCGTTGCGCCGGGACAGTGCCCGGGACACGGCCGCGCCGTTGATGTCGACGCGGGTCAGGGAGTCGTCGACACCGCCGGCGATCACCACGTCCGCGATGCCGTACCGGATCATCCGCATCGCCTCGCCCAGGCAGGTGCTGCCGGTGGCGCAGGCGGTCACCATGCAGGTGGAGGAGCCCTGCAGGCCGAACCGCAGGGAGACCTCGCCGCAGGCGCTGTCGACACCGCTGCTGGGGAAGAAGTAGGGGCTGACCGCGCGCGGCCCGCGCCGGTACATCGCGTCATGGGCGTTCACGGCGTTGCGCGCCGGACCGCTCGCGGTACCGAGGATGACGGCGGCGCGCGGCGCCAGTTCGGGGGTGACCTCCAGTCCCGCGTCCCTGACCGCCTGGTCGGCGGCGGCAAGGGCCAGGTGCACGGTGCGGTCCAGTCGGCGCACCGTCTTCACCGGCAGGTGGTCCTCGGCACGGAAGCCCTTCACCTCACCGCCGAAGCGCACCGGGATGTCGGTGGTGTCGACCTCGGCGAGCGGGGCGATGCCGCTGCGGCCGTCCAGCAGGGCCGTCCAGGTCTCGTCCCAGGTCAGTCCCAGGGGGGTGATGGCCCCGCGGCCGGTGATGACCACCCGGCGCGGTCCCGGGCCGGGGGCGGGGGCCGGGACGCCTGCCCGGGTCTGCGTCTCGCTGCTCATGTCTGCTCACCCTTCGTCAGAACCCAGCGGGCTCGTTCCTCAAGCGCATGCACATCGGTCTTGCCGTTGTTGTTCAGTGGGAAGCGGTCCAGCACCAGCACGAGGTTGGGCAGCTCGTAGGGCTCGAGGACCTTCTCGAAGTCGGCGAACCACTCCCCGGGGGCGCGTCGTTCGGGGTCCTCCACGAAGAACACCAGCCGGGTGCCGCGCCGCCCGTCGTGTACGGGAGCGACATGCACCTGCCTGCCGTGCCGTTCGGCCCTGCGGGCCAGCTCGGCCGGGTAGAGCGTGTAGCCGTGGCGGGTCGTCGCGGACATCCGGCCCAGCACCCGCAGGCCGCCCCGGGCGTCCAGGACGCCGAGGTCGTGGGTGCGGAAGTCGCCCGGCGCCGGTGGCTCCACGGTGGTGCCGTCCGGCCGCAGGCATCCGCGCATCACATCGGGGCTGCGCACCCACACCTCGCCCGGCTGCCCGGCCGGCAGCCGGCGGCCCGAGGCGTCGCGGACCGACACCTCCAGGCCCGCGAGCGGCAGGCAGTCGTCGGGCGCTTCGGGGCCGGCCAGGGCCACGTTGCCGAGTTCGGTGCTGCCGTACCCGTCGAGCAGCGGCAGCCCCAGCGCGGCGCGGAAGTCGCGGGCCAGGTTGTCGTCGAGGGGGGCGCCGCCGGTGCACCACATCCGTACCGAGCGCAGCCCCGCCACGAGCGCGGGCCGCCCGTCGGCCAGCCGCAGCAGCGAACGGAAGGACGACGGTGTGGCGTCCACGACGGTCGCCCGGTGTTCGCCCACGGCCGTCAGGGCCCGGTCCAGCCGGGTGTACGGCGTCAACAGCAGGTCGCAGCCGGTGACTTGGGCGATCAGCACCAGCGAGAAGCCGTACTGGTGCGAGAAGGGCAGCAGGGGGGCCAGGACGTCCTGCCGCCGGTAGCCCATGCGGGCGATCGTGCGGGCGGTGTTGGCGAGGACGGAGCGGCCCGAACGGACGACGGCCTTCGGTTCCCCGGTGGATCCGGAGGACCAGGCGATCAGCGCGTCGTCGCGGCTCGCCCAGCCGCCGAAGGACAACTCGTCGGCATCCGGGGCCCGTTCGGCGTCGGGCCCGTGCGGCGGGGGCAGGCGCTCCGTCAGGTCGGCCAGGGACAGCACGGGGACCGGGCCGGTCGGCTCCGCGGCCGGCTGCCGGTCCCGGACCAGCCAGTCGGCGCCGACCCGGACGGCGGCCTGCTGCGCCGAGCCGGCGGACCGGAGATGGTCGACGAGGACGACGCCCGCGCCCAGCTGCATCAGGCCGAGCAACACCCGTACGAACGCGGGTGAGTTGCCCGCGTGCAGGGCGACCCGGTGGCTCGGCAGGACGCCCATGCCCTTCAGCGCGTCCGCGGTCCGGTGCACCTGGGCGCCGGGGCGGACGAGGGTTCCGACGGGGTCTGCGGAACGTTCGGTGAGCACGCTCATGGGATGCGCTCCACGGTTGCGGTGTCGGCTCGACGGAGCGCGGCTCCGGAGCGAGGGGAATGCGGGGGCGGCCCGCTCAGTGCGGTGCCGCCGGTGACCACAACGAGGACGCTAACCGATCCGGCCGGGATTCCTCGACTCTCGCAGGCCGAATTCCCGGACACTACGGCACTTGCCGACAGCGGAAAGTCCGTCACCCGCAGAAATGAATTCCCGGACCCCTGGGCGGCCGGACCGAACCGCCCCGGATACTACGGCACTTGCCCGTTCACCATGGCTGATACGGCACTTTCTGCTTGACACTTCCGACAGCCCGCCTGTTCTCTTGGAGCCGCGACACGCTGCTGCCGACCTGACGTCCCCCGCCGGTCGGCAGCAGCCCCAACCGCTCACATTCCGCAGGCTTTCACCAGTGGGTTTACCAGTGGGTTCCCAAGCACTCAGGATTCACAGCCCGGGCCGTCCCGCTCCGGCAGTCGAAGGGTTGGATAAATGCAAGGAGAGTACGTCTCGCTGCGCCCGATCCAGGGCCGGCAGGACTACGAGCTCATCGCCCGGTGGTCGTCCTCCGTCGCGTCCGCGTACTCCTCCGGCGGGCAGGCCTTCGTCACCGCCGAGGAGATGGAATCCCTCGTGGCGCAACACGGCATCACCTATCTGATGGTCGTGGACCAATCCGGGGAACCGGTGGGCGGCGTCACCTACAAGCAGCTCACCTACCCCGGAAACTTCGAGGTCGGCAACGTCGTCGGCGCGGCCGAGCTATGGGGCCTCGGCTACGGGATGGAATCCATGCACCTGCTGCTCGACCATCTCTTCCACCAGCGCAACGCACATCGCGTGCATCTGATGGCGGGGCTGTACAACAAGCAGATGGTGCAGATCTTCCTCAAGGGCCCGATCAAGGTCGAGGGAGTTCTCCGTGACTTCTTCTTCCTCGACGGCGACTATCACGACTGCCTGGTCGGGTCGATTCTCCGTAACGAGTACTACGGATTTCTGACGAGGTTGGGCACCAGCCCTGCGAACCTCATTCCGCAGGATGACAAGTCCGACGCCAGGAGAATGCTGCAGGAACAGTACGAACGGATATCGGCGGACCGTCTCGCCCGTATGAACGGAGGTGTTTCCGATGCCGATACCAGAGTCTGAGCTGCGCGCCTGGGCCGTCGACTGGGTGACCCGGAACGCCGATGTCCCCCGCGACGCGGTGGATGCCGACCGGCCGTTCGGGGATTACGGGCTGTCGTCCATGAAGCTGGTCTCCCTTTCCGGGGAACTCTCCGAGCTCCTCCACCGGAACCTGCCCGTCGACGTCGCCTACAGCTTTCCCAGCATCACCGCCCTCGTCCGGCATCTGGCCCCCGGTTCCGACGACGCCGACGCCGCCGATGCCGCGCGGCCGTCCGGCTCCTCCCCTGGAGCGCCCACTCTGGAACCCGTCGCTGTCGTGGGCGCCGGCTGCCGCTTCCCCGGCGGGGTGCGCGGCCCGGAGGAGTTCTGGCAGTTCCTCCTGGACGGCGGCGACGGCATCCGCCGAGTGCCCGAGGGGCGCTGGAGCGGGCCGGGCGCCGACAGCCGGATCAGTGAGGGCCCGGCGGGTCTGGGCGGCTTCCTGGACGGCATCGACCGGTTCGACGCCCCGTACTTCGGCGTCTCGCCCAAAGAGGCGACGATGATGGACCCCCAGCAGCGCCTGGTGCTGGAGGTCGCCTGGGAGGCGCTGGAGCACGCCGGAATCGCCCCGGACACGGTGCGGGGCCGCCGCGTCGGCGTCTTCCTCGGCGCCAGCACCGCCGACTACGCCCCCGACAGTCCGCAGGACATGGGTGGTTGGAGCGCCGCGGGCTCGTCGATGGGCGTCATCGCCGGCCGGCTGTCGTACACGCTCGGTGTGCGCGGACCCAGCATGCTGGTGGACACCGCCTGCTCGGCCTCGCTGGTCGCCGTCCATCTCGCCTGCCAGAGCCTGCGGGCCGGTGAGTGCGAACTCGCCCTGGCCGGCGGGGTGAACCTGCTTCTCGACCCGGGCGTCTCGATCGGCTTCGACGAGGCCGGGATGCTGTCGCCCGACGGCCGCTGCCACACCTTCGACGCGGGCGCCCACGGGTACGGGCGCGGCGAGGGCGGCGGCATCGTCGTCCTGAAGCGGCTGTCCGACGCGGTGCGGGACGGTGACCGGGTGCTGGCCGTGGTCCGGGGCAGTGCCGTGAACCACAACGGCCGCTCCAACGGCATCATGGCGCCCAACGGCCAGGCCCAGGCCGAACTGCTGCGCACCGCCTACGAGAACGCGGACCTCGATCCCGCCGGCGTGGACTACCTGGAGGCGCACGGCACCGGCACCTCGGTGGGCGACCCCATCGAGATCGGCGGCATCACCGCCGTCACCGGCCAGGGCCGCGCCCCGGACCGGCCGCTGCTGCTCGGCGCGGTCAAGACGAACCTGGGGCATCTGGAGGCCGCGGCGGGCGTCGCCGGGTTCCTCAAGACCGTACTGGCCCTGCACCACGGCGAGATCCCGCCCACCCTGCACTTCCGCTCCCTGAACCCGGCCGTGCCGGCCGACGCACCGATCCGGGTGGTGGCCGAGCGCACGCCGTGGCCCGGGTCCGACGTCCGGACGGCGGGTGTGAGCTCCTTCGGCTTCGGTGGGGCGAACGCCCATGTGGTCCTGCAAGAGGCGCCGCGGCCGACCGCCCGCGAGGACGCGACGCACCAGGCACCGGGAACGGACCGGCCGGTCGTCGTCACCGTCGACGGCAGTTCCACGGAGTCCTGCCGCGAGCAGGCGGCCCGGCTGCGCGCCTGGGTGGCCGGGCGCGGCGACGAGGTGAGCGTGGCGAGTGTGGCGCACACCACCACGGTCCGCCGCTCGCACGGGCCGGTGCGCGCCGCGGTCGTCGCCCGCGACACCGAGGAGTTGCTGGCACGCCTGGACCTGCTGGCCGCGGACGGCGACGGGACCGGGGTGGTCACCGGCACGGTCCGCGACAACCCGCGGCCGGTGTTCGTCTTCTCCGGCCAGGGCGCCCAATGGCCTGGCATGGCGAGGGAGTTGCTGACCGACGACCCTGCCTTCGCGGAGGTCGTCGACGCGCTGGACCCGCTGGTGCGGCAGGAGTCGGGCTTCTCGGTGCGCGAGGTGCTGGCCGAGGGCGACGAGGCCGCGCTGGAGCCGACCGATGTGATGCAGCCGGTGCTGTTCTGCGTCCACGTGGCGCTCGCCGCGTCCTGGCGGGCGCGCGGCGTCGAACCCGCCGCGGTGATCGGCCACTCCATGGGCGAGGTCGCCGCGGCCGTGGTCAGCGGTGCGCTGTCGCCGCAGGACGGGGTACGGGTCACCTGCCGGCGCTCCCAGCTGATGAAGGGGCTCTCGGGACGGGGCGCGATGGCGGTACTGCCCGCCGGGCCCGAGGAGGTCACGGAGTTCGTCGCCGAGCGCGGGCTCGCCTCCTCGGTGACGGTCGCCATCCGGCTGAGCCCCACGACGACCGTCGTCTCCGGTGACCGCGATGCGGTGGAGTCCCTGAAGGACGCCTGGACCGAGCGGGGCACGCAGGCCCTGCCCGTCAACATCGACGTCGCCTGCCATTCCGCGCAGGTCGACGAGATCCTCGACGAGCTCGCCGAGCGGCTCGCGGACATCCGCCCGCGCACCCCGCGGATCCCCCTGTACTCCACGGTCACGCCGGGCCGCGAGACGCCGATGGACGCCCGGTACTGGGTCGACAACCTCCGCCGGCCGGTCCTGCTGACCGACGCCGTGCGCGCCGCGGCACGGGACGGGCACGAGGTCTTCGTCGAGGTGAGCCCGCACCCGGTGCTGGTCGGACCGGTCCGGGCCACCCTGCGCGCCCTCGACCTCGGGGAGGCGGTGGTCCTGCCCACGCTGCGGCGCGACGAGCACCCCATGGACGTCCTGGCGGAGAGCGCCGGGCTGCTGCACTGCCACGGGCACCCGATCAGCTGGAGCCGGCTGTGGTCCGGCGGCGACCTGCTGTCGCTGCCGCCGCGCCACTGGGACCACCGCCACGCGTACTGGCTCGGCCGGGCCGGCGCGCAGGACGGGACCGACACGGACGTCGAACCCGCGCAGGACGGGACCGACCCGGACGTCGAGCCCCTGATCCGCGCCCCGTCCCTGGCCGGCCGGGCCCGACGCGTCCGTACGACGCAGAAGTCCCGCACCCCGGCCCCGTCACCGAACCCCGCGGCGGCCCCGACTCCCGCCCCCGCCGTGCCCACCCCGCAAGGCCACACCCGCACCGATCTCGAAGCCCTGGTCCGGGCCGAGGTGGCCGACGCCATGGAGTGCGCGCCCGAGGAGGTCCGCACCCGGCAGAACCTGTTCACGGCCGGCATGGACTCGCTGATGAGCCTGGTCGTCCTGGGCCGGTTGTCGGCGGCGCTCGGCCTGGAGCTGACGCCGGAGACGCTGCGCGAACACCCCACCGTGGCCTCGCTGGCGGCGTTCCTGCGGCAGTCCCTGCCCGAGGCACCGCAACAGGCCGGACCGGCCGCCGAACCAGAAGCAGAAGAAGGAGACCCCACCATGAGCCGAGTGGCACTCGTCACGGGCGGCAACCGAGGGATCGGCCTGGCCGTGGCACGGCGGCTCGCGGCCGGTGGCATGAAGGTCGCGGTCACCTACCGCACCGATCCCCCTGCGGAGGCGGACGTCCTCGCCGTCCAGTGCGACGTCCGGGACCCGGAGTCGGTCAACCGCGCCGTCAAGGAGGTGCAGCAGACGCTGGGCCCCGTCGACGTGCTGGTCGCCAACTCGGGGATCACCCGCGACCGCGCCTTCGCGGTCATGTCCGAGCCGGACTTCGCGGCGGTGATGGACACGAACCTGACCGGCGCCTACCGCGTCGCCCGTGCCGTCGTACGCGACATGATGCGGGGGCGCGCCGGGCGGATCGTCTTCATCTCGTCGGTGGCCGGTCTGACGGGCTCCGTCGGCCAGGCCAACTACGCCTCGTCCAAGGCAGGGATGATCGGGCTGGCCCGCTCGCTGGCACTGGAACTGAGCTCCTACGGAGTGACGGTCAACACCGTGGCGCCCGGCTGGGTCGACACCGACATGACCGCGCAATTGCCCGACAAGATCAAGGAGGGCGTCAAGTCCCAGGTGCCACTGGGCCGTTCGGGTCTTCCCGACGAGGTCGCCGAGGTGGTCGGCTTCCTCGCCTCGGAGGCGTCGAGCTACGTCACGGGCGCGGTCCTGCCCGTCGACGGCGGCCTCTCCCTGGGAGCGTGACGATGCTGCTCGCCGGAAAGAAGATCCTGGTCACGGGTGTCATCACCCAGTCCTCCATCGCCTTTCACACCGCGGTCGAGGCCCAGCGGGCCGGCGCCGATGTGGTGCTCACCAGCATCCGACCGCGGCTGGTGCGGCGGCTCGTGGAGCGCATGCCCGAGCCCGCACCGGTCGTCGAGCTGGATGTGACGGACGCCGAGCAGCTGCGCACGCTGCCGGCCCGGCTCGCGGAACACAGCGACCGCTTCGACGGGGTGCTGCACTCCATCGCCTACGCCCCGCCCGGCGCGCTCGGCGGACGGTTCATGCAGACGCCGTGGGAGGACGTCGCCACCGCCCTGCACACCTCGGCGTACTCGCTGAAGTCCCTGGTCAGCGCGGTCCTTCCGATGATGAAGGGCGGAGGTTCCGTGGTCGGTCTCGACTTCGACGCCTCGGTGTCCTGGCCGGAGTACGACTGGATGGGCGTCGCGAAGGCGGGGCTGGAGTCCACGGCCCGGTATCTCGCCCGCTACCTCGGCCCCGAGGGGATCCGGGTGAACCTGGTCGCCGCCGGACCGCTCAACACGCTGGCGGCGAACGGGATCTCCGACACGCCGCCGGACGAGGAGGGCGGCGACTGGGCCGACCTGGCGCCGCTGGGCTGGGACGAGGACAACGCCGGCCCCGTGGCGAAGGCGTGTGTGGCCCTGCTGTCCGACTACTTCACGGCGACGACCGGTGAGATCGTCCACGTCGACGGAGGCGTCCATGCCATGGGATTCTGAGCCGGCCGAGCCGCCGGCCCTGACACTGGACGACTTCGCCCAGTGGTTCGAGCAGCGCATCGGGAAGGAGCTCGGACCGAGCCCCTGGCACGAGGTGACGCCCGCGGCCGTACGCGGTTTCGCGGACGCCACCCAGGACTGGCAGGGGATCCACCTGGACGCCGAGCAGGCGGCCCAGGGGCCCTACGGGGTGCCGGTGGCCCACGGGTTCTACACGCTGGGACTGGTCCCGTACCTGACGTCCACCCTGTTCGATCCGAGCTGGATCGAGGTCGCCCTCAACTACCGGCTCGACCGGGTCCGTTTCCTCACTCCCGTACCGGTCGGCTCCCGGGTCCGGGCCATGGCCCACGTCAAGGCCGTACGCATCCGGCCGCGCGGCTTCCTGGAGGTCGTGCTCGCGCTGTCGCTGATGGTCGAGGGCGAGGAGCAGCCGGCCTGCACCTTGGACCACACCCGGCTCTACCGGATGCTCCCGGGTGCCGCACTGCCCAAGGACGGGCCGGTGCCGAGGGTGATGTTCCCGCCGGACGATCCGGCGCCGCCCACACCCGCCCCGGCAAGGAGGACCCCCGCATGACCGGTACGCCGGCCCCGTCGTCCGCGAAGCCCCCCGCGCCCGACGCCGACTTCAGCGGTCGCCGGCTGCTGCTGATCGCCTCGGGAGCCGTCAACGCCGTGCATCTGCCGTACTGGTTGACCTGGCTGCGCAGCAAACACCCCGACGTGGCGGTGAAGGTGGTCGCCACCCGCAGCGCCCAGCGCTTCGTCACGCTTCAGGCGCTGTCCGCGCTCACCTCCCACCAGGCGATCACCGATGCCTGGCCGGACGATCCGCTCCCCACCGCACTGCATGTGGAACTGGCGGAGTGGGCCGACTCGGTGGCCGTGTACCCGGCCTCGCTGCACTACATGGCGCGGGCGGCGCTCGGCATGGGGGACAGCCCCAGTCTGCTGGCGCTGCACAGCACCGCGGCACCCGTGGTGCTGGCCCCCTCGCTGCCGCCGCGGGTGGAGGACAATCCCGCCTACGTCCAGCACCTCAAGGCGCTCGCCGAGCGCCCGAACGTTTCCGTCGCGCCCACCCAGCCCGGCGTCAGCATGACCACGGGCCGGCGCGACGGCCGTACCGCGCCGCCGCTGCCGGTCGTGCTCGGCGAGCTGGAGCGGTTGCGCAAAGTCCTGCCCGAACCCCCCGGGGAAGAAATTAAAGAAACCTCGGAAAACGCATTGACGGACCCGATCGAGTAAGCAAAGATAAACCCCGGAAAGCCCGCCGGAGACGGAATTGAATTCCGAAATCCGGAGCAGATCTGAATGCTCTGTGCGGCGGGATTCCGGCTTGCGGCCACTCGCTCTTCGTCCCCCTCCCCCGCCGCGGCCCAGCCATTGAAAGAACGGAATGTTTTCATGGCCATCGGAGATCCCCAGATCTACTGTTACGCCGACCCGCTCTTCTTCGAGACGCCCGACCGCTGGGACCGCGGATTCCTCCCCTTCGCCATCGCGTCCCGGCCGGTGCCGGCCGGATGGACCCGGACCGTGCGCAGCAGCTGGACCCACCTGGTCCCGCCGCGGCGCCCCCTGCCCGATCAGGGCTGGAAGATCCATGTCTCGGCCGGCCGCGACCAGGCCGACCGCGCCCTGGAGCTGGTCTGGGACTACTGCGTCCGCGAGGGCGTCCAGTTCAAGCACCTCAGCACGCCCGAGGTCCACCTGGCACACAACACGAAGTACGCGCCCCGGTCCGGCAGCGGCAAGCTGATCACCGTCTACCCCACGCAGGAGCGGCTGCTCACGGTCCTGCAGGACCTGACGAAGGAGCTCGACGGCATCACCGGGCCGCGCATCCTGAGCGATCTGCAGTGGCCGGACAGCCCGCTGCACCTGCGCTACGGCGCGTTCGTCGAGCGCTTCTGCACCGACGACAGCGGCGCCGTGGTGCCGGCCCTGGTGAAGCCCGACGGCACCCTGACCCCGGACCTGCGCCGCCCGGTGTTCACCGTCCCCGAGTGGGCCCCGGTCCCGCCCTTCGTCAAGGACCTCCTGGAACGCCGCAGGACCGGTCCGGAATTCCCTTACCGAATTCAGCGCGCCATGCATTTCTCCAACGCAGGCGGGGTCTATCTGGCCGAACGCAAATCTGACGGAAGGGTCTGCGTTCTCAAGGAGGCCCGACCGGGTGCCGGCCTCGACATGAAATCCGATGACGCGGTGAAGAGGCTGCGCCGGGAGAAATGGGCCCTGGAGCGTCTGGCGGGCGCGGACGGCGCCCCTGAATTACTCGACCACTTCACGATGGACAGCCATGAATTCCTGGCGATGGAATACGTGGACTCGTCGAACCTCTGGGTGTGGATGGCCCGCATCCATCCGATGATCGTCTCCGAGAACTCCTCCCCCGCGGACTACGCCGCCTACACCGAGCGAGCGGTGGCCGTCCTCGACCGTATCGAGCGGGTCCTGGCCGGGTTCCACGCCCGTGGGGTCGGCTTCGGCGATCTGCACTACGGCAATGTGCTCGTCCGGCCCGACGACTCGGTCGCGCTGATCGACTACGAGGCGTCCTTCGACGCCGCCGACAGCGAGCATCTGCCGGCCGTCGCCACGATGGGGTTCTCGGCCGAGTCCGGCCGCCGCGGCCTCGACCTCGACCGCTACTGTCTGGCCTCCCTCAAGGCGGCCCTGTTCCTGCCGTACGAGAAGCTGCGCGCCCTCGACCCCTCGAAGATCGCCCAGCAACTGGACTTCACAGCCGAACGGTTCCCGCTGCCCGACGGCTGGCTCGACCCGGTGCGCGAGATGCTCCTGCCCGCCGGGAGCCCCCCCTCCGCACCGCACCGCCCCGCCCCGTACACCAGGGAGGCGGCCCTCTCGATGGCCTCGGCCATCGCGGCCGCCGCCGACCCCACCCGCACGGACCGGCTCTTCCCGGGAGACTGCGAGCAGTTCACGACGGGAGGTGCCACCTTCTCCAACGGCGCCGCCGGAGTGCTCTGGACGCTGTCCGCCTGCGGCTTCCCGGTGGCCGACGCCCACCAGGAGTGGCTGCTGACAGCGGCCGCTGCGCCGAGGCCCCGACAGGGCTTCTACAACGGCACACACGGCGTGGCCCACGTCCTGGACCACCTCGGCCACACCGAGGCCGCCGGAAAGCTCATCGAGCGGGCCATGGAGCCGTCCCGCGAGGCCCGGGGCATCGGACTGTACGACGGACTGGCCGGCATCGGCCTCAACTACCTGCATCTGGCGGACCGTTGGCAGACCGTGTCCTTCGACGACGACATCCGCCGGATCGCCGAACTGCTCGACGAGGCACTCCGGGCGAACCGTCCGGTCACCGCCCCATGGCACGGCGGCCCGGCCCGCGCGAGCGGGCTGCCCCCGGTCAGAGCCGGCCTGATGCGCGGCTGGTCCGGAGTGGCCCTGTTCTTCCTGCGGTTGTACGAGGTGTGGGGAGAGTCGGCCCATCTGGAACGGGCCGTGGCCGCCCTGCATCGCGATCTCGACCGCTGTGTGCCGACGCCCAACGGGTCGTTGCAGGTGGAGGAGGCGGGCGTACGGACCCTGTGCTACCTCGACGTGGGCAGCGCCGGTATCGCCCTGGTGGCCGACGAGGTGCTCACCGTGCACGAGGACGCCCGGCTGCGGGAGCAGTTGCCGGCCCTGCTGGCCGCCTGCACACCGGAGTTCGTGGTCATGCCCCAGCTGTTCATGGGCCGCGCCGGACTGGTCGCCGCCCTGGAGCGCGCCGGTCGCCGCGACCCGGCACTGGCCAAGGACCAGGTCGTGGCCCGGCACCTGGAGCGGCTCGGCTGGTACGCGCTGTCCTACGAAGGCCACCTGGCCTTCCCCGGCGACCTGCTGATGAAGCTGTCCATGGACGTGGCCACCGGCACGGCGGGCGTCCTGCTCACCACCCAGGGTGTGATGGGCGGCCAGGGCCGGTTCCTGCCCTTCTTCACCGACCGGCCGTCCCCCGCGGGCGGCCCCACAGACCCCCACTGATCTCTGATCGTGGGTTCGGACACCCCGTGTGTCCGGTGTCCCCCGGTTCACTCACGCAGCACGAAAGGAGGTGCACACCATGGACCAGATCCTCGACCTGCAGGGCCTGGAGACCGCCGGCGACGAGGCGGAGCTCCCGACCTCCTCGGCCAGCACCAACTGCTGAACCCCCTCCCGACACGGGACCTGACCACAGAAAGGAGGTGCACACCATGGACCAGATCCTCGACCTGCAGGGCCTGGAGACCGCCGGCGACGAGGCGGAGCTCCCGACCTCTTCCGCCAGCACCAACTGCTGAACCCCCTCCCGACACGGGACCTGACCACAGAAAGGAGGTGCACACCATGGACCAGATCCTCGACCTGCAGGGCCTGGAGACCGCCGGCGACGAGGCGGAGCTCCCGACCTCCTCGGCCAGCACGGGCTGCTGAATCCCCTCCTGAGGGGCCCCTGAAAAGGGAAAGAACCGGGTGTGAGGCGCCACTATCGCCTCACACCCGGTTCCATCATGTGGAGACCATTATCGAGCCGGACCCTGCCCGTGGCCCAGCCCCTTGCACGCTCCGGTGCCGGCCGGGCTCAGCGCGCGGTCCGCGTGTGGACGTACTCGACGAGCCGGGTCAGCGCGTCCGGGTCCGTGGACGGCATGACCCCGTGGCCGAGGTTGAAGACATGCCCCTCGAGTCCGGCCGCGGCATCGAGCACCTCGCGGGTCTTGGTCTCGACCGCCTCCGGGGTGGCGAACAGGACGGTCGGGTCGAGGTTGCCCTGGAGCGCCTTGCCGGGGCCGACGCGGCGGGCGGCCTCGTCGAGCGGGACGCGCCAGTCGACGCCGACGACGTCCGCGCCGGCCTCCCCCATGAGCTTCAGCAGCTCGCCGGTGCCGACGCCGAAGTGGATGCGCGGGACGCCGTACCCGGCGACGGCCTCGAAGACCTTCGCGGAGGCGGGCATCACCGAGCGCCGGTAGTCGGCGGGGGCGAGGGAGCCGACCCAGGAGTCGAAGAGCTGGACCGCGGAGGCGCCGGCCTCGATCTGCACCTTGAGGAAGGCCGCGGTGATGTCCGCGAGGCGGTCGAGCAGGTCGGCCCAGAGCTCGGGGTCGCCGTACATCATCGCCTTGGCGTTCTCGTACGTGCGCGACGGGCCGCCCTCGACGAGGTAGCTCGCGAGGGTGAAAGGCGCGCCGGCGAAACCGATGAGCGGGGTCGCGCCGAGCTCGCCGGTGAGCAGGCCGATCGCCTCCGTGACGTACGAGACGTCCTCGGGGGTCAGGTCGCGCAGCCGGGCCAGGTCGGCGCGGGTGCGGATCGGGCGCTCGACGACCGGGCCGACGCCGGGCTTGATGTCGAGGTCGATGCCGATGGCCTTGAGCGGGACGACGATGTCGCTGAAGTAGATCGCCGCGTCCACGTCGTGCCGGCGCACGGGCTGCAGGGTGATCTCGGTGACCAGCTCGGGCCGCATACAGGACTCGAGCATGGGAATGCCCTCGCGCACCTTGCGGTACTCCGGCAGGGAGCGCCCGGCCTGCCGCATGAACCACACCGGCGTGTGCGGCACGGGTTCACGCCTGCACGCCTTGAGGAAGGCGGAGTCGTAGGTGGCGGTCGGCGGCGTCGGCTGCGTGTTGGCACTCACGGTGGCAAGTCTCGCACGACGCCGGTCCGCTTCTTTCAGCCCGTCCGGCACGAGGCGCCCGGTGACGGCCACGCCGGCACCGGGAACGGGGTGTCTAGCCCAGCACGGAGCCCCGGTTCCCCTTAACCTTCCGGCATGGCTGCGGCTCAGGGAAGACTGTCGGACGGTACGGGCGGGATGGATGACGCGAAGGAGGCCGGGGAGGGGGACCGGCATTCGCGCGGAACGGCTCCAGCGGCGTTCCGGGCCGCGGTCGATGCCCTGCGCGGCAGTCGCCTGCGCCCGCAGATCGAGGTCGAGCAGACCAAGGCGCCCCAGCGCCTCGCCCCGTACGCGTACGCGCTGGAGGCCACGGTCGTCGACGGCGACCAGGACCTGGCCGACGGCCGGCTGGTGCTGCTGCACGATCCGGCCGGGCACGACGCCTGGCGGGGTGCCTTCCGGCTGGTGACCCTGGTGCGCGCCGAGCTGGAGCCGGAGATGGCCGCCGACCCGCTGCTGCCCGAGGTGTGCTGGTCCTGGCTGACCGGTGCGCTCCAGGCGCGCGGGTTGTCGTACGGCGAACCGAGCGGCACCGTCACGCGCGCGAGCTCCCATTACTTCGGCGGCCTGTCCGAGCGCCCGGCGGCCTCGCAGATCGAGATCCGCGCCTCCTGGACGCCCCGAGAGGGCCTGGGCGGTGTTCCGGACACGGCGGCCCACCTGGCGTCCTGGTGCGACCTGCTCGCCCAGGTCGCGGGGCTGCCTCCGGCGGGCCCGGGTGACGCCTCGGTGGTGACGCTGCCGCAGCGCCGTGATCCACAGTCCCGGTGACCGCCACCGTCTTGACCGTCACTTTGTCGATACGGCCACTTTCGGTCATGAACAGCCCTTGATCGAGCCGATTTGCTCACTGAACGATCGACCAAGCGTCCGAATTGCCCCAATTGTTACTCACTAAATCGTGATCTTTCTCTAAAGGGCCACAGGTTTGGTGCCGAAGACGACTGTGACCTTGAAGTCGTCCCCGCACCCCAGGAGGCCTGGTGTCCGTTCTCCTCGAGCAGCCCGCAAGCCTGGTCGCCTACCGCCCGAACAAGCCGACCGCCATGGTGGTCGTGGCCGATCCCCGCGTCCGCTCCACCGTCACCCGCCACCTGTGGGCGCTCGGTGTGCGCGACGTCATCGAGGCCTCGTCCATCGCGGAGGCTCGTCCCCGGATCGGCAACCCCCGCGACATCTGCGTCGCAGATGTCCACCTGCCCGACGGCTCCGGCCTCACCCTCCTGTCGGAGACCCGCGCCGCGGGCTGGCCCAACGGCCTCGCCCTGTCCGCCGCCGACGACATCGGCGCCGTACGCAACGCCCTCGCCGGCGGTGTGAAGGGCTATGTCGTCACCGGCACCCGCACCAACGTCGGGCTCCCCACCCGGCCCGGTGCGGCCCCCATCGGCGCTGCCGCCGCCCGTATGCACCGTCGCCACCCGGGTGCCCCGAGCCACCCGGGCGGCTACCGCGAGCTCTCCGGTCGTGAGGTCGAGGTGCTGCGGCTGGTGGCGGAGGGCCAGTCGAACAAGGCGATCGGCGTCTCGATGGGCCTGTCCGCGCTGACCGTCAAGAGCCACCTCGCCCGGATCGCCCGCAAGCTCGGCACCGGTGACCGCGCCGGCATGGTCGCCGTGGCCCTGCGGACCGGGATCATCCACTGAGGACCCCACCCGCACATCCACTGACGACCCCACCGGCACATCCACTGACGGCCCACCGGCATTCCCATGAGCCGCATCACCAGCCGCTGAGCCGCATGACAGACACTTGAGCCCCTCACCGACCCTTGAGCCGCGTCACAGGACCCTTTGAACGCTTGATCATTCACTGACGTGAACGGGATCGGCCGCTGATCCCCGCCCACGTCCGCAGCTGTCGTGAGCCGGATCCATCACTTGGCTGACTGGTTTACGACCCTCAGGCGCCCGCCGACGGAACGTTCCGTCGGCGGGCGCTGTCCATACACAGATACCCTTGACAGGTGACCGACGCCCAAGAGACCGCAGCAGACACTTCACTGCGAACCACCGGAGGCGCCCCTCCGGACGACGGCGGATCTTCTGTTACAGAGGCGCCGATCCCTTTGCTGGAGCCCCGCGAGGGCATTCCGCCCGTGATCGCCGACGAGGCCGCGCTCACCGAGGTGATCGCGGCCTTCGCCGCGGGCTCGGGCCCGGTGGCCGTCGACGCCGAACGCGCGTCCGGCTATCGCTACGGGCAGCGCGCCTATCTGGTGCAGCTGCGCCGCGCGGGCGCCGGGTCCGCGTTGATCGATCCCGTGGCCTGTCCCGATCTGTCGGGACTCGGTGAGGCGCTGTCCGGCGTGGAGTGGGTGCTGCACGCGGCCACCCAGGATCTGCCCTGTCTGCGCGAGATAGGCATGGTGCCGAGCCTGCTGTTCGACACCGAGCTGGCCGGTCGGCTCGCCGGGTTCCCCAGGGTCGGCCTCGGCGCGATGGTCGAGAGCGTGCTCGGCTACGTCCTGGAGAAGGGCCACTCGGCCGTCGACTGGTCGACCCGGCCGCTGCCCGAGCCGTGGCTGCGGTACGCGACGCTGGATGTAGAGCTGCTCGTGGACCTGCGCGACGCGCTGGAGAAGGAGCTCGACCGGCAGGGAAAGCTGGAGTGGGCGCGGCAGGAGTTCGAGGCGATCGCGGCCGCGCCGCCGGCCGAGCCGCGCAAGGATCCCTGGCGGCGGACGTCCGGCATGCACAAGGTGCGGCGGCGTCGGCAGCTGGCCGTGGTGCGGGAGCTGTGGCAGACGCGGGACCGGATCGCGCAGAAGCGGGATGTGTCGCCGGGCAAGGTGCTGAGTGACGCGGCCATCGTGGAGGCCGCGCTCGCCATGCCGGGCAATGTGCATGCCCTGGCCGCGCTGAACGGTTACGGGCATCGGATGGGGCGGCGGCAGCTGGAGCAGTGGCAGGCCGCCGTGGATCGTGCGAAGGCTTTGACCGAGTCGCAGATGCCGGCGCCGGGGCAGCCCGTCACCGGGCCGCCGCCGCCTCGTGCCTGGGCCGACAAGGACCCCGTCGCCGCGGCTCGGCTCTCCGCCGCCCGGGCTGCGGTGTCCGCGCTCGCCGAGCAGCTCAACATGCCGCAGGAGAATCTGATCACTCCGGACACCGTGCGGCGGGTTTGCTGGGAGCCGCCGAAGGTCGTCGACGCCGGGTCGGTTGCGGAGGCGTTGGCCGGTCATGGGGCTCGGCCGTGGCAGGTCGAGCAGGTCACTCCGGTTCTGGTTGCTGCGTTGTCCGCCTGACCGCCGCGCCCCTGAAAGCACCTCACCTGGTCGCACCTCGCATGAACCCGTTGTAGATGAACCGCTGCAGCAGCAGGAACACGATCAGCATCGGCAGGATCACCAGCACCGCTCCTGCCGAGATCGTTTCCCCGTGGGCGCCGAACGGGCCCTTGAAGCGGAACAGGAATGTCGAGATCACGCCAAGGTCTTCCGAGGGCATGCAGAGGAACGGGATGCAGAAGTCGTTGTAGGTGGTGATGCCCTTGACGATCACCACCGTCGCGATCGCCGGTTTCAGCAGGGGGGAGATGATCCTGCGGTAGATCGTGAAGGCGTTCGCGCCGTCCAGGCGGGCCGCCTCGTCCAGTGAGGCGGGGATCGAGCGGACGAACTGCAGGAACATGCCGAGGCCGGTGACGATCTGGAAGGTCGCCACCTTCCTGATGGCGGACGCGGACGGTCTGCGCGCCGTGCACTTCCCCGCGCCGGACCGGGAAGTGCCGTATCCCCGGCCGGAGTTCGAGGTCGCTGTCGTGCCCGGCGGCATCATCGTCACGGCCCGCACCCTCGCGCGGGCTTCCTGCGTCGGTGGCTGAGCCGCCGCGCAGAGGACCAGCCCGGCCCTGTTGAGGGCGTTCGTCGCGCCGACGTGGTCCGCGTTCGCCGCGAACCCGCATCTGACGCGTTCGAGGCGCTGGCCGGGGCATGGCAGGTGGCGACCGGCTTCTCGGGCGATGCGGGTGCGCGGGCGACGAGGTCCCTGCTCACGGCTGCGCCGCCTGATCGGCCGACGGCGATCGTGTACGACAACGAGATCATGGCGGTGGCGGGGTTGTCGGTGGCGAGGCTCGCATCCCGCACCCACTCCCGTACTCACTCCGAGGGGCTCGACGGCGCCGCCGCGGGGACAGCCACCCCGTGGGCAGTCGTTCCGCAGGGCGATGGGGGCGCCCCCGCTCGAGCGAAGCCGACAGTGGGGGAGGGTGGGCACGGCCTGCAGCGCCGGGTGCCACTTGAGACGCGCCAAGATGTGTGACCTTCGCCGCTCGTGCCGCCAGGGCTGTGCAGCTACGTTACCCGTAAGTAGCATGGGTCCTGAGCGCGCGCTCAGCGCATCGCAGCAGTGCCATCCCGCATCTGGAGGAGAGCCATCGTGCCTCGTACCGTCAGGGACGTCGTCTTCGTCGACGGCGTCCGCACCCCGTTCGGCAAGGCGGGCCCGAAGGGCATCTACCACGAGACCCGCGCCGACGACCTTGTCGTGAAGGCGATCCGGGAGCTGCTGCGCCGCAACCCCGGTCTCGACCCCAAGAAGATCGACGAGGTCGCCATCGCCGCGACCACGCAGATCGGTGACCAGGGCCTCACCATCGGCCGTACGGCGGGCATCCTCGCCGGCCTCCCCCAGTCGGTGCCCGGCTACTCCATCGACCGTATGTGCGCCGGCGCCCTGACCGCCGTCACCACGGTCGCCGGCTCCATCGCCTTCGGCGCCTACGACGCCGTCATCGCCGGCGGTGTCGAGCACATGGGCCGCCACCCCATGGGTGAGGGCGTGGACCCGAACCCGCGGTTCGTCAGCGAGAAGCTGGTCGACGAGTCCGCCCTGTTCATGGGCATGACCGCCGAGAACCTGCACGACCGCTACCCGCACATCACCAAGCAGCGCGCCGACGAATACGCCGTGCGCTCGCAGGAGAAGGCCGCCAAGGCGTACGCCAACGGCAAGATCCAGCAGGACCTGGTGCCGATCTCGGTGCGCCGCACCAACCCGGAGGCCGGTGAGACCGGCTGGGGCCTGGTGACCGCCGACGAGCCGATGCGCCCGGGCACCACGCTGGAGAACCTCCAGGGCCTGAAGACCCCGTTCCGCGTCCACGGCCGGGTCACCGCCGGTAACGCGGCCGGTCTGAACGACGGCGCCACCGCCTCGATCATCGCGTCCGAGGACTTCGCCCGCGAGAACAACCTGCCGGTGAAGATGCGCCTGGTCTCCTACGCCTTCGCTGGCGTCGAGCCGGAGGTCATGGGCTACGGCCCGATCCCGGCCACGGAGAAGGCCCTCGCCAAGGCCGGTCTGTCCATCGAGGACATCAACCTCTTCGAGATCAACGAGGCCTTCGCCGTCCAGGTCCTGGCCTTCCTCGACCACTACGGCATCGCCGACGACGACGAGCGCGTCAACCAGTACGGCGGCGCCATCGCCTTCGGTCACCCGCTGGCCTCCTCCGGCGTCCGTCTGATGACGCAGCTGGCCCGCCAGTTCGAGGAGCAGCCGAACGTCCGTTACGGCCTCACCACCATGTGCGTCGGCTTCGGCATGGGCGCGACGGTCATCTGGGAGAACCCGCACTTCGAGGGGGACAAGTGAGCACCACCGCTGAGCTTTTGAAGGGTGCGGCCGAGCTGTTCCCTGACGAGGTCGTCACGTCCGCGCACGTACGCCACCTCGACCTGCCGTTCGGCGCCGGGCGCTTCGCCCTGATCACGCTGGACAACGGCTTCGACCACACCAAGCCGACCACCTTCGGCCCGCAGTCGCTGGCCAACCTCGACAAGGCCATCGACCAGGTCGAGGCGGAGGCCGCCGCCGGTGACATCGTCGGCGTCGGTATCACCGGCAAGCCGTTCATCTTCGCCGTCGGCGCCGACCTCAAGGGCGTCGAGCTGCTGAAGGAGCACAAGGACGCGCTGGCCATCGGCAAGGGCGGCCACGAGGTCTTCAAGCGCCTCGCGGCCCTCGCGGTGCCGACCTTCGCGTACTACAACGGTGCCGCGATGGGCGGTGGCGTCGAGGTCGGTCTGCACTGCAAGTACCGGACCGTCAGCAAGGCGCTCCCGGCGTTCTCGCTGCCCGAGGTCTTCCTCGGCCTGGTCCCGGGCTGGGGCGGCTGCACGATCCTGCCGAACCTGATCGGTGCCGACAAGGCAGTCTCGGTGATCATCGAGAACAGCCTCAACCAGAACAAGCAGCTCAAGGGCCAGCAGGTCTTCGACCTGGGCATCGCCGACGCCATCTTCGAGGGCGCGGACTTCCTGGAGCAGTCCCTGATCTGGACGGCGCAGGTCCTCAAGGGCGACATCGAGGTCGAGCGTCCGGTGATCGACCGCGGTGAGGCCTGGGACCAGGCCGTCGCCAAGGGCCGCTTCATCGCCGACGGCAAGGTGCACGGGGCCGCTCCGGCCGCCTACCGCGCCCTCGACATCATCGCCGCCGCCAAGAACGGCGACCTGCAGCAGGGCTACGACGCCGAGGACAAGGCCCTCGCCGACCTGATCATGGGCGGCGAACTGCGTGCCGGCATCTACGCCTTCAACCTGGTCCAAAAGCGCGGCAAGCGCCCGGCCGGTGCGCCGGACAAGAACCTGGCCCGCCCGGTCACCAAGGTCGGTGTCGTCGGCGCCGGTCTGATGGCCTCCCAGCTCGCGCTGCTCTTCCTGCGCCGCCTCGAGGTGCCGGTCGTGCTGACCGACATCGACCAGGAGCGCGTCGACAAGGGTGTGGGCTACGTCCACGCCGAGATCGACAAGCTGCTCGGCAAGGGCCGTATCAACCAGGACAAGGCCAACCGCCTCAAGGCCCTGGTCACCGGTGTCCTGGACAAGGCCGAGGGCTTCGCGGACGCCGACTTCGTCATCGAGGCCGTCTTCGAGGAGATCGGCGTCAAGCAGCAGGTGTTCGCGGAGGTCGAGGCGGTCGCCCCGGCGCACGCCATCTTCGCGACGAACACCTCCTCCCTCTCCGTCTCGGAGATGGCGTCGAAGCTGAAGCACCCCGAGCGGGTCGTCGGCTTCCACTTCTTCAACCCGGTCGCCGTCCTGCCGCTCCTTGAGATCGTCCGCGGCGAGAAGACGGACGACGCCTCGCTGGCCACGGCCTTCGCCGTCGCCAAGAAGCTGAAGAAGACCGCGGTGCTGACGAAGGACGCCCCGGCGTTCGTCGTGAACCGCATCCTGACCCGCTTCATGGGTGAGATCCAGAACGTCATCGACGAGGGCACCCCGGTCGAGGTCGCCGAGAAGGCCGTCGAGCCGCTCGGTCTGCCGATGTCCCCGCTGGTGCTGCTGGAGCTGGTCGGTCCCGCGATCGGTCTGCACGTCTCGGAGACCCTCAACCGGGCCTTCCCGGACCGCTTCAAGGTCTCCCCGAACCTCGCGGCCGTCGTCAAGGCGGGCAAGCGCGGCTTCTACGTCTACGACTCCGGCAAGCCGGAGCTGGACCCCGAGGTCGCCGCGCTCCTCAAGCAGGGCGATGTCGTCCTGACCGAGGAGCAGGTCCGCGACCGCGTCCTGGACGCCGTGGCGCAGGAGATCGGGCTCATGCTCGACGAGGGCGTCGTCGCCGAGGCCCAGGACATCGACCTCTGCCTGATCACGGGCGCCGGCTGGCCCTTCCACCTGGGCGGCATCACGCCGTACCTGGACCGCGAGGGTGTCTCCGAGCGCGTGAACGGCAAGAAGTTCCTGGCTCCGGGCGTGGCGTCGGTTCCGGCGTAACGCTCCCCTGTGAAGCCGGTGCCCCGCAGGCCTGCTGGTCTGCGGGGCACCGGCGTCTCAGCCGACGGCCTGGCGCCGGTCCTCCACATGGACGATACGGAGGTCTGTCCCGTCCTGGTGGCGCTTGGTGCGGCCGTGGATACCGACGGCCAGATGCGACGGATCGACGGGTTCGTCAGGAGCGACGTAGGTGACGACGTCCGGGTGATGTCCGGTGACCAGCCAGCCCAGGTCGTCCTTGAGCGTGAGGACGTTGAAATCACCGGCCGGGGAACCCACGTGCACCGGGCCGAACTCGCCGAGAATCCCCGAGGCCTGTCCCGCGAGGTCGTCCGCGGGCTGCTTCAGCACCACGCACGTCCCGTGCTCGAAGAGCACCCAAGAGGTCCCTGAGGGCGCCAGGATCCGCCGCCAGGCCTCGACCAGGCTTTTCGTGTTGTCCGTGTCCATGACCGCCATCCTGGCGCAGGGGTGCCCGAACGGTCCTGCGCATTAGAGCCTGTGTCATATCCCCGGCCGGATCAGCGCGCGGCGTCGTGGGGCACCTCCCGCCCGAGCCGTGCGAAGCGCGGTTCGAGGGTGGGGGAGCGTGCGCTCGCAAGGCGCCGGAGCCGCCCTCGACGGGGGTGCCCCCGCGCAAGTCGAGCGAAGCTCGGTTCGCGCATGGGGGAGGAACTTCGTGGGCGTTTCGGCAACGCGGCTGGGGGTCCCCCCTGCTCGAAGAGCTTGGGGGAGTGCGTGCCAGGCGTCGCGCGCCCGGCCGGGGATATGACACAGGCTCTTATGTGCGCTCAGACCTCCCGCCAAGCCTCCAGGGCCAACCCCGGCTCGTCCTTGCGCCGGCTGACGAGCAGTTGCCCCGTCGACGGCGACAACGTGGCCGCCACCACCCGCTCGTCCTCGTCCACCGCCAGCGCCACCACCGCGTCCGCCGGAAGCTGCGGGCCCGATTCCGTCCACCACGCGCCCGCCGACTCCTGCTGCGTCGGATACGCGGCGAAGGCGACGCGGCCGCTCGCCGAGCGCTGGGCGAGCAACGTGCAGTCGTGGTCGTCGAGTTCGCAGCGGATCGCGGAGACCGGACCGGGGCCTGCGGAGGCCAGCAGGGTGACCGGCTTGGTCCCCGGGCGCCAGGCGCACAGGTCGCCGGAGTCGTCGGCGTAGAAGAGCGTGGTGTGCTCGGCGGAGGTGGCCAGCGCGCGCAGGGTGCCCGGGCGGACCGGGGTCTCCATCGCCTCCTCCAGGACGGGGACGCTGCCCGGCTTCTCCTGCCGCCAGTGCAGGATGGCGCCCGGAACGGCGGCATACAGCTCGACCCGCCCCGACTCCCCCGTCACCGCGGCCAGCCGGTCGTCGACCTCGCGCCCCTTCAGATCGCGCCACGGCCCCCAGCCGCCCACCTCCTTCTGGCCGCGCATGCTCACTCCGCCCGCCCTGTTGCGTACGAAGACATGGGCCCGGCCCTGTGCGTCGACCGTGACGGCCGGTGTGCCGGTGCGGTCGCCGCTCTGGTCCGGATGGCCGATGGAGATCCAGTCCAGGGCGGCCAGACGCGGGCGGAAGTGCGTGGAGTGCACCAGGCCCGCCTCACCCGGCTTGGTCGGCCGCCAGGCGGCCAGATGGGCGTAGGAGTCGGCGCCCTGGCCGACCGCGGGGCCGGGGCGCAGCTTCTGGTCGCCGCCGATCCTGCGCGGGGGTTCCCAGGGGCCGCCGGGTCCGAGTTCCGCCCGGCACAGGACGGCGTCGTCGGTCGGCAGATAGACGCTGAGGCGGCCGTCGCGGCCGCGGATGAGCCAGTCGCCGTTCACCGGTTCACTCTATTCGGGGTGGCGGCGGCTCGGCGGCCCGCCCCCGGGCAAGCTGGATCACGGCAACAACGTCCGTACGAGAACAGGAAGTCGACGTCATGACCGACAAGCTCACCGTGAGCGTCCTGGGCACCGGCATCATGGGCGCCGCGATGGCCCGCAACCTGGCCAGGGCCGGGCACACCGTCCGCGCCTGGAACCGCACCCGCGCCAAGGCCGAGCCCCTGGCCGCCGACGGCGCCCTCGTCGCCGACTCGCCCGCCGAGGCGGTGCAGGGCGCCGACGTCGTCCTGACCATGCTGTACGACGGCCCCGCGACGCTGGACGTGATGCGTGAGGCGGGGCCGGCACTGCGCTCCGGGGCGGCCTGGGTCCAGTCGACCACGGCCGGCATCGAGGCGATCTCCGACCTGGCCGCCTTCGCCCGCGAACACGGCCTCGTCTTCTACGACGCCCCGGTGCTCGGCACCCGCCAGCCCGCCGAGGCCGGTCAGCTCACGGTCCTGGCGGCCGGGCCGGTCGCCGGGCGGGAGACGGTGACCCCGGTGTTCGACGCCGTCGGCGCCCGTACGGTGTGGACCGGCGAGGACGGCGGGGCGGGCACGGCGACGCGGCTGAAGCTGGTCGCCAACAGCTGGGTGCTGGCGGTCACCAACGCCGCCGGTGAGGTACTGGCCCTCGCCAAGGCGCTCGACGTCGAGCCCCGGCACTTCTTCGAGGTGATCGACGGCGGCCCGCTCGACATGGGCTACCTGCGGGCCAAGACCGGCCTGGTGCTGAACGGCGGGCTGACCCCGGCCGCGTTCGCGGTGACCACGGCCGGCAAGGACGCGCGGCTCATCGTGGAGGCGGGTGAGCGGTACGGCGTACGCCTGGACGTGGCCGCGGCGAGTGCGGAGCGCTTCGAGCGGGCGGCTGCGCAGGGGCACGGCAACGAGGACATGGCCGCGGCGTACTTCGCCAGCTTCGACGAGGAGGGGACGGCCGAGGAGTGACGCCCCCGAGCGTTGTAGGGCCACCCCGGCGGTGAACGCCGTGCGACCCTTGCCCCATGGATGAGGACGCTCCCCTGCTCGTGATCGTCGACGCCGCGAATGTCGTCGGGTCGGTGCCCGACGGGTGGTGGCGGGATCGGCGGGGGGCCGCTGAGCGGTTGCGGGATCGGCTGGCGGTGGACGGTGTGCCGGGACGGGCGGGGCCCGTGGAGATCGTGCTCGTGGTGGAGGGGGCCGCTCGGGGGGTGGAGTCCGTACCGGGGGTGCGGGTGGAGGCCGCGGGCGGGAGCGGGGACGACCACATGGTCGAGCTCGTCGCCCGGGCCGGTGGGCGGCCCTGCCTGGTGGTGACCGCGGACCGGGAACTGCGGTGCAGAGTCGCGGAGTTGGGGGCGGAGGTGGCGGGGCCGCGTACGGTACGGCCCTAGCGACAGCCGTGTGCAGTGGCCGTACGCCGACTCGGTACGGCTTGCTAGGCGCGGCTCCGCACGTACAGCACCGCCCCCTCCACCACCCCCGCCTCCTCGTACCCCTCGGCCAGCAACCGCCGCAGACCCGGCACCCTCTCCGGCCCGTACGGCTTCCCCTGCGAGTCGTCGACGACCAGCGTCGGCGCCCGCTCGGTCATCTCCGCCCGGAAGACCGCCCAGGCCCCGTCGACGGCGTACCGCTCCCCGACCCGCGGTCCGTCCCGCCCTCCGCTGTAGTTGGTGAGGAGCCCGGCCGTGAGGTAGCGGCTCGCGGGTCTGCGACCGGCCAGCCAGTAGGTCTCGGGGTGTATGCCCCAGACCAGGACCCGGTCGCGTGACTCCGTCCGGGCCGCCACCTCGTCGGCGATGCGCCTCGCGTGGTCGAGGTCGGGTCGGGGCGCGAGCAGTCCCCAGGCCAGGAACAGGGCACAGCAGCAGGCCGAGGTCACCAGGGCATGGGTCAGGCGGTCGCGCGGCAGGCTCTGCAGAGCGGCCGTCGCCAGCAGGGCCAGGGGCGGGAGGAGTTGCAGGTAGTAGTGGCCGAAGAAGTGGAAGCCCAGCATGACCGCCCCGGCCGAGGCGGCCGTCCACAGCCACAGGTCCGCGGCCCCGGTGCGGGCGGGCCGCAGGACGCGTAGCACCGGCGGGATCAGTCCCGCGCAGCCCACCACTAGGATCGCCGTGTTCGTCAAGCCCCGTGCGAGGACGTGGATCTCGGACCCGGTGAAGGAGGCGTACGCCCCCGATCCGGTGACCGTCCAGAACAGGAACCCGGCCGGGTCGGTCACCGCGGCCGCGGCCAGGACCGGCACCACGGCCCCGGCGCCCAGCCGGGCCAGTCCCCCTGCCCGTGCCTCCCCCGCCGACACGCACAGCCACACCACCGGCACCAGCACCGCGCCACCGGTCTGCTTGGCGAGGAACGCGGCCGCGACAGCCAGGCCCGCCGCACTCCATCGGCGCCGGTCGGCGCACCACATCGCCGCCGCCGTGCAGGGCAGCATGAACACCTCGAAGGTCGCGGCCTGGGCGTCCTCGGGGTTGAGCCCCACCGACACCAGCAGATAGAGCACCCCGGCCGTCCCGCCCGCCGTGTCGCCCCAGCGGCGACGCGCCAGCGAGGCCAGCAGCGCGGCGGTCAGCAGCTGAGCCGCGACCGCCAGGACCCGCACCGACGTGAGCGATCCGGAACCGGCCACCGCGAACGCGGCCTCGTACAGCCACGGCACCAGCGGCGGCTTGCGGTCGACGACCGTCTCGTACAGCTCTCCGCCCCGCGCCAGCATCCGTGCCTGTACGGCGAGATAGCCCTCGTCGGGGCTCCACAGCGGCCGGGTGAAGGACGGCAGGCGGGTGACGCAGGCCAGCAGGGCCAGGGCGGGCAGCAGCCGTCTCCAGTAGCGACGTGCCGCGCGCGGTTCGGGTCCGGAGCGTGGCGGTGCGAGGAGCTCGGCGAGCATGGGATGAACGCTATCCGGCCCCGCAGTCCCTGCCTGAGCAGGACATACGGGGCCGGGGAGTCGTGCTTGACCGCCCGTCGACCGGGCGGCTCGGCTACGGGGTGTCTCCCTTCGGCGGCTTGATGACCTCACCGACGGTGGTCTCCTCATGCCGTCCGAGGCGGCTGTGGGAGCGGCCGTAGAGGAAGTAGACGAAGAACCCGGCCGCCATCCAGATGGCGAACCGCACCCATGTCTCGGCGGGCAGGTTGATCATCAGCCACAGGGAGGCCAGCACCGACAGGATCGGGATGACCGGAACCCACGGGGTGCGGAAGGCCCGGTGCAGGTCGGGGCGGGTCTTGCGGAGGATGATCACGCCGATCGCCACCACCACGAAGGCGAACAGGGTGCCGATGTTCACCAGGGCGGCGAGCTCGGTGAGCGGGGTGAAGCCGGCGAGGATGGCGATGACCACGCCGAGCAGGATGGTCGGCCGGTGCGGTGTCTTGTACTTCGGGTGGACGTGGGAGAAGAAGCGGGGCAGCAGTCCGTCGCGGCTCATGGCGAAGAAGACGCGGGTCTGGCCGAGGAGCAGGATCATGCAGACCGTCGTCAGGCCGACCGCGGCGCCGAAGCTGATGAAGCCCGCGAACCAGGGATGCCCGGTGGCCTTGAAGGCGTCGGCGAGCGGGGCGTCGACGGACAGCCGGCTGTAGTGCTGCATGCCCGTGACGACGATCGACACGGCGACGTACAGCGTGGTGCAGATGAGCAGGGAGCCGATGATGCCGCGCGGCATGTCGCGCTGCGGGTTCTTGGTCTCCTCGGCGGCCGTCGCCACCACGTCGAAGCCGATGAAGGCGAAGAACACGACGGAGGCGGCGGTGAAGATGCCCATCACGCCGAAGTTGGAGGGTGCCCAGCCGAACATCAACTGGATCAGTGGTGCCTGCAGACTCTCCCCGGCCTCCACGGCCTGCTGCTTCGGGATGAACGGGTCGTAGTTGTCGCCGTCGATGAGGAACGCGCCCGCGATGATCACGGTCAGCACGACGGTCACCTTGATGGCGACGACGAGGGACGTGATCCGTGCGGACAGCTTCATGCCGAGTACGAGGATGAAAGTAAGGACAAGGACGAGCGCGGCGGCGAGGATGTCGAAGCCGAAGTCACCGGCGCCCTCTCTGCTGCCCAGCGCGGCGGGCATCTCCCAGCCCGCGTTGTCCATGAGCGACTGGACATAGCCCGACCAGCCGACGGCCACCACCGCCGTACCGAGCGCGAACTCCAGGACCAGGTCCCAGCCGATGATCCAGGCGGGCAGTTCGCCGAGGGAGGCGTACGAGAATGTGTACGCGGACCCGGCGACCGGCACCGTGGACGCGAACTCGGCGTAACACAGCGCGGCCAGCGCGCAGGCGACACCGGCCGCGACGAACGCCAGGGCCACCGCGGGCCCGGCGTTGTTCTTGGCGACGGTGCCGGTGAGCACGAAGATGCCGGTGCCGATGATCACGCCGACACCGAAGACGGTCAGATCCAGCGCGGACAAGGACTTCTTGAGCGCGTGCTCTGGCTCCTCGGTATCGAGGATGGACTGTTCGACTCTCTTCGTCCGGAAGAGTGTGCTGCTCACGGTCATACCTCCCACGCTTGTCGTCCTCGACATGATCGAGAGGGGGCGTGGTACGCATGCCCGGGCGCGGGCGGATTCACACAGATGGGCCGGTTTCGCCACCAGCATGAGTGGCGAACCGGCCCATCCGGCCCTACCGGTGTTGTGGGTTCCCGGCCGGGTCAGTCCCGGGCGGGCTCCACCGAGTCGACCTCGGCGGCCGTACGGTCGAACCGGCCGTCCAGCCTGGCGACCAGTCCGGTGACCTGACGGGCGATGTCGGGGGCGGTGAGGCCGATCTCGGCCATCACCTCGGCGCGGGAGGCGTGGTCGAGGAAGCGCGGCGGGATGCCGAAGTCACGCAGCGGGACGTCGACGCCCGCGTCGCGCAGGGCCTGTGCGACCGCCGAGCCGACACCGCCGACGCGGCTGTTGTCCTCGACGGTGACGACCACCCGGTGCCGCTCGGCGAGCGGGGCCATGGCCTCGTCGACGGGCTTGACCCAGCGCGGGTCGACGACGGTGGTGGAGATGCCCTGCTTGTCGAGGAGCGAGGCGATCTCCAGGCACATGGGGGCCAGCGCTCCGACGGAGACGAGGAGCACGTCGGGGGTGTCGGTGCCCGGCTCGCGCAGCACGTCCATGCCGCCGACGCGGCCCACGGCGGGTACGGCGGGGCCGACGGCGCCCTTGGAGAAGCGGACGACGGTCGGCGCGTCCTTGACCTCGACGGCCTCGCGCAGCTGCGCCCGCACCTGGTCGGCGTCGCGCGGGGCGGCCAGCCGCAGCCCGGGCACGACCTGGAGGATCGACATGTCCCACATGCCGTTGTGGGAGGCGCCGTCGGTGCCGGTGATGCCGGCGCGGTCGAGCACGAAGGTGACACCGCACTTGTGCAGCGCGACGTCCATGAGGACCTGGTCGAAGGCACGGTTCAGGAAGGTCGCGTAGACGGCGAAGACGGGGTGCACGCCGCCCGTCGCCAGGCCCGCCGCGGAGACGGCGCCGTGCTGCTCGGCGATGCCGACGTCGTAGACGCGCTCGGGGAACCGCTTGGCGAACTTCTCCAGGCCCACCGGCTGGAGCATGGCGGCCGTGATGGCGACGATGTCCTCGCGCTCCTGGCCGAGCTTGACCATCTCGTCGCCGAACACGGACGTCCAGTCGGCGCCGCTGCTGGCGATCGGCAGTCCGGTGTCGGGGTGGATCTTGCCGACGGCGTGGAAGCGGTCAGCCTCGTCCTGGAGGGCGGGCTGGTAGCCGCGGCCCTTCTCGGTGAGGCAGTGCACGATGACCGGCCCGCCGAAGCGCTTGGCCCGCGCGAGCGCCGACTCCAGCGCCTCGATGTCGTGCCCGTCGATCGGCCCGACGTACTTCAGCCCGAGGTCCTCGAACATGCCCTGCGGCGCGATGAAGTCCTTGAGGCCCTTCTTCGCGCCGTGCAGCGTCTCGTAGAGCGGCTTGCCGACGACGGGCGTGCGGTCGAGGATCTCCTTCGTGCGGGCGAGGAAGCGCTCGTAGCCGTCGGTCGTCCGCAGCGTCGCCAGATGATTGGCCAGACCGCCGATGGTCGGTGCGTACGACCGCTCGTTGTCGTTGACGACGATGACGAGGGGGCGGTCCTTGGCCTCGGCGATGTTGTTGAGCGCCTCCCAGGCCATGCCGCCGGTCAGGGCGCCGTCGCCGATGACGGCCACGACATGGTCGTCGCGTTTGAGCAGCTGATTGGCTTTGGCGAGTCCGTCGGCCCACCCGAGGACCGTCGAGGCGTGGCTGTTCTCGATGACGTCGTGCTCGGACTCGGCCTGCGAGGGATACCCGGACAGACCGCCCTTCATCTTCAGCCTGCTGAAGTCCTGGCGGCCGGTGAGCAGCTTGTGCACATAGGACTGGTGACCGGTGTCCCACAGCACCTTGTCCCTGGGCGAGTCGAAGACCCGGTGCAGGGCGATGGTCAGCTCGACCACACCGAGGTTGGGGCCGAGGTGGCCGCCGGTCTTGGAAACCGCCTCGACGAGGAAGGTACGGATCTCCTCCGCCAGCTGATCCAGTTCCTCGGAGCTGAGCCGGTCCAGATCGCGCGGTCCCGTGATGCGGGTCAGCAGCGGCACCCGTGCCTCCTTGCAGTAGAGCTGTTCGAGCTGTTGCCGGGCTTGTCGAGTCTAATGTTCCGCTCAGGCGGAAGGTTCCCGGCCCGGGAGTCGTTCGTCACGCATTCGGCTCTACCCAGCAACACGCTGCACTACAACGCCGCAAGGGGCGCGGGGAACTGCGCGACCGGCCACAACGGACCGGCACCCGCAATCTCACCCGCGCCCCTACGGCGCTATGGCGCAACGGCGTTCCGAGCGGAGCGCTACGCGCGCCCCGCGGCCTTCTGGCTCCGACGCGAGACGGAGTCGATGACAACCGCACCCAGGAGCACCGCACCAGTGATCATGTACTGGATCGACGTGTTCATGTTCAGCAGGTCAAGACCCGTCTGAATCGACTGGATCACCAGCATGCCCAGCAGCGCCGACCACACGGACCCACGCCCGCCGAAGAGGCTGGTTCCACCGATGACGGCGGCCGCGATGGCGAGCATCAGGGTGTTGCCGCCACCGGCGGAGAGCGTCGCGCTCGCGGTCTGACCGGCGAAGAACATACCGCCGACCGCCGCGAAGCCGCCGGAGATGGCGAACACGGTGATCCGGATCATCGGCACGTTGATACCGGCACGGCGGGCGGCCTCGATGCCGCCGCCGACCGCGAAGACCTGGCGGCCGTAGGTCGTACGACGCAGCACGAAGTCCACGATCACCAGCGCCGCCAGGAAGATCACCAGCGCGTTGGAGACACCGGCCGCGTTGTTGAGCACGGCCGCGGCGACGAAGGACGCCACGCCGAGCGCGCCCACGCGCAGCAGGATCTCGCTGGTCGGCCGGAACGGCACCCCCGCGGCCTTGCGGCGGCGCTGCTCGTTGAAGTTGCCGACGAGGGTGAGCGCGACGGCGAGGCCGGCGAGCAGGTACGCGCCGATGATGGCCTGGTCCATGAAGAAGGAGCTCTGGCCGAGCAGATGGACCGGACCCGCCTCGGAGGGGATGTTGATCGTGCCGCTGTCGCCCAGCAGCCAGAGCATCAGACCGTTCCAGCCGAGGAAGCCGGCCAGGGTGACGACGAAGGCCGGTACGCCGATCCTGGCGAAGAACCAGCCGTGCAGCGCGCCGATGGCGATGCCCGTGAGGACCGCGAGGACCAGCGACAACCAGGCGTTCATCCCCTGGTTCACCACGAACACGGCGAACAGGGTGGAGGCCAGACCGCTGACCGAGCCCACCGACAGGTCGATCTCGCCGAGCAGCAGGACGAATACCAGGCCGATGGCGAGCATGCCGGTGGCCGACAGGAAGTAGCTGATGTTCGAAAGGTTGTCGGCGCTCAGGAAGCGGTCGTTCTGCAGCTGGAAGATCGTCCAGATGACGATCAGGCCGATGACCACCGGCAGCGAGCCCAGCTCGCCGCCCTTCACCTTGCGCTTGAACTCGGTGAGGTAGCCCTTGAAGCCCTCCTCGCGGACCAGCAGACGCGGGTCGACGACGGTGACCGGCGCGGCCGTGGGGTCGTCGGCGGGAGCGACGGTGGTCTGGCCCTCTGCCGCGCCCGCGCCGACCTTCGCGGTCTCGGCGGAATCGGTCTTCACGGTTTTCGACGTGTCGCTCACTTTGACGCCTCCGTGGTGCGCCGCTCCGCGCGACGGGTCACGGCGTTGTCCGTGGCACCCGTGATGGCGGCGATGATCTCTTCGTGGCTGGTGTCCTTCACGGGGAAGGAGCCGTTGTTCTTGCCCAGGCGCAGCACGGCGACAGTGTCGGCGACCGCCTTGACATCGGCCATGTTGTGGCTGATGAGGATGACGGCGAGGTCGCGTTCGCGCAGCCGCTCGACCAGGTCGAGGACCTGGGCGGTCTGCTCGACGCCGAGGGCGGCGGTGGGCTCGTCCAGGATGACGAGCTTGGGGTCGCCGATCAGGGCACGGGCGATGGCGACGACCTGACGCTGACCGCCGGAGAGGCTCGCGATCGGGATGCGCACGCTCGGGATCCGGATGGAGAGCGTCGACAGCAGCTCGCGGGCCTTCTTCTCCATCGTCACCTCGTCGATGACGCCTCGGTGCAGCAGTTCGCGGCCGAGGTAGAGGTTGCCCACCACGTCCAGGTTGTCGCAGAGCGCGAGGTCCTGGTAGACCGTCGCGATACCGAGGCCCTGTGCGTCGTGCGGCTTGTTGATCTTCACCGGGTCGCCCTGCCACTCGATGGCGCCGTCATCGATGGGGTGGACACCCGCGATCGTCTTGACCAGGGTGGACTTACCTGCGCCGTTGTCGCCCACCAGGGCGACCACTTCTCCGGCGTGGACCTCCAGATCGACATCGGTGAGTGCCTGCACCGCACCGAATCGCTTGGAGACTCCGCGCAACGCCAGCACGGGCGTAGCGGACACGTGAACCATCTCCTTCGCCGCCTGACCGGCGGGGATGCCGCGCTTGGGGTGTGCGCGGAGCGACGTGCGGGCCGGGGCCGGAGGCCGCGCCAACGCACGTGGTTTACAAAGCGAACAAGTTCCGTCCGACGCCCGCCCCGCAGCGGGGTCTGAAGGCGGGGCGGGCGTCGGAGGGGGTCTGTGGCACCGCTCGCGGGTCCGGGCCCGAGTCCCGCACCGGGGACTCGGACCGGGTTGCGTGCGGTGGCGCGACTACTCCAGGCCGGCGTCCTTGCACGCCTTGGCGAACTCGGCGGTGCAGATGTCGGCGACCGTGTACAGGCCGTCCTTGACGACCGTGTCCTTGATGTTCTCCTTGGTGACGGACACCGGAGTCAGCAGCTTGGCCTGCACCTTGTCGCCGGAGCCGCTGGTCACCGTGGTGTCGGCCAGGGACTTGATGTCCTTGCCCTGCAGCAGGTTGACGGCGAGCTCGGCGGCGGTGTCGGCCTCGGGCTTGTAGGCCTTGTAGACCGTGGAGGACTGAGTGCCGGCGACGATCCGCTGGATGGCGGCCAGTTCGGCGTCCTGACCGGTCAGCGGGATGCCGCTGATCTTCGCGCCCTTGAGGGTGTTGGCGATGCCACCGGCCATGCCGTCGTTGGCGGCGTAGACGCCCGCGATGTTCTTGGCGCCCAGCTGCGTGATCGCCGCGGACATCTTCTGGGCGGCGACGGTGTCCTTCCACAGGCCGGACTGCTCGTAGGCGATGTCGACCTTGCCGTCGAGGGCCTTGTGGGCGCCTTCCTTGAACTGGCCGGCGTTCGGGTCGGCGTCGTCACCGTTGATCATGACGACCTTGGACTTGGGGGTCGCCTTGTCGCCGAGCGCCTCGAGCAGGGCCTGGCCCTGGAGCTCGCCGACCTTGACGTTGTCGAAGGAGACGTAGGCCGAGACCGGGCCCTGGGCGAGGCGGTCGTACGCGATGACCTTGACGCCCTTGTCCACCGCGGACTGGATGGAGGACTTGATGGCGGCGGAGTCCTGGGCGGAGATCACGATGACCTTCACGCCCTTGGTCACCATGCTGCTCATCTGCTGGGCCTGCTTGGCCGGGTCGGCAGCGGCGTTCGCGTACTGGACGTCACAGTCGGAGCAGAGTTCCTTGACCTTGTCCTGGAAGTACGGCCGGTCGAACTTCTCGTAGCGCGCGGTGACGTTGTCGGGGAGCAGCAGGCCGATGGACTTGCTGTCCGAGGTGCTGCCGGAGTCGTCCTTGTCGTCGCCCGCCTTGCCGCACGCGGCAATCGACAGTGCCACGGAGACGGCGGTGGCGCCGATCACGACTCTACGCATCGTTGCGTTCATGTGGGTTGTGCCTCCCTGACAGGGCCGCAACGCTGCGGCCGAGGTGGCTGGAAGTCAACTCGGCCACACGTGCGACGTCAAGAAGTAAATCCTTAACGGGTTGGCAACGGTGCCATCCGTTCTCTAAGTGAAGGCAGGCGCAGCCGTGTGCAGCGTGCTGTCCAAAAGGGTTGAATCGCCCATCTCACTGAGCGCCAGCGCGAGCGCTCCCAGCACCTCCGCACGACCGCCAAGTGCCCCGGGAAGAACGGACAGTTGGCGCGCCGCGCTGGGGATGGCGTAGCGGCCGACCGACTCCCGGATCGGCCCGAGAACCAGCTCACCGGCCTCGGCGAGATCGCCACCGAGGACCACACGGCTCGGGTTCAGGAGATTGCAGAGATTGGCGACTCCACTGCCGATGTGGCGGCCGACGTCGGCGATCACCCGACGGCAGCCCGGGTCTCCGTCCCTGGCCAGCCGTACGACTCCCTCCATGGTCAGATCGGTGCCGTGACTGGACTGGAGGAGCGGGAGCACATAGCGGGCGGCCGCGAAGGTCTCCAGGCAGCCCCGGTTTCCGCAGCGGCAGACCGGGCCGGATTCATCCAGGGTAATATGCCCGATTTCTCCTGCGGTGCCGCCGGGGCCCCGGTAGATCTTGCCGTCGATGACCAGGCCGGCGCCGACACCGCTGGCGACCTTGATGTAGGCCAGGTCTCTGACGCCTCTGCCGCTGCCCCAGACCATCTCGCCGAGGGCGCCCAGGTTGGCGTCGTTGTCCACGTGCACGGGCACGCCGAGCCGGCCGCGCAGCTCCTCGGCGGGCTTGGTGCCGGTCCAGCCGGGCAGGATGGCGGTCGAGCCGAGGGTGCCCGACTCGACGTCGATCGGGCCGGGGACGCCGAGACCGACCCCGGCGACCTTGGAGCGGTCCACGCCGGTCGCCGCGATCAGCCGGTTGACCAGCTCCTCGGCCCGGTCGAACCCTTGGGTCGAGGAGGCGTCGACGTCCAGCGGCTCGGACTCCTCGGCCAGTACCTGGTGGGCGAGGTTCCCCACCGCGACGCGCAGATGGGTGTGGCCGAAGTCGACCCCTATGACGATGCCGGCGTCCCCGCTCAGCGAGACGCTGCGGGCCCGGCGGCCACCCGCCGATGTGGGCGTGACCTCGACCGTTCCGCCGTCCTTGAGCTCCCGGACGATATTGGAGACCGTCGCCGCGGACAGACCCGTGGTCCTGGCGATCTCCGCCTGGGTGAGGGATCCGGCCAGCCGGACGGCCCGAACGACCCGCTCCAGGTTGGCTCGGTGCAGCGATGACTGCGACCCCGGAGTCTCCACGACGACCTCCTGCGCGCGGGGCCGCTTCGGTGAGGCCCCGTTCGTGTCCAACTAGTGAACTCTAAGCTGAGCCGTTCGGGTTGCCTCCCGTCAAGAGGTTGAACCGGATCCGGGAATGTGCACGCGCGCACGTGAGCCACCCCACGGCGGGGTGGCTCATCGTTGCCGCTGGGTGACTCGACGCTGACCGGCGCCTACTTCAGCGCGCCGGCGGTGAGGCCGGCCTGCACCTGGCGCTGGAAGACGGCGTACACGACGAGTACGGGGAGTGTCGCGATGGTCAGCCCGGCGAAGAGTCCCGACCAGTCACCCTTGTAGCCCTGGCTGACCGCGAGGGTCGCGAGGCCCTGGGTGAGCAGATAGCTGTCCGGGCTCTCGGTGTTGAGGGCCATCGGCAGGATGTACTGGTTCCACTGGCCGAGGAAGTTGAAGATCCCGATGCTGATCAGGCCCGGCTTGGCCATCGGCAGCATGACCTGGAAGAAGACCCTGCTGTGGGAGGCGCCGTCGATCATCGCCGCCTCCGCGATGGACCCCGGCAGCGTGCGGAAGAACGCCGTCATGAAGAAGGTCGTGAAGGGCAGCGAGTAGGCGATGTAGACGAGGATCAGGCCGTGCGGGGTGTTCAGCAGGGCCAGGTTCTTCAGGACGAAGAACAGCGGGACGATCGCCATGATCACCGGGAAGGTCATGCCGCCGACGAACAGGTAGTAGACGAACCGGTTGCCGGGGAAGTCGAAGCGCGCCAGGACATAGGCGGCCATGGACCCGAGCAGCATCGTGCCGAGCACCGACGGGACGACCACGACCAGTGAATTGACCGTGAACTGGCCGATGTTGGCCTTGGTCCAGGCGCGGGCGAAGGCGTCGAAGCTGATGCCGTCCGGCAGTGACCAGGGGCTGTCCAGGATCTGCCCCGAGGTCTTGAAGGCGCTCATGAAGGCCCAGAGGAGCGGGCCCGCGGCCATGACGGCCCACAGGACGAGGAAGGCCTGCGAGAACACGTTGAGCGTCCTGCCCTCGCCGCCGCCAGACTTCCCGGACCGGCCGACGGCGGTCGCCGGGCGGCCGGGATCCGCCTTCGACGGGGTGGCGATGTCGGTGGGTTCCGCGGTGGTCATCCTTGCGTTCTCCCCGCTCATCTCAGAATTCGAGCCGGTCACGGCGGCGTCCGATACTCAGCGCGAGCACCGCGAAGATCATGGTGACGATGAGCATCGCCACGCCCACGGCGGTGGCGTAGCCGGCCTGCCCGTCCCGGAAGGCCTTGTTGTACATGTACACCGGCAGGACGAGCGTCGAGTGGTCCGGCCCGCCCTGGTTGACCGTCATGATCATGACGTAGGCGAAGGAGGTCTCCAGCGCCATGATCCCCGCGTACACGTACGCGGTCTGGATGTTGTCCCTGATCAGCGGCAGGGTGACCCGGAAGAAGGTGGTGACCCGGCTCGCGCCGTCGAGGAGCGCGGCCTCGTAGATCTCCTTGGGGATCGAGCCCATCGCCGCGGAGAACAACACGATGTAGAAGCCGACGTTCGCCCACACCATCACGGCCAGCACACAGAGCAGGGCGATGCCGGGGTCGCCGAGCCAGTTCTGTTCCAGAAAGGAGAGCCCGAGGGCGTCCAGGACGCCGTTGAGCAGGCCGCCCTGCGGGTTGTAGATGTTGCCCCACAGGACCGCGACGATCGCGATCGACAGCACCTGGGGGAAGAAGTAGAGGATCTTGTACCCCTTCGAGCCCCGGACGCCGGTGGCCGCCTCACCGTGCTTGTGCCGGCCGCCGGCGCTGAGCATGAAGGCGAAGAACAGGCCCATCCCGATGGCGAGCACCGGCATGCCGATGAGGAGCACGAGGTTGTGCTGCAGCGACTTCCAGAACAGGTCGTCCTCGAACAACTTGCTGAAGTTGTCGAAGCCGACCATCGCGAAGTCGCTGCTGTAGCCCGTCCAGTCCGTCAATGCGTAGTAGAAGGTCTGGACGAACGGCGAGACGACCAGCACCGCGTACAGGGCCAGCGGTACCGCCAGGAACCCCACGATGAACCGGTACTTGACGAAGGTCCGATAGCGGGGCGAGGACTTGAAACCCCCCTGCCCGGCCGGCTTTCCCGGTGTGGGCCTCGCGGTGCCCTTGGTCACCACCCGGCTTTCAGTCGCCATACCCGCCCCGCTCCATGCTCGTACTCCTCTCGCCCCGAAGCGAGCACTCAGGCGTGCTTGTACTTCTTGATGGAGTCGTCCTTGGCCGTCTTGTCGGCGGCGGCCTGGATCTTCGTGATCGCCTCGTCGGGCTTCATCCGTCCGGCCATCATCTCGGCCAGCGCACCGCCGACGTCCTCCTTGTGCAGCGTCTGGTACCAGTCGGGCAGGCGCGGGTTCACCACGTTGTCGCCCGCGGCGTCGAGCGCCGCGCTCGACGAGGCCAGGCCGGGCGGCAGTGACATGCCCTCGGTCGCGCCCTGCACGCAGGTGAGGGACTTGACGAGCTTGGCGAAGTTCTGGGCGTGCTTCTTGCTGAGCATGATGCGCAGCAGCTCCATGCCGCCGTCGACGTTCTTCGCCTGCTGGGGGACGATGAACGGCTCACCGGCCTGGGCCCAGATGGTCTCGAAGGGCATCTTGTCGGAGGCGTCGAGGCTGGACGGCGGGGCCATCGTCATCTCGAAGTCCTTGGGCGTGGTCGGCGCGGCCTCGTTCTCCACCCACGAACCGTTGGGGATGAACACGGCCTTGCCCTTGGTCCACTGGGTCTGCGACTGGATGTGGTCCAGACCCGGGGTGCCCTTGAGGACGTATCCCTTGGCGGCGAGCTCGTAATACGCGTCGAACGCCTTCTTCACCGCGTCGTGCTTCCACGCATTGGGCTCCAGGTTGTCGATGCTCTTCATCACGTCCCACCCGCCGATCTTGGCGATGAACGGGTAGAGCGTGAACGGGATGTAGTACGGGTGTTTACCGGCGTACGTCCAGCCTGCGATGCCCTTCTTCTTCGCCTTCGCGCACAGGGCGAGCATCTCGTCCCAGGTCTTCGGATACTCCCAGCCATTGTCGTCCAGCAGCTTCTTGGAGTACCAGACTCCGAAAGTGGTGAAGGCGTAGTTCAGGCGATAACACTTGTCGTCGCCGTACTGGCCCATCTCGATGGTGCCGGGCACGAGGATGTCCCGGACCTTCTTGCCCGGATCGTCGAAGGACGGGGCGTCGAGCAGCGGGGTGAGGTCGGCGAGCTGATCCTTGGAGATCAGGGTCGCGGCGTCCATCGCCTTTGCTCCGGAGTTGTCGATCACGTCCGGCGGGTTGCCGCCGACCAGGCGGGGCTGAAGCAGGGGCTGGATGTCCTGAGTGGCCGTGAACTTGACCTTGCCGAAGGACCTCTCGTAGTCCTTTATCGCGTCCTCGACGTACTGGGTGCCGAAGCCGCCGTCGAAGATGACGGCCTCCATGGCCGCCTTCTCGTTGACGCCGAGCGGGTTCTGCTCGGTCTTCTCGCCCTTGTCGACCTTGTCACCGTCTCCGCCGCCGCTGGCGCAGGCGGACAGGAAGCTCATCGTGGGTACGGAGATCAGGCCGAGCGCGGCGGACCGCTTGATCAGATCGCGGCGTCCGACACCCGGTGTGCCCGCGCCGTTGTTCTCAGGGTTCTCGGCAGCAGTGGATCCCATGCTCAAGTCCTCGCCTTCTCCAGGACTCAGGCGGTGAACCGGATCCTCCCCGGCACCGCGATCGGGTCAAGCTGGGTTCGTGCAGGAAGTGCGGAATCATGTGAAGTGCCGACAGGTATAGTCCACTTCCCGCCAGCGGAGCAAGATCGAATGCAAGGTTGGCCATGGGTCTTTTCCGAGTTGAGACCTCGCGGAAATATGAGTGGCCTGAGTGCGGCTTGCCGGAAAAATCCGCGACATAGACCCCGAATGCCACAGCCAACACCCTTGACAAGACTTGGCACTTGAGCCACAACTGGTCCTTGCGCAGCGAAGTTGACAACGTTGTCCCGTGCGCAGGGAGGGTACCCGTTGATGCAGCAGAGAGCTCGGCACAGCTGGGGTACGGCGGTCGTGTCGGCGACCGCCTTTTGTTTGGCCGTGGGCTCGCCGGGCGTGGCGGTCGCCCTGCCCGAGGCACCTGCGGCGGCCGACCGGGAGTTCGCATCCTCGTTCGAGGCCGGCGACCCGGCACCCGACTGGCTCAACACGGTCGACACCGCGCCGGACGGCACCAAGCGCGCCTCGGGCGTCGACGGCGGCTACAGCAGCGGCATACCGGGCAATGTGACCGACCATGTCACGGACGTACGGGCCAACGGCGAGAACACCGGCGGCGGGGAGGTGAAGGAGAACCTCGTCGACGGGGAGTCGAGCAGCAAGTGGCTGGTCTTCGAGCCCACCGGGTGGGTGGAGTTCGACCTGGACAAACCAGAACGTATCGCGAAATACGCGCTCACCTCAGCCAATGACTACGCCGAGCGCGACCCACGGGACTGGACCCTGAAGGGTTCCACGGACGGCAAGGACTGGAAGACCCTCGACACCCGCTCCGGTGAGACGTTCGCCGAACGGTTCCAGACAAAGAAATACGACATCGCGGAACCGGCCGAGTATCAGCACTTCCGGCTGGAAGTCACCCGGAACAACGGCGCCTCCGACATCCTCCAGCTCGCCGACGTCCAGTTCTCCACGGGCGGCAGCGACGGCCCGGTCCCGCAGGACATGCTCTCCCTCGTCGACCGCGGCCCGAGCGGCTCCCCGACCGCCAAGGCGGGCGCCGGCTTCACCGGCAAGCGGGCGCTGCGCTACGCCGGCCGGCACACGGCGGACGGGCGGGCGTACTCGTACAACAAGATCTACGACGTGAATGTGGCCGTCGGCCGTCACACCCGCCTGTCCTACCGTGTCTTCCCGTCGATGGCGGACCGCGACCTCGACTACGACGCCACGAACGTCTCCGTCGACCTCGCCTTCACCGACGGCACCCACCTCAGCGACCTCGGCGCCACCGACCAGCACGGCTTCCCGCTGTCGCCGCGCGGGCAGGGCGCGGCCAAGGTGCTGTACGTCAACCAGTGGAACCACGTCGCCTCGCGGATCGGCTCGGTCGCGGCGGGCAAGACCGTCGACCGGATCCTCGTGGCGTACGACTCCCCCAGGGGCCCGGCGAAGTTCCGGGGCTGGCTGGACGACATCACGCTGAAGACCGTCGCGCCCGAGAGGCCGAAGGCCCACCCGTCCGACTACGCGCTCACCACCCGCGGCACCCTCTCCAGCGGCGGTTTCTCGCGCGGCAACAACTTCCCGGCGACGGCCGTGCCGCACGGCTTCAACTTCTGGACGCCGGTGACGAACGCGGGCTCGCTGAGCTGGCTGTACGACTACGCCCGCGCGAACAACGACGACAACCTGCCGACGATCCAGGCGTTCAGCGCCAGCCATGAGCCGAGCCCCTGGATGGGCGACCGGCAGACCTTCCAGGTGATGCCGTCGGCGGCCGCCGGCACCCCCGACACCGGGCGTGAGGCCCGCGAGCTCGCCTTCCGGCACGAGAACGAGACCGCGCGGCCGTACTACTACGGGGTGCGGTTCGAGAACGGGCTGAAGGCGGAGATGGCGCCGACCGACCACGCGGCGGTGCTGCGCTTCACCTATCCGGGTGACGACGCGAGCGTCCTCTTCGACAACGTGACGGACCAGGCGGGGCTCACGCTCGACAAGGAGAACGGGATCGTCACCGGCTACTCGGACGTGAAGTCCGGGCTGTCGACGGGTGCGACCCGGCTGTTCGTGTACGGCGTGTTCGACACGCCGGTGACCGAGGGCTCCGCCAGCGGAGTGAAGGGGCACCTGCGCTTCGACGCCGGTGACGACCGGACCGTCACCCTCCGCCTCGCCACCTCCCTCATCAGCGTCGACCAGGCGAAGGACAACCTGCGCCAGGAGATCCCCGACGGCACCTCCTTCGACACGGTGAAGTCTCGCGCCCAGCGCCAGTGGGACCGGCTGCTCGGCAAGGTCGAGGTGGAGGGCGCGACGCCGGAGCAGCTGACGACGCTGTACTCCAGCCTCTACCGGCTGTACCTGTACCCCAACTCCGGTTTCGAGAAGGTCGGTTCGACGTACCGGTACGCGTCGCCGTTCTCGCCGATGCCGAACCCCGACACCCCGACGCACACGGGCGCGAAGATCGTGGACGGAAAGGTATACGTCAACAACGGGTTCTGGGACACCTACCGGACGACGTGGCCGGCGTACTCGCTGCTCACCCCGAGCCAGGCGGGCGACATGGTCGACGGATTCGTGCAGCAGTACAAGGACGGCGGCTGGACCTCCCGCTGGTCGTCGCCCGGGTACGCCGACCTGATGACCGGCACCTCCTCGGACGTCGCCTTCGCGGACGCCTACGTCAAGGGCGTCGACTTCGACGCGAGGTCGGCGTACGACGCGGCCGTGAAGAACGCGACCGTCGTACCGCCGTCGTCGGGCGTGGGCCGCAAGGGCATGGCGACCTCACCCTTCCTCGGCTACACGAGCACCGAGACGCACGAGGGCCTGTCGTGGGCGCTGGAGGGCTACCTCAACGACTACGGCATCGCGCGGATGGGGCAGGCGCTGTACAAGAAGACCGGCGACAAGCGGTACAAGGAGGAGTCGGAGTACTTCCTCGACCGCGCCCGGGACTATGTGAACCTCTTCGACTCCAAGGCCGGCTTCTTCCAGGGCCGCGACGAGAAGGGCGACTGGCGGGTCGAGTCGTCGGAGTACGACCCGCGCGTGTGGGGCTACGACTACACGGAGACGAACGGGTGGGGGTACTCGTTCACCGCGCCGCAGGACAGCCGGGGCCTGGCGAACCTGTACGGCGGCCGCGGCGGTCTCGCCGACAAGCTCGACGAGTACTTCTCCACCCCGGAGACGGCCTCGCCCGACTTCGTCGGCTCCTACGGCGGGGTCATCCACGAGATGACGGAGGCCCGGGACGTCCGGATGGGCATGTACGGCCACTCCAACCAGGTCGCCCACCACGCGATCTACATGTACGACGCGGCCGGGCAGCCCTGGAAGGCGCAGAAGAACGTGCGTGAGGTGCTGTCGCGGCTGTACGTCGGCAGCGAGATCGGGCAGGGCTATCACGGCGACGAGGACAACGGCGAGCAGTCGGCCTGGTTCCTGTTCTCCGCGCTGGGCTTCTATCCGCTGGTGATGGGCAGTGGCGAGTACGCCATCGGCTCGCCCCTGTTCACCAAGGCGACCGTCTAGCTGGAGAACGGCCGGGAGCTGGTCGTCAAGGCGCCGAGGAACAGCGCCCGCAATGTGTACGTACAGGGCCTGAGGGTCAACGGCGTTCCGTGGAAGTCGACTGCGCTGCCGCACTCGCTGATCGCGAAGGGCGGCGTCCTGGAGTTCGACATGGGGCCGCGGCCCTCGTCGTGGGGCACCGGCAAGAACGCGGCGCCCGTGTCGATCACCCGGGACGACGAGGTGCCGACGCCTCGGGCGGACGTGCTGAAGGGTGACGGGGCGCTGTTCGACAACACCTCGGCGACCCAGGCGAGCGTCACTTCGGTGGATCTGCCGGTGGCCGAGAACGCCAAGGCCGTGCAGTACACGCTGACGTCGCCGTCGGACCGTACGAAGGCGCCGGCCGGCTGGAAGCTCCAGGGCTCGACGGACGGCACCACCTGGCAGACCCTCGACGAGCGCTCCGGGCAGTCCTTCACCTGGGACCGGCAGACACGGGCGTTCACCGTGGGGTCGCCGGGTACGTTCGGGAGGTACCGCCTGGTGCTCGACGGCGAGGCGGTGCTGTCGGAGGTCGAACTGCTCGCCTGAGCAGGCGAATTGGACGCATCGGGTGCATTGGGGGTCTCATGCGGGGTGTCGATCCGGCCTGGCTGCCGGACGAGGCGTTCCGGCCGATCGGCACCCGGCGGACCCTGATCCGCGGCTCGGGTCCGCTGGTGGACACGGTGCACGCGGAAGTGGCGCAGGCCTGCGCCCGGTTCGGTGGTCGCGTAGAGCGCGATACCGGACCGGGCGCGACGGCGTACGACCTGCTGCTCGACCTGAACGGCGACGCGGACCGGCTCGGCGACGAGGGGTACACGTACGCGCGCCGGGAGGGCCGGACGACCGTGAGCGCCCGGGGTCAGGCCGGTCTGCTGTACGGCCTGTTCCACGTCGTGCGGCTGGGCGAGCGGGCGTTCCACGGCGAGCGGCAGGTCGAGCGGCACCGTCCCGCGGCGGCTTTGCGGATGCTCGACCACTGGGACAACGTGGCCGTGCACCCGGTGATGGGCCAGGTGGAGCGCGGTTACGCCGGTGGGTCGCTGTTCTGGGCGGACGGCCGGGCGCGCGGCGAGCTGCTGGGGCGGGTGCGGGCGTACGGCAGGCTGCTGGCGGCCTGCGGGATCAACGCCGTGGCGGTCAACAACGTCAACGTGCACGAGACCGAGGCCGAGCTGCTCACGGACCGGATCGGTGAGGTCGCCGCGATCGCGGACGCGCTGCGGCCGTACGGCATCCGCGTGCATCTGTCGGTCACCTTCGCCGCGCCGATGGTGCTCGGCGGGCTGTCCACGGCCGATCCGCTGGACGAGTACGTGCGGGGCTGGTGGGCGGAGGCGACCTCGCGGGTGTACGAGGTGATCCCCGACTTCGGCGGGTACGTGGTCAAGGCCGACTCCGAGGGGCAGCCGGGGCCGTTCGCCTACGGCCGCAGCCACGCGGACGGCGCGAACATGCTGGCCGCCGCTCTGGAGCCGTACGGCGGCACGGTGCACTGGCGGGCGTTCGTCTACGACCACCGCCAGGACTGGCGGGACCGGACGACGGACCGGGCACGTGCGGCCTACGATCATTTCGTGCCGCTGGACGGGCAGTTCGCCCCGAATGCCGTCCTCCAGGTCAAGCACGGACCGATGGACTTCCAGGTGCGCGAGCCTGTCTCGCCGCTGATCGGCGCGATGCCGGGCACCCGGCTCGCGGTGGAGGTGCAGGCCACGCAGGAGTACACCGGGCAGCAGCGGCATGTGTGCTGGCTCGGGCCGATGTGGAGCAAGGTGCTGCGGTTCCGGCCCGCCGGAGGGCCGGAGGGTCCGTCCGTCGGGGAGTTGGCGCGCGGCGGCCTCGTCGCGGTGTCCAACGTCGGTGACGACCCGTTCTGGACCGGCCATCCGCTGGCCCAGGCGAACCTGTACACCTTCGGGCGGCTGGCCTGGCAGCCGGACGCGAACCCCTACCGGCTCCTGGGTGAGTGGATCAGGCTGACCTTCACGCCGGAGAAGACCGGGGAGAGCGCCCGGCTGGAGGCCGGGGTGTATGCGGTGCTGGCCGGCTCCTGGCAGACGTACGAGAAGTACACCGCGCCGCTCGGGGTGGGCTGGATGGTGCAGCCGGGTCACCATTACGGGCCGAGCGTCGACGGCTACGAGTACAGTCCGTGGGGCACCTACCACTTCGCCGACCGCGACGGCATCGGCGTCGACCGCAGCGTGGCGACGGGAACCGGGTATGCGGGCCAGTACGCAAAGGCGTGGGCCGAGGTGTTCGAGTCGCCGGAGACCTGTCCGGACGAGTTGCTGCTGTTCTTCCACCACGTGTCGTACGGCCATGTGCTTCGGAGTGGGAAGACGGTGATCCAGCACATATACGACACGCACTTCGAAGGCGTGGCGGAGGTGGCGGAGGCCCAGGAGGTGTGGGCCTCGTTGGCCGGGCTGGTGGACCCGGCGCGCCACGCACGGGTCACGGAACGGTTCGAAGAACAACTCCGCAGTGCCCGCGAGTGGCGCGATCAGATCAACAGCTACTTCTCGCGCAAGTCGGGTGTGGCCGACGCACATGGGCGACGCATCTACTGAATCGCTTCTACGGAACGCGTCTACTGAATGCGGAGGATGACCGTGCCGCGCGGGTCGAGTGTCAGCGGCTCGCCCTCCTCGACCCGCTTGCCGGTGAGCAGGTCGGTGGCGGTGGCGTGGGAGGTCAGGTGCGCCGGCTCGTGAGCGTGGTTGAGGAGGAACAGGAGGCGGGTGCCGTCGGGTGCCACTCGGGTCGCGGTCTCCAGGGCCGGCCGGTCGGCGTACGGGCCGAGCAGGTCATGGCGGGCCAGGATCCGGCGGACCACCGAGTCGACGCCGGGCTGGTCGAGGGCGGTGGCGACGTACCAGCCCTCTCCCCCGCTCTCCCCGAAGCGGTTGCGGGTCACCGCCGGGGTGCCCGCGTAGAAGTCGGCGCCGTAGGTGCCGACCGGCTCGGCACCACGCGGGAGCACGATCTCGAAGACCAGGCGCGCCTCACAGGTCGAGTCTCCCAGGTGGACGGGCTGTACGAAGTCCCGTGGCCGGGAGTCCCACTCGTCGACGCGGACGCCCATGAGCCGGGCGAGCGGGCCGGGGACATCGGCGAGGAAGGCGCGGTCGTGTTCGTCGACACGGCCGGAGAGGAACGTCGTGAGGACCGTTCCGCCGCGTGCGGCGACGGCTTCCAGGCGCCGCGCCAGGTCGCCCTTGACCATGTGCAGGGCAGGCGCGAGGACCATGTCGTACGCCGTGAGGTCGGCCGTGACCGGGACGACGTCCACGTCCGCCCCGGCCTCACGGGCCGCCCGGTAGTAGGCGTGGACCACCTCCTGGTACTTGACCAGCCGAGAAGGGCCGTCGGAGATCTCCAGGGCCCACCAGCTGTCCCAGTCGAAGAGGAGAGCGGTGCGGGCCGGGGTGCGCGCGCCAAGGGTTGCCTCGCCGAGCACTTCCAACTGCCGTCCCAGATCGGCGACTTCACGGAACACCCGGGTGTCGTCACGCCCGGCGTGGCCGATGACCGCGCCGTGGTACTTCTCGCAGGCGCCGCGGGAGGCGCGCAGCTGGAAGTAGAGGGCGGCGTCGGCGCCGTGCGCGATGGCCTGGAGGGTGGCGAGGCGGAGTTCGCCGGGGCGGCGCAGGGGGTTGACGTCACGGCAGGCGGTCGTGGACGGGGTCTGTTCCATCAGCCAGAAGGGGGCGCCGTCCTTGAGGCCGCGCATCAGGTCGTGGGCGAGGGCGGGCCAGGTGGGCGGGGCGTCGAGGGGCGGGTAGCTGTCCCAGGAGGCGAAGTCGAGGTGGGGCGCCCAGCGGTGGTAGTCGAGGGGGCGAAACATGCCCATGAAGTTGGTGGTGACGGGTGTGTCGGGGTCATGGGCGCGGATCACCTCCTTCTCGGCGAGGAAGCAGCCGAGGAGGGCGTCGGTGGTGAAGCGGAAGTAGTCCAGGGTGATGCCCTGGAAGGCGGTGTGGTCGGGGCCTCGCCAGTGCTCGGTGAGGGCGCTCGGCGGCTCGATCTCGGCGAAGTCGGTGTAGCGGTGGGACCAGAAGGTCGTCCACCAGGCGTCGTTGAGGGCGTCGAGGGTGCCGTACCTGTGCTGCAGCCATTCCCTGAATGCCGCGGCGCACAGGTCGCAGTAACAGGCGCCGCCGTACTCGTTGTTGATGTGCCAGGCCAGCAGTGCCGGGTGGTCCGCATAGCGTTCGGCGAGGCGGGACGCCATCGCCGTGGCGTGGTCGCGGTACGCCGGTGAGCTGGGGCAGAAGTTGTGGCGCTGGCCGTAGCGGTGGCGGCGGCCCTCGAAGTCGGTGCGGTTGACGTCCGGGTGTCTCCTGGCGAGCCAGGGTGGGAGGGCCGCCGTGCCGGTGGCCAGGCAGACCTGGCGGTTCTCCGTGGCGGCGCGGTCGAGGACGCGGTCGAGGATCGTGAAGTCGTAGGTCTCGGGGGCGGGTTGGGTGAGGGACCAGGAGAAGACGCCGACGGTGAGGGTGTCGATGCGGGCCCGTGCGAACAGGCGGTGGTCGTCGTCCCAGACCGGTTCCGGCCACTGCTCGGGGTTGTAGTCGCCGCCGTAGGGGATCTTCGGGGTGCGCGGCGCGGTCATGCCGTGAAGTCCTCCTGGGTCTCGGTGATCACCGGGCGGCCGCTGTGCAGCAGGGAGAGCAGCAGCGGGGCGGCCAGCAGGGCGGGCAGGGCCTCGGTCAGCAGGGCGGTGGACGCGGCCACCAGCAGGAGCAGGGAGGCGGCGCCGAGGGTGGCGCGGGGGTGCCGGAAGAGGAAGTACCCGGCGAGGCGGGCGGTGTCGCGGGCGCGGAACGTGAACAGCGAGGTGAGGACCAGGGCGTGCGCCCCCCACAGCAGGGAGCCGATACCGATCCCGCCGAGCAGCACCGCCCACCAGCCGGGCAGACCGGTGGCGGAGAAGTGGGTGAGGGTGAAGGCGATGACCGTCAGCCAGGCCAGCAGCGGCGTCCAGAGCTTCAGGGCGGGGAGGGCGTTGAGCCGCCAGCCACGGACGTAGGTGCGGGCCGGGTGCAGGTCGGTGAGATCGCCGGTGCGGTGGTGCAGGGCGTACAGGGCCGCGGAGAGTGCCGGGCCGAGCGGCAGCAGGCATCCGGCGGCGAGGGGCAGGTTGGCGGGGTCGGGACCGAGGAGGAGCAGGCCGGCGAGGCCGGGCGAGGCGGCGAGGAGCAGCAGCGCCTCCACGGTGACGAGGGTGTGGATCAGACCGGCGGCACGGGAGAGCGCTCCGGTGCCGAAGTCGGCCGTACGCGCGCCGCTCATGAGGGACCCTTCCGGCGGCTCGGGGCGCGGCTCACCCGTTCTCCTTCTCGAAGCGTTCGTAGGCCTTGTTGTGCAGGTCGACGAGCTGGTCCATGTTCTTCGCCTTCAGCTCGGCGACGAAGGCGTCCCATTCGGACAGCGGGCGTTTGCCGAGGACGAACTTGAGGGTGTTCTGGATGGCGTGGTCCTTGAGCGGGGTCTCCCAGAGCGTCGCCTGTTCCTGCTCGAAGGACTGCAGCGGGTGTGCCGGGTCGATGGGGAGTTGCTCGCGCTCGGCCATGGCGTCCTGGAACTTCTGCTCGTCCGGGCTGAAGTTGGAGGAGACCAGGGCCCAGCTGCCGCCGTAGGTGAAGACGCCGTTGAAGAAGCCGTAGTCCTTCTGGAGGTCCTTCGGGGCGTCCGGGTCGGAGCCCATGAGGGAGATGCCCGGCTCCAGCTCGTACTTGCCGCCGGACTCGGTGTAGGTGACGCCGGGGACGCCCCACTTGCAGAACTTCTGGCCCTCGTCGGAGTACCAGAGCCAGTCCACGAACTGCATCATCGCGACGAAGCTGTCGCTCTTGAGGGCTTTGCTGGAGATCATGACGCCGTTCTCCAGCCGCGCCCCGCCGATCACCACCGGACCCGCCGGGCCGAGCGGTACCGGCACCATCTCGATCTGCGCGCCCTTGACCTGCTTCTGCAGGTTGTAGCGGTAGTTCTGCACCAGCTCCTGCGGGTTGGCGCTGATGGCATAGGACTTCTCGGCCAGCAGTTTCTGCACCGCCTGGTCGTCCTGCTGGGTGAAGCTCTCCGGGTCCAGCAGCTTCTCGGCGACCAGCTTCCTCAGGTACTCGATCATCTGGCGGTAGCCGTCCTGGGTGGCGGTGAAGACGAACTTCCGCGTCCTGCTGTCGAAGCTGATGTTGTCGTACGTCCAGCCCGCCTTGACCCCGTACGCCTGGCCGAGGTAGCTGAACAACGCGCCGCAGGGGAACGGGGTGTTGGTGCTCCAGCGGTCGGTCCAGGGGTATTTCTGGGGGTACTCGGCCTTGAGCGCCTTCAGGACGTCGTACACCTCGTCCCAGGTGGTGGGCAGAGCGAGGCCGTGCTTGTCGAGGACGTCCGTGCGGAAGGACAGCGAGTAGCCGGGCTTGACCTTCTCGTGCAGGCCGGGCAGCAGGTAGTACTTGCCGTCGGACTGGCGGATGGAGTCGAGCTCGGGCTCGAGCTTCCATCTCCTCACCTTGTCCTGGTAGTTGGGCATGAGGTGCACGTAGTCGCTGACCGGGAGGATCGCGCCGGACGACACGAACGCGACCTCGGAGGGGTGGTACGTCTTGGGGATCAGGAAGGGGGCGTCACCCGCGCCGATGAGGACGCTGCGCTTCTTCTCGTAGTCGGCCAGCGGGACGTCGACCGGCTTGATGGTGACGCCCGTGCGCTTGGTGACCTCCGTCCAGAACAGCCAGTCGCTCTTCAGCGGGTAGACGGGGTTGTTGTTGTGCAGCATCGAGAAGGAGAGCGGCTTGGCGGCCTTGAACTGCTGTCCGGCGCGGTACTCCTTCATCGCGCCGTTCTGCTTCTTCGACAGGTCCTTGGAGTCGCCTCCGTCGTCACCGCTGCCGCAGCCCGTGAGGGTTGCCAGACCGATGAACCCGGCGGCGGACAGGATCTGACGACGCGACAGCTGTCCTGAGTTCTCCACGGATACTCCCTTGTCCCGTAAGTGAGTTGACGGACCTGTTCCGTAAGCGAGGTGACGGAGCTGTTCCGTAAGCGAGGTGACGGAGCGTCAGCCCTTGACGGCGCCGAGCATCACGCCCGAGACGAAGTAGCGCTGGACGAACGGGTACACGCACAGGATCGGCAGCGCGGTGAGCACGATCGTGACCGCCTGGATGTTCGCCCCGACCTGGCTCAGCTGCTCAGTGCCGGCACCGGCGTTGGTGCCTCCGGTGGCGCCCTGGATGAGGTTGCGCAGATAGACGGTGACCGGCATCAGATCGGTGCGGTCCATGTAGAGGAACGCGCTGAACCAGGAGTTCCAGAACGACACCGAGTAGAAGAGCACCATCGTCGCGACGACCGCCTTGGACAGCGGCAGCACGATCCGCAGCAGGATGCCGTAGGTGCTCAGCCCGTCGATCTGCGCGGCCTCCTCCAGTTCGGTCGGCAGGTTCTCGAAGAAGGCCTTCATCACCAGCAGGTTGAAGACGCTGATCGCGTTGGGGAGGGCGATCGCCCACACACTGTTCTTCAGGCCGAGACTGGTGATGAGCACATAGTTCGGGATCAGGCCGCCGGTGAAGAACATGGTGAACACGGCGATGCCGACGAGCGCGGTACGGCCCTTGAGGTGCTTTTTCGACAGGACGTAGGCGTAACAGGTCGTCAGCACCATGGCGACGGCGGTCGCCACGACCGTGTAGAGCACGGTGTTGCCGTAGTTGCGCCAGAACATGGAGTCCTGGAACACGATCTCGTACGTGGTGAGGTTGAACCCTTTGGGCCACAGGGTCACTTCACCGGCGCGGATCTGGCGTTCCCCGCTGAAGGACCGGGCGAGGATGTTGAGGAAGGGGTACAGGGTGACGACCACGACGAGGGTGAGGATCACCCCGTTGACGCCCTGGAAGACGCGGTAGGAACGGCTCGGCTTCACCACAGGCTGGTCCCCACTGTGCGGCGCGAGAGCTGGTTGGCGGACGTGATCAGCACCAGGCCGATGATCGCCTCGAACAGGCCGATGGCGGCGGCGTAGCTGAAGCTGTTGGACTCGACGCCGGTCCGGTAGACGTAGGTGGAGATCACGTCGGAGGTCTGGTACGTCAGCGGGTTGTACAGCAACAGGACCTTCTCGAAGCCGACGGCCAGGAAGGTGCCGACGTTGAGGATCAGCAGCGTGATCATGGTGGGCCGGATGCCGGGCAGGGTGACGTGCCAGATCTGCTGCCAGCGGTTGGCGCCGTCGATTCGGGCGGCCTCGTAGAGGTCCTCGTCGATGGTGGTGAGCGCGGCGAGGTAGAGGATCGTGCCCCAGCCGGCGGTCTGCCAGATCTCGGAGCCGACGTAGACGGTGCGGAACCACTCGGGCTCCTGGATGAACCGGATCGGGTCGTGCCCGAACCAGCCCAGCACATGGTTGACCGGGCCGTCCGTGGCGAGCATCTGCATGGTGATGCCCGCCACGATCACGATCGACAGGAAGTGCGGCAGATACGACACCGACTGCACGAATCGTTTCAGCGCACGTCGGCGTACCTCGTTGAGCAGCAGCGCCAGCACGATCGGGACGGGGAAGCAGAAGACGAGCGTCAGTCCGCCGAGCCACAGGGTGTTGCGGAACACCTGCCAGAAGGTGGGGTCGCTCAGGAACATCTCGACATAGCGCAGGCCCACCCACTCCTCGCCGAACATCGACCCGCCCGGCTCGAAGCGCCGGAAGGCGATGACGTTGCCGATCATCGGCAGATAGCGGAAGACCAGGAAGAACAGCAGTGGCAGCAGGGCGAGCGAGTACAGCTGCCAGTCCCGGCGCAGTGCCCGCCGCCAGCCCGTGCGCGTCGGCAGCCGCCTGCGGCGGGGCGGGGCTTTCGCCGGCGGCGGCTGGTGTGTGCCGGGCGGTGGAGCCGATGTGGTGGAGGTGCTCATGCAGGGGGCCTCCCGGTGGCACCGAAAGTTTCGGAGTCGTACCGGCAACTTTGCGGCGAGGTTAGGGGCGGGTGTAATGGCTGTCAATGGGGCTGACAGGGATGGTGAGTTGAGGAGGTTGCGGCCCGAGTCGAGCCTGAGGCAACGAAACATTCATATCCAGGACCGCAACAATCGGAGGTGTCCGTGCCCGCGTTCGACCTGCCCTTGGCGGAGCTGGAGCGCTACCGTCCGGATCCCCGGGAGCCCGCCGGGTTCGACGAGTTCTGGCACGACACCCTCAAGGAGGCGGCGCAGCACGAGGTGTTGGTGTCGGCGCGCCCGGTGCGGACCGGGCTGCGGCTGACCGAGACCTGGGACGTGACCTTCCGGGGGTTCGCCGGTGACCCGGTACGGGCCTGGTTCAGCAGACCGGCCGGGGTGCGCGAGCCGCTGCCCGGCGTGGTCGAGTACGCCGGTTACGGCCGTGGCCGCGGCCTTCCCCATGAGCGGCTGACCTGGGTGAACGCCGGGTACGCGCACCTGCTGATGGACAACCGGGGCCAGGGCGACCAGTACGGCAACGGCGGCGCCACCCCGGACCCGCACGCCACGGCTCCGGGCGGCCCGGGCCCGGCGGTACGCGGGCTGCTGTCGCCTCATGACCACCACTACCGCCGCCTCATCACGGACGCCGTACGAGCGGTCACGGCCGTGCGGGACCTGCCGGGCGTGGACGCCGCCCGGATCGCGGCCGTCGGCAACAGCCAGGGCGGCGGCCTCGCCGTCGCCGTCGCCGGCCTCGTCCCCGACCTCGCCGCACTGCTGGCCACCGCCCCGCTCCTGTGCGGCATCCGGCGCGCCCTCGACCTCACCGACGCGGGACCGTACGGCGAGATCGCCGCGTACCTCTCCGTGCACCGGGGAGCCGAGCGGGCCGCGTACGACACCCTCGCCCACCTGGAGGGGATCGCCTTCGCGCGGCGCGCCCATGCCCCGGCCCACTTCGGGGTGGGCCTGCGCGACACGGTGTGCCCGCCGAGCGGGGCGTACGGGGCCTTCAATCGCTATGCGGAGCTGTCGGGTGCCGCTCCCCGCAAGGAGATCCACGCCTATCCGTTCAACGGCCACGAGGGCGGTGACGAGGTGCATGTGCGCCGCCAACTGGACTGGCTGTGCGAGGTGTTGGACTTCGGGCAGCGACCGGCGTGATCCGGAACGCTGTCCAACTGGATTGACGTTGTTGCCCGTTGAGGCGATAGAGTCGTGCGCGGAACTGTTCGACAACGTTGTCGGATCGTCGGCCGGACAGTCTCACGCACAAGCCACTCTCCAACCGGACGGTCCTCTTTCCCCCCTCGGGCCCGTCCGGCTCGCGGACCCGGTGGACGACGGCTCAACGCCCACCGGGTCCGCTCGAGAACGGACATCACGCCGTCGCCGCGGTGACCTCCACGGAGAGGTCGTTGTCGACCGTGTAGTAGGGGCGTACGGCCACTTCACCGATCGCGGTCGCCGGATAGACGAATATCTCCTTGCGGTCCGCCACATCGTCGAACAGACGGCCGATCCGGATCGGAGAGGCATCCGCAGCGGGCCGCGGCTGGACGGAGAGGTCCCAGACACCGCTACCGGTGCCTCGGTCAGCGGCCAACTCCCCGTGATCCACGGTGAAGGAGAACGCCCGGCCGTCGCTCGCGGCCCGTGGCTCCAGCGTCCGCAGCACGCCCTTCCCGCCGCGCAGACGCAGTCGTACGACGGCCCCCTCGGCGAGCGTCGCACCGTGCAGCCGGGCCCGCACCGTCATCGTCCGGTCCGTGATCTCGATGCCCTCGACCTCCGCGTGGGCGGTGCGCAGCCAGGCCCGCACCGCGAGACAGCCGTCCTTGGTGGTGTACGGAACCCGTACGGCGAGCGGTGACGGCCAGTCACGGGTCTGTCCGCCGACGAGGGCCCGCAGGTCACTCAGACCCGGACGGACACGCTGCCGCCCCGTCACCGACTCTCCCGGCCCGGGAAGCAGGTACACGTCCCACCTGCCCTCGGCGAGGGCGAGCTGCGGCTCCAGTACGGCGCGCAGTCGGTCGTCGTCCACGGACTCCAGGTCGAGGACGTGCAGCACCTTCTCCGGCTGCCCCTTCTTGGGGCGCAGCCGCAGCAGCAACCGGGGCGGCCGGGAGTCCGGGGCGGTCGCCGGTGACCGGAGAGTGAAGGCGATCCGGCCGGCCGTGTCGATCGTGCAGTCGGCTCGAAGGTGTGCGTCGCGCGTGGCGCCCGGTTCCGTCGTCATCACCGTCACTGCCCTCTCCCCCGCACGGTGTGCAGCACGCGGGCAGCCGCGGCGTGCGCGGTGTCGCGTGCGGCGAAGCCCTGGCTCACCAGGGCGTCGCGTATTCGGCCGCGTTCCGGTGCGAGCCGTCGCCCGGTCCGGCGGGCCGACATCGCCTCGTCCATCAGGCGCTCGGCGTGCTCCACGACCGGGACCGGGGCGAATCGTCGCGCGTTGGCCATGGCCGTGCGGCCCATCCGCCGGCGCCGCTCGTCGTCGCGGACGAGGTCCAGGAGGGCGGCGCCGAACGCGTCACGGTCCCCGACCGGCACCAGCCGGCCATCGGCCCCGTCCTTGATGATCTCGCCGGGTCCGTACCGGCAGTCGGTGCTGACGACCGGCAGGCCGCAGCGCATCGCCTCGACGATGGTCATGCCGAACGGCTCGAAGTCGGACGCGGCCGCGCCGATGGAGCCCTTGACCCATTCCGCCTCCATGGGTGCGGCCGCGCCCATCAGGAAGACGTTCTCGTACAGACCGAGGTGGTGGATGAGCCGGCGGAGTCGAGTGTGCTCCTCGCCCTTGCCGTAGATGCGCAGGTGCCAGTCCGGGTGTTCGGCGGCAACCAGCGCGAACGCCTCGATGAGCAGGTCGTACCGCTTCACGGGGACCAGTCGTCCCGCCGCGACCACGACCTTGGCGGTGCCGTCCGCGGCGGGCAGCACCGGATCGGGAACGCTGTTCGGGAGCGCTTCGACCCGGACTCCCGGCAACCGCATCCTGCGCCGGTAGGCGGCCGCGTCCGCCTCCGTGACCGTGGTGAGCACGTCGAGCCGGCGGTAGGCCCGGCGCAGCGCGGTGCGCAGCCGGGGTGGATGGTTGCCGAGGGTGAGGTGCTCCTGCCCGATGCGGACGACGCGCTCGGGCGCCTGCAGTGCCAGGTGCACATTGAGTCCCGGCCGGGTGCCGATGACGACGTCGGCGTCGATCGCCGCCAGGCACTCGCCGATCCGCCGGTCGGTCAGCTCGCTGTACTGGTGGTGGCGGTACTCGGCGGCGGGAAACACTCTTGCCGGTCTCAGCTGGAGGGGGTGTTCCTTCTCGTGCCGCAGGTCGACCAGCGGTCGTAAGGAAACCTTCGGGTCCAGGGTGAAGGTGGGGCGTTCCCGGTGCCGCAGCACGGAGACGATCTCCACGTCGTGCCGCTCGGCCAGCGCCTGGGCCAGGTTGAAGGTGGTGGTGATCGTCCCTCCGATCCCGTAGGCGTTGTGCAGCAGGAAGGTGATCTTCATGCGAGCTAGACCAGGGACACCCCCGGTCAGTTGCCCGCCGTTACCTCTTCGTTCTCCTGCCGGTCACCCAATGACGGCCTTGGGCGTCGCAGCGTTCACGCCAGTGGGTGCCATCATCCTCAGGTGCGCGATATCCATGAGCTGGCCGATGTGGACGATCCGGCGTGGCCGGTACTTCAGGAGGAGTTCGCGAGGAGTGCCGTGCCTGTGCGGATCCTGCCCGCCGAGCCCGACGGCGGTCGCCGCTGCCTGCTGCAGCTGCAGGTCACCGCTCGATCGACGCTCGGGGCCCTGGCACTGAACTGCGGCGGACTGGTCCTGGACGACGGATGGGTGCGGGTGTTCGCCGGCGGCTCCCGGACGCCTGACGGTCTGCCGAGCCTGGGCCGGGTCAACCGCTTCCCCGCGGCCTTCGACCCCGCCTGGCACCCCACCACCGGCCTGGTCGTCGGCCAGGACGTCCTGGGCGGTGTGTTCGCGTTGAACGGCCACGATCCCGCCGCCGCGGGCCGCCCGGGTTCCCCCGGGCAGATGACCTACTTCGCTCCCGACACCCTGGAGTGGGAGGCCATGGACATGGGCCATTCGACGTGGATCTCCTGGCTGCTGTCCGACCGCCTGGAGACGTTCTACGACGGGCTGCGCTGGCCCGGTTGGCGCGAGGAGGCCGCCGCCCTGAGCCACTCCCAGGGGATCACCGTGTTTCCCTTCCTGTGGACCAGGGAGGCTCACGCCGATCTGGCGGCCACGAGCCGGCGGGCCCTGCCGATGCGCGAAGTCCTCGGTGTCGCCGCCGACTTCGCCCGGCAGCTGGGCCCGGCCGATCCCGGGTTCCTCGGCGAGGTGTGAGCCACGGACGGGCCCGGTGGGCGACGGCTCGCGCCCACCGGGTCCGCGCCGGGCGGTGGTTCAGCCCACCCGGCAGGGCAGGGCCGTCGTACTGTCGCCGCCGGAACCGGAGACGACGTAGCCGAATGTGGTGCTCTGACCGGGACTCAGGGAGCCGTTCCAATCCGCGTTGTGGACCATCACGGCCTGGCCGTTGTAGGTCGCGTTGCCGCTCCAGAGGCTCTCGACCTTCTGGCCGGCAGGGAGCGACCAGTCGACCATCCAGCCGAGCATCGGGACTTCGCCGGTGTTGGTGACGGTCACCTCGGACTGGTAGCCGCCGTTCCAGCTGCCGGTCGTGCGGCGGGTGGCGGAGCACTCGCCGGGCACCGGGTCGGTCGGATTGCCGGGCTCCTTGATGCCGGTCACCTCGCCGTTTCCGCCGTCGAAGACGACGTCGGAGCAGGAGTAGAAGGTTTCCTGACTGTCGGAGCGCTGCCAGACCATGTAGATGATGTGGCGGCCCGACTTGTTGTCGGGAAGCTTTCCGGTCCAGGAGTAGTTGGCCTCGACCGTGCCCGGGGAGCCGTTGAGCGGCGGGTGGTCGACGCTGAGGAAGGGCCGCTCCTCCATGTCGTCCCAGGTGAGGGTTCGGGTCGGGTCGAAGCCGTCCTTGGTGATGTAGACGTGGAACCAACCCGGGTGCGCGGCCCAGGCGTTGTACGAGAAGTCGACCGTCGCACCCGAGGTGAGATGGGTGAGCGGCCAGTCCTTGCTCGTGGTGTTGAAGCCGGTGAAGTTGGTGTTGCCGCCGCTGCACAGCTCACCGTCGGGCACGAAGCCACGGGTGCGGCCGGCGCCGTCGGAGCGGAGCACGGAGAACCAGTTGTAGAACGGCGTTGTGCCGCTGACCTGTTGGGCCGCCCTGCAGGCCGGGTTGACCGGCTTGATCTCACCGGTGTCGGTGAGCCCGTCCTGCCAGCACAGGAAGGTGCGGCTGCCGGGCTTCATGGGGGTGCCGTGGGCCTCGGCCTCGCCGCCGGTGCTCATGACGAGGGCTACGGCCGGGATGGTGGCGAGCAGCGAGACCAGGACCAGGAAGAGGGCTCTGGTGCGGGTGGGGAGCGTTAATCGGCGTCCAGGCGTACTTGTTCTCGCAGGGCTTGTCAGGATCATGACAGACCAGTCCGTTCCTCGAGGTACGGGCCGTGTGGATGGTGTGTGCGGATGCGCGAGGTGGGAGCGGTCGAGCGGCGGGTTCCGGTCCACCACTCATGGGAGCGCTCCCACCCCGTCTGTTGCGGACGGTAGCGCCGTGCGGCGCAGTTGTAAACGCCGGTCGCACCTGTCGTGGCGCGCCGTGGTCTCGCCGGTTCGGGTGGCGGTCCTTCGTACGTACGATCACGTCGCGTATCGGCGTCCGCACTGGCGTCCATGGGAGCAGTGATGACCACATCCCAGCGGGGACCGGCCACTGAGGAAACCTGGATGTTCCCGCCGGCCGACGGATGGACCTTCGACCAGGTCAAGCACTTGGAGCCCCCGCCCGCCTGGACGCACCCGCGAGGCTGCGGGTCCTCGCCGACGGCTACGGTCTCTGCCCGCGGGACCGCGCCGAGTTGCCCGGTGTCATCGAGCAGGCCACGGGGGCCTGGCGTGCCTTCATGGCGCGCCGGGTGGCCGACGGTGATCCGGGCTACGCCCGGGCGCCGGCCGAGCGGGGTGGCTGGGAGCGGTGGGATCGCCTGCGGGAGTGGCTGGCGGATCACAGGAGGGCCTTCACGGCCGCGCTCCTGGGCTGACCGGCAGCCGGTGTCCTGCGCTCGCTCATGGTCCGGCCGACATCGGCGGAATGATGCGGTGCCGGAGCGGACGGGCCCGACGGCGTGTCCACGGACAGGGGCTCGGCGGCTGGCGCGGCCTCCAGCGAAGGCAGTTCGATCCTGAACTCCGTACGGCCCGGCTCGCTCCGCACCTCGACACTGCCGCCGTGTGCGGACACGATCGCGGCCACGATGGCGAGGCCGAGCCCGGATCCGCCGTCGTGCGGGCCGCCGCGCGCGCGGGAGGTGTCGGCGCGGGTGAAGCGGTCGAAGACCGTGGGCAGCAGGTCGGGCGGGATGCCGGGGCCGTCGTCCCGGATGCGCAGGACGACGCGGCGGGTGTCCCGCGCCTCCACGGTGGCCGCGACCGTCGTCCCCGCGGGTGTGTGCACACGGGCGTTGGCCAGCAGTTTGGCCACCACCTGCCGCAGTCTCGCCTCGTCGCCGGAGACCAACGGCACCGTGTCCAGGCGGAGTTCGAGCTGCCAGTCGTGGCGGGTGCCCGTGGCCCGCGCGTCCCGCACCGCCTCGGCGACCAGCGCCGAGACGTCCACCTCGGTGGTGTGCAGGGGGCGTCCCTCGTCGAGACGGGCCAGCAGGAGCAGGTCCTCCACCAGGCCCGTCATCCGCGCCGACTCGGCGGAGACGCGGCGCCAGGCGAGCACCGGCTGGATCCTGTCGGTGCCGCGGTTCATCAGCTCCGCGTAGCCGGCGATCGACGCGAGCGGGGTGCGCAGTTCATGGCTGGCGTCGGCGAGGAAGCGCCGCATGCGTTCCTCGGTGCGCCGGCGTGCCGTGTGGGAGGACTCGACGTGGTCGATCATCCGGTTGAGCGCGGCGCCCACTTGGCCGGCCTCACTGCCGGGGTGGGTGTGCCGAGCGGGGACGCGGGGCAGGCCGGTGACCTCGCCGCGGTCCAGCGGTGCGCGGGAGATCGCCACGGCGGTGGCGGCGAGCCGGCCGAGGGGACGCAGCTGCCGTCGTATGACGACCACGCACAGGGACCCGGCCGCCACCAAACCTGCGCCCGCGACGACCGCCTCGACCGCGGCCAGGTCGCTGATCATGTGCTGGACGTCGTCCATCGGCAGCCCGGTGAGGACGCGGACGCCGTCGCTGTCGAGGGCGGTGACCCGGTAGGTGCCGAGGCCGGGCACGGTCCGGGTGTGCCGGGAGCCGTCGGTGGCGATGTCCGCCAGGGCGGCGCGCTGGGCGGCGGTGAGGTGCCGGGGAGGGGCGTCCTCGCCGACCGTCGCGGCGGAGACGATGTCCCCGTCGGCGTCGAGGCGAGCGGCGAGCATGCCGGCGGGATGGCCGTTGTCGGTGAGGAAGGACAGGCTGTCCTCGTCCTGCGGATGCCGCCCTGCCCCGTCCAGGCTGCGCTCGGCGGCGTTGGTGACCCGGTCGTCCAGGCCGCCCATGAGATAGGCGCGCTGGGCAAGGGCGGTGGTGAGCGCCATCGCCGCGCACGCGACGGCAAGGGTGGCACCGAGGAACAGGAGCAGGCGGGTGCCCATCGAGTGCGTGCGCAACCGCGGACGCGGCAGGGCGGTCATCTTCCGGACCCGGGTGTGCCGTTCATGTCTCGATCCTGTCCCCGCCCGCTTGGGGAAGCCTGTGTTCCACCTGAGGGTGGGTGATGACCTGCGGCGCCACGAGCATGGCGAAGGGCCGCACCCCCGTACCCGGGGATGCGGCCCTCGACTGCCGTGCTGTCTCGGCTGCCGTGCTGTTCGGAACTACTTCCGGATCAGGCTGCGCAGCACGTACTGCATGATGCCGCCGTTGCGGTAGTAGTCGGCCTCACCGGGGGTGTCGATGCGGACGACCGCGTCGAACTCGACGCCCGTGTCGGTGGTGACCTTGACCGTGCGCGGCGTGGTGCCGTTGTTGAGCTCCTCGACACCCGTGAAGGAGAAGGTCTCCTCACCGGTCAGACCGAGGGACTCGGCCGAGGCGCCCTCCGGGAACTGCAGCGGGAGGACGCCCATGCCGATGAGGTTGGAGCGGTGGATGCGCTCGTACGACTCGGCGATGACGGCCTTGACGCCGAGCAGCGCGGTGCCCTTGGCGGCCCAGTCGCGGGACGAGCCGGAGCCGTACTCCTTGCCGGCCAGGACGACCAGCGGGATGCCCTGCTCGATGTAGTTGCGGGAGGCGTCGTAGATGAACGACACCGGGCCGTCGGGCTGGGTGAAGTCGCGGGTGTAGCCGCCCTCGGTGCCCGGCGCGATCTGGTTGCGCAGGCGGATGTTGGCGAACGTGCCGCGGATCATGACCTCGTGGTTGCCTCGGCGCGAGCCGTAGGAGTTGAAGTCACGACGCTCCACACCGTGCTCGGTGAGGTACTTGCCGGCCGGGGTGTCGGCCTTGATGGCACCGGCGGGCGAGATGTGGTCGGTGGTGACCGAGTCGCCCAGCTTGGCGAGGACGCGGGCGCCGGAGATGTCGGAGACCGGCTCCGGGTCCATGCCCATGCCCTCGAAGTACGGGGGCTTGCGGACGTACGTCGACTCGGCGTCCCACTCGAAGGTGTTGCCGGTCGGGACGGGGAGGGACTGCCACTGCAGGTCGCCCGCGAAGACGTCGGAGTAGGACTTGTTGAACATGTCCTCGCCGATGGCGTTCGCCACGACGTCGTTGACCTCGGCCTCGGTCGGCCAGATGTCGGTCAGGTAGACCGGGTTGCCGTCCTGGTCGGTGCCCAGGGCGTCGCGCGTGATGTCCACCTTCATGGAGCCCGCGATGGCGTACGCGACGACCAGCGGCGGGGAGGCCAGGTAGTTCATCTTGACGTCGGGGTTGATACGGCCCTCGAAGTTCCGGTTGCCGGAGAGGACCGAGGTGACCGCGAGGTCGTGGTCGTTGACGGCCTTGGAGACCTCCTCCGGCAGCGGGCCGGAGTTGCCGATGCAGGTGGTGCAGCCGTAACCGACCAGGTTGAAGCCGACCTTGTCCAGGTACGGGGTCAGGCCCGCCTTGTCGAAGTAGTCGGTGACGACCTTCGAACCCGGGGCGAGGGTGGTCTTGACCCACGGCTTGCGGGTCAGGCCCTTCTCGACCGCCTTCTTGGCCACCAGCGCGGCGGCGACCATGACGTACGGGTTGGAGGTGTTGGTGCAGGAGGTGATGGCCGCGACCGTCACGGCACCGTGGTCGATCTCGTACGTCGAGCCGTCGGGGGCGGTCACGGTGACCGGGTTGGACGGGGCGCCGTTCGGGGCGACGGCCGGGGCGTCGGAGGCCGGGAAGGACTCCTGGCCCGCCTCGTCGACGACGTCGACGTAGTTGCGGACGTCCAGCTTGAACTGCTCGGCGGCGTTCGCGAGGACGATGCGGTCCTGCGGGCGCTTCGGGCCGGCGATCGACGGGACGACCGTCGACAGGTCGAGCTCCAGCTTCTCGGAGAAGTCCGGCTCGGCCTTCGGGTCCAGCCAGAGGCCCTGCTCCTTGGCGTACGCCTCGACGAGCGCGACCTGCTGGGCGCTGCGGCCGGTCAGACGCAGGTAGTTCAGGGTCTCGCCGTCGATCGGGAAGATCGCGGCGGTGGAGCCGAACTCCGGCGACATGTTGCCGATGGTGGCGCGGTTGGCGAGCGAGGTGGCGGCCACGCCCTCGCCGTAGAACTCGACGAACTTGCCGACGACACCGTGCTTGCGGAGCATCTCGGTGATGGTCAGCACGAGGTCGGTGGCGGTGGTGCCCGGGGTGAGCTCACCGGTCAGCTTGAAGCCGACGACGCGCGGGATGAGCATGGAGACCGGCTGGCCGAGCATCGCGGCCTCGGCCTCGATGCCGCCGACGCCCCAGCCGAGGACGCCGAGGCCGTTGACCATGGTGGTGTGCGAGTCGGTGCCGACGAGGGTGTCGGGGTAGGCCTGGCCGCCTCGGACCATGACCGTACGCGCGAGGTGCTCGATGTTCACCTGGTGGACGATGCCGGTGCCCGGCGGGACGACCTTGAACTCGTCGAAGGCGGTCTGGCCCCAGCGCAGGAACTGGTAGCGCTCCTTGTTGCGGCCGTACTCCAGCTCGACGTTCTGTGCGAAGGCCTCGTTGGTGCCGAACTTGTCGGCGATGACGGAGTGGTCGATGACCAGCTCGGCCGGGGCCAGCGGGTTGATCTTCGCGGGGTCGCCGCCGAGCTCCTTCACGGCCTCACGCATGGTCGCGAGGTCCACGACACACGGAACACCGGTGAAGTCCTGCATGATCACGCGGGCCGGCGTGAACTGGATCTCCTGCGACGGCTGGGCCTGGGAGTCCCAGCCGCCGAGGGCGCGGATGTGGTCGGCGGTGATGTTCGCGCCGTCCTCGGTGCGGAGGAGGTTCTCCAGCAGCACCTTCAGGCTGTAGGGGAGGCGCGCGGAGCCCTCGACCTTGTCCAGCCGGAAGATCTCGTACGACTCGTCGCCCACCTGCAGCGTGCTGCGGGCGTCGAAGCTGTTCGCCGACACGACAGTCTCCTTCATTGATGTGCGCGTACTCACCACGATCCTGCCGCCACGGCATCTTGGCCGATCCGCTAAGGTAAGGCTAAGTTAGGTAACCCTTACCGGGGGTGGCGGCTGCGGTGCACCTTCGGCAGATATCTCGATGTCGAGATAACTCTAGTACATGGGGCCGGGATGGTCATGCCCGCCCTCGCTGACCGCTGCCATCCAATCCAGGCGTTTGACGACGAACCCCGTCGTTTCGGCTTCGCTGCCAGTGGACCTGGTCGCGTACGGGGGCGCGCCGGGGGATGTTGGGGCGCCGTGTCGGCTCTCGGCACGTCAGACGGTCGCCCCGCCCGCATTGCGGATCAGCCGCTGGAGCACCTTCACCGTGGTGACGTAGTCCGCGTCGTCGATCCCCTCGTGGAGGGCGGCGCGGATCGCGGGGGCGTTGCGCGCGAGGTCGACGCGGGCCCGCTCCCCCTCCTCGGTGAGCCACAGCCGCCCCTCGGTGTCCCGAGTCAGCCAGCCGCGCTCCACGAGCACCTCGGCCTCCGCCGACAGGTCGTCCTCGGGCCGGATGTAGGAGGCCATGGCCGACTGCAACTCGGGCAGGGTCATTCCCTCCCCGTCGGGCGAAATGTCGTTCACCGACAGGTTGCGCAGCAGCCAGAACTGGGGCTGGGTGTAGCCCTTTTCGGCCTGCCGGGCCCGGGTGTACGCGATGAGCGCCTCGTAGGCGACACCCGTCCAGTAGGCGGCGGGCTGTCCGGCGAGTTCGGCGTCGGAGATCTGCCTGGCCGTCGTCATGGGAAGTCCCCTCCTGATGCTTCGATCGCGGAGCCCGCACGTCGGTGCAGGTCATGCGGAGACCGTAGAACCTCAAGTGGAGTCGAGGTCAAGCATGTGATCTTCCGCTTCCCGACCGGGAGCGGCATCACCCAAGTGTCGGCGGAACGGCTTGGCCCGTGTCCGGCGGACAGATCATCATGGGGGAATGCCTGAGAACCGACCCTCCGCGGCACCGACCGTGGTGCGGCTCCCCCAGTACACGCACGCGGACCAGGAGGAGATCCTCGGCAAGGGCGACGATCCCTTCGGTGTCGCCTCGACCGGTCTGACCTGGCTGCCGAAAGAAGAACACTTCGGCATCAGGCACGAAGGCCGGCTCGTGGCGCACGCCGGCCTGCTGCGATTGCCGGTCGCGATCGGCGACGCCGAGACAGAGGTGGTGGGCGTCGGCGGGGTGGCCGTCGCACCCGGCATGCAAGGTCAGGGCCTGGCCCGGCTCGTCGTCGCCGCCGCACTGGAGCACGCCCGCACGATGGGCCCTCGGCACGCACTCCTGTTCTGCCGACCTCCCCTCGTGCCGCTCTACCAACGCCTCGGATGGCACCCGCTCGACCAGGACGTACTCGTCGAACAGCCCGAAGGCCGCCTGGCGGCCATGCCGCTGCGGACCATGGTGACGCCCCTGCACGACGACGCCCGGTGGCCCTCGGGGCCAGTACGGCTGTTCTCGCTCCCTATGTGACGGAGGGCCACCGTCCTCGCATGAGCACACCCGGGAAACGTGAGCTTCCGCACGACCCCTTTGCATGATCATGCGGGATCATGCATACTCTTCCTATGTCCAAGGTCCTCACCTCCCTGCCCACCGGCGAGCGCGTCGGCATCGCCTTCTCCGGCGGTCTCGACACCTCGGTCGCGGTCGCCTGGATGCGCGACAAGGGCGCCGTCCCGTGCACCTACACCGCCGACATCGGCCAGTACGACGAGCCCGACATCGCCTCGGTGCCCGGCCGCGCGAAGACGTACGGCGCGGAGATCGCGCGCCTGGTCGACTGCCGTGCCGCGCTGGTCGAGGAGGGACTGGCCGCGCTGACGTGCGGCGCGTTCCACATCCGTTCCGGCGGACGGGCGTACTTCAACACCACGCCGCTGGGCCGGGCCGTCACCGGCACGCTGCTGGTGCGGGCGATGCTCGAGGACGACGTCCAGATCTGGGGCGACGGCTCGACGTACAAGGGCAACGACATCGAGCGGTTCTACCGCTACGGCCTGCTCGCCAACCCGAACCTGCGGATCTACAAGCCCTGGCTGGACGCGAAGTTCGTGACCGAGCTCGGCGGCCGCAAGGAGATGTCGGAGTGGCTGGTCGCCCACGACCTGCCCTACCGGGACTCGACGGAGAAGGCTTACTCCACCGACGCCAACATCTGGGGCGCCACCCACGAGGCCAAGACCCTGGAGCACCTGGACACCGGCATCGAGATCGTCGAACCGATCATGGGTGTGCGGTTCTGGGACCCGTCCGTCGAGATCGCGACCGAGGACGTCACGATCGGCTTCGAGCAGGGCCGCCCGGTCACCATCAACGGCAAGGAGTTCGCCTCCCCCGTCGACCTGGTGATGGAGGCCAACGCCATCGGCGGCCGGCACGGCCTCGGCATGTCCGACCAGATCGAGAACCGGATCATCGAGGCCAAGAGCCGCGGCATCTACGAGGCGCCCGGCATGGCCCTGCTGCACGCGGCGTACGAGCGCCTCGTGAACGCGATCCACAACGAGGACACCCTCGCCCAGTACCACAACGAGGGCCGCCGCCTCGGCCGGTTGATGTACGAGGGCCGCTGGCTGGACCCGCAGGCGCTGATGATCCGCGAGTCGCTGCAGCGCTGGGTCGGCGCGGCGATCACCGGTGAGGTCACCCTGCGGCTGCGGCGCGGCGAGGACTACTCGATCCTCGACACGACCGGCCCGGCGTTCTCGTACCACCCGGACAAGCTGTCCATGGAGCGCACCGAGGACTCGGCGTTCGGCCCGGTCGACCGGATCGGCCAGCTCACCATGCGCAACCTCGACATCGCCGACTCGCGCGCAAAGCTGGAGCAGTACGTCGGCCTCGGCCTGATCGGCACCGGCAGCCCCACCGTCGGCGCCTCCCAGGCGGCCGCGACCGGCCTCATCGGCACCATGCCGGAGCTCCCCGAGGGCGGCGCCGAGGCCATCGCCTCCCGCGGCGAGGTCTCCGAGGAGGACGCGCTGCTGGACCGCGCCGCGATGGAGTCCGGCACGGACTGACGGCGGCGAGGGGACGGACCACCGGGAAGGCCGGCTGGGCGCCGCGGGCGCCGAGCCGGCCTTTTCATGCCGTGCCCCCTCGCCCCATTCGCGACATTCCCGCCCGCCCATCAGTCCGCGTGGCTAGGCTCCCCGGGTGATCATCTGGCTGAACGGAACCTTCGGCGCGGGCAAGACGACCACGGCGAAAGAACTGGTCGACCTCGTCCCGGACGCGGCGATCTTCGACGCCGAGTACGTCGGCTACATGCTGAGACACGTCGAGAAACTCCCCCAGCTGGGCGACTTCCAGCACTGGCCGCCGTGGCGCCACCTGGTGGTGGAGACCGCCGCGCAGTTGCTCGGCTATGTCGGCGGGGTGCTCGTCGTCCCCCAGACGGTCCTGGTCGAGCAGTACTGGACGGAGATGCGCACCGGACTGGACAAGTACGGCATCCCGGTCCACCACTTCGTACTCCACGCGGACCCGGACACCCTCACCGAGCGGATCGAGACGGACGGCGAGACCAACACCCGGTTCCCCCAGGCCCGCCAGTGGCGCCTCGACCACCGCTCCGCATACCGGGAGGCCCTGCCCTGGCTCAGCCGGGAGGGGACGGTCATCGACACCGTCCGGGTGTCCCCTCCCCAGGTCGCCCGCCTGATCGCCGACGCGGCCTCCCCACGGTGAGACAGGCCGACTTCACCAGGGACGAGTTCGTGTGGACGACGCGGGTACCGCTGCCGCCGGACAGCTGGGCCGCCGCCGAGGACCCGGTCACCCTGCACTACGCCCCCGAGGGCCGCGAGGACCATCCCCTGGACGACGCCGAAATCGCGTCGGCCGCCTGGGTCGTGGACCACCTGCCCGCCCTTCTCACCGCGCTGCGGCCCGCAGTGCGCGCTCACCACGGTGCGCTTCAGCCGGAAGGCGAGGAGGTGCGTCGCGAGGAACCGTCACTCGAAGACCTCCTCGGCATCAGTGCGTTGTACGTCCACCCCGTCGCGAGGAACGGCATTCCCTACGTCGGCGTCGAGTTCGACTGCTCCTGGGACGAGGAGCACGGTCTGGGTGTGCTCATGCACGGCACGCGCGTCGTCGACGTGGGAGGGGCCGACACCGCCTTCCAGCTCCGGATCGCGGAGCAGGACGCCGCCGACCCGCGGACCGGCCTGGACGACGACCTGATCGGCCACTGGAGCAGCGCCCCCTTCGATCACGGCGTGATGGAGTGTTCCGAACTCGAGCTGCGCGCCGACGGCCGGGGGTGGAGCAGCTCGACGAACGGGTTCGGGGAGTACGTCACCCGGCTGACCTGGTGCTGTCCGGAGCCCGGTGTCGTGGAACTGCGAGCGGAGGACGGAGACGTGGCCCGACACCACTACACAGTCGCTCCCGCCGCACCACCGCACTCGGCCGACCAGGTGACATCGGTCACTTTCGAGGAGCCCGTCGAGTTCTGCCATCAGTTCGCCAAGTCGGGGTAATCGGGAGATAAACCTCGACCCGGAGGGAGGCTTCCATGCCCCTCACGTTCCGCAAGAGTTTCCGGATCCTTCCGGGAGTGCGGCTGAACATCAACCGGCGCTCCTGGTCCATCACGACCGGCGGAGGGCACAGCCCGCGACACACCCGCAGCAGCACCGGACGTCGTACGACATCAGTGGATTTGCCCGGACCTTTCGGATGGCGTCGCACCCGTACCGCCAGGCGACGTTGACGGCCTGTCACCCGAATGGCCCCCTAGGGATGTGCCATCTCATATCTGAGATAACCTCAACCCCATGGCAGACGACTACCTCGTACGCATCGGCAAGCTCATCCGTGACGCCCGGCAACACCGTGGCTGGACACAGACGCAGCTCGCCGAGGCGCTCGGCACCTCCCAGAGCGCCGTCAATCGCATCGAGCGCGGCAACCAGAACATCAGCCTTGAGATGATCGCCCGAATCGGTGAAGCCCTGGACAGCGAGATCGTGTCCCTGGGGTACGCCGGGCCGATGCATCTGAGGGTCGTCGGCGGACGTCGGCTGTCCGGCTCCATCGACGTCAAGACCAGCAAGAACGCCTGTGTGGCCCTGCTGTGCGCCTCGCTGCTCAACAAGGGCCGCACGGTGCTGCGCCGTGTGGCCCGCATCGAGGAGGTCTACCGCCTGCTCGAGGTGCTCAACTCCATCGGCGTGCGCACCCGTTGGATCAACGACGGCGTGGACCTGGAGATCGTGCCGCCGGCCGAGCTGAACATGGCGGCGATCGACGCCGAGGCCGCCGTACGCACGCGGTCCATCATCATGTTCCTGGGCCCGCTGCTGCACCGCATGGACCGCTTCAAGCTGCCGTACGCCGGCGGCTGCGACCTCGGCACGCGCACCATCGAGCCGCACATGATCGCGCTGCGCCGGTTCGGCCTGGACGTCGCGGCGACCGAGGGCCAGTACCACGCCACCGTCGACCGGTCCGTGCGCGTGGGCCGGCCGATCGTGCTGACCGAGCGCGGCGACACGGTGACCGAGAACGCGTTGCTGGCCGCCGCGCGGCACGACGGCGTCACCGTGATCCGCAACGCGTCCTCCAACTACATGGTCCAGGACCTGTGTTTCTTCCTGGAGGCGCTCGGCGTCCGGGTCGAGGGCATCGGCACGACGACGCTGACGGTCCACGGGGTGCCGACCATCGACGTCGACGTCGACTACTCCCCCTCCGAGGACCCGGTCGAGGCGATGAGCCTGCTGGCCGCGGCCGTGGTGACGGAGTCGGAACTGACGGTGCGTCGGGTCCCCATCGAGTTCCTGGAGATCGAGCTGGCGGTCCTGGAGGAGATGGGTCTCGACCACGACCGTACGCCCGAGTACTTCGCGGACAACGGCCGTACGCGGCTGGTGGACCTCACCGTCCGGCCCTCCAAGCTGGAGGCGCCGATCGACAAGATCCACCCGATGCCGTTCCCCGGCCTGAACATCGACAACGTCCCGTTCTTCGCCGCCATCGCGGCCGTCGCGTCCGGCAAGACCCTCATCCACGACTGGGTCTACGACAACCGCGCGATCTACCTGACCGACCTCAACCGTCTCGGCGGCCGGCTCCAGTTGCTGGACCCGCACCGCGTCCTGGTCGAGGGCCCGACCCGCTGGCGCGCCGCCGAGATGATGTGCCCGCCCGCACTGCGCCCCGCCGTGGTCGTGCTGCTGGCGATGATGGCGGCGGAGGGCACGTCCGTGCTGCGCAACGTGTATGTCATCAACCGGGGTTACGAGGACCTCGCGGAGCGCCTGAACTCGATCGGGGCACAGATCGAGACCTTCCGCGACATCTGAGCAGCAGCTGCCGCCGCACACGCAAGGCTCCGCGCCCGCACGTCTGGGCGCGGAGCGACATCAGTGCCCGCCGGGGTGACCGGAGCGTCGGGTCAGCTCGTCACCCGGAAGGTGGCGTCGGCGCGTCCCGTCGCCGTGGTGATCGGGTCGAGCCTCAGCCGGAACCCGTAGTGGCGGAGGTACCGGTCGGGGTGGTTGTACGACTGGAACGAGGACCATCCCGAGTCGGCGAGCCCGGCGACCCGGCGGAAGGTGGCGTCCTCGGCGAACGCCGTGGTGCCGTCGTCGTAGGCCAGTTGGAAGTCGAAGCCGACGTGCCGCAGGAAGTGGCCGGGGAAGTTCACCGACTCGAAGGAGACGGTGCCGGAGCCCGCCAGGCCGGGCCGCAGCCGGAACCGGGCGTCCTCGGCGGGGCTGACGTTCGGGTCGATGCGTACGTCGAAGTCGGCGTGCCGTACGTAGCGGTCCTGGTAGTTGTACGACTGGAGCCGGTTGGCCGCGGTGGCGGGCCAGCGTGCCTGCAGGCGGCTCTCCTCGGCGGCCGTCAGGTTCAGGATCGAGCCGTGCCGCTTCTTGGTCCCGCCCATGTCGTACGTGCCCGACCCCGGAAGCCGGTAGGCGCCGGGGGTGGCCGGGCCGGTCGTCAGGACCGGCATGTAGCCGCGCCCCGCGGCGTACTGGTCGAGGTACAGGGCCCACTCGTCGCGGTCGCGGAACTTCATCCACATGGGTCCTTCGACCTGGGAACCGGTGAGGCCGATGCCGGAGAGATTGCCCAGCTCGGTCCACGTTCCGAGGATCGAGTCGCCGCCTTCGATCGTGATCTGGCCGGAGGTTCGCACGTAGCGGTGGCCTCCGACGCCCGCCGGCACCTCGACGATCTGGGTGTCGATGATCCCCTGGGTGCCGGGGCGGTCGATGTAGAGCCTCGGGGTGGTGACGGTGCGGAAGTCCGTGGTGCGGGCGTAGTAGATGCGGTGTTTCCGTACGCCGTTCAGAGTCGCGTTCGTCGCCCAGTAGAGGACGTAGTCGTTGGTCTCCGGGTTCCAGATCGCTTCCGGCGCCCACGCGTTGCGCCCGTCCGGGATCGCGCCGGCGACGTTGAGCAGCCACGGCTGCGACCAGGTGACCAGGTCCCTCGACTCCCAGATCACGAGGTTGCGACTGCCGTTGTCGATGGCGTCGCCCCAGGACTGCCCGCAGCCGATGCACAGGTCGGTCGCGATGATCCAGTACCGGTCGCCGTTCGGGGAACGGACCAGAGCGGGATCACGCACGCCGCGGGTACCCACCGTGGAGCGCAGGGTCATTCCCCCGCCGTTGAGGTCGGACCAGTGCAGGCCGTCCGTGCTGTGCGAGAAGTAGATCTGCTGACCGGTCGCCCCCTCTCCGATGAAGTGCGTCATCAGATAGCCCGGGTCGGCGGCCACGGCTCGCTGAGGCGTGGCCAGGGTCTGGGCGGTGAGGAGCAGGCAGACGGTGACCAGTACCGCCCACAGCCGGGCGCGAAGCGTGGCCATGGAGAACTCCTGTCTTCTGCGAGTGCCTCGATCGGGACGACATGATGTCCGACGGCGTTCGATGACATTCGATGACGGCCGATATGTCGAACGTTGTTCGTGAAATCGGGCAGACGCTAAATGCACGGAGCCAGGGGCGTCAATACGTTCGTCGCGCCTCGTTGCCCCCCCACGGCGAAGTCCGCGCCAACGAGGAGAGTTGGGCGGCGCAGCCGGCGCCACCGATCAGCCGAGGGTGAGCAGCTCCTCATAGAAGCCGCCGAACTCCCGCTCCCGGTCGACGAGATGGACCTCCAGGATCCAGTGACAGCGGCGCCCGGCCTTGTCGGTGCGGCGCAGCGGGGTGTCGTTGCCGGGTGCGATGTACGACTCCACGTCGGCGCCGTCGATCCACTCGTGCGGGAACTCCCCGACCAGGTGCCCGGCATGCCAGCCGCCCAGCTCCCACCCGGCCTCGGCGGCCAGCCGCTCGACCTCGGCGTACAGCCGCTTGCCGGTGATGTCGGGGTCGCTCTCGAAGAACCGCTTCCCGGCGGCGAAGATCTTCGGCAGATCGTCCCGCAGCCGCCGCTTGACCGGGTCGTCGCCGAGGACGAAGGTCCGGCCGAAGTCGGCCTCGTACTCCTCGAAGATCGGCCCGAAGTCGGCGAACACGATGTCGTCCGCGCCGATCACCCGGTCCGGCGGGTTCTCGCGGTACGGCATCAGCGTGTTCGGCCCCGAGCGCACGATCCGCTTGTGCCAGTGCCGGGTGGTGCCGAACAGTTCGTTCGCCAGGTCCCTGACACGGTCGCTGACCGCCCGCTCCCCCTCCCCCGGCGCGACGAGCCCGCGCTCCTCGATCTCCGCGAAGAGCCGCTCGGCCTTCGCCTGGGCATCCAACAGCCTTGCCGCGCGCATGGGTTCATCGTCCGCCATGGTCCCGACGGTAGGTCGCGAGATCGTTTCACGGCAACCGACATCCCAGTGACTGTAGAAACGCATATACCAACCATCGAGACCCTGAGGCGTGCTTATACGAAGCGACTAGGGACTTACACCTTGCATATGCGGCAGTATGCTCGACGTATGCCCGCCCAGTGAGCAAGTGAGAGTCCTCGAGAAGGGGCAGATCCCGTGATGACCCGTTCCGTGCGCCGGACCCGCCGCACCCGCCTGATGCTGCGGGTGACCGGCGCGAGCGCCGCCGCACTGCTGGCCCTGAGCGCCTGCTCGTCCTCCGACTCGGACTCCTCCGGGTCGGACGCCGCGCCCGCCGCGTCCGGCTCCCCCGAGATCTCCGGCAATGTCACCGTCTTCGCCGCCGCCTCGCTGAAGGAGAGCTTCGAGGAACTGGGCAAGCGGTTCGAGCAGGAGCACCCAGGTACCAAGGTGACCTTCAGCTTCGGCGGCAGCGACTCGCTGGCCGCGAGCATCACGGGCGGCGCCCCGGCGGATGTGTTCGCCGCCGCCAGCCCCAAGACGATGAAGATCGTCACGGACGCCGGGGACGCCTCCGGCACGCCCGCCACCTTCGTCCGCAACCAGTTGGAGATCGCCACCCTGCCGGGCAATCCGGACCGGATCGACTCCCTGAAGGACCTCACGGGCTCCGGCCTGAAGGTCGTCCTGTGCGACCAGGAGGTGCCGTGCGGCGCCGCCGCCCGAAAGGCCCTCGACGCGAGCGGGCTGAAGCTCACGCCGGTGTCGTACGAGCAGGACGTCAAGGCCGCCCTGACCAAGGTCGAGCTCAAGGAGGCGGACGCCGCGCTCGTCTACCGGACCGATGTGCGGGCGGCGGGTGACAAGGTGGCGGGCGTGGAGTTCCCCGAGTCCGCCGATGCCGTCAACGACTACCCGATCACCCTGCTCAAGGAGGCGGACAACGCCGAAGCGGCCAAGGCGTTCATCGCGCTCGTACAATCCGCCGACGGCCAGAAGGTCCTGACCGGGGCCGGGTTCCTCAAGCCATGAGCCCGCCCGACGCATCCGGCGCCGCGGCCGACACCCTGACGGGCGGACCGCGGCGTCCGCGCGGCCGTACGTCTCTCGCCCGCCGGCGCGGTCCCGTCCCCGTCCCGCTGCTCCTGCCCGCGCTCGTGGGCCTGGCGTTCCTGATCGTGCCGCTGATCGCCCTGCTGGTCCGCACCCCCTGGCACAGCCTGCCGGACCAGCTGACCAGCCCCGAGGTGTGGCAGGCCCTGCGGCTGTCCCTGCTGTGCGCGACGGCTGCCACCGCGGTGAGCCTGGTGATCGGCGTGCCACTGGCCTGGCTGCTGGCGCGCGTCGAGTTCCCCGGACGCGGGCTGGTGCGGGCCCTGGTCACGCTGCCGCTGGTGCTGCCCCCGGTGGTCGGGGGCGTGGCGCTGCTGATGGCGCTGGGCCGCAACGGGATCGTCGGGAAGTGGCTGGACGCGTGGTTCGGGATCACCCTGCCCTTCACCACCGCCGGGGTCGTGGTCGCGGAGGCGTTCGTGGCCCTGCCGTTCCTCGTCATCAGCGTCGAGGGCACGCTGCGGGCCGCCGACCCCCGCTACGAGGAGGCCGCGACCACACTCGGCGCCTCCCGCTTCACGGCGTTCCGGCGGGTCACGCTGCCGCTGATCGCGCCGGGCGTCGCTGCGGGCGCCGTCCTCGCCTGGGCGCGGGCGCTCGGCGAGTTCGGCGCGACCATCACCTTCGCCGGCAACTTCCCCGGCCGTACGCAGACCATGCCGCTGTCCGTCTACCTCGCCCTGCAGAGCGACCCGGAGGCTGCCATCGCCCTCAGCCTGCTGCTGCTGACCGTCTCGATCGCGGTCCTGGCGGGGCTGCGCGACCGCTGGATGACCGCCTCATGACCGGCATCGAGAAGAACGTGCGGAACACCGACGAGAGGGTGCGGAACACCGACGCCGACGCCGACGCCGGTACCGACGCAGGCACCGGCACCGGCACCGGCACCGAGGGCGGCATCGGCCCGAGTTCCGCCGACGAGGGGCTGGACGCCCGTCTCGTGGTCGACCGCGGCCGTTTCCGCCTCGACGTGTCCCTGATCGCCGCCCCGGGTGACGTCGTCGCCTTGCTCGGCCCCAACGGCGCCGGCAAGACCACGGCCCTGCGCGCGCTGGCCGGGCTCGTCCCACTGACGGGCGGTCACCTGCGCCTGGACGGCGCCGAGTTGGACCGTACGCCGCCCGAGTCCCGCCCGGTCGGCGTCGTCTTCCAGGACTACCTGCTCTTCCCCCACCTCACCGCGCTCGACAACGTCGCCTTCGGCCCCCGCTGCCACGGCGCCGGCAAGGCTCAGGCACGGGCGCGGGCCGCCGAGTGGCTGCGGCGGATGGACCTCGCCGAGCACGCCGACGCCAAGCCCCGCCGGCTCTCCGGAGGCCAGGCCCAGCGCGTCGCCCTCGCCCGCGCGCTGGCCACCCACCCCCGGCTGCTGCTCCTCGACGAACCGCTGGCAGCGCTCGACGCGCGTACCCGCCTCGACGTCCGCGCCCAGCTCCGGCGCCATCTGGCCGACTTCGAGGCCGTCGCGGTCCTCGTCACGCACGACCCGCTCGACGCCATGGTCCTGGCCGACCGCCTGGTCGTCATCGAGGACGGCCACGTGGTGCAGGAAGGCACCCCGGCCCACATCGCCCGCCATCCCCGTACGGACTACATCGCCCACCTCGTCGGTCTGAACCTCTACAAGGGCCAGTCCGAGGGGCACACCGTACGACTGGACGGCGGGCCGGAGATCACGACCACGGAGGACCTCACCGGACCGGTCTTCGTCACCTTCCCCCCGGCCGCGGTGACCCTCTACCGCGACCGCCCCACCGGGGCCAGCGCCCGCAACCTCTGGCCGTGCGAGGTGGCCGGCCTGGAGACCCACGGTGACCAGATCCGCGTGGCCCTGACCGGCGCGTTCACCCTCACCGCGGACCTCACCACGGTCGCCGCCGCCGAACTCGGTCTCCATACCGGCGCCTCGGTCTGGGCGGCGGTGAAGGCGACCCAGACCCACGCCTACCCCGCGTGACACTCGGCGTGGCACCCGGGATCACGCCGGCGGCGGCCGGTCAGCCGTCCTCGCGCACCGCCGCGTCGAGGAGCGGCCCGAGTTCGCGGGCCACGGTCGTGAGCGCGCGGACATCCTGTTCCACCCGGGCGATCACGATCACCCCGTCAAAGGGCGCTGATCACGAGCGTGGCCACTGGGCCGGTCCAGGTGGCGAGGACATGCTGGCCGTGCTGCGGGCACTGGAGGCCCGGACCGACGGGGACCCGGTGGTGGTACGGCCGTACGCGCCGGTTCCGCCGGAGGAGCGCGCGTGAGCCGGCCGGTCGGGCAGCGCGGGAGTGTCCCGGGACACGGCAGCGCCCCCTCCCGACCTGGAGGCCGGAAAAGGGGCGCGGTGCGCGTTGTGCGTAGTCCGTATGCGTGCGCGTGCGTCGTGCGCGTGCGTCGTGCGCGTGCGTCGTGCGCGTGCGTCGTGCGCGTGCGTCGTGCGCGTGCGTCGGGTGTCGGGTGTCGGGTGTCGGGTGTCGTACGGCGGGATAACGCCTACGGCTTCGACAGGGAGATCTCTTCCTTCGACAGCGCGTGGAAGCGGGGCAGGGGCAGGATGCCCACGGGGTGGAGTTCGACGATGGTGGCCTCGACGTCCGCCTTGCCGTGCTTGAGGGTGGTCGGTGCGGGCCTGCTCTCGTTCTCCCAGCGGTGCAGCTTGCCGTCGCAGACTGCGGCGGTACCGCCGATGGCGTAGCGGACGGTGCCGGCCTTCTGGCCGATGGAGGAGCTCACGAACACCGGTCCCTCGTTGTCGACGCAGCGGTAGGTGCCGGACAGGGTGACGGTGCCGTCCGCGGACATACGGCCGGTGGAGTCGACGGTCACGGTCTCCTTGGGGTCTGCGGCGGGCGCCGCGGCGTTCGCGGGGGCCGAGGGGGCGGCGACCAGCAGGAGCAGGGCGGCGAAGGCGCCGGTGGCGAGAGCGGGGCGCAGATGCATGGGATGACCTCCCGAATGAGCGGAGTGGGGGCTTCCACTCGTACCCGGCAGGCGCGCCGACGGACGTGACCGTCACCCACTCGGTGGCGAGTCCGACCCGACCTTCGTGGATCGGTCAGAGTGTTGTCCGCGTGTTGTCACGGTTCACGACCGGCCGTTCCGATGAGTTCGCGGCGGGAGCATGGTCTACCCATATGGACGACCCATACACGGCTCGTCCGCCCAATGTGGAGGTGCGCCATGTGTTCCCACCAGTCCTCGTGCCCGTCCTCCGAGAGCCTCACCGCACATGTGGTGGCCGCACACCCCGAGCAGGGCTGGAGCCTGCTCTGCAACGGTGCGATCGTGTTCGACGACAGCGGCGAGCTCCTCCCCGACGGCCGCGTCGTCGCACCGCACCGGGTACCGGCCGACCGGCTCGCGATGGCCGCGTGAGCCGGATCGACGGACGTACGGCCAAGCACGGCAGCAGCGCGGCCAAGCAGCGTGGCAGCGCGGCGAAGCGCTACGGCAGCGCGGTGAGGCGCTACCGCAGCGCGCGCAGAGCGGTGAAGCGCTACGGCAACACAGCGAAGCCGTCGAGCTCCACCATCGCCTGTTCGTCCCAGAGACGCACGACCTCGACGACCGCCATCGCCGGATAGTCACGGCCCGCCGACTGCCGCCAGATGCGGCCCAGTTCGGCGGCGCGTTCCCGGTATGCCGCGACATCGGTGGCGTAGACGGTGACCCTGGCGAGGTCGGCCGGTGTGCCACCCGCCGCCTTCAGCGCGGTCAGCAGGTTCGTGAGCGCCCGCTCGAACTGCTCCGGCAGCGTTTTCCCGACCACCTTCCCGTCGGCGTCGAGCGCGGTCTGCCCGGCCAGGAACACCACGCGGGAGCCGGTGGCGACCACCGCGTGGGAGAAGCCTGTGGGCGGCGAGAGATCGGGCGGATTGACGCGCTCGGTACTCACTCGGCGGCCTCCATGTTCGCGTACAACTCCTTGGCGATGATGCCGCGTTGGACCTCGCTGGCGCCCTCGTAGATACGCGGGGCGCGCACTTCGCGGTACAGGTGCTCGAGCAGGTGGCCGCGGCGCAGGGCACGCGCACCGTGCAACTGGACCGCCGCATCGACGACATACTGCGCCGTCTCCGTCGCGAGCAGCTTCGCCATCGCCGCGCGCCCCGGCACATCGGGGGCCTGCTCGTCGTACGCCGTCGCCGCCGCGTACACCATGAGGCGGGCCGCCTCCGTGCGCAAGGCCATCTCGGCGACCTGGTGGGCGACCGCCTGAAGGTCTTTCAACTTGCCGCCGAACGCGTCCCGTTCGGCCGTGTGGGCGAGGGTCGCGTCCAGGGCCGCCTGGGCCATGCCCACGGCGAAGGCGCCGACACTGGGCCGGAAGAGGTTGAGGGTGCCCATGGCGACGCGGAAGCCGCGGTCGGGCTCGCCGAGCAGGTCGTCGGCGGTGACGGGGACGGCGTCGAAGGTGAGGGTGCCGATGGGGTGCGGGGACAGCATGTCCAGGCCCGCTCCGGTGAGGCCGGGGCGGTCGGCCGGAACCAGGAAGGCGGTGACACCTCGGGCACCGGCGCCGGGGGTGGTGCGGGCGAACACGGTGTAGAAGTCGGCTTCGGGGGCGTTGGAGATCCAGCACTTGTGGCCGGTGAGGCGCCAGCGGGCGGGTCCGTCGGGGGCGGCGGCGAGCGGGGCGACCGGCGCCTCCCCCGGCCCGCCCGGCCACGAGGACCCCGGCGTCCCGCCCACCCCGCCCCGCCGTGAGGCGCCCGGAGTGTCCGCCGGTCCCCCCGGCCGCGAGGCCTCCCGTTCCGCCCGTAGCTCCAGCGCCGCCGCGTCCGAACCGGCTCCCGGCTCGCTCAGTGCGAAGGCCGCCACCGCGCTCCCCTCGGCCACCCGGGGCAGCCAGCGCTCCCGCTGGGCCGGGGTGCCGTAGGAGTGCACCGGATGGGCGCCGAGTCCCTGGAGGGCGAGCGCGGTCTCCGCCTCCGTGCAGGCGTACGCGAGGGACTCCCGCATCAGGCACAGCTCGACCGCCCCTGAGCCGAACAGCCGCCCCAGCAGTCCAAGTTGACCGAGCTCGGCGACCAGCGGGCGGTTGACGTGTCCGGGTTCGCCCTTCTCCGCGAGCGGGCGCAGGCGTTCGGCGGCCAGGGTGCGCAGCTCGGCACACCAGGCGGTTTGCGTTGGATCGAGTGAGAATGCGGGCATTGCCGACCTCCCTGCGGGCCGTCCGCGGTGAGCCCTCTCGACAGACCTCCTCGACGGTCCAGCTCGACGATATCGCGCCCTGTTGACTGCCGTCACCAACACGATACGCTCCCCATGCGAGCCCACCACGACGCCCACAAGGCAGCCCACCACGGCAAGGGGGCGAAACCGCCATGGCCGGTCCGCACCGCTCCGCGCACGTCGACACCTTCGCCCGTGAGCACCTGCCACCGCCCGACCAGTGGCCCGAGCTCCGCTTCGACCTTCCGGGGCTGCGTTACCCCGAACGGCTCAACGCCGCCGCCGAACTGCTCGACGGCCCCGACGACGAGCGCCCCGTGTTCCACACCCCGACCGGCCCCACATGGACGTACGGCACACTGCGCGCTCGTGTCGACCGGCTCGCACATGTGCTCACCGACCACCTCGGCGTGGTCCCTGGCAACCGCGTGCTGCTGCGCGGCCCGACCACGCCCTGGCTGGCCGCCTGCTGGCTGGCGGTGCTGAAGGCAGGCGCGGTCGCCGTCACCGTGCTGGCCCAGCAGCGGTCGCACGAGCTGCGGACCATGTGTGAGATCGCCCAGGTCCGGCACGCGCTGTGCGACATCCGCGCGGTCGACGATCTGGCCAAGGCCGAGATACCCGGCCTGCGCATCACGGCGTACGGCGGCGACGCCCCCGACGATCTGCTGCGTCTCCCGGCGCCCGACGTGCCCTACCCGGCCGTCGACACCGCGGCCGACGACGTCGCGCTCATCGCCTTCACCTCCGGCACCACCGGACGCCCCAAGGGCTGTATGCACTTCCACCGGGATGTGCTCGCGACAGCCGACACCTTCTCGGAACATGTGCTGCAACCACATGTGGGCGATGTCTTCGCCGGCAGTCCCCCGCTCGGCTTCACCTTCGGCCTCGGCGGTCTCGTCATCTTCCCGATGCGGGCCGGGGCCAGCGCCCTGCTGCTCGAACAGGCCGGTCCCAAGCAGCTGTTGCCCGCGATCGCCGAGCACCGGGTGTCCGTGCTGTTCACCGCGCCGACGGCGTACCGCGCGATGCTCGACGAGCTCGACTCGCACGACATCACCTCCCTGCGCCGCTGTGTCTCCGCCGGGGAGAACCTGCCCGCCGCCACCTGGCAGGCCTGGCACGAGCGGACCGGGCTGCGCGTCATCAACGGCATAGGCGCCACGGAGTTGCTGCACATCTTCATCTCCGCGGCCGACGAGCACATCAGGCCCGGAACGACGGGCGTGCCGGTACCGGGCTGGCAGGCACGCGTGGTCGACGAGGACGGCCGGGAAATGCCCGACGGGGAGCCCGGGCTGCTCGCCGTGCGCGGGCCCGTCGGCTGCCGCTATCTCGCCGATCCCCGCCAGCGCGAATACGTGCGCCACGGCTGGAACATCACCGGCGACACCTACGTCCGGGAGAGTGACGGCTACTTCCGCTATGTCGCCCGCGCGGACGACATGATCATCTCGGCCGGGTACAACATCGCGGGTCCGGAGGTCGAGGAGGCGCTGCTGCGCCACCCGGACGTGCTGGAGACCGCGGTGGTGGGGCGGCCCGACGAGGCGCGCGGCCAGGTCGCGGTGGCATACGCGGTGCTCAGGGAGGGTGCGCGACGGGACGCGGAGGCGCTGCGCACGTTCGTCAAGGCCGAGCTGGCGCCGTACAAATGCCCCCGCGAGATCGTCTTCCTGGACGCCCTGCCACGCACCGCGACCGGCAAGCTCCAGCGGTTCCGGCTGCGCGAGATCGGGCACCCGCGGGGTGACCGGCATTGATCCGTAAGACCTAAGATGATCAACGTGTCCGACCAGCATGCACCACGGTCTCTCATCGTCACGCTCTACGGCGCATACGGCCGCCATGTGCCCGGCCCCGTGCCGGTCGCCGAGCTGATCAGACTGCTGGCCGCGGTCGGCGTGGACGCCCCCTCCGTGCGTTCGTCGGTGTCGCGGCTGAAGCGGCGCGGGCTGCTGCTGCCCGCCCGTACGGCGCAGGGCGCGGCGGGGTACGAACTCTCCCCGGACGCCCGTCAGTTGCTCGACGACGGCGACAAGCGCATCTACAGCACCGCGCCGCCCGCCGACGAGGGCTGGGTGCTCGCGGTGTTCTCGGTGCCGGAGTCGGAGCGGCAGAAGCGGCATGTGCTGCGCTCCCGGCTGGCCGGGCTCGGCTTCGGCACGGCGGCTCCCGGGGTCTGGATCGCTCCGGCGCGGCTGTACGAGGAGGCCCGGCACACCCTGCAGCGGCTGCGGCTGGAGGAGTACGTCGACTTCTTCCGCGGCGAGCACCTCGGCTTCGCGCCGACCGCCGCGGCCGTCGCCCGCTGGTGGGACCTGGCCGCGATCGCCAAGGAGCACGAGGCGTTCCTCGACCGGCACGCGCGTGTGCTGCACGACTGGGAGCGGCGCGAGGACACCCCGCCCGAGGAGGCCTACCGCGACTACCTCCTCGCCCTCGACTCCTGGCGCCACCTCCCCTACACCGATCCCGGACTGCCCGCCCGGCTGCTGCCGGGCGACTGGCCGGGCGCACGCTCGGCCGCCGTCTTCCGCGGCCTGCACGAGCGCCTGCGCGACGCGGGAGCCACGTACGCCGGTCTGTGACCTCAGGCACACCATCCGCCACTGACGGAAGCCTCAGGTTCCTCTGCGCCTCTTCTCAAGTTTCTTACCCAGCGTCCGTCGGGTCGTCCGCAGGTAAGAGATGAGGACTGTTGGAGGTCTCGACGGCGACGAGATCCGCCGGCCGACCCGGCGCTGGTCCTCAGGACCCAGGACCAGACCCCCCGGGAGTCCGCGGACGCCGTGTACGCGGTGCCGGCGCAGCGGGGGCTGGTGTGACCGGGTTCAGCCTCTCGCACGGACGCCCTGGAGTCCGAGGCCGTCCACATCTTCCGTGAGGTCGCCGGCGCCTTCCTTCTGATCGACCCGGCGGACGGGACGACGCTGACCGCGGGGATGGTCGAGCTGTCGTACGCCGACGTGGGTGTACGTCCTCAAGTCCCGAGCGTCAGGCGGGGCTTGGGGGCGTCCGTGCGGCCGGTCTGCGGCCGTCGGCTGCCCGCCCGGTACGGGGCCGGCCAGACGACGCCCGGACCGTCGTAGCCCTGCTCGGCCGCCGCGTGCAGCGTCCAGTGCGGGTCGTAGAGGTGCGGGCGGGCGAGGGCGCACAGGTCCGTACGGCCGGCCAGGATGAGGGAGTTGACGTCGTCCCAGGAGGAGATCGCGCCGACCGCGATCACCGGCAGGCCGGTGGTGTGCCGGATCCGGTCCGCGTACGGCGTCTGGTACGACCGCCCGAACTCCGGCCGCTCGTCGGCCACCACCTGCCCGGTCGACACGTCGATCGCGTCGGCGCCGTGCGCGGCGAAGGCGCGGGCGATCTCGACGGCGTCCTCGGCCGACGTGCCGCCCTCGGCCCAGTCCGTGGCGGAGATACGGACGGTCATGGGCCGTTCCTCGGGCCATACGCCGCGTACGGCGTCGAAGACCTCCAGCGGGAAGCGGAGTCGTTTCTCCAGGGTGCCGCCGTAGGCGTCGGTGCGCCGGTTGGTGAGCGGGGAGAGGAAGCCGGAGAGCAGATAGCCGTGCGCGCAGTGCAGTTCGAGGAGGTCGAAGCCGGCCCGGGCGGCGCGCCAGGCGGCCGCGGTGAACTGCTCGCGGATGTCGGTGAGTTGGGCGCGGCCGAGTTCGCGCGGGGTCTGGCTGTACGGCTTGTAGGGGATCGGGGACGGGGCGACCAGCGGCCAGTTGCCGTCGTCCAGGGGCTCGTCCATGCCCTCCCACATCAGCTTGGTCGAGCCCTTGCGCCCGCTGTGGCCGAGTTGCACACCGATCGCGGTTCCGGGTGCCTGGGCGCGCACGAACTGGACGATCCGCTTCCAGGCGTCGGCCTGCCTGCCGGTGTAGAGGCCGGCGCAGCCGGGGGTGATGCGTCCCTCGGGGCTGACGCACACCATCTCGGTCATGACCAGGCCGGCTCCGCCGAGGGCGCGGGCGCCGAGGTGGACGAGGTGGAAGTCGCCGGGGACGCCGTCGGTGGCGGAGTACATGTCCATCGGGGACACGACGACCCGGTTGCGCAGGGTCAGGCCGCGCAGCCGGAACGGGGTGAACATCGGGGGTGTGCCCGGCGGGCAGCCGAAGTCGCGCTCCACGGCCTCGGTGAAGCGGGTGTCGCGCAGGCGCAGGTTGTCGTGGGTGACGCGGCGACTGCGGGTGAGCAGGTTGAAGGCGAACTGGCGGGGCGGCTGGTCGAGGTAGAGGCCGAGGTTCTCGAACCACTCCAGGCTCGCCCGGGCGGCGCGCTGGGTGGAGGCGACGACGGGCTTGCGCTCGTCCTCGTACGCCGTCAACGCCCGCTCCAGCGAGGGCTGTTCCTTCAGGCAGGCGGCGAGCGCGAGGGCGTCCTCGACGGCGAGCTTGGTGCCGGAGCCGATGGAGAAGTGGGCGGTGTGGGCGGCGTCGCCGAGCAGCACGATGTTGCCGTGCGACCAGCGTTCGTTGACGACGGTGCGGAAGGTGGTCCAGGCCGACTTGTTGGACATGAGGGGCCGTCCGCGGAGCGCTTCCGTGAAGATCTTGGCGCAGCGGTCGACGGACTCCTGCGGGGTGACTTCGTCGAACCCGGCCGTGTTCCACACCTCCTCGCGCATCTCGATGATGACGGTGGAGGCGTCGGGCGCGTACGGGTAGCCGTGCAGTTGCATCACGCCGTGCTCGGTCTCGGCGATCTCGAAGCGGAAGGCTTCGAAGGCGAAGTCCGCTGCGAGCCAGATGTAGCGGCAGTGGTGTTCGGCCACATGGGGGCGGAACACATGGGCGTAGGCCTCGCGGGTGGTGCTGTGCACACCGTCCGCGGCGATGACCAGGTCGTGCGTTTCCGCCAGCCGGTCGGGGGGCGGGGCCTCGGCGCGGAAGCGGAGTTCTACGCCGAGGGTGCGGCAGCGGTCGTGCAGGATCTGCAGGAGGCGTTTTCTGCCGAGGGCCGCGAAGCCGTGTCCTCCGGAGGTTTGGCGGGTGCTGCGGTGGACGATGTCGATGTCGTCCCAGCGGGTGAAGTGTTGCTGGAGGGCCTCGTAGACGACTGGGTCGGCGTGTTCGATGCCGCCGAGGGTTTCGTCGGAGAGGACCACTCCGAAGCCGAAGGTGTCGTTGGGGGCGTTGCGTTCCCAGACGGTGACGTCGCGGGATGGGTCGAGGCGTTTCAGCAACGCCGCCGCGTAGAGGCCGCCGGGGCCGCCGCCGATGATGGCGACTCGTAGGGGGTGGTCAGTGTCGTTGGGCGGCTGCGGGTGCGTTGTGGCTGGTCGCGCCCACGCGGCGGTAGTCGCAGATTCAACACCGCCCCGCGCCCCTTTGGTTGGCACAGCCCCGTCAGCCGGCAACATCCCTACCTCCCCTGCCATTTCGGTGGGCGCTTCTCCGTGAAGGCCGCGTGGAACTCTGCGTAGTCCTCACCGTTCATCAGGAGGGCCTGCGTGGCGGCGTCCATCTCCACCGCTGCCGCCAGCGGCATGTCCAGCTCCGCCGTCAGCAGCGCCTTCGTCTGGGCGTATGCCAGTGCCGGGCCGTCGGCCAGGCGACGCGCCAGCGCCTGTGCGGCCTCGTCCGCCCGGCCCTCGTCCACGAGCTCGCTGATCAGACCGATCCGCTCGGCCTCCGGAGCGCGGACCGGTTCGCCCAGCATCAGCAGCCGGGTGGCGTGACCGAGGCCCACCACCCTCGGCAGCAGATACGCCGCGCCCATGTCGCCACCCGACAGGCCCACTCGGGTGAAGAGGAAGGCGAAGCGGGCGGAGGGGTCGGCGATGCGGAAGTCGGCCGCGAGTGCCAGTACCGCGCCGGCTCCGGCCGCCACTCCGTGCACCGCCGCGATCACCGGGAAGGGGCACTCCCGTACGGCCCGCACGACCTGGCCGGTCATCCGGTTGAAGTCGAGCAGCTGGGCGGTGTCCATGGACAGGGTCGCGCCGATGATCTCGTCGACGTCGCCGCCGGAGCAGAAACCGCGCCCCTCGCCGGCCAGCACCAGGGCCCGTACCGTCTTCTCCCGGGACAGCTCGGCGAGCAGGTCGCGCAGGTCGGCGTAGGCGCCGAAGGTGAGCGCGTTGAGTTTCTCGGGGCGCGCGAGGGTGACGGTGGCGACCCCGTCGGCGTGCTCGACCCGCAGGTGCTCCCAGTCGAAGGTGCGGACGGCGGAGCCGGTGAAGGGACTCATGACGTGCGGCCTCCTCGGGCGGACGGCGGGCACTGGCTCACTGAGCTCTACCCTTCGAGCTCTACCTCTCGAAGCTATCACCCAACTTTGACTGTCGTCACGACCACGCGATAACCCGTTCGGGTGCGATCCCAGGTGGGAGCTCGACTGTGACCTGACCCCGTCACATCCGTCACGGATCGTCGACGCCCCCGTAACGGCGGGATCGACAGCGCGAGGCCGACCGTTCACCTGGGTAAGCCGCCCAGCAGTCGGGGCCGAAGGTCCCGAACGGTGCCCGTCGGATGCCTCTGCCGGGTGGCGCCGTACCATTCATAAGGTTGAAAGCAGGACAGCCTGCTCATGAACGGACCCGCCTTGCAAGATCGCCCGCCAGCCTCCGCCTCCTGGCGCATAGCGCTGCCGCACACCGCCGCGGCCGTGCCCGTCGCCCGCGCCCTGGTCCGTACGGCGCTGGCCGAGCTGGAGCATGCCGCCGACAGCGACACCGCGGAACTGCTCACGGCGGAGCTGGTCGCGAACGCCGTCGAACACACCGCGGGCGACGGCCCCATAGAGCTGGTGGTGGAGCTGCTGCCGTCCGGCTGCCAGGTCGAGGTACACGACCCGGACCCGGCACCGCCGGGCAACCTGACCCGACCGGCCGCGGGCGAGCCCGACCCCTGGCAGGAGCACGGGCGGGGACTGCTCCTGATCCGCGCCCTCAGCTCGTCCTGCGGCCACCGGCCCACCGACTCCGGCAAGGCAGTGTGGTTCCGACTGCCGGTCATCCCGGCCCAGCGAAGGCCGACCTAGGGGCGCGAGGAACCGCGCGACAAGCCACACACCACCGACGGTCGGCGGACGACCTGTACCCCTACGGCGCTCCGCACTCTCAAGCCAGCGTGGCCACCAAAACCGCCTTGATGGTGTGCATACGGTTCTCCGCCTCGTCGAACACCACCGAATGCGCCGACTCGAACACCTCGTCGGTCACCTCCAGCGACTCCAGCCCGTGGCTCTCGAAAATCTCGCGACCCACCTTCGTGCCGAGATCGTGGAAGGCCGGCAGGCAGTGCAGGAACTTCACGTCCGGGTTGCCGGTAGCGCGCAGGACGTCCATGGTCACCGCGTAAGGACCCAGCGCGGCGATCCGCTCGTCCCAGACCTCCTTGGGCTCACCCATGGAGACCCACACGTCGGTGGCGACGAAGTCCGCGCCCACGACACCCTCCTCGACCACCTCGGTGAGGGTGATGCGCGCCCCGCTGGTCTCGGCGAGCTCACGGGCCCGTTCGACGATCTCCTGGGCGGGCCAGTAGGTCTTCGGGGCGACGATCCGCACGTCCATGCCGAGCAGCGCGCCGGTGACCAGGTAGGAGTTGCCCATGTTGAAGCGGGCGTCGCCCAGGTAGGCGAAGGCGATCTCCTGGAGCGGCTTGCCGCTGTGCTCCGTCATCGTCAGCACGTCGGCCAGCATCTGCGTGGGGTGCCAGTCGTCGGTCAGGCCGTTGTACACGGGCACGCCCGCGTACGCCGCCAGCTCCTCCACCTTCTGCTGACTGTCCCCGCGGTACTCGATCCCGTCGTACATCCGCCCGAGCACGCGCGCGGTGTCCTTCACGGACTCCTTGTGGCCGATCTGCGAGCCCGAGGGATCCAGGTAGGTCGTCGAGGCGCCCTGATCGGCGGCCGCGACCTCGAATGCGCAGCGGGTGCGCGTCGAGGTCTTCTCGAAGATCAGCGCGATGTTCCTGCCCCGCAGGTACTGCGTCTCGACCCCGGCCTTCTTGGCGGCCTTCAGCTCGGCGGCCAGCTCGATCAGCCCACGGAACTCCTGCTCGGTGAAGTCGAGCTCCTTGAGGAAGTGGCGGCCGGCGAGGGCGGTCGGGACAGTCGCCATGAGGGCGCTCCAGAGGTATGAGAACAGGGACTCTGGAAGTCTATACGATGTTCGGCATTTCTATACGGCCGCACGTTCGACCGGACAGCTCATACAGCGTGGGCCTCCCCTCCCCCGCCCCAGCTCGCTCCCCGGAATCTCGATCACCTCGACGCCCTGCTTGCGCAGATGCGTGTTGGTGGTGGAGTTCCGTTCGTAGGCGACGACGACGCCCGGCTCCACGGCCAGCACGTTGCAGCCGTCGTCCCACTGCTCGCGCTCGGCGGCATGGACGTCCTGGGTCGCGGTCAGCACGCGGATCTCACTCAGCCCCAGGGCGGCGGCGATCGCGCGGTGCATGTGCTCCGGCGGATGGTCGGTGACCTTCAGCTCCTTGTCGCCGGCGCCCGGCTCGATGGTGTACGAGCGGAGCATGCCGAGCCCCGCGTATTGAGTGAAGACGTCGCCGTCGACCATCGTCATCACGGTGTCCAGGTGCATGAGGGCGCGCCGCTTGGGCATGTCGAGGGCCACGATCGTCTCGGCGGAACCGGCGGCGAACAGCTTGTGGGCGAGCATCTCCACGGCCTGCGGGGTGGTCCGCTCGCTCATCCCGATGAGGACCGCGCCATTGCCGATCACCAGGACGTCCCCGCCCTCGATGGTGGAGGGGTAGTCCGCCTGCCCCTCCGACCAGAAGGGGAACGTTTCGTCCCGGAACAGCGGATGGTGCCGGTAGATCGCCTCGAAGTGCACGGTCTCGCGTTGCCGGGCGGGCCAGCGCATGGCGTTGACGGAGACGCCGTCGTAGATCCAGGCGGAGGTGTCGCGGGTGAAGAGGTGATTGGGCAGGGGCGCGAGCAGGAAGTCGTCGAGCTCCATGACGTGGAAGCGCACGGAGGTCGGCTCGGGGTGCGCCTCCAGGAACTCCCGCTTGGTCATGCCCCCGACGAGCGCCTCGACCAGTTCGGAAGAGGGCAGGCCCTCGAAGGCCGCACGGAGGTGGTCGGTGGCGAGCACCCCGTACTCCTTCTCGTCGAAGACCCGGTCGAGGACGAGCTTCCTGGCCGCCGGCATCTCCAGGGCCTCGGTGAGCAGGTCGCCGAAGAGGTGGACGATGACGCCACGGTCGCGCAGCACGTCGGCGAACCCGTCGTGCTCGGCGCGCGCCCGGCGCACCCACAGGACATCGTCGAAGAGCAGCGCGTCCTTGTTGCTGGGGGTGAGCCTTTTGAGCTCGAGATCAGGCCGGTGCAGGATGACGCGGCGCAGCCGCCCGGCCTCGGAGTCGACATGGAATGCCATGCCTCCATCCTGACCATCGGGGGCCGCGTTCACCCCCTACTTGCCCCCTTCTTGTTTTCGTCCTCTTGACGACAACCGCGTCCGTCCATTATCGTCTGAATGACGAGAAACGCGGAGGGGATTCGCGTACGACACGCGCGACGCGCTCTCGCGGAGGGGATCACATGGCCGACATCACCCGGCGCCTCGGCTGGCGCCATCTGCGCGGCGCGCCCACGGCGCACATCCGCCACCACCGCGGCGGAAAGCTGCTGCACGACGGCCCCGGGCTCAGCTTCTGGTTCCGGGCACTGACCGCCGCGCTGTCCGAAGTCCCGGTCGACGACCGCGAGTTGGCGATGACCTTCCATGCCCGTACGTCCGACTTCCAGGACGTGTCCGTACAGGCGACGGTCACCTACCGGATCAGCGACCCGGCGGTGGCCGCGACGCGCCTGGACTTCTCGATCGACCCGGACACGGGCGCGTGGCGGGGCACCCCGCTGGAGCAGCTGGGGACGCTCCTGACGGAGACGGCCCAGCAGCATGCGCTGGACGTCCTGGCGCGCACACCCCTGTCGGCGGCCCTGGTCGACGGGGTCACGGCGGTGCGGGAGCGGATCGCGGCGGGCCTCGCCCGGGAGCCCCGCCTCCCGGCCACCGGCATCGAGGTCGTCGCCGTACGCGTCATGGCGCTGCGGCCGGAGCCCGAGGTGGAGCGGGCGCTGCGCACCCCGGCCCGTGAGCAGATCCAGCAGGAGGCGGACCGGGCGACGTACGAACGCCGGGCGGTGGCCGTCGAGCGGGAGCGGACCATCGCCGAGAACGAACTGGCCAGCCAGATCGAACTCGCCCGCCGCGAGGAGCAGTTGGTGGATCAGCGGGGCACGAACGCGCGCCGCGAGGCCGAGGAGCACGCGGCGGCCGACGCGGTCAGGGCCGAGGCGGAGGCGGCACGGACCGTACGGCTCGCGCAGGCGGAGGCGGCGCGGACGGTGCGGCTCGCGGAGGCGGAGGCCACCCGGTCCGTGCGGCTGGCCCGGGCGGAGGCCGAGGGCGCGCGTGAGGTCGGTGAGGCGCGGGCGCAGGCCCAGGCGGCCTGGCTGCGGGTGCACGGGGAGGTGGACGTGGCGACGCTGCACGCCCTGACCGGGACCCGGCTGGCGGAGAACCTGCCGCGGATCGACAGCGTGACGGTGTCGCCGGACGTCCTGACGGGGCTGCTCGCCAGGCTCGGCATCCAGGACCAGTCGTGAGCCTCGCGCCCCGGGTCGTCCTCGTCCATCGCACCACGGAGTACGAGGAGTTGGTGGCCCGGCACGGCACGCACGGCCAGGCCGCCTTCTTCCTCTCGTCCCGGGGCCGCGACATCGGGGAGATCGCGGAACGCCACCACCGAACGCGCCAGGCGCTGACGGAGGTTGCCGCGGCGATCCCGCTGACCTGGCGTCAGGCCTGGGTGGAGCGGGCCGACCTGGACCGGTTCCTGTTCGCGCCGGAGGACGTGGTGGTCGTGGTCGGGCAGGACGGGCTGGTCGCGAACGTGGCCAAGTACCTCGCCGGACAGCCGGTGCTGGGCATCGACACCGACCCCGGCCGCAACCCGGGCGTCCTGGTACGGCACCGTCCCGAGGACGCCGGCCCGTTGCTCGCCGCCACGCAGTCGGGAGGGGTCCCCTGCGACGAACTCATCATGGTCGAGGCCGTCACCGACGACACGCAACGCCTCGTGGCACTGAACGAGATCTACCTGGGCGCCGCCGGTCATCAGACGGCCCGATACCGCCTGGGCCTGGAGGACGACGGGGGTGTCGTCGAGGCCCAGGCTTCGTCAGGGGTGATCGTCGGTACGGGCACGGGGGCGACCGGCTGGATCCGGTCGGTGTGGCAGGAGCGGGGCCGGCGGCTGCGGCTGCCCGCCCCGACGGAGGACCGCCTGCTGTGGTACGTCCGCGAGGCCTGGCCGTCCCCGGCCACCGGTACGTCGCTGGTGGCCGGGGAACTCGGCGCCGCGACCCGTCTCCGGATCACGGTCGAGTCCGAGCGGCTGGTCGCCTTCGGTGACGGGATGGAGACGGACGCGGTCGAGCTGACCTGGGGGCAGACGGTCCGGTTGGGTGTGTGCCGGGACCGTCTGCGCCTCGTCAACTGAGCCTGGAGCGCCGGCCGTCACCGCCGCTGACCGTCACAGCCGCGGGTCCGCCGGCTCCGACTCCAGCGCCAGCACTCCGAACACGGCCTCGTGCACCCGCCACAGCGGCTCGCCCTCGGCCAGCCGGTCCAGGGCCTCGAGACCCAGCGCGTACTCGCGGATGGCGAGGGACCGCTTGTGGTTGAGGAACCGCTTGCGCAGCCGGTCCAGGTTGTCCGGGCGCGTGTACTCCGGACCGTAGATGATCCGCAGGTACTCACGGCCCCGGCACTTGATACCGGGCTGCACCAGGCGCCCCTCCCCTCCCCCACTCTCGGCTTCGCTCGAGCGGGGGGACCCCCGTCGTACGACCGCGCCGAGCGGCTTGACGACCATGCCCTCGCCGCCGCGACCCGTCATCTCCAGCCACCAGTCGACGCCGGCCTGTACCGACTCCGGGTCCCCGGTGTCGACGTACAGCCGCCGGGTGGTCTGGAGCAGCCCGCTGCCGTCGTGCTCCACCAGCCGGTCGAGAAGGGCGAGCTGCTCGTCGTGCGGGAGCGCGGCGAGGCTGCGGCCCTGGACCGCCAGGATCTGGAACGGAGCGAGGCGTACGCCGTCCAGGCCGTCCGTCGTCCAGCAGTAGCGGCGGTACGCCTCCGTGAACGCGGCCGCGTCCGAGGCCCGCTCTCGCTGGCGGGCCAGCAGGGCCGACACGTCGACGCCGCGCGCCGCAGCGCCCTCCAGCGCGGCCAGCGCACCCGGGAACGCGGCCCCGGAGGCGGCGCCGACCGCCGCGTACTGCGAGCGCAGCAGGCCCGAGGCCTTCAGCGACCAGGGCATCAGCTCGGCGTCGAGCAGCAGCCAGTCCGTCTCCAGTTCCTCCCACAGGCCGGCAGCGCTCACCGAGGCCCGGACCCGCTCCAGGATCGTCTCCGTCACCGACTCGTCGTCGAAGAACGGGCGTCCGGTGCGGGTGTACAGCGACCCCGTCGGGCCGTCGACCCCGAACCGCTTGCGCGCCGCCTCCGCGTCCCGGCACACCAGGGCCACCGCCCGCGAGCCCATGTGCTTCTCCTCGCACACGACCCGCTCGACGCCGTCCTGCGCGTACTGCGCGAAGGCCTCCGCAGGGTGCTCCAGGTAACCCTCGATGTGCGAGGTCGCCGTAGGCGCCATGGTCGGCGGGAGGTACGGCAGCAGACGCGGGTCGACCGCGAAGCGGCTCATGACCTCCAGGGCCGCCGCCGCGTTCTCCTCACGGATCGAGACGCGGCCCTGGTGCCGGGTCTCCACGACCCTGCGCCCGTGCACGTCCGCCAGGTCGAGCGGCCGTCCGTCGTGTCCGCCGGGTGCCTCCGTCCGCAGCGGCTTGGTCGGCTCGTACCAGACCTTCTCGGCCGGTACGTCGACCAGTTCCCGCTCCGGCCAGCGCAGTGCGGTCAGCTTGCCGCCGAAGACCGCGCCGGTGTCCAGGCAGATGGTGTTGTTCAGCCAGGTGGCCTCCGGCACCGGTGTGTGGCCGTACACCACGGCCGCGCGGCCCCGGTAGTCCTCGGCCCACGGGTAGCGCACCGGCAGCCCGAACTCGTCCGTCTCCCCGGTGGTGTCGCCGTACAGCGCGTGCGAACGGACCCGTCCGGACGTACGGCCGTGGTACTTCTCCGGCAGACCGGCGTGACAGACCACCAGGCGGCCGCCGTCGAGGACGTAGTGGCTGACGAGCCCGTCGATGAACTCCCTTACCTCGGCCCGGAACTCCTCGCTCTCGGTCTCCATCTGCTCGATGGTCTCGGCGAGTCCGTGTGTGTGCTGGACCTTGCGGCCCTTGAGGTACCGCCCGTACTTGTTCTCGTGGTTGCCCGGCACGCACAGCGCGTTGCCCGACTTCACCATCGACATCACGCGGCGCAGCACGCCCGGGCTGTCCGGGCCGCGGTCGACGAGGTCGCCGACGAAGACGGCGGTACGGCCGTCCGGGTGCGCTCCGTCGACGTAGCCCAGCTTGCCCAGCAGCGACTCCAGTTCGGAGGCGCAGCCGTGGATGTCACCGACGATGTCGAAGGGGCCGGTGAGGTGGGTGAGGTCGTTGAAGCGCTTCTCGGTGACGACGGTGGCGTTCTCGACGTCCTCCACACCGCGCAGGACGTGCACCTTGCGGAAGCCCTCGCGCTCCAGGTGCCGTACGGACCGCCTGAGTTCGCGGATGTGCCGCTGGATGACCCGGCGCGGCATGTCCGCCCGGTCGGTGCGGGCCACGTTGCGCTCGGCGCACACCTCTTCCGGTACGTCGAGCACGATGGCTATCGGGAGCACGTCGTACCGCTTGGCGAGGTCGATCAGCTGCCGCCGGGCGTCCTGCTGCACGCTGGTGGCGTCGACGACCGTGCGGCGGCCGGCGGCCAGGCGCTTGCCCGCGATGTAGTGCAGGACGTCGAAGGCGTCCCGGGTCGCGCTCTGGTCGTTCTCGTCGTCGGAGACCAGGCCGCGGCAGAAGTCGGAGGAGATCACCTCGGTGGGCTTGAAGTGCCGGCGGGCGAAGGTGGACTTGCCGGAGCCGGAGGCGCCGACGAGGACGACGAGGGAGAGGTCGGTGACGGGCAGGACACGCCCGTTCCTTGCCTGGGTGGTCTCGCTCATGCGGCCTTCGCCTCCTTCTTCTCGTCGTTCGGGTTGCTCCGGGTGCCGGTGTTCATGTCGGCTGTGTTCATGTCGGCTGTCTTCATGTCGAACACGGCCATCTGTGTGGGCGGTCCCACCTCGGGGTCGTCCGGCCCCACGGGCACGAACTCCACGCCGTAGCCGTGCCGTTCGGCGACCGCCGTCGCCCACGCCCGGAACTCCTCGCGCGTCCACTCGAAACGGTGGTCGCCGTGCCGGACGTGCCCGGCCGGGAGGGACTCCCAGCGGACGTTGTACTCGACGTTCGGGGTGGTCACGAGGACGGTCCTCGGGCGGGCCGAGCCGAACACCGCGTACTCCAGGGCGGGCAGCCGGGGCAGGTCGAGGTGCTCGATGACCTCGCTGAGCACGGCGGCGTCGTAGCCCTTGAGCCGGTTGTCGGTGTAGGCGAGGGAGCCCTGGAAGAGCTTCACGCGTGAGGCCTGCCGCTCGCCCATCCGGTCCAGCTTCAGCCGCCGCCCGGCGATGGTGAGCGCCCGCATGGACACGTCCACGCCGACGATCTCGGTGAACGCCGGGTCCTTGAGGAGGGCCTGCACCAGCTGGCCCTGCCCGCAGCCGAGGTCGAGCACACGGGCGGCACCGGACGCCTTGAGCGCGGCGATGATCGCGTCCCGTCGCTGCACGGCGAGCGGCGTCGGCTTCTCCTCGGCCTCGCTCTCGTCGGCCACGGCGTTGTCGATGGCCTCGACCTCGCTGTCGTCGGCCTCCGCGAGCCGCACCAGCTCCAGCCGCTCCATCGCCTCGCGGGTCAGCGACCAGCGGCGCGACAGGTACCGGCTGGTGATCAGCTTCTGCTCCGGGTGGTCCGGCAGCCAGCCCTCACCTGCCCGCAGCAGCTTGTCGACCTCGTCGGACGAGACCCAGTAGTGCTTGGCGTCGTCGAGGACCGGGAGCAGGACGTAGAGGTGGCGCAGGGCCTCGGCGAGGGTCAGGGCCTCCGACTCCAGTACGAGGCGCACGTAGCGCGAGTCGCCCCACTCGGGGAACTGCACATCCAGCGCCACGGGTTCGGCTGTCACCGCCCAGCCGAGCGGCTCGAACAGGCGTCGTACGAGCTCCGGGCCGCCTCGTGCGGGCAGCGCCGGCACCTCGATGCGCAGGGGCAGCGGCTGGGCGGCGCGCTCGGGGCGGGCGTTGCACACGCCCCGCATCGCGCTGGAGAACACACCGCTGAGCGCGACCGCGAGCAGCGAGGACGCCGCGTACGGGCGGTCGTTGACGTACTGTGCGAGCGCCGCGTCGGGTGCGCCGCCCCGGCCCTTGCCCTTGCCCCGCCGGACCAGCGCCACCGCGTCGACCTCCAGCAGCAGCGCCGCCGTGCAGCGCTCGGCGTCCGCCTCCGGGTAGAGGACGTGGGCCTTGCCGTAGGAGGTGGAGAACGCCTGGGATTTCTCGGGGTGCTTGTGCAGCAGGTAGCCGAGGTCGGTGGCCGGGCGCTCTGGAGAGCCGGTGGTGGTGATGGTCAGGAACACGGTGGGCAGGCCTTGGAGTAGGGGTCTGAACTGCGGATACGCACACCGTACAGAGCGGGCAACGGCAGCACCCGTAAATTTTCGCTAGCCTCCGGAACCGTCCGGGCGTTCGAACGACGCACGACCGATCGCCCACGCATGACCGGAAGCGGAGGCCTCACATGACAGACGCCGGATTACGCGCGACCCCCATCGACACCAGCAAGCCCCACTCGGCCCGCATGTACGACTACTTCCTCGGCGGGAAGGACAACTACCCGGTCGACGCGGAGGCGGCCGAGCAGGTGATCTCCCTCTTCCCCGCCGTACGGGAGATGGCGCGGACCAACCGCCGGTTCATGCAGCGCGCCTCACGGCTGCTGGCCGAGCGGGGTGTGCGCCAGTTCCTCGACATCGGAACCGGGATTCCGACCGAGCCGAACCTCCACCAGATCGTGCAGGGGATCGTCCCCGACGCCCGGGTGGTGTACGCGGACAACGATCCGATCGTCCTCAGGCACGCCGAGGCCCTGCTGCACAGCACCCGCGAGGGAAGGACGGCCTACGTCCACGGCGACGTACGGGAGCCGGGCAGGATCCTCGCGGCGGCGCGGGAGACCCTCGACTTCACACAGCCCGTCGCACTGTCCCTGGTGGCACTGCTGCACCTGGTGGTGGACGAGGACGAACCCGGCCGGATCGTGCGCGAGCTGCTCGAACCCCTCCCGCCGGGAAGCCACCTGACGTTGTCCCATGCGACGGGGGACTTCGACCCGGAGACCTGGGAGCGCGTCGTCGAGGTGTACCGCAAGGGCGGCACCCCGGCGCAGGTGCGCTCGCGCGCCGAGTTCGCCGGCTTCTTCACCGGGCTCGACCTGGTGGACCCGGGCGTGGTGCTCGCCTCCGAATGGCACCCCGAGCTCGGCGAGCGGCACGGGGGCGAGGAGATACCCCTGTATGTGGGGGTCGGCCACAAGAGGTGAGGACGCTTCCGGCGGATCGTCCTCATCGGCCGATCCGCCGGACGGCGACTGGACAGCTCGTGGTCTACGACAGCTGCGACTGGACCTGGGAGGAGATGAGCTCCAGGTGGTCCAGGTCGTCGAGGTCGAGGAGCTGGAGGTAGATCCGCCGCGAGCCGATCTCCTGGTACCGGCCGATCTTGTCGACGACCTCCGCGGGGGAGCCGGCGAGCCCGTTGAGCTTCAGCTCGTCGACCTCCCGCCCGATCGCGGCGGCGCGACGGGCGACCTCGTGGTCGTCCTTGCCGACGCAGACGACGAGGGCATTGGAGTAGACGAGTTCGTCACCCTTGCGGCCGGCCTCCTCGGCGGCGGCCCGGACGCGCCCGAACTGCCGCTCGCTGTCCTCGATCGAGGCGAACGGCATGTTGAACTCGTCGGCGTACCGGGCGGCGAGCCGGGGCGTACGGGTGGCGCCGTGTCCGCCGATCAGGACCGGGATCTTGTCCTGGACGGGCTTGGGCAGGGCCGGCGAGTCGGTGAGGTCGTAGTAGGTGCCGTGGAAGTCGAAAGTCCGGCCGGCCTCGGTGGCCCACAGCCCGGTGACGATGGCGAGCTGCTCCTCCAGCCGCCCGAACTTCTCCTTCGGGAACGGGATGCCGTACGCCTTGTGCTCCTCCTCGAACCAGCCCGCTCCCAGGCCGAGTTCGACCCGGCCGCCGGACATCTGGTCGACCTGCGCGACCTGGATGGCGAGCACGCCGGGCAGCCGGAAGGTGCCGGCGGTCATCAAGGTGCCGAGGCGGATGCGCTTGGTCTCGCGTGCGAGGCCGGCGAGGGTGATCCAGGCGTCGGTGGGGCCGGGAAGGCCGTCGACGGATCCCATCTTGAGGTAGTGGTCCGAACGGAAGAACGCGTCGAATCCAAGGTCTTCGGTGGCCTTCGCCACGGTGAGGAGGGTGTCGTAGGTGGCGCCCTGCTGGGGCTCGGTGAAGATGCGAAGATCCATACCTCCATCCTGCACGCCGACGCACCGGCCGACCGCACCGGTCCCCCGGCCTCCCGTGTCCCCGGTCGAGTGAATTCCCGCCATGCGGTTGCCGCCCCTCGCCCGGGCCAGTGACCGCCCCCGACGGTGATCGTTGGCCTCGGCGGAGCCGGACCGGCCGGCTCCCGCTCCGGCCGTCGACCGCCGGGGCGTCACCGTTTCGGCCCATCTCTGTCCGGGGCCGGAGGCCGAGGAGGCCGTCATGTCCGAGGAAATCGCACCGCAGCAGGCCGGCGGCGCCGGTCAGCCGAAGGGGCTGCTGCAGCAGATGGAGGAGCTGATGGCTGCGCTGAACGCGGATCTGTCCGACCTGCAAATGGAAGCGGGTCTTTCACCCATGGAATCCAAGGCGGACCAGGCCAGATCAGAGTAGCCACGAGGCAGCAGCTCTTCGATCTGCCGAGGGCCGAGTCCGGCGCGGACGGGGGCCGCCCGCCCCGCGGCGGCGGGGAGCCCCAGGGCACCGGGGCCGTCTGCGGCAACCTGGCGGCCGCCGCACACGGCGAAACGGCCCTCCCGCCCGGCCGGCAGGCCGAACCGGAGGGCCGCGCCATGTGACTCAGAGCTCCTGGAGGTACACCCTCACGGCGTTGCTCGAATCGGTGTACGACTTCGCGGTGAAGTCGAACTCCTTGGTCTGCCCCTTGGGGCAGGCCTTCGCGCTGTACTGCTTGGAGCCGTCGTTGTAGACCGCGTAGACGCGGGCGCACTCGCCGTCGGCCGCCTTGTCGGTGACGTTGCCGAATACGTCGACCTTGCCGCCCGAGCAGTTGATGGTCCAGTCGGCTTCGGCTCCGCTGGTCTCCGCGTGATGCTCGGTGTTGCACTTGGCGAGCACGCCCACCGGCTGTGCGCCCGCCGATCCGGTGGACAGCGCCAGCCCACCCGCGAGAGCGGCCGTCGCCGCACCAGCGGCGATCATGGTACGGATCTTGGACATGGGTTCCTCCCGTTGGTGCCGTGCGGTGTGTTGTCCGGCAACTCCTTGCCGGGCACTCATCGTCTGGTGACAGCACACGGTCGGAAAACCTCGAAAGTTGCAGGGTGCCCGGCGTCGACCGGCCGAGGAGGATGACCCCGCCTATGCCTGCCGGGTGGTGGCAGCGGGGGTGTGGGTGAGTCGGGCGCGCAGGCGGGCCGCGTCCTGGCCGGGCGGGAGGCCGTAGGTGCTGCGGTACTCGCGGTTGAACTGGCTGGCGCTCACGTAACCGACTGCCTGCGCGACCTGGGCCGCGGTGGCGTCGCCGACGACCAGGCGCCGCCGTGCCTCCTGCAGGCGCAGGTGTTTCTGGTACTTGAGCGGGCTCATGCCGGTGGCTGCTTTGAAGTGCCGGTGCCACTGGTTCAATGAGATCGGCCTGGCCTGCCTGGACCCTCGATGGGCGGGAGGTCGTCCCCGCCTGCTCAGCCCTGACGACGAGGACTTCGTCATCCAGACGGCCACCACCCGCCCCACCAAGCTCGGCCAGCCCTTCACCCGCTGGTCGATCCGTAAACTCGCCGCCTACCTGCGCCGCATCCACGGACGCATCATCCGCATCGGCCGCGAAGCCTTACGGTGCCTGCTCCGTCGCCGCGGCATCACCTTCCAGCGCACCAAGACCTGGAAAGAGTCCCCCGACCCCGAACGCGAGGCCAAGCTGGACCGCATCGAGGAGGTGCTGGAACGCTTCCCGGACCGGGTTTTCGCCATCGACGAGTTCGGCCCCCTTGGGATCCGGCCCACCGCGGGCTCCTGCTGGGCGAAGCAGGGCAAGCCCGACCGCCTGCCGGCGACCTACCGCCGCACTCACGGTGTCACCTACTTCCACGGCTGCTACTCCGTCGGCGACGACACACTCTGGGGCGTCAATCGCCGCCGCAAGGGCACCGCCAATACCCTGACCGCGCTGAAGTCGATCCGCGCCGCCCGGCCCGACGGAGCCCCGATCTACATCATTCTGGACAACCTCTCCGCCCACACCGGCACGGACGTCCGCCGTTGGGCGAAGAAGAACAAGGTCGAGCTGTGCTTCACCCCGACTTACGCCTCCTGGGCCAACCCCATCGAAGCGCACTTCGGACCGCTGAGGCAGTTCACCCTGGCCAACTCCGACCACCGCAGCCACCCTGCACAGACCTGGGCCTTGCACCGCTACCTGCGCTGGCGCAACGCCAACGCCCGCCACCTCGACGTACTTGCCGCTCAGCACAAGGAACGCGCCCGCATCCGCAGCGAGAAAGGCATTCGCTGGGGCGGACGCCCCCTGACGGCCGCAGCTTGATCCAGACCGGCGAAGACTGGACAAGCCCGCGAAGGCTCGAATCGGTGTGGCGGGAACCGGGTTGCCGCCGGCCCTGCTACGCAGCGCAGCCGAAAATCTCTTGCGGCGTGGTCTGAGCACCCGATACCCAGCATCGAGACGACAAGGAGCACAGGATGACGACGCGTCTGGGTTCACTGAACGAGTTCTGCTGGATGGACCTCAAAACCCGTGACTTAGCCGGCACCACCACCTTCTTCTCGAAGACGCTGGGCTGGCGCTTCGCGGTGGACGAGAAGGACTGGCGAAAGGCCACCAAGATAACCGTCGATGGCCACCTGATCGGCAGCGTGAGCGACCTGGCGAACCCGGTCTACCCACCGGGAACACCCGCCCACATCGCCTACTACTTGGCAGTCGACAACGTCGATCACCGCGCCGAAGTGGCGACGGCGAACGGCGCTCGTCTTGTCGTACCTCCCTTCGACGTGGGCGATCAGGGGCGCACGGCGACATTGATTGATCCGGTAGGTGCCGCCTTCTCCCTGTGGCAGCCGCGCAGCTTCGCTGGATGGCAGCTCCCGTCCCACTTGGCGTGTGCCCCGCACCGCATGGTCCTGACGTGCGACCAACCTGAGGAAGCCCGGCACTTCTACGAGAAGACGAGGGGGACTCCTCTGAACTGCGCCGATTTCATCGCTACATGTGGACCTAGGTCGTGTCCGCAAAGTCCCGTCGTCCGCCCGGAGGGCGGGCCCCGCGGCGTCTGGTGCGTGCTCTCGGCGTGCCGGGCGGAAGCCCTCGT
>NZ_JBITES010000013.1:0-305232 GCF_044455405.1 Streptomyces sp. NPDC051243 | reverse complement strand
CCCGCGGAGCGGGTACCACATCGCTGCGCGATGTGCAAGCGGGGGGCGGTCGCTGCGCTCCCGCTGGCCCCCGCGATGCGGGGGCGGATCCCTGCGCTGCGCTTCGGGATCTGGTGGGGCCGGCCGCTGCGCGCCCGGCGCGGCGCGCGATGCGCAGCCGCCCGCTTGACGGGGTGTCACGTGCGACTAGTGGGGCTTTCAGTACGGAAGTTGGGGAGTGCTCTGCACTCCCGGGGGCGGGTCCGCTGCGCTCCCCCGCCTGACAGTCCTTCCGGCTGCGCCTCCAGAACCGTTGAGGCCCGCTGTTCGCGGGCCGGGCTGGCTACGAGGGAGGGGGTCGCTCGTCCGTGTCGGGTTCTAGGGTAGTGGGTGCATCAGGTTGATGCACCATGTACCGTTGGCGGAAACATAGGACAACCCCAACCACCCGGACGGGGCGATAGCTCACCGACCAGGGGAAAAGGAAATGCCGCATCTGGAGTGCTCAGGACGTGGCGCGGGATCAGGTCCGGCGCCAGGCAAAAAAGCCTCGGCATCGCTGCCGTTGCGGACAAGGTGGCGGAGGCCGCTCTCCGCGAGCGTGAGACAGCGGAACAGCTGCGGCAGGGCGGTTCCTCGTCCGGGTTCGAGATGGCCCCTGAACGGCTGGCTGACATCTGGGCCGCCAAGCACACGGAGTGGCGGCGTGTCAGGGACTTGATGGCTGAGGCCAGTTGGAGCGTGTACAAGCCGGACCGGGATACCCAGGGCGAGGACGGTACGGTGTCAGTACCACCATTCACACCGTCCCGGTGATTCCCGAAACGGTCAGAAAATAAGGGCAGGGGAGGATCAATAAATGCCGGGTATTCAGCTTCGGGAACACCAGGTCGACCAGAAGTCGGCTTTCCGAAAGTGGGTGGGATTCCCTGCAAGGTCATCTGTGCCCCCGGAGGGAGCTCGGGGCACGATCGTGTCAGCGACCGGTTCAGGAAAAACGATCACGGCCTCTGCATGCGCTCTGGAGTGCTTCCCGGGCGGCCGGATCCTCGTGACCGTCCCGACCCTGGATCTGCTCGTGCAGACCGCTCAGGCGTGGCGCCTGGTGGGTCACCGGGCGCCGATGGTGGCTGTGTGCTCGCTGGAGAACGACCCGGTGCTGAACGAGTTGCGGGTGCGCACCACCACAAACCCGATCCAGCTCGCCCTGTGGGCGGGGTCCGGGCCGGTGGTCGTGTTCGCCACGTATGCCTCCCTGGTGGACCGCGAGGACATCGACGCACCCTTGGGCCAGCGGAAGGTTCGCGGGCCGCTGGAGGCCGCTCTGGCGGGCGGGGAGCGGCTGTACGGGCAGCAGATGGCAGGCTTCGATCTCGCGATCGTGGATGAGGCACACGGCACCGCTGGTGATCTTGGGAGGCCGTGGGCCGCGATCCACGACAACGCCCGTGTCCCCGCCGACTTCCGGCTCTACCTCACCGCCACTCCGCGCATCCTCGCCTCTCCCCGGCCGCAGAAAGGCGCGGAGGGCCAGGAGCTGGAGCTCGCGTCGATGGGCCAGGACTCCGCCACCTACGGGCCGTGGCTGGCCGAACTCGGGCTCTCGGAGGCGATCGAGCGGGGCATCCTCGCCGGGTTCGAGATCGACGTGCTGGAGATCCGCGACCCCTCCCCGGTCCTCGGGGAATCGGAGGAGGCGCAGCGCGGCCGGCGCCTGGCGCTCCTGCAGACCGCGCTCCTGGAGCACGCCGCCGCGTACAACCTGCGTACGGTCATGACCTTCCACCAGAAGGTGGAGGAGGCCATGGCGTTCGCGGAGAAGATGCCGGAGACAGCAGCCGAGCTGTACGTCAACGACGCCTCGGACGACGACCTGGCGGCCGCGGACCGGCTCCCGAAGTCGTCGATCGACGCGGAGTTCTACGAGCTGGAGGCCGGCCGCCACGTACCCCCGGAGCGGGTCTGGTCGGCGTGGCTGTGCGGCGACCACCTCGTATCCGAGCGCCGCGAGGTGCTGCGCCAGTTCGCCAACGGCATCGACGCCTCGGGCCGGCGGGTCCATCGCGCGTTCCTCGCCAGCGTTCGCGTCCTCGGGGAAGGCGTCGACATCACCGGCGAGCGCGGAGTCGAGGCCGTGTGCTTCGCCGACACCCGCGGTTCCCAGGTCGAGATCGTGCAGAACATCGGCCGGGCGCTGCGGCTCAACCGGGACGGCACCACGAAGGTGGCCAGGATCATCGTGCCGGTGTTCCTGGAGCCCGGCGAGGACCCGACGGACATGGTCGCCAGCGCCTCGTTCCGCCCCCTGGTAGCCGTCCTCCAGGGCCTGCGCAGTCATGATGAGCGCCTGGTCGAGCAGTTCGCCTCCCGTGCGCTCACCCACGGGCAGCGCAAGGTGCACCTCCGGCGCGACGAAGACGGCCGAATCGTCGGGGCCGACGGCGACGGTGAGGACCAGGAGCAGGACAACACCGACGCCGCTGCCGAGTCCGCGCTGCTCCATTTCTCCAGCCCGCGCGACGCAGCCACGATCGCCGCTTTCCTGCGCACCCGGGTCTACCGCCCGGAGTCTCTGGTGTGGCTGGAGGGCTACCAGGCCCTGCTCCGCTGGCGAGCGGAGAACGAGATCACCGGCCTCTACGCCGTGCCCTACGACGTTGAGGTCGAGGTTGGGGCGACGAAGGCGTTTCCGCTTGGGAGGTGGGTGCACCAGCAGCGGAAGGCGCTGCGGGCGGGTGAGCTGGAGGAGCGGCGCAAGACCCTGCTGGACGCACCGGAGGCCGGGATGGTGTGGCAGCCCGGTGAGGAGGCGTGGGAGGCGAAGCTGGCCGCGCTCCGGTCCTACCGGCGGGTAACCGGGCACCTCGCCCCGCGTCAGGACGCGGTGTGGGGCGAGGGCGAGGCGATGGTGCCCGTCGGGCAGCACATGGCCAATCTCCGGCGGAAGGGAGCGAAGAACGGCTTGGGCAAGGACCCGGAGCGGGCCGCCGTGCGCGCGGCGCAGTTGACGGAGATCGACCCGGACTGGGACTGCCCGTGGCCACTGGACTGGCAACGCCGCTACCGCGTCCTTGCCGACCTCGTCGACGCCGACGGCCACCTGCCCGACATCGCACCCGGCGTACTCATGGACGGCGACGACATCGGCAAATGGCTCCAACGGCAGCGGGAGGCGCGCGCCTGGGCGCAGCTGTCGACCGAGCAGCAAGAACGGCTGACCGCGCTGGGCATCAAGGCTCCTGCGCCCCCGTCTCCCGCCCCGGCGGCGTCTCGCGTGACGAAGGGGCCGAGCAAGGCGCAGCAGGCGTTCCAACGGGGCCTTGCGGCCCTCGCACAGTGGATGGAGCGGGAAGGTGTAGACCGGCCGGTCCCGCGTGGGCACGCTGAGGAGCTCACTGTCGACGGCGGGGTGGAGCCGGTGGTCGTGAAGCTGGGCGTATGGATCTCCAACACCAAAGCGAGGCGGGACAAGCTCACGTCCGAGCAGCTCGCCGCCCTCGCCGACCTCGGACTGGAATGGGCGAGGGCGTAGAAGCCGCTCAGGCTACTGTGCGTCGATGCAGGGCCCTTGGGCGCGGAAGCGCACGCGAGTCTCTGGCCAGGGTGTCGCGCTGTCGTGTCCGGGGCAGCTGATACCCCCGCAAAGAGGTCGTGAGTCGGGCACTGGCCTTCCGTTGAGCAGCGCCGCCCGTCCGTACGCCTCGTAGCGCTCACGGCTGTCCTCGCCGTTCACCAGTTCGTTGGCGAGTTCCTGTTTGGTACAGCGTGCGAGATTCTCGCCCGGGTCGTAGCGCCATCTCCTGAGGATCATGGCGATGATCTCCGCCTTGGAGTGGTCGCGCATCAGAGCGTCCCTGCGCTGGAGGAGCTCGTTGGCGGGCTCGACTTCGGCTGCGGGAGTCGGCGTGATCGCGTTGCGGATGTACTCGGGGTCCGTGTTCGCTTCAAAGACCATGATGCAGTGCTGGTGAGGCACGCAGACGGCGATTCTGCCCGGATTCTCGGCCTGCACCTCGGCGGTTTCACGTATCCAGTTGAGGGCCTCGTGGTAGGTGAGGCGTGTGCCCTGCTCGTTCACGGTGCGCTGGAGTTCACGGGCACGCTGCTGCTCGGTAGTGCGTTTGGTCATGGACGGGTCCTCTCGGCACCGGGTCCTCGCCCCGACACGGCATCCCGGCTCGATGGATCGTCAAGGTGCTCGTCAAGCGGTCCGTTGATCCCGGAAGACCTTCCAGCAGTATTCCGGGCAGTGTGGGTGTCCGGGTGTGGTGTGGGCGTCGGCGAAGTCCAGGGCGTCAACCCTGGGGGCAGGATACCGGGCTGGCCACTGGCTCCTCCCTTCGTCGGCGACAAGCTGGGTGCATGGGTCTCGAACACCAAGTCGAGGCGAGGCCAGCTCACCGCCTTAGGAGAACTCGGCATCCAGTGGGCGTGAGACTGGCCCTTGGCGGGTGACTGGGCCCAGATGTGAGGGCCCCGGGAACGTCCCAGTTCCCGGGGCTCTCACGTAGTCAGGTGTGGGGCCCGACAGCTACGCCAGTCCCTTGTTGATGGCGGCGAAGAGTTTCTGCCAGGCGGTCTGCTCGTCGGCCGTCAGATCGCTCCAGCTGTGATCGGTCAGCCACTGCAGGAACGCCTTGGCGAGCTTCCACTTGGAGAAGCCTGGAATCTCAGCTTTGAAGACGTCCACGATGTGGCGCTTCTGCTGGGCGGCCTCCGTCGCGCGGACGTCCCAGCCGAGCTTATCGAGGGCTACGTTCACCAGTGTGGTGCGTAGAAGATCCTCGATCTTTGGGCCGGGAACGGATCCGGTGTAGTAGTCCTTGGCTCGAAGGATCTGGTTGTTCTTCAGAAGACGGACCAGGTCGTCCTGTGTAGCGGGCTTCTCGCCTGCCGCGTCAGAGTCCAGCAGTGCGCTGACCTTCAACCTCTGGCTGTGCAGCAGAGTGCAGTGGTAAATGACCTTGCTGGAGCTGCCGGCAGGCACGATGGCGATGTTGTCGCGCGTCGTGGCGACGCCAGCTTCACGCATGGCTCCGGCGAGGCCTTCGAGAAACCACATGTCGGTCAAGCCCTCGGTGACGAGGTTGCGGCGCTGGCTGAACATGCTCTGGGCGAGGTCGTAGCCGAGCGCAGTCTGCAGTGGGAAGACCGAGCGAGGGTCGTCCGAAACGAGCTGGGTGTGGATCTTTGTGCCGGTGGTCCGGTCGACCATCTCCACCAACCGCACGCGGTGGAGTTCCTCCGGCCCGACCATGAAAGGCGAGTGGGTGGTGTAGAGGTTCTGGTTGTCCTCTGCCAGCATCTCCACGGTCTTGCGGAACTCACGCTGCTTGAGCGCATGCAGGTGCAGTCCGGGTTCGTCCAGGAGCAGGATCGCGTTGTTCAGCTGCTCCTTCGCCTGGGCGCGGAAGACCACGAAGAAGCTGACCAGCCATCGGAACCCTTCGCTGCGCTGATCGAGTTCTACCTCGACTCCGAGATCGTCGACGACGACCACCTTGAGGTACTGCCCGTCCACGACCAGGCGGAGCTGCAGGTTATCGTCGCCCCGTTGCTGATCAACTGGGTGATCAAGCGCTCGCTGCGTTCAGTTTGTCCTGGCGTGCGTCGTGCTGGGCCTGCCACGTCTTCTCTGCTTCTTGGTAGGCCGCCATCGCATTCTGGTCCTGCCGGTTCGGCGGGAGCTGAGGGGCTGGCTCGCTGTCCATCTGCGAGAGCTCGGCAGCGGTGAAGCCGAGGAGATCGAGCAGGCACAGATTGCCGAAGTCGTACTCCTGATCCAGGTCGTCGGCGGCCTGTCGCTGTGCGAGGTTGGCCAGATGGATCCGGGGGCGCACGGTGAAGTGCTGGGAGTAGTAGACGAACACCGGGATCGGTGGTCCGAGGGCATCCCAGGCCTGCTTGTAGGTTGTGTAGCGCCGGGGTGCCGCGCGGAGTCGGTCGAACTGCGCGTCGGCCTGCTTGTTTTCCTCATCGATGTGAGGCAGGGCCCGTTCGAGCCGGTCGTCCAGCTTGTTGGCAGTGGGGCCGACCAGCCGCGTGGTGTCGCGCACGCCCGCCAGCAACTGATCGGGTTCATCGGCCAGTTGCTGGCCTTCGTCCCCACGCCCTTTGGCGTGGGCTTTGAGGCGGGCAGCGTCCTTGCTGACGTCCTTCCACTGCACACTCCGGCTGACGCCAGGCAGGTCCCAGTTGCGGTGATTGTCGAGGTACCGCGTCAGCACGAACGTCTTGGCGTCGGCGAACACGTCAGCGTCGACATCATGGAGTGTCGCAATGTCGTCCTCGTCCAGGGCGAACGTCGCCCGCGTGACCGGAACGTCGCCAGCTTCCTTACCGCCCGTGTCGAGCTCTGTGTATCGCGACCTCGGGTAGTCCCGCAGGGCGTCCAGGCCATCCCGCTGGTCTGCCGGCGGATTGACCTGCTGCAGCGATCGAAGGACGGCGGTTTTCCCGGCCTCGTTGGCCCCCGCCACGATCGTCTTGTCCGGTTCCACCTCGAACTCGGTCGAATCGATGACCGAGCGGTAGTGCGTCAGGTGTGCCGCGCTGAGCCTGATTCGCCCCTCCTGCGCGCTCAGTACGTCCTGGTCACACAGCCTGCCCCGGACTTTCCGGACATCGGTGAGTCAGAGATCGAACTCCAAGTGCTCGATGTCGGTGAAGCGGACCTCCTCCAGTTGGCCGGCGCGGCGGCCGTTGTCCTGGAAGTACACCTCCTTGAGTGCTTCGGCGGCGATCTGCTGGAGCTGCTGGTCGCTGGCGCCCTGCTCCTGGGCGTTGAAGAGGCGGGCGGCGTAGCGGGGCGGCAGGGCGACGGTCAGGTGCCGGAGGCGGTCCTCGTCCGTCGTGCCGATCGGCGCGGTGTAGCCGATCCGGGCGCGGGTGTCGATGACGATGCCGTCGGTGGTCGCCGCCTTCTGCCGCGCCTTGGCGCGGATCTGCGGCTGCCAGCGCTTGTTCACTTCGGCCTCCAGGCGGGCTGCGAGGTCCGGGCGCGGCTTTTTGATCTGGGCTTTGACGTACCGTTCGACGGTGCGCTGGGAGATGCGCAGCATCTGGGCGACCGCCCTGGTGCTCTTGAGCTGCCTGACCAGGTACCGCATCTGCGCGGGCGCGCTCTTGGGCGCCGGGCGGGTGAACGCCTTCTGCACCGCGGCGTCCAGGCCGTCCCCGAACACGCTCATCGCCTGTTACTCCCCGTTGTCGACGTCGGTGACGGTGCCGTCCTTGATGTACCGGGCGAGGTTGAGCTCTGGGGCGTTGAACTGCTCGCGGACGCCCTCGCCCCACAGCACGCTCTGGGTGCCCTCCCATTTCACCAGGCCCGGGTTCACCCCGAGCTTGAAGCCGCCCGGCAGCGGCTTGCCGTCCCGGTAGGGCAGGAAGTCCAGCGGGGAGGGCCCGTCGGAGGCGTAGACGGCGCAGTCGGAGAGGATGGCCACCGGGTACTGGCCGGTGAAGGCGGCGTGCTTGACGATCTTTCGGTGCATATTGATCCGGGTGCGGGAGATGACGGCGGCGCGGATGTCCGGGCGCCAGGTGGGCCGGGCGAGGGCCCGCCACGGCTGCCCGGGCTTCCAGCCCTCCCCGCGGGGGCGTTCGCGCAGCTTGCCGATGCCGCCCTTCACGGTCGCTTTGATCGCGGACACCACGATCGCCAGCTGGGGGTCGCGCTGTCGGTAGCCGTCCATCGCCGCGAGGAAGTCGGCCGGCGGCATGTCGGCGTGCACGCCGAGGTCGGCCATCGTGGCGAGGTAGGCGTCACGCAGCCGGTTGTACCAAGCGTCCAGGTAGCGGCCGTTGTCGTGGCGGACGTACGCCTCGATCGGGCGGACGTCGTAGCCGAGCTCCACCGCGTACGCCACGGTCGGCGTGGCGTACCAGGCCGGCCCCGTCGGGCGCTCGCCCTTCGGCGTGAACGGACTGGGCAGCAGCTCGCCGTCCAGGTCCGTCCACTGCTTGGCGAGCTTCACGCGGGACAGGTCGACGTGGCTCAGGTCGACCAGCCAGGAACCGGGCAGTTTCGGATCGAAGACGGGGCTCTTGACGTGCGTCGGCGCGCCCAGGCCGACGTTAAGGCCGTTCGCGCCTGCGGCGAAGGCCATGTTCACGTCGATGCCCACCAGGTGGGGGCGAAGGCATTCGGCGTCGGTGAGCGGGCGTGCCCAGTCGTACGCCTCCTCCACCAGAACCTCGGCCGGGGTGCGGTGGTGGAAGCGCGGCAGCTCCGCCAGGACCGGGTGCCCGTCGGGGGCTTCGCACGGCGCGCAGTCCACCGGATCCTTGCCCAGCGAGCCGGGGTTGTGCTCGGAGTGCCGCTTGCCCGTCGCGTCGGGTTCGGAGGCGCGGGTCGGCGGGTGCAGCGCGGTCATCAGCTCCAGGCCGGTCACGGCGGTCGATCCGCGCGGCGTCATCACGCGGGCCGCATACGTGCCCAGCAGCCGGGCCAGGTCCGCCGGCGGCAGCTGCCCCGCGTCGGCCCAGTGCCGGGCATCGAGCGCGTCCCACGACGGGACGCACAACTGCACGCAGGCCCGCTCCGCGCCCTGCGCCGGGCGGTAGATCCGCACCCACGGCCCGAACCCGCGCTTGGTCAGCTGCCAGTTGGCGCGCGTCAGCTGCTTGACGACCTTGTGGCTCTCCGGCAGCCGACCGGCCAGGCGCTCCTCTTTGGTGAGCGTGACGGGCAGGCCGTAGTACTCGCACGCGGACCCGGTCAGCACGATCAGGGGGTCGGCGTCCTTGCCCGGCCCGGACAACTTCGGCTGGCCGAAGCGCCCTTCGTTCAACGTCCACTCCACCAGGGCCGGGATCGACTTCGCCGGTACGTCCAGGACCAGGCCGCCGACGCAGTACGCCAGCACCTGGCCGTCGGTACCGTCGACGACTGCAAGCGGACCGTTCTCGAAACGCGGATCGGCGCCGCCCGCCAGGGTGCCTGCGGGGGCGGCCTTCTTCGCGGCCAAACGGCGCGACGTCGGCCTGGATGTGACCGCCGGGCGCGGTACAGGGGCAGCGGGGCGCGTGTTCGTGGGCTCCGCAGCCGGGACTGTGGGTGCGGTGCGGGCTTGGGCCGGTTCAACTGCCGATGGCGCAGGAGCGGCCGGAACGGCAGGCGTCTCGGGGATCGCCGTGTCCTCAGGGGACACCGGTGCGTTGGCAGGGTAAAGCCGGGCCAGTTGTTTGAGCATGCGCGCGTATGCGTCGCGCTCCGGCGGCCGCGGCTCGGTCTTGCCGGCCTCCCAGCCGCTGACCGTCGCACGCCGCACCTGCAATGCGGCAGCCACCTCGTCCAGCGTCAGCCCGTGCGCCTGGCGCAGCCGCTTGCGCTCCGCCGGGGGCGGCAACGAAGAGCGGGACGCAATGAGCGCATCGACCGCCTCGAACAGCTCGGACATGCAGCACCTCCAGTCCCGCAACCCTAGCGTGAAGCGCACATTTCGCGTACCAAACGCGTACGGGCTGCGTAAGAAACGGTTGCGCCGCCCGGGCTGTCGCAGGTGCCCCATCTCACCGAACGATGGACGCGCCCCAGTGAAGTTGTCAGGCGTCGCGGTACTGGTTCCGGGCCACACGGACGACGCGGCCAGCCTTGAGCAGACCGTCTATGCAGACGGAGACGCCGTTGCGGTTGGCTTGCTTGCCCGCGGCGGTCAAAGCATCCGCAATATCACCGAGAGACATGGGCTGAGGCGACGCCCTGAGGATCTTGACGATGGCATCCGCCTTGGTGAGGTCCTGGACCGCCGGCCCCGGCTCGGATACCGCTGCACTCAGCTTCTTGAAGGCGTCCCGCTTGGCTTTGAGTCCCTCGATATGAGCGCCGAGTCGGTCACGCTCGAGTTCGGCTTCACGGAGTTCACGCTCGACGCCGGCGAGGTCCTCGCTGTAGGAGTTCACGAGGAGAAGACTATAGAAACCTAGTAGAAATTGGCTAGGTTTCCTTAAAGATGGACGCTGCTTGAGCGGCTGGGTGGGCGCGCGAACCCTACGGAGCGGCGCTCAGGTTCAGTGAGACGAGCTCAGGATCGAGATAGGACAGCAGGGCCATGGGCCGAGGAACCGCAGGGATGTCTCGCATACGTCGGAACCAGCCAAAGACGACGGGCGAGTGTGAAAGACCTCAGGGAGCAGACGGCCGCTGTGCGGCGGCAGAACGGCTCGGGGGCGGACATGGGGGAGATCGTCAAAGGGCTTGAGCGAGCGCTGCTGAGCCGGCCGGTGCCTACTGGTGACGCCGCTGTGCGATTCCTACTCAGGGCGGAGAAGGGCTCCACGAAGAACATGGCTGTCCTCCTGGGGATCTCCCAGCGCACGGTACAGAGGCGGGTCACGACCCGGCCGGGAAGGCGTCGCCGTCCACGTGCTGTGCATGCGCGGTTGACCGATGAGGCCGTCAGGGCACGGTGGCAGCCCCTGGCGCGCGCCCGCCGACAGGCCCGGGCCGACGCCGACGGGCTTGTCTTCCACACCAGGGCGCGGTTCGGTTTCACCGCTCCGGCAGGCCCGTCGGACGATCCGCGGGGACGGCTGATCACCCAGCACCTGTCGGGAGAAGTGGCCCGCGAGCTGTTCGCCGCCCGGGACGCCGGCGGGGGTGAGCAGCAGCAGATGGTGACCCTCGCCCCTTTGGGGCACCGCACGCACATGCCGCGTCGACAACTCCCCCGCCTGCTGCCGCTCCAGCAAACGACGCACCACCAACGCCCTCGGCAGTACAGCCCCACGGCCAGCCCATACGTCCTGATCCACCTCACGATCACACCGATCTCCCCCACCCCACCGCATCAGAACTCACGAACCTGAAACAGCATCAGCTGCCATGAGATAAAGCCCCCCGACAGCAACACCCACCCCAACCTCTCACCTCATGACAGTGCCAACCCCGCCCAACACCCCACTGACCAGCACCGACACAGCACACCACCAGACCAACACCACCGACTCTCACCACCACCGACCCCAAGCCAAAAAGTCGCAGCGGAGATCGCGCTGCGGGCCGCCTCCTACTACCGCTCGCAGGGCCTGCACCTGTCCTGCTTCTTCGCTGAGCAGCAGCCCAAGCCGTACGAGCGGCTGCAACAAGTACTGCGCGGCTACACAGCACGCGGCGTGGACGCGCGGGCACACCGCGGGGAGGTCGACGACGTGGTCCGCCGCGCGACCGGCGTTCCGCTGTTCCTCTTCCCGGACCCGTGCGGGCTGTGCCTGCCCAGGCCCTGGATACCGCGGCCACCGATCTCGGCGTCGAACTGCCCGCAGTGTGGGCCAGGTCGTGTCCGCAAAGTCCCGTCGTCCGCACGGAGGGCGGGCCCCGCGGCGTCTGGTGCGTGCCCTCGCCGCACCGGGCGGAAGCCCTCGTACAGGTTGTACGTGGACTTTCGCCCGGCACGCCGAGAGTGCGTGCCAGGCGTCGCGGGACAGGCGGGACTTCGCGGACACGGCCTAGTGCTCGCACCGACACCCGCCTGACGATCGCGCTGGCCAGCCGGGATCCCGACGGTCCCAAGGAGGCGAGCCGAGCCGTGCGCGCCGACTTCCTGCGGCTTCTGGTCCTCGGCATCACCCCGAGCCGCGCGGAGCTGATCCTCGACTCGGCCAACTCCGGCGCTTGGAGAGACGACGATCTGGCGTTCGCGAAGGCCTGTGACGCGGTCAGCGCCGCCGCGGCGCCCTACGGGCACACCGGACAGATGCGTCTCACCCCTGCGCGAGTGACACGGTTCCTGCGGGAGCTGAACAAGCCGGGTACCACCATCTACGGCGCCGCCGCGGTCGTGAGGGTCACCAAGATGGCAATCCACAAGCGGCGCAGCCGCGACGCCGAGTCCGCCAAAGCTACGGACGCAGCACGGGCCGTCGCTCGTAAGGGGAGATGAAGGCGAAGGTGGCGCACAGCAGACCGTCACGCGGAACGGGACGCCGCCAAAGATGGTTTTACGCCATCTCCCCGCATCAGTTAGTCCTGTCCCCGCGCAGGTCAGACACCTCTGCACCCTGCGCCTTGTGCTGAATGGCTCATTCATAGCGCCCCGCCACGCGGGCGCGTATGAGCCAATCCCCACATCTAGTGCTTCGATAGACGTACAGCGATACCCCCAACCGGGCGACGCCTCTCGGACACCGCGGTCCCGAGAGTTCTCGGACCGGGTTGCCTGACCCCCATCGGGCAGTCGGGAGGTACCGCATGGTGCGGAACGAGAACCACCAAGACGACGAGCAGCGCCCACGGTGGCGGCGGGCCCGAATGGCCTGCGTCATCACAGGGGCCGTCATGACGGCCACCTACTGGACACTGCGCGTGATTGAGGCGGCGCTACAACTGCACCAGGCCGCCAGCCCCTGGTCATAAAGCCAGGATGCTGACGGCCCGACAGGAGGCGACGGGTCCCCGACGGAATTGAGGCCCAGACGGGACCCCGAGCCGAAAGACTGCAGGCAGTCGCTTACACCATTGCACGCCCGCAGCGCCCGGGGCCACCGCACACGCGTCACAGCCACAACCGCGTGCCTGGTCGTACCCGCCAAGACCTCCACGACCGCGCCGACGTCGACCGCACCGTACCGATCACCCCTGCCGGTGCGCGCCTGCCGTCCCGGCCCCGCGCCCTCGAAGAGCAAAGCCATCTGCCCGGACATCGGCGCCTTCAAGGCCTGCGAGAGCGCGATACGCCCGTCCGGGAGTCACACCGCCACGGCCCGTGGCCGCGAGGCCGGCCCCGTATGGCCGACGACCCTCGCGTCTACCGTCTCCGCGTGGCGGACCTTACGCCACCGACGGGATCCGCCCCGGTACATGCTCGACCCGACCTTGACGACGAGGCCCCCCACCCCCTGCGGCTGCAGCGCCTCGCACCAGGCGCGGGCCAGCTCAACACCCGTCGTCGAGGGCACGGCCTGGATCGGAGGACCCATGCCGTACTCCTCAACAAGACGCTCGAGGAGCGCCCCGCGCCGTACGTACAACAAGCCTCGAGTCTCTCCATGGGCCGGGTGGCGTAGAACACCACAAACGGCATAGCGACCACGACGCCGCTCGGCCAGGACACGAGCCCGCACCGGGCAGTTCAGAAACAGGTACCGAGAGGTGTTTACACCGCACTTGAAGGCATTTTGGTTGGTATGCGGATCGGCTTCGCTGCTGCTGGCGACGCTCAAGGGGCTGGCGATACCGAAGAGGCGATGGGACGGGCGTCTCGTCTGTACTCCTCCTGTTTAATCCCAAGACGCGCCTTCGTGCGCCCTTCGCCTTATGCGCCGATGCATGCGCCTGGGCCGGACCGGCGGCTTCCGGGTACTTCAAAACCATGGCCGAACGACGTCGTTATCCGAGCGATCTGTCCGACGCCCGCTGGGAGCTGGTCGAGCCGATCCTGACCGCCTGGCGGGCCGAACGCCGCGGTCGCGGACTGGACAGCGGCCGGCCCCGGACCACGACCCGCGCAGTCTCCTGGACGCGATCCTCTACGTGAGCCGCACCGGGATCCCCTGGCGCTACCTCCCGCACGACTACCCGCACTGGAACACCGTCTACGCCTAATTCGCCCGCTGGCAGGAGGAGGGCGTCTTCGACCAGCTCAACAGTCTCCTGCGCCGCCAAGTCCGCAGGCAGGAAGGCCGCGAGGCCGAGCCCAGCGCATGCGTCATCGACTCACAGAGCATCAAGACAACCACCAACGTTCCCGCGGCCGGCCAAGGCGTCGACGCGGGCAAGAAGATCGTGGGCCGCCAGCGAAGCATCGTCATCGACACCGTCGGCCAGCTGCTGGCAGTACTGGTCACCGCCGCGAGCGTGCAGGACTCCGCCGCCGGCCAGGCCCTCATCGAGAAGGTGGCCGCCGAGCATCCCACGGTCCGCAAGACCTGGGTCGACGGCGGCTACCGCCAGCACCTCGTCGAACACGCCGCGACCCTCGGCATCGACATGCACATCGTCCGCCGCGACCCCGCCACCAGAGGATTCACCGTCCTGCCGAGGCGGTGGACCGTCGAGAGAACACTGGGCTGGCTGATGAACCACCGCCGCCTGACCCGCGACTACGAAGCACACCCCACCGCTCCGAAGCCATGATTCACCTCGCGATGATCAACCTCATGACCCGCCGCCTCACCGCCCAATCCACCCCGAGCTGGCGCAGAACCTAGAACCTCACCGGATTAGGGCATCCAGGGACTAAACAACAGACCGAAACGCCCTCTGCGAGCTCGGGCATCGCGCTACCAGGCTGCGAGGTGCGGCGGAGCTTTTCGCCTCTCCGGTATGACCTTGCCACTCACACGGGCAGCGCCTAACCCGGAGCCGCAGTCAGGGCATTGCCGCCCCAGTCACACCCCGACCGGATCCCGTGATTGCGTTCAAGAGCCCGCCGGATCTTTCGAAGGCCGAAGGGGCGTCCCTCCCGCCGACGCGCGCCAGTCGCTTCCCTGCGGATTCAGAGAAGCCCGGGGGAACAGCGCAGTGGGACGGAGCATCGACATCGCTGCCGTGACCTGCCACAGCATGAACAGGGCATACGGCACCACTGTGGCCAGCTGGACGGGGGCAAGCCAGCCGTCCTTGAGGAGTGCGGCGAAGGTGACCAGGAAGTTCGGGACGGCGATAGTGATCGCGGACCAGGCCAGCCAGCGGGGCAGTACGTGCGTGTGCAGGATGGCCACGGCGGCGGCGAACAGCATGAAAGCAGCGATGGGCTGGCTGCCGAGCCAGACGACGATGCCGACGCGAATGGCATAGGCGATCAGGTCGGCGCTCATGGGGACTGTGCGCACGCCGATCGCCGCCAGAAGCCACAGGCCGTTGGCCGCGGTGTAGGTGGCGGCGACCGCGACAGCCGTGGGGGTGATCAGACGGGTGTACAGCGTGGGTCGCGACGGTACCCGGAGTGTCTGCGTCAGGCCGGCAGCGAACCACACCATCAGCAGCAGTGCGACGTTGCCTGTGACGATCTGGATATCGATCGCGCTCTCATGGACCGCGAACCATGTGGCGAGTTGCGCAGGCGGGATGCTCCAGCGCGGGAAGAGCATAGGGAACTCACCGGTGAGCGCGAGGGGGATGACAGCCGTGGGCAGGATGGCGATTCCGGCCCATGCCGATGCCTTGTATCCGTGGTTCGATGTCACGAGGTCCTCCCGGGGTGATGCGATGCGGTGTCGCACCGTCTTGCGGCGCCTTCACGCCGCTGGGTGCTCAGGTGGGGCTCGGTGGTCTCCGGGCCAGGCCGCGGATTACGTGTCCCGCTGCCTCCGGGGTCGTGGTGGGGAAGGCAATGGTGATGGTCTGCTCGGTGCCCCGGGTTGCCATCAAGCGGGCAAGGGCGGTCAGGGCGAGGCAGGCTCGGCGAAGTCGTGGGCGTGCAGGCCCGGCAGGGCGGCCTGGACGAGGATCACTTCAGCTTGAACTGCTTGGAGATCAACCTCCACGCGCGCCTGACCTGACACCGTGACACGCTGTTCTGGTGCTCTGTGGCGTTCCGTCAAAAGATCACGAGCTTCTGTGATCAGTAGCGGCCGCCGGTCATCTGCTGCAGCCATGCCTGGGTACCACTCAGCCAATGCTCCTGGTCGAAGATGTGCTGATTCAGCGGCCCCGTGAAGGTTTCGGGCCACGAGGCGGTCAGTAGCGCCTCCTTGGCCCGCAGGAAGTCCTGGACGGCTTGTTCCTGACGTTGCCCAATATCCCCGATCGCCTCGGCTCGACTGTGGTCAAGGGTGCGTTCGAGGACGAACACGAAGTTCAGCGGGCACTCGTCGGCATCTTCCTTTTCCACCGAGGCGGCATCCTGCATGAGCCACACGACGTCTTTGACGGCATTGCGCAGATTACGCATCTCATCACAGGCCGCGATTTCCTCGGGCAACTCGCAGCGGCTGACCCTTTCACACAGGTCCGAGCAGACTTCGATCGCGATGGTCCGCCTGCGCAGCGCGATGTACTCGTCCACACCGGGCAGCTCGTCTTCCGGTCCCGTGCGCAGGTGGACCTCGCGGGCGACGCTGGTCAGGTACGACTCCCACGCCTTCGCCGCCCGGGCACGCCACGCCTGCGACATTGGACCGGACTCGCGGTGCCAGAAGTCCTGGAAAGCGGCCAACAGGCCCTGGTGCTCTTGTCCGATGGAGGGGGTGGGGCGGCCGTGACAGACAGCCACGAAAGCCTCAACCGTCGCCAAGGCGCTCTGGGCGGGGTCTGGTCCGGGCACGGCGTCGAAGACGTCGTCAAAGCACTGGATCCAGTTGGCGAAGTCGGATCCCACAGCGAGGTCTTCCAACGGCGCGTCCGGCCAGTTACAGCCCATGTAGGTCGCCAGGACAGTCCTCTCAACCTCGCACCTCACCCTCTCGTCATCGGTGATCCCATAACGGGCGAGCCAGGCCAACGTACGGTCGTGCGCTTGGGAGGCGTGGGGGTTGTAACGCAGCTCGAACGGCATGTAGAACGCGGCGTCCAGGGTCATCGGACTCTTTCCTTCCGTGAAAATCAGCGATGGCAGCAAGGTCTCCTCATAGGCCAAAGCGCCGGTCTCGGTCGGCGTACCAGCGCAGCGCCTGATCGAAGTTGCAGCGGTCAAAGGCCGGCCACGGGACATCGGTGAAATACAGCTCGGCCTGGGCGGTCTGCCACGGCATGAATCCCGACAGACGTTGTTCGCCGGACGTGCGGATGACGAGGTCAAGGTCGGGTTGGCCAGCAGTCGAGAGATATCCCGCCAAGAGCTGCTCGACGGCACCCGAGTCCAGATGCTCAGTGCCGTGATGCTGCAGCAGAGCCACCACGGCATCAACGATGTCACTGCGGCCGCTGTAGGCGAGCGCGACGTTCAGCGTGGTGCCCCGGGCGTGTGCGGTCTCCCTCTCGATCTCGTGCAGCGCCGCCTGGTGCGCGGGGAGCTGCTGAAGGGCGCCGATGAACCGGATCGGCCACCGGCCAGTCCGGGCCATGCACCGCAGCCCCTCGATCACCGCCGTCAGGATGGCCGATACGGCGTTCGGTGCTCGCCGGAGGTTGTCCTGGGACAACGCCCACACCGTGACGTAGGCGATGCCTGATCGGTCGCACCAAGTCAGCAGGTCGTGCACGCGCTCAGCGCCCTTTTGGTATGCCTCGACAACGGTCACTCGCTGGGCCTCGGCCCAGCGCCGGTTGCCGTCGAGGATGACCGCTAAGTGCTCCGGAACAGGGGCAGTCTGCCGGGCCGCCCCATCTGCCGTCTCGGCGTCGGCTGGGCCGGCGCGGTGGCTCGCAGGGCAGCCACACAAGGCCGTTGGGGGGTGTGGACGAGGGGAGGGTGAAGAGGCGTCAGTCACGGCCAGGCCACCCTTTCAACCGCCAGGACATTGACCGCCACGCGTCAAACAAGTCTCCTGACAGGCTGCACCACCAGGAGAAGTAGACACAGAGCGCACAGAGGTAAACGGCTGCAAACGCGGACGAACGGAAACTACGCCCCGGAGTTCACTACCGACGTACCTCCTGGCATGCGCTCATCCAGATGCCCGGACGTCGCAAATCTTCAGGCAGGCTGCAAACCACGCAGTGACGCGGTGTCAACCAAAACTCGCTTTCCCTGTACAGAAATGGTCTTTATCAGCGGCGCAGCTTGCATCAGACCGGCAACACCGCTCCTGAACCTGACGCTTGTCTCCATATGGCCCGAGGTCGAAATTGGTCCCGAACTAATGGGACTCCGTTAAGTCTTCCTGTTGATGGGCCTGGTCGGCAGCACGTTGGGTGGGTGGACGCACATGAAGTAACACGTTTGCCTCCCCGCCGTGGCACCAGCACCCGCTCGCCCCACTTCACCAGCTATGGACCGCACCACCGGGGCATCTCGTGCTGGACTGCGCGATCACGGAGAACTTTGCCCTGGGCCAGGGGTGTAGCCCAACGGCCGTTCAACTGCCTGTTCGAGACGGAGGAGGACGCGGACGGGGGCAAGTGGACGATGCTGGTCGCCCCTGAGGCGCGTACGTACCGGCCGGCGGCGCCTTATCAGCTGCGGCGGGGCACGGAGTGCCCGGACGAGCTGAAGCAGCCGTGATCGGCGTGGCCTCACGCCCTCCGACGGCCGTAGGCCAGCAGCATTCCGGCGTAACCCGCGCGCACGCGGCCGCCCGCCTCCAAGCGGTAGATCCTCATCTCCTGGGTGAAGGTTTCAAGCGCCGCCGCGACCTCGGTTTGCCCCACGGCGCAAGCCGGAAAGTCGACACCACCCACGGTGTAACCGAGAGAGTTCTCCATGAACGCGGCGGCGAAGGGAGCTCCCGGCCGGAGAGCGCGCAGGAAGCAGCTCACCCCGTGCCGGAATTCGTCGAATGACGTGGTGAAGGATTCGGCGACGAAGAACATCGTGCCCAGGTCCCAGCGGCCGGGCCGATCGCCCAGGTCGAAGAGATTTCCCGACTCGATCCGTACGGCACGACGGAAGCGGTCCCGGGGGTCGGCGCCGAACTGCGCATACGCCGGGTCCTCGCACAGGACGTCCCAGAACTGGTCCCACCGCGGGTCATAGCCGTCGCACTGCCCGCGGAGGTATTCCACATTCGCGGGTGACCGTTCCAGGAGGGTGATCTCTTCGCTCCAGGGGAGCATGGCGAGGGCGGGATAGAGATTGGCGCCGGCGCCCACGTCGATACCGGACGCCGGCCCCGGGCCGTGACGCTGGAAATGATCGCTGAAGTGATCGCGCACCCTAGAAATGATCTCCTTGTCCACACTCAGCATGTCGCGATAGTTGTGGTCGACGTAGGAAAGGGGATCGAATGCGTCCCAGGGTGCGTCGTCGTTGAGCGCCTCGAACGGCGTGCGACCTTCTCCCCGGGACTGTGCCAGCGCACGCGACGCCTGGATTCGGACCGACGGGGCGCCGATCCTCGCCCCGTGTCCCGCGAGGCCCTTCGGGGCATCTGCGCGGTTCTCCTCGGTGAGCAGCCGTACCTGGCCCTGCAGCACCTCGATCTCCAACCGCAGCTGCCGCAGTTCCCCCCGCTGGTGCTCGAGTAGGGCGTCGGACTCCTTGGCGTACTCCGCGGCCGCGGACAGTTGCCTCCGGGCCGCGTCCACCTCGGCGGTGGCCTCCTCGGCCTGCCGCTCGGCCTCCTCGGCCCGTCGCTCTGCCTTCTTGCGGCGTTTCCGTTCCTTCGCCCGCCTGTCATGTTCCTCGTCGGCACGCCGCTCCAACCTCTGGACGAGGTCGAGGAGCCGGTCGACGCGTTCGGCCAGACAAGGGTCGCCGGCCTCAGTGCCCAGGACGTGGTCCTGGAGGGTCCTCACGCGGTCCTTGATTTCCTCCACCTGATGGTGGAGGTGGTCGACGCGGTCGGATTCCGTGGTGGTGGTGCTGACGGGTGCCGGGTCCCGGCGCCGCGTCGGAGGGCGGGGAGGCTGGGCCTCGTCGAGCAGAGTGCTCCACCAGCCCTCGTCATATGACTTGCCGGCCCACTCGCACCACAGCTTGACCACAGCCAGCAGCTTGTCGCCGCTGCCGGGATCCGGTGTCGTCGCCTCCTCCCACGCCTCCGGCAGCCACTTCGCGAGGCGCCGGTCCAGCGTCGACTCGGGGCCGCCCGCCTTCCGCGCGGCCTCACGACGCGAATACCTCCGGGATTCCTGCTTGTTGTACGCGGTCCTGGCCTGTCCTTCCAGGGCCCGGAGCGCGTCGTACAACTCGCGAGCCTTGGGCGGCTTCCCCATCCGTTCCCCCGCTTTTCCTCGCGCCCGTCGTACCGGGCTGCCCGCCCCGGGCACGGCGGGCACGCCCATGACCAGGAGCGTAGAGGGAGTTTGCCCTCAGTGCCCGCCTTATCGGACATCCCGCACCTCCGTCCCGCACGCTCGTCCTGCCCGGCCGCTCGGGCCGGCGAACACGGAGGAGGCAAGCATGGACAGGACCCCGTTCCCCACCCGCAAACTCGGCCGCGCCGCGCTCTTCAGCCTGGTACGCGGGGCGGCCTGGGCAGCGGGCTCCGCGCTCGTGGCGGGCATCGCCTGGTGGGTCCAGAACCGGTGACTCAGTCGCCGGACGGGCCGGCGCCGCGCAGGTCGGCCACATAGGTGTCCGTTCCGGGATCGTCGGGACGCACGGCGCGACCAGCTCCGGCCGCCCCAGTAGCTACGCAAAACGTCCACGCCGCACAAACGCGCAGGTGGAGGACCTGCGGGCGGCAATCTGCGAGCTGGCGGATGCAGCACATCCGTGCAGCGTCCGCGCTGGCGGGCACATCGAGAGCGAGGCGGGCCTACGGCCGCCCGTTCCGGTCCTGGGCGATGCTGTGGACGCTGCCGTGCACGGCGATCGGGTGGCTGATCGACTCATGGCGGGCGCATCGCTGGTAGAGGTCTGCGTAGGTGCCTGGGCTGTAGCAAAACTGGCCCCGCGCTTTCCAGGTCCCGGGTTCACGCCCCACAGCATCTCGATCTAGGAAAGCCCTTGTCTGGATCCCCGTTCGAGCGCGGACGCAAACGCCTCCGGCGCCGGTCCGCGCATGACCATAACAAAGCCACTGTCGAGCGCGACACGCCCGTCAACACCGAGGCAACACCGGGCAACAGCGCCGCAGTGCCGCATTTCCCGGTGACGGCAGCGACTCCTGTGCTCGTTGTCGTGCCGGGTACCCCTGGCCCTATGGAATTGGCAACAGCGTGCAGGTGGGCCCCGGATCCGACCGGGGCCCACCTCGTTGCAATGTGACTAACCGCCCCTGTCTGATCTGCCTGGGACCGGTCAGAAACTGGTCCCAGGCAGATCGGCCGTTACGCAGCCCCGATGAACTGCTGTCAGTTCTCGATGGAGATGTTGTCGTGCGCGTCATCGAACATGCGGACCACCATCCTGCTGAGCGCGTCCAGGTCGTCGAGCAGTGGCGAGCCTTCTACCTCTTCAATGACAAACCCGCGGTACGAGTTTGACGCGGGAGACTCCAGGTAGCGCTTGGCCTTGTCGAGAATCTCCATTGCCTCGCCGCGCGTCAGCGACCGTTCTTCCAGGCCCTCTACGAGTTCTGTTAGCACATAGGCACAAGCGTCTACACCGCTCGTAGCTTTCCCGTCTCGGGTTAGCTCGTGCCTCAGCTCATCCAGGACGTCGATGAACTGCTCGATCCGCTCGATCACCGGGGAGGGGTCCTCGCCGATGCGCAGCGTTACGACCCCGGACTCAGGGTCCCAGACGAAGGGAGGGCGATTGGCAGGTGGTGGCGTCGCTTCGCTGACTCTGCCTTCGGCCTTTGCCGGTCCAGCGCGGCGCAGGGTTGCCAGTGCTTGGAGGCCGGCGTTGGTATCAAGGGCCTCTGCCATGCTGTACAGCAGTTCGGCGTGGTTGTTGGCCAGGAGAGTGTCGAGGCGCTCCTCGAGGGTGTGGCGTTCGCCCTCGTGGGGCGTGCGGTCAGTCATGTGCAACCCCCTTGTCGAGGTCGAGGATGGAGATGAGGTCTTTACGGGCCCGGCAGATGCTCTGCCGCACGGCTGCGGGCGTCATGTCGAGGATCTCCGCGATCTCGCCGTAGTCGAAGCCATCAAAGTGCCAGGCCATCACGGTGCGTCGGCCGGGTGATAGCCGATGGAGCGCGTCCATGATCTGCTGCTGGGTATCGGTGAGCACCACTTCGGCCACCGGACAGGTGCCACCGGGGCGGTCGGGCACTGGGTCCGTCGGTGATGTACGGGAGTCGTTCTGACGCCAGTAGCAACGCTGAGCGGTGACGCGCAGCCAGGCTCTGGGGTGTTCTAAGGTGCGCCATTGGTCGGGCAGGAGCTTTGCGATGGCCTCGTGGGCGGCGTCAGCGGCTTCGTAGGGTGTGGCGCCCTGGTGCATCAGGAAGACCGACACGGCGCGCATCTCGCTGATGTAGAAGGCCTCAAAGTTGTCGCGCCGGACGGCTGGCTGATCCAGCACGGCGGGGCGGTGCTGGGCTTCGGTCCCGGCCACCGCCGGGGGTTCGGTCACGGGCTCACCTCTCCTGGTTCCCGACGGCCGGGGCGCCGCCGACCGTGATGTCGACCTCGCGGGAGGCACTCTTCTCCGTCAAGCGGCTGCCGGGCGGCAGGGAACGGATGCGCTCCGACAGGCCCTTCTGCTCCAGTTCCGCACGACGTACCTCCGCGCGGGTCTTGATCCACCGGTAGCCCAGGCGTAGCAGGTACCCCCCGCCTGCCACTCCCACCGTGACTGCGATCGTCATCGGATCCACTGCATGCTCCACCGTCCCGACGGCGCCCGGCGCGCCGCGTCTGCCCCCTTAAGCAGAAAGCCCTCCAAGGTGTGACAGGGCAATACGCCGGCACTCGTCGAGCGCCCACCCTCCGGCAACGAAGCGGCCGTTGGCCAGAAAAGGCCGGTGGTGTCCCTGCGCTCCTCCAGCGCTGCAACGATGTCGGGCAGTCGGCCCTCGGCCAAGTTCTCACTTCGGAGTTGCTCAAGCGTCTCGAAGTCCCCGGCCGTCTGCCTCATGCCGTCGTCCGCAGCTGCGCTGGCACCGCGGTCGCCGCCCCAGCCCCCCCTCGCCGCCCGCTCCGCACGCCAGCACCAGGTCGTCGCGCAGGACCGGGCGGCACATGGAACATTACAACGGCGCACCCGGCTGCATCTCCGGATGGCGGACGACCTGTCGCAGTTGCCTTTCCACGTCGTACCGATTGAGCCCCTGCGACGTTGCGTACCGGGTCACCGCGCCCTGTGCAGCCCACGCGACTTCGAGCCACGCCCGGCGCTGCCGGTCACGCTCCCCGTGGTCATCGAGGCTCAGCAGCTGACGATGAGCGTCGTCGGCTGTCTGCTGCAACGCCACGAGTTCGTTGGGGAGACCGCTGGGGTGCGGTGTGGGGTGGGATCCTCGCGCAGCGCCTGCCGGGGAATGGACCGGGGTCGTCTCTGCGGCGGGAGAAGCAGGCTGTGCGACGTAGTCGCGCAGCAGGGTGCCGAGCGCCGGGTTGACGCTGATCGCGACGATCATGCGGTCCAGGCGGTGCGTCTCGAACGCGGTGAGCACCACCAGCTGGGTGAGCGCGGGCTCCACCAGGTGATCCGGGAGCGCCGCGCGCCGTGCTCAACGCCCCGGACCAAGGAAGTCCGGGGCACCCCACAACCAGTGACTCAGATCCGCCAGGCGCGGATACGGTCAGCCGCGTCGCAGCCGTCAACGCGGCCTGTGTCGATGTCGCGGGCGAGGTCGATCAGCGCGCCGTACGGCGGGTCGACGGCCTCGCCCGCGGCGTCCATATACGCGGTGACGATCGCGGCGCCGTACAGGGCGTTGCGGGCCGGGAGTGGGCGCAGCCGGATGATGGCGTGCAACAGGGCCGCCGCGCGCCAGGCGTTATCGACGGCGACGCCGATCTGAGGAGTGTTTACCCGGTGGCGGGCAACGGCGGCTACGAGATTGGAGAAGTCGTGGACTGAGGGCTGCTTGGGCAGCACTTCCGCCTGGCGTTCCAGCAGCCAGCGGATGTCGATGTGGAGCTCCATGGTCAGGCGGCAGCTCGTCTTGGAATCCCCGCACTGCAGTGGGCACTGCCAGCGTGTTCCTGAGCGGGAACACGCTGGCGGTGGAGGCTGGCCTCTCCGTACCGCCATGTCACGCGGCGATGAGCGTCAGACGCGACGAGCGGGCTCCGCTGGAGACGTTCTTGCCGTAACTGTCGGGGGCCTTGCCGTAGCCGTTGGAGACGTCCCTGCCGTAGCCGTCGTGGTCGCAGTAATGACCGCGCTTGATGGTGGTGGGGTCAATTGCGGTGTGGGTGGTGGTGCCGCCCCCTCCGGTGACAGTGGCGGTGTTCTTGCCGCTGCGCGGAGTGTCGCATGAGACGTCGACCTTCAGCTTGATCGGCGGATAGTCGCCGCCGGCTGGCAGAACGTCGCTGCACCCCTGCGTTTAGACAACCGGAACTCGCACAAATCGCCCGGCTGTGTGCAGGTCGACTTCGATGCGAGCAGCCGTGGCCCGCAGTTCCGGCAAGATGTTCGTCACGCACTCAGCGGCCGAGCGGCGACCGCTGTGCATGGTGACGTTGATCGCCGCGACTGGGCTTCCGTCGCGGTCACGTACGGGTACGGCGATCGAGCGAAGGCCTTCTTCCAGCTCCTCATCGACCAGTGCATAACCGTCCTCGCGCACTCGCTCCAGGATCGCCTCGAGGTCGGTGGACTGGGTGACGGTGTGAGCGGTCAGTGCCCCCATCCGCACGCGCGCCAGCCGCACAGAGCGCTCCTCGGCCGGCAGCCCCGCCAACAGCACCCGGCCCGTGGAGGTCACATAGGCGGGCACACGCGCGCCCACCGCGATGGCGACGTCCATGATGCGCCCCGCGGCGACCGAGGCCGCGCACTGGACATCGTCACCGGTGAGCACCGCCAGGGTCGTCGAGTCCTCCACCTTGTGGGTGAGGGCGGCGAGGTGAGGATGCGCGATCCGGGTGAGTGTCGTCTTGGACAGGGGTGGGAAACCGAGGGCGAGGACTTGTGGAGTGAGCTGGAAGATCCGCCCGTGGAGTGTGATGTAACCGAGGTACTCCAGGGTTATCAGGGCACGGCGTGCCGTGGCGCGGGACAGGCCGGTGGCCTCGGCGACCTCGGAGAGGGTCAGCTCCGCACGGCCCTCGCCGAACGCGGTGAGCACGGTCAGGCCGCGGGCCAGGGATTCGATGAACTCCCCGCCCAGTTCCTGTTTGGACACGCTCGTCCAGGTGGCGAGCCCGGAGGGAGTGCTCTCGCTCGGCGGCTCCGGAGGCGGCGCGTCGGCCAACTCCCGCTCCATGACGGTCACCGCGGCACGGAGCCGGGGGAGAAGGGAGTCGCGCAACGAGTCCGCGCTGTGCCGACTCGTATGGCTCACGACGCTCGCCACACAGGCGATCCGGCCGTCCGGGGTGCGAACCGGAACGGCCGCGGCGACGAGGCCCGGCTCGATCAGCTGGTCGTCCAGTGCCCAGCCATCGGCGCGTGCCCGTTCCACCCGTTCTTCGAAGTCCGCGGCGGCGACACCGTGCGATCGAGGGGGGATCGCCGGGAAGCCCAGGTCCTCGGGGTCGGCGACCTGCCGCTTGTGCCACCGTGCCCAGTCCTGCGCACTCCACTCGGTTGCCAGCAGCGGGCCCGGCGCGGTGCGCTCGGCGGGCAGCAGATCGCCGATGCGGAAGCTCAATGACAGGGCGCGTCGGCGGATCGCCTGATGGATGAAACGGATGCCGTCACCGTCCGCCACCGCGAGGGACACCGACTCGTCGAGTTCGTCGGCAAGGGCATCGGCGTGCGCGCTCAACCGGGCGGGAAGGCGAAGAGCGGCCAGGTACGCGTTCCCCAACTCCATCAGGCGGGGAGCCAGGGCGGCGTTGCTGCCCTCCATACGCACGTACCCCATGTGAGCGAGTGTGCCGGTTACCCGGTCCACGGTGGCGCGGGCCAGGCCGGTGGCCCGTCCCAGGTCGCTGAGCCCGGCCGCCCCTCCGACGCCGGTGAGCTCACGCAGCACGGCGATGCCCCGCATGAGAGGGGCCACTGCCTCCTCTGGCGGCGCGGCAACCGTGGGGTGGGCAGGCGGCAGGGCGTCGGGCAATGTCATGGGCTCTCCGCGGCGGTTGTCTCGTCACTGTAGTGAATGATGCCTGGTGAGGGCAGAGAGCCGACAGGTCCGGGTGTCCGCGATGAGCCCACGCACGTTCGTCACGAAGGGCAGTGTGCTCCGGCCACACGCCGAGGCCGCTGCTGGGAGCACGGCCTCCCGACCGGCTAGCCGGGGACCTTCAGCTCGGCCTCGATGTTCGCAGCGGTGGCCAGGAGCGGCGGCAGCAGATCGTGGCGTATCGAGTCCGGCGTTCGCCGGCTGGCGTGGGTGGAGAGGTTGATGCCTGCCACCACCCGTCGTGTCTCGTTCCGGATGGGTACGCCGATCGAGATCAGGCCCTGCTCGAGTTCCTGGTCCACCAAGGACCACCCTTGTGCCCTCACCTGTTCCAGTTCGGCGGCGAGTGCCTCCCTGGAGGTGATGGTGTGCGGGGTGAGCGGCTTCAAGGAGGCGGTGTCCAGGTAGTGCCGGAGCCGGGTCTCGTCGAGGTGGGCGAGCAGGACCCGGCCGAGGGCGGTGGCATGGGCGGGGAAGCGGGTCCCGATGCTGATGGAGACTGTCATGATCCGCCGGGTGGGTACCCGGCTGACGTACACCACGTCCTCCTCGTCGAGCACCGCCACTGACGAGGACTCGCGGACGTCGGCGACCAGTTGTTCCAGGTGGGGCTGGGCTATCTCTGCCAGGGACATGCTGGACAGGTAGGCGTAGCCCAGTTCCAGGACACGGGGTGTGAGGCGGAAGAGACGGCCGTCGGTGGCCATGTACCCCAGGTCGGCGAAGGTCAGCAGGAAGCGCCGTGCCGTGGCACGGCTCATCCCGGTGTTCCTGGCGACTTCCGAGAGGGTCATCGCGGGTGTGTCGGCGGTGAAGGCACGGATGACCGCCATCCCTCGTTCGAGGGACTGCACGAAATACCGCCCAGGTTCGTTGTCGTCCATGCGCTGTGGCCTCTGTGTCGAAGGGTGGGTCAGGACTCGGACTTCTGCAGCGCGAGCTCGTCACCGCGGTCGGCCATCGGTGTGTCCGTGTCGCCGTTGTGGTGCTTGGCGCGCTGGATCTGTTCGTAGACGTGCGCGCGCAGTTCGGCGAAGCGGGTGCTGGAGCGGGTGTGCAACTGGTCGCGCTCGTCAGGGAGATCGATCGTCAGGTCTTCCAGCACCACCGTCGGTGACGTGGACAGGATGATGGTGCGCTGGCCGAGGTAGACGGCCTCGTCGATGTCGTGGGTGACGAACAGGACGGTGACGCCCAGCTCGTGCCACAGGCGCCGGATGAGGTCCTCCAACTCGGCGCGCGTCTGGGCGTCGACGGCCGCGAAGGGCTCGTCCATGAGCAGCACCTTCGGCTCGAAGGCGACCGCGCGGGCGATGGCGACGCGCTGTTGCATTCCTCCGGAGAGCTGCCAGGGGTAGGCCTGGTGGGCGTCGGCGAGGCCGACCACCTCCAGGGCGTGGTCCACCAGTTCCCGTGTCCGCGCCTTGCCGAGCTTCTTGCGGCGCAGGGGCAGAGCCACGTTGTCACGTACGTTCATCCAGGCGAACAGGGAACGACCGTACTCCTGGAAGACCACCGCCATGCCGGGCGGTGGTCCGTCCACCGGGCGGCCGTCCAGGCGGACTTCGCCGCTGGTCGGCGTCAGCAGCCCGGCCATGCATTTCAGCAGAGTGGTCTTCCCACACCCCGACGGGCCGACCAGGCACACGAGTTCACCGGCACCGATATGGAATGTTAGATTCCGCAGTGCTTCGACGCTTCGGTTACGTCCGGCGTAGATCTTCTGCAGATTGCGTACGTCGAGCATCGACGTCTCCTTGTCAGGTGTTGCGTTGAGCCCGGCGCAGGCCCTGGTACCAGGCCATGACCCGGTTCTCGGCGAACCGGAAGAGCAGCGACAGCAGGAACCCGAGCAGGCCGAGCAGCAGGACGCCGCTCCACATCTCGGGAATGGCGAAGGAGCGCTGGAACTGCACGATGGTGAAGCCGAGCCCGTTGCTGGCGGCGAACATCTCGCTGATGACCATGAGGATGATCCCGATCGACAGGGCCTGGCGCATGCCCGTGACGATCTGCGGGCTGGCCGAGCGCAGCACCAGGTGCCAGAGGCGGGAGGCGCCGGTGATGCCGTACGAACGGCAGGTGTCACTGAGCACCTCGTCGACCGCGCGAACTCCCTCAACGGTGTTCAGCAGAACCGGCCACATGCAGCCGCTGACGATGACGAGCACCTTCATCGTGTCGCCGATGCCCGCGAAGAGCATGATCACCGGTACCAGTACCGGGGGCGGAATGGCCCGGAAGAGTTCCAGGACCGGCTCCAGGACGTCTCGCGCGACCCGGCTCAGGCCGACCACCAGACCGACCCCGATTCCGATGACGACGGCCAGGAGGTAGCCCGCGGTCAGGCGGAGCAGGCTGGGTACGACGTCCGACAGCAGCCGCTCCCCCGTCCAGACCTCCCCGAACTTCCCCAGGATGGTGGACAGCGGCGGGACGTAGAAGTCCGTACTGTCGGCGGTGGCGAACCACCACACGGCGAACAGGACCGCCGGCAGGCCCAGGATCAGCGAGACCCGCCGGGCCATGGTGAGGACGATCGTCCGGCTCATCCGGCTAGCCCTCCCTTCGGATGGATTGATGCCAGTGCAGCGCCCGTCGCTCGACGGCCCGGGCCACCAGGTTGACCGCGACTCCCAGCACCCCGGTGACCAGGACCAAGGCGTAGACCCGTGGCACGGCGCCGGACGTCTGCGCCACGGCGATCTGGTTGCCCAGCCCGGGCGAGCCGATGACGAGTTCCGCGGTGATGGCGAGGACGAGCGCCACGGTCGCGGCCAGCCGCGCACCCGTCATCACATACGGCAGTGCGGTGGGCCACATCACGTACCGCACCCGCTCCCACCTGCCCATCCGGTAACTGCGGGCGGTGTCGTCCGCCACCGGGTCGACGTCCTGCATGCCGGCCAGCACCTGGACGAGCACCTGCCAGAAGGCGGCGTACACCACGAGCAGCAGCTTCGACCTCAGGTCGGTGCCGTAGAGGAGTACCGCCACCGGGATCAGCGCCACGGACGGTATGGGCCTGAGGAATTCGATGGTGGAGGCGGTCACGGCCCGCAGCACGGGCACGGAGCCGATCACGATCCCGGCCACCACGCCGGCCGCCAAGGCGATGGCGAGCCCCAGGCCCCAGCCGGTCAGTGTGTCACCCAACGCGGTCCAGAACGCGTCCTCGGCGAGCAGGGCCCGCAGGGCCCGGCCCATCTCCGACGCGGGCGGAAGGTAGTCGGCGGAGACCAGCCCGCTGTGCGGGAGAACCTGAAGCAGTATCACCAGCCCCGCCAGACCTGCCAGTCCGCGCAGTGGGGTGACCGCTCCCTCCAGAGCGCGCCGGGCACGGCCGCGGCCCGGACCGCCAGAGCCCGTGTCGGCCCCGGCGGCAACCACGGTCTTGGTCAACACAGGAGTGCTTCCAGAGCTGGTCATGAGAACAAGGCGTCCAGGTCGGGCTTCTTGCCACCGAAGATGCCGTCCTTCTCCCCGAGGGACGCCAGCTTCTCCAGGGAGGCCATGTCGTACTGCGCCGGCCAGGTGGGCAGCGTCAGGTTCTTGAGCACCTCGCCGTCGATCTTGGTGTAGGTCGTGATTATCCGACGCGCCTCGTCCGGGTGCGCCGAGGCGTACTCAAGCGACTCGGTCACGGCCTCCGTGAACTTCTTCACCAGGTCGGGGTTCTCCTGGGCCAGCTTGGTGGAGGCGAAGTACGTCGCGATGGTGAGCTTCGGGTCGGTCTCGGCGAACGGCGACGCCACAACGCGTGCGCCCTGCCCCTTGGCGATGGTCAGCGCGGGCTCGCCCACCCAGGCGGCATCCACCTGGCCGCCGTCCAGCGCGGCCGGCATCTGGTCGAACGGCATCTCGACGAACTTGACCTTCGAGGGGTCACCGCCGTCCTTGCGTACCGTCTCGCGGACCGTGGTGTCCCCGATGTTCTGCAGCGTGTTCACCGCCACCGTCTTGCCGACGAGATCCTTGGCCGACTTGATCGCACTGTCCTTCTTGACGGCCACCGCGCTGATGTCCTTGCCGACGTCACCGGTCGAAGCGGTCCCGTTGACCACCGATTTGACCGGCACGCCCTTGGTCTGGGCGATCATCAACGAGGTGACATTGCTGAACCCGAACTGGAACTGACCGCTCACCACGCCGGGGATGATCGCGGCGCCACCCTGGGCGGCTTCCATCTTCAGGTCAATGCCCCGGCTGCTGAAGAACCCCTTCTGCTGCCCCAGGTACAGCGGAGCCACGTCGACGATCGGGATGATCCCCACCTTGACCTGCGTGGCCTTGTCCCCGCCGGAGGAGGACGAACCCCCGGCCCCGGAAGAAGATCCACATCCGGCCGCGGCTGCGACCGTCACCACCGCTATGGCAAGCCCGAGAACGCGCCTTTGCATGGGGCCTCCTGACGAGAGGAATCGTCTACGCACATTTTGTGCGCGATGCGAACAACTGTCCGTGTGCCGAACAGAGCAAGCGGAGGCTATTCCTCCACCCGAATCGCGTCAACAGGTCACACAGAAGCCGTTTCCGGAGCCCCGCAGGAACGCGTACCGCTCGACGCCCTCTACGGGCCACCGCGTCGAGCAGACGGTCGACCGGGCATTCGGGCTGAGGGCCATATCCGTACGGCATTCGATCGACGACCCGGCTAACCCGAACGGGGACCACCACAGGTGGCGACCCCCTTCGCGCGCCGACGGAACGGGTGCCGCACCTTGCCCCACGGCCGAGCCCGAACGCCGGGGCATCGAGCTGCCGCGCCAAGCGATTGGGTCGGCACCGGCAGCTTCCACGTGACCGGCCCGTCCGACCACGACCCGCTGCACAAATTGCCGGTGGTCGAGCAGCTGGAGGCCGCTCTCTGCACCGACGTCCTGGTCGCCCTCGCCCCCACGCGCACCCTCCCGCCGAGGTAGCCGCCCTCGGGGACGCTGATGAGCGCCATGCATCACGGCGTCCCCAACCGGCATTGGACCGCCCCGGAGCCGATCACCAATAGTGCTGGGGATGGGCGCAGACGCCGTGACGGAGGTTCACCGATGACCATCTCCCCCCCACCCGGAACCACCGAGCCGGCCCGTGCCGCCTCGCCGTTGACGATCAGCGAGCAAGGCGCGTTCTGGGTCGGCGCCGGGCGCAAGCCGACCGAGGCCGGGACCGCCGCCGAGGCCGCGATGTACGTCCAGTACCAGATCCCGGCCGATCTCCGGCATCCGCTGCCCGTGGTGATGGTCCACGGGGGCGGCGGCCAGGGCACGGACTACCTGTCGACGCCGGACGGGCGCCCCGGCTGGGCCACCCGGTTCCTCCAGGCCGGTCACGCCGTGTACGTGGTCGACCGTCCAGGTCACGGGCGCTCCCCGTACCACCCCGATGTCCTCGGGCCCATCGAGGGCGCGGCGCCGACGTACGAGTTCATCCGCTGGCTGTTCTGCGACGGGGCGGGACGACCTGGTGGCCAGTGGCCCGGCAGCGGCGAGATCGGCGACGACTCCGCACTGGACCAGTTGATGGCGAGCCAGGGCCCGACGCTGCCCACCTTCGCCGAGAACGAGGAGCAGATGCGGCGCTGCGGGGCCGAGTTGCTGGACCGTATCGGACCGGCCGTGCTGATCACCCACTCCATGGGGGGGCCGTTCGGCTGGCTGGTCGCCGATGCCCGGCCCGGGCTGGTGAAGGCCGTTGTCTCCATCGAGCCGATGGGGCCGCCGTTCACCGAACTGCCCGGCCTCGGAAAGCTGGAGTGGGGGCTCACCGCGGCCCCGATCACTTACGAGCCGCCGGTACGGACCCCGGAGGAACTGCGCCTTCGGCTGCGCGAGGCGGGGGGCGACGGCCTGCAGGACTGTCTCGTCCAGGACGAAGAGGCAGGCGCCGTGCGGTCCCTGCCAGGGCTCCAGGGCTTCCCGATCGCCGTGGTCGCGGCCGACCACTCGCCGTTCGCGGCGTACCAGCACGGTGTCGCCGACTACCTCGCCCAGGCCGGTGCCGACGCCGAGTTGCTGCGCCTGGCGGACCTGGGGCTCACGGGCAACGGTCACCTTCCCATGGGCGAGAAGAACTCCGACGACGTGGCCGAGGCACTGATGACCTGGCTGGACAAGCGACTGGCGGACGGGGAGGAAACGCCCCGATGACAACCGTGCCAGCCGTGACAGCCATGCCGACCGTCGAGACCGATGTACTCATCGTGGGCAGCGGGCCCGCGGGGGCGAGCGCCGCACTGGCGCTGAGCACCTATGGCGTGCCGAACGTCATGGTCACCCGCTACTCACGCCTCGCGGACACGCCCCGGGCGCACATCACCAACCAGCGCACCATGGAAGTGCTGCGTGACCTGGGTGTCGAAGAGGATGTGATCGCCCAGGCCACCCCGCAGCATCTGATGGGCAACACCGTCTTCTGCACCGCCATCGCGGGCGAGGAGCTCGGCCGGCTGAGGTCCTGGGGCAACGAACCGCTCGTGCAGGCCGCGCACGAGCTGGCGAGCCCCACCCGCATGTGCGACATGCCGCAACACCTCATGGAGCCGGTGCTCGTGAACGCGGCCGTCGCACGCGGAAGCCAACTGCGGTTCGGCACCGAGTACCTGTCGCACGAGCAGGACGCCGACGGCGTGACCGCCCTGGTCCGCGACCGGCTGCGCGGCGACACGTACACCATCCGCGCCAAGTACCTGATCGGCGCGGACGGCGGCCGCAGCAAGGTGGCCGAGGACGCCGGGCTGCCGATGGGCGGCCAGATGGGCGTGGCCGGCAGCATCAACATCGTCTTCGACGCGGACCTAACCAAGTACGTGGCGCACCGACCCGCCACCCTCTACTGGGTGCTGGCGCCCGGCGCGACCGTGGGCGGCATCGGCGCCGGCCTGGTGCGCTGCGTACGGACGTGGAACGAGTGGCTGATCGTGTGGGGCTACGACGTCGACGCCGGGCCGCCGGACCTCACCGAGGAGTACGCCCTGTCCGTCGTCCGCAAGCTGATCGGCGACGACGAGATCCCGGTGACCATCAAGTCGTCCTCCGCGTGGACGGTCAACGAGATGTACGCCGAGACGTACTCCAGCGGCCGGGTGTTCTGCGCGGGCGACGCCTGCCACCGGCACCCACCGTCCAACGGGCTCGGCTCCAACACCTCCATCCAGGACTCCTACAACCTGGCGTGGAAGCTGAAGCTCGTCCTGGACGGCACCGCGTCCCCGTCCCTGCTGGACACCTACAGTGACGAGCGGGCACCGGTCGGCAGGCAGGTCGTCACCCGGGCCAACCAGTCCATCGGTGAGACGGCACCCGTCTTCGAGGCGCTCGGCGGCCTGGCGCCGCAGACCCCCGAGCAGCTGTGGCGGAACATCGCCGCCCGCAAGGACGCCACCACGGAGGCCGAGGAGCAGCGGGCGCGGCTGCGGGAGGCGATCGCCTTCAAGGCGTACGAGTTCAACGCCCACGGCGTGGACCTCAACCAGCGCTACACCTCCGCCGCGATCGTCCCGGACGGCACCGAGGACCCCGGCTTCGCACGCGACCCCGAGCTGCACTTCCAGCCGAGCACCCGCCCCGGCGCCAAGCTCCCGCACGCCTGGCTCTGCGCGGGCACCCGCAATCTGTCCACCCTGGACCTGGGCGGAAACGGCCGGTTCACCCTGATCACCGGCATCGGCGGCGAGCCCTGGACGGAGGCCGCCCGTATCCTCGGCAAGGAGTTCGGCCTGGAGATCGCCACGGCGGTCATCGGCCCCGGCCAGGAGTACGAGGACCCGTACGGGGACTGGGCCCGGCTGCGGGAGATCGGCGACTCGGGCGCGCTGCTGGTGCGGCCGGACAACCACGTGGCCTTCCGCCGCCGTGACGCCACCGGTGACGTCACGGCCGCACTGAGGGACGCACTGCGGCAGATCCTCGGACGGGGCTGAGCGGCCATGGACCTCACCGCGAAGACCGAGAAGAGCGCGACGACCGAGAAGAGCGCGACGACGACGGCGGTGCTGGAAAGCTTCGCCCACACCTCCGATCCCCGACTGCGCGAGGTGCTGGTCTCCCTGACGCGTCACCTGCACGATTTCGTACGGGACATCGAGCCGACCCAGGCCGAGTGGGAGCGGGCGATCGACTTCCTCACCGCGACCGGGCACATGTGCGACGACACCCGGCAGGAGTTCATCCTGCTGTCGGACGTCCTGGGTGTGTCGATGCTCGTCGAGACGATCAACGACCACAAAACCGCCGCCGCGACCGACTCGACGGTGCTCGGCCCCTTCCACATGACCGAGTCCCCGGTCCGGGAACTCGGGGCGAACATCGATCTGGTCGGCGGCGGCGAGCCGTGTGTGATCAGCGGACGGGTCGTCTCCGTCGACGGCACCCCGCTGCCCGGCGCGACGCTGGACGTGTGGCAGGCCGACGACCAGGGCTTCTACGACGTCCAGCAGCCTAAGAAGCAGCCGCCGGGCAATGGGCGCGGGCTGTTCACGGCGGACGCGGAAGGGCGGTTCTGGTTCCGCTCGTGCGTTCCGAGCCCGTATCCCATTCCGACGGACGGGCCCGTCGGCTCGCTGCTGGAGGCGACCGGCCGTCACCCCTACCGTCCGGCCCATGTCCACTTCATCGTGGGCGCCGAGGGGTACAGCCCGGTGACGACGCACATCTTCGTGGCGGGCAGCGACTATCTGGAGTCGGACGCGGTCTTCGCCGTGAGGGAGAGCCTGGTCGAGGAGTTCGTCGAGGTGGACTCCCCCGAGGAGGCCGCGGAGTTGGGCCTGGCCAACCCCTTCCGCCGGGCGCGCTTCGACATCGTGCTGCAGCCGGTGATCGCGTGAGGGAACGCGCCCTGGACTTCACCTATCAGGCCCAGCCGATGCGCGTCCTCTTCCGGTCGGGTGCCGTCCCGGACGCGGTGCCCGACGAGGTCGCGCTTCTCGGCCTGCGCCGCGTCCTCGTGCTGTGCGACGACCATGGCCTGGACACGGCCCGTGCCGTCGCCGCGTCTCTCGGCGGCGCCTGCGCCGGGCTGCACGCGGGGGCGGTGACGCACGTCCCGGTGGAGGTCGCCGACCTGGCCGTCGAAGCGGCTCGCGAAGCCCGGGCCGACGGCTGCGTGGCGGTCGGCGGTGGTTCCGTGACCGGTCTGGCCAAGGCCGTCGCGCTCAGGACCGGCCTGCCGATCGTCGCCGTCCCGACGACGTACGCCGGATCGGAGATGACACCCGTCTGGGGCCTGACCGAGGGCGCGGTCAAACGCACCGGGCGCGACCCGAAGGTGTTGCCGCGCAGCGTCGTGTACGACCCGCTGCTCACGCTCACCATGCCGCCCGTGGGGTCCGCGACGAGCGGCATGAACGCGATCGCGCACGCCGTCGAGGCTCTGTACGCCCCGGACTCCACTCCGATCGTCTCCCTCATGGCGCAGGAGGGTGTGCGGGCGCTGGCCGCGGCCCTTCCCGAGATCGTCGCCGACCCCTCGGGGCATGACGCGCGCAGCCGCGCGCTGTACGGGGCGTGGCTGTGCGGTGCCTGTCTCGGCGCTACCACCATGGGGCTGCACCACAAGCTCTGCCATGTGCTCGGCGGCACCTTCGACCTGCCGCACGCCGAGACACACGCCGTCGTCCTGCCCCATGTGCTGGCCTTCAACGCGCCGGCGGTTCCCGAGGCACTGGCGGCGCTGCGCCGGGCGCTCGATGTCCCGGATCCGGTACGGGAGTTGCACGAGCTGGGCGAGCGGCTGGGCATCCCGCGCTCGCTCGCCGACCTGGGCCTGACCGCGACCGACTTGGACCGTGCGGTCGATGTCGCTCTCGGGGCGCCGTACGCGAATCCCCGCCCGGCCTCCGCCGACGATCTGCGCGCCGTCCTGCACGCGGCCTGGGCGGGCGAGCCGCCGTACGGCGGCTGACCCCTCCTACTAGGGCCTGTCCGGCGGATCATGCCGGCGTCGCGGGGCGTGGCACGCGCTCCCCCAAGCTCTTCGAGCAGGGGGTACCCCCAGCCGCGTTGTCGTCGGTTGCCGACTCCCCCACGCTCGAACAACCTCGCGCGGGGGCACCCCCATCGCGTCGCCCGCCGCGGTAGCGGCTGATGTCACAGCCTCCTCCGCCTTGCAGCTGCACGCACCACACCCCGCTCGGCTTGCCCGGAATGTGCCGTTTCTTGTAGCCGCCTGATGCGCCGGACAGGCCCTAGGAGATCTCGGCGTACGGAACGCCGCTCGCACGTCGGGCCACCCGGCGTGCGACCTCGGCGAACGCCGGGGCGGCGGGCGAGTGGCCGGCCTCCGGAAAGGCGACGGCGGCCACCAAGCCGAGGGGCTCCTTCGGAGCGACGTTCTCCACTCCCGGGTGCGGGAACATCCGGGTGGCCGACAGCGGCATCAGTCCCACCATGTGCTGGTAGGCGATCTTCAAGGACACGTCCTGGGCCGAGCGGGCGTGGAAGCCGACCGTCGGGGCGTCGTCCCCGTTTCGTCCGCCCACCCAGAAGTCGAGGCCCGGCTCGGGGGTGACCCAGGGCTGATCGAAGACCTCGGTCACGTCCACCGCGGCTGCCAAGGCCAGCGGATGCCCCTTCCACAACGCGAGGGAAGCGGGCTCGGTGAAGATCGGTACGCGTGTCAGGCCCGGCATGTCGACGTTCAGGGGCAACAGCGCCACGTCGCACTCGCCGGCCAGCAGCGGGTCGAGCCCCTGGTGGAAGTCCGCTTCGTGCACCCGGATCGTGGCTCTGGGATACCGCTCGCAGAACGCCTCGATGACCGGATGCGTCAGCTCCGCGAGAGCCACCCCGTAGAGCGCGACCCGTACCTCGTCCCGTTGCCTGGCCCTGATGGCGTCTGCGGCGGCCGCGAGCCGGTCGACGTCGGCCAGCACCTCGCCCGCCCGTTCGAGCAGTTCCGCGCCGTCGGCGGTGAGCGCCACATGCCGTTTGTCGCGGTCGAACAGCTGGACGCCCAGCTCACGCTCGAGGGCGGCGATCGATCGCGTCAGCGCGGGCTGGGTGAGGTGCAGACGCTCGGCGGCGACCCGGTAATTCAAGATCTCGGCGAGCGCCGAGAAATGGCGCAGGTTCCGGAGTTCCACTCAGCCCTCCAGAAAGGCGATGTCCACGGCGTTGTGGTCCGCGCCAGGTTACAGCGCGCTTCCCCGCACGTCACCAGGCAGAAATGTGCGGCATTCCCGTCCCCCCCCTCCGACCTGCTGTGATGCACGTCACTCATCAAGCCCGCAGCTACCGGCATTGGACGGTCCTACGCCGCGCTGCCAACACTCCCATCAGGCCGACCCACAACAGCAGCGGATGGGGTGCGAATTGTCCGAGACAACCGAGACAACCGAGCCAGCCGAGAAAATCATCGAGATTCCGCAGCCGGAGCCGGACCTGACACCGGAGGAACTGGTGCGCCGGGCCGCCGGCATGAGGACCTGGCTTCGTGATCACCAGGACGAGACCGAACAGCGGACCGGTATCCCCGAGGACACGCACAAGGCGTTCCTGGAGGCGGGTTTCTACCGGTCCCTCCAGCCACGCCGCTTCGGCGGTTACGAGTTCGACCTGCGGACCTACTCCCGGATGGTCACCGAGCTGGCCCGCGGCTGCCCGTCCAGCGGCTGGAACCTGTGTCTGGCCGCCTCCCACAGCCTGGTGGTGGCCGGCCGCTTCCCCGAGAGCACCCAGCGCGAGGTGTTCGGGCCGGACGGTGACTTCCGGGCTCCGCTGCCGATGGCCCCGAGCGCCACCGCGACGAGGACCCCCGACGGGTACCTGGTCAACGGCCGCTGGGACTACGCCTCCGGAGTCAACGTCTCCACGCACTTCCTGGGTGGCGTGCTCATCATCGACGAAGAGGGCGGCATGCCCGTGCCGGGCATGGTGCTCGTGCCCTCCGGCTGGCGGATGCTCGACAACTGGGGCGAGATCCTGGGCTTCCGCGGCAGCGGCTCCAACAGCGTCGTGGCCAAGGACGTTCTCGTACCGCATGAGTACGTGTCCAGGACCCACCTCGCGGCGAGCGACGCCACCGACGGGCCGGGAGTGGAACTGCACGGCAACCCGATGTACGCGGGCCGGCTGATGTCGTTCTTCAACATCCAGCTGTGTTCGATCGTGGCGGGCGCCGCATGGGCCGCGGTCGACGAGTACCAACGGATCATCACCACCAAGAACAGCGTGCTGCCGCCCTTCACGCCGCGCAGCCACGATCCGGAACACCAGCGCAACCTCGGCCTGGCCACGGCCCTGGCCGACAGCGCGCAGCGGATCATCCTGTCGGTCGCCGACGACTACATCGCGTACGCCGCCCGGGGCCTGGCAGGGGGCGAGCCCTTCTCCGAACTGGACGACCAGGCTCTCTCCATCACGGCCCGGCAGGCCGGCCAACTCGCCTGCCAGGCCGTCGAGATGCTGGCCTCGGCCAGTGGCTCCAGCGCGCTGGCGAACGGCCAGCGCATGCAGCGGTACCTGCGCGACGTCGCCACGTACAAGTCGCACATCAACGCGCAGCACGGCGCGTGGGCCACGGCGTACGCCCGTTCTCTGCTCGGGCTGGAGAACCCGGCGTGAACCGGCAGACGCCCGCCGCGACGGCGCCCGGCGGTGGCCCGGCGGACGACCCCGGCTTGTTCCGGCATGTGCTCGGCCACTACCCGACGGGTGTCACGGTGGTCACCGCGAAGGAACCCGACGGCACCCCGGTCGGCATGGTGATCGGCTCGTTCACCTCGGTGTCCCTGGACCCTCCGCTCGTCGCGTTCTTCCCCGGCCGCTCCTCCACGACCTGGCCCAGGATCATGGCCGGCGGCGCCTTCTGCGTGAATGTGCTGGCCGCCGGCCAGGAGGGCCTCTGCCGGGACGTCAGCGCCAAGGCACCCGACCTCTTCGACCGCCACCCGTGGCGCGGCGCGGCCTCGGGCAGCCCCGTCCTGGCGGGCGTCGTCGCCTGGATCGACTGCGACATCGCCGACGTGTGGACCCTCGGCGACCACTACTTCGTCCTCGGCCACGTGCGGGAACTCGGGGTGGAGAAGACCGGCGTCTCGCCGCTGGTCTTCTCCCGGGGGCGGCTCGCCCCGTTGCCGCCCCGCCGGGACCACGACGAATCGGCCGACTACACATGGCCCGACTGGTTCTGAGAGTTCTGAGAGAAAGGAGACGCACCATGCGCAATCAAGGGCTCGGCTCGTGGCCCGCGCGGCGTGCCCGCATGGCACCGGAGGCCACCACCGTCGTGCACGACGGTGGATACCTGTCCTACGGAGAGCTGGCCGCGCGCGTGACGCGGCTCGCTCACGCCCTGCGTGCCCTGGGTGTCGGCCACGGTGACCGGGTGGCCTACCTCGGCGCGAACCATCCCGCCCTGGCGGAGACCCTGTTCGCCGCGAACGCGCTGGGCGCCGTCTTCGTCCCGCTCAACACCCGCCTCGCGGCGCCCGAGTTGGCCTTCATCCTGGGCGACTCGGGAGCGTCGGTGCTGGTGTTCGGTGCCGAACTCACCAACCTCGTCGACGCGTTCAGGGACGACGTCGAGGTGAAGCACTACGTCGAGGTGGGGAAGGCGTACGAGGAGCTGCTCGCGAGCGCGCCGGACAACCCCCTGGACGAGACGGTCGGCCTCGATGAGGTGTGCATGATCCAGTACACCTCTGGCACCAGCGGCCGTCCCAAGGGCGTCATGCTCACCCACGCCAACATCGCCTGGAACTGCTTCAACATCCTGCTGGACGTGGACATCGCCTCCGACGACGTCGCTCTGGTGGTGGCACCGATGTTCCACACCGCCGCCCTCAACACCGTCTTCCTGCCGGGCTTTCTCAAAGGAGGGACGTCCGTGCTGATGCGCGGTTTCGACCCGGAACGGGTGCTCGACGTCATCGCAGAGCACCGGGTGACGAGGATGTTCGGCGTGCCCGCGATGTACCAGGCCATGGCCCGGTCGTCGCGGTGGGCGACGGCCGACCTGTCGTCGATCCGGATCCTGCAGTGCGCGGCGGCACCCGTACCCAAGGCCCTCATCCACACATACCAGGACCGTGGCCTGACCTTCCTCCAGGCGTACGGCCTGACCGAGACCGCTCCCGCCGCGCTGGGCCTGCGCGCACGGGACAGCATCCGCAAGGCCGGCTCGGCCGGCACACCCTGCTTCTTCACCGACGTACGCGTGGTGCGGCCCGACCTCACCGATGTCGCACCGGGCGAGGTCGGCGAGGTGATCATCGAGGGCCTCAACGTGATGAAGGGCTACTGGCAGTGGCCCGAAGCGACCAAGGACGCCTTCGTCGAAGGAAGTTGGTTCCGCTCCGGAGACGCGGCCACCGTCGACGAGGAGGGGTACGTCACGATCGTCGACCGGATCAAGGACATGTACATCTCCGGCGGGGAGAACGTCTATCCGGCCGAGGTCGAGCAACTCCTCTACCAGCATCCCGCGGTCGCCGAATGCGCGGTGATCGGCGTACCCGACGAACGATGGGGCGAAGTGGGCAGAGCGCTGGTCGTGCCCCGCGCGGGCGCCGACGTGTCGCCCGACGACATCATCGACTCCCTGTCCGGCCGACTCGCCAAGTACAAGCTCCCCAAGTCGGTCGTCCTCGTCGACGCCCTGCCCCGCAACGCCACCGGCAAGATCCTCAAGGCCCGCCTGCGCAGCCAGTACGGCTCCGTGCCGGCCCGCGGTGCCGAGGAGGCATGACGCCAGGCTCCGTGCGTAGGACACGGGCCCAGCCCCGGCCCACCGCACGGGATCTTCTCGATGCCTCCCAGCGTCGTGCAGCTCACCAGCGGAGACCACGGCGGGCCGAAGGACAAAAGTCGAAAGGCCGGCATAAGACCAGCAGCCTCGACGGCAAGGCCTCATGCGCCGCCCGGCTGCGCGAAGTCGAACGCTTCCGGGATCCCCTCCGGGCCGCCGAACAGCGCCGCGCGGCACACAAGGACTCCTCCCAGGCCCCAACCGGTGAGAGTTTCAGCGCCCGGCCCATCTCGGAGGCGGGCGGAAGGTAAGCCGCGGAGACCACACCGGTGTGCGGCAGCACCTCGAGCAACACCACAACCCAGACCAGTTCGTCGCGAAGGCTCACGGCGTGCCGACGTCACCGTTCACCACTCGGGTGGCGTCCGTGATCATGCTGACCTCATGCCGACGGATCTTCTGCAGCAGCCGGATCAGGGTGCCGCGCTCGCGGGCGGTCAGGGCTCGAGCCCACTCGGCCTCGCGGGCGTTGTTGCGTGCGGAAGAGCTCACCGACCACGTCGTGTCCGTAGTCGGTGAGCTGGATGGTGACCGACCGGCCGTCCTTGTCCGACCTGCTGCGCTGGATGAGCCCCTTGCGTTCCAGGGTGTTGAGCACCGCCGAAACGCTGGTCTGGGAAACGCTGGTCAGCCGGGCGAGCTGCAGGGGGGGTCAGCTCGCCGACCGACAGCCCACCGCCCTCCCGTCCCCCGACGCCACCTACATCCCGGTCGACATCGACCCGGCCGAACTGGGCCGCGCCATCCCGGCCCACGTCCCCGTCAACGGCGACATCAAGAGAGTCCTGGAGCAACTGCTCACCGCCCTGCCCGAGGACACACACGCCTCCCCCGGCCGCACGGAGCGCCTCCTCCAGGACATCACCGCCCTCGACGCCGCCGTCGACCGCATGGCACTCGACGACGGGGCCCCGATCCATCCCGCCCGCGTCATCCGCACCGCCCGCTCCGTCTTCCCCCGCGACACCGTCCTCGGCGTCGACCTCGGCGCCCTCGCCCAGCACATCGGCGGCGCGTTCCCCTTCTTCCGCGTCTACCGACCGCGCTCCGTCATCACTCCGTCCAGCTTCTACGGCATGGGGTTCGCGGCCGCCGCCCTGCCCGCCGCCCGCCTGGTCCACCCGCGGCGGCCCGCCCTGTGCTTCGTCGGCGACGGCTCCTTCCAAATGGTCATGAACATCGTGCCGATGGCCGCCCAGTACGGACTCGCAGTCACCTGGTGCGTGCTCAACGACGACGCCCTCGGCTCCATCCGGGACCTCCAGGAACACACCTACGGCAACCGCATCCAGGACACCGAGTTCCCCTTCCAGCCCGACTTCGCCCGCCTGGCGGAGGCCTGCGGCGCGTACGGCGAACGCGTCGACGACCCGGCCGCCGTACCTGACGCCCTGAAGCGCGCCCTCGCGGAGAACGCGGCCGGCCGCCCCGCCGTCCTGGACTTTGCCGTGGCGCGCACCCGGCTCGCGCAGACCAGGGAGCACTACTTCACGACCTACCCGCAGGACGACTGATCGGCGCCCGCTTCGAGCCCTCCGAAGCGGGCGCCGACCCAGGGCTCCTTGTCAGCCCGCGTCTGGGATCCAGCTGCCGTGGAAACCGAGGGGCACTCGGGCCGGCAGATGGACGGTGGCCACGGGGGCCGCGGTGACGTCCTGGGCCGCCAGGATCACCAGGTCGGTGGCGGAGCGCTCGGGGTCATGGACGAACACCAACAGATAGCCGTCGTCCTCGGCGCCACCGGCCGCCGCGGGCACGAAGACCGGCTCGGCGAGCGTCGCGGCCCTGCCGAACGTGCGGATCTCCTGGGTCCCGCGGTGGAGATCGTGCTTGATCAACCGGTTGGAGAACGCGTCGTCAGGGAGCTGCTCGAGTTCAAGGGTGCCGGCGAAGGACTCCATCAGATCGGTGGTGGCCGCTGTGTAGCCGTAGCGGTCCGGCAGCGAGATCAGCCGGTCGTTGATCCGGGGGAACTCCTGCGGCCGGTCGTCGAGGCGCTGCGCGGTGGCCTTCCCCGCGGCCGGGTCGAGGGTGTCGGTCCAGGGCGGGCGTACCGTGGCCTTCGATGGAGCCGGTGGCGTTGGACATCATCCTCGGGTGAGTGACCACGTCCAGAACCACGCGCTCCCCGTCGTCGTAGGCGTTCAGCGTGTGGAAGATCCATACGGGATCCACATCGACCCACCGCACGTCGGCCGCGGTTCCCGCCCGCGGCATCACCCCTATGCGGGCCTGGTGCGCGTCGTTCCACTCGTAGGTAACCGGTGCGCCGCGCAGGGCCGCCTCGCGGCTGAAGGTGACCGGCAGGTCGTAGACGAGGACGTGGTTCCGGGTCAGGGCGAAGTCGTGCATCATCGCGCCTGACGGCACGGAGATGTTCTCGCTGCGGGTGACCCGGCCCTCGGGGCCGACCACGTGGTAGGTGACGTAGGACAGGCCCGCCACGTAGGCCACGGCGTGGAGTTCGCCGGTGGTGCGTTCCGCCTTGGGGTGGGCGGTGAATCCCCCGGGGAGGGTGCCGTCGAAGTCACAGGTCGACAGAGTGGTGAGGTCATGGCCGAGTTCGTAGGGCAGGGTGCCGCCCTCGACCAGGGCCAGCGTCCGGCCCGTGTGGCCGATGACGTGGGTGTTGGCGGCCACCTCCACGCCCCCGTAGACCGTGACCTTGCGCGGTGGTTCGCCGAGCATGCGGTTGACCGCGCTCTGGCGCACCCAGCGGTTGCGGTACCACTCCGCCCGGCCGTCGCGCAGGCGCACGCCGTGCACCATGCCGTCACCGAGGAACATGTGGTACCGGGCGTCGTCGACGGCGATCGGGTTGGGGCCGTTGCGCAGATAGCGGCCGTTCAGTTCGGTCGGGATGGTGCCGGTGACCGGCAGGTCGAATGCCGTGACCTCTTCGCGTACGGCGGTGAAATCGCCGCGCAGATAACGGTTGGGGCCGGCTGCGGGGTCGTTCACGAAGGTGCCTCCTTGGCGTGTTCCCGTGGGCACCGAGGGCGGTAACACTGTTACCCCTCGGGTGTGATCGGTCGGTTCTGGACGCCGGGTCAGGACGCGGGCAGACGCCTGAGCACTCCGTCCGGGTCGTACCGGCGCATGGCAGCGGTCAGCCGCGGCCACTGCGGGCCGTAATGGGCGGACCAGTCCTCGGCGGTGTGGGCGACGGCGCCGACCGCTCTTTGGGGCCGCAGGGGAAGAACGCGGCCATGAACTCCACCGGTTCCCCCTCGGGCATCCGGAACAGGGGAGTGGTCAACCGCTCGGTGGAGATGGGGTACACCTCGATCGTGCCCATGGCGCCCATGTCGCTCGGCGGGACTTCCGCCGTGAGTCGTTCGAGGTACTCGGTGACGGCTCCCGGGGGCAGGAAGGTGGTGAACCAGGGGTGCGCGTGCGGTGCGTCGGTGGTGACGCACGGGAAGGTGTCCTCCGCGCCGAAGCGGTAGAGGAACTCCCGGTAGGTCGGATCCGCACGGTCTCGCGAGGACGGTTCAGGAGGGAGACAGCGCCCCCGGCGGGCTTCCCGAGGTCTTGTCTGGTCGTCACATCAACCCCCCGGCTCAGCTGGCTAGTACCGCTTTCCCCCGGGCCGCATGAGCCGGCTGATGGCACCGAGAACGAGGCACGCTTCCTGGACCGCTCGCGGACGCGGTCGTGGACGGTCGAAGTACGCGTCAGCCGGCCCGAAGGCCGACCGCCAGCGTCAGTTCAAGGACCCGGTCTGGCGATGCGAGATCCGGAAACAGCTCCCGCAGCTGCGCCATCCGGTACCGGACTGTCTGGGGATGGACGAACAACGCCGCCGCCACCTCTTCCCGCCTGCCCTGGTGCAGCAGCCATGCCCGCAACGTCTCCTCCAGCCGCCGCGCGGTCGCGACAGGCAAGGCCCGCAACGGTGCGAGGGCTCGGGCACGCAGGTCTGCGAACGCGTCCACGTCGGCGCTCAGCACCAGCTCGGGCAGGTGGTCCTCGGTGTCGCGAATATCAGAGGAGAGGGAGCGCGCGCGTACAGCTCGTGCGTACGAGGCGGACGCACGAGTCCATGGCCGGGCCGGGCCGACCACGGCAGTGCGGTCGGTCATCTGCCGCAAGAGATGTGCTCGGTCGGCATCGGGGACGAGCAGCACACCGGTGGCGTCCGGCAGATCGTCGAGGACGAGGGTGCTCGGGTCGAGCCCGCGGTAGGCAGGCCGGGCCTGGGCGGCGGGCAGCAGGACCGCGGTCAGCGAAACCGGAGGCTGCCATCCGGCCCGTTGGGCAGAGGCCAGCAGCACGTCCGGGCTCGCGCCGGCGAGGAGCTCGCGGGCCAGGTGTTCCAGGTGGCGCTCGTGGGCCCGGCCCCGGGCGGCCAGTTCGTCGGCGTGGCCCGCGGCGCTCGCGGCGGAGAGCTCGTCGATGTAGGCGAAGGTCAGCTCGGCGAACTTGGCGACGTCGGCGGCGGGCAGACCTGCGGGTACGGCTCCCGCTGCCAGGCATCGCCAGGCCACGCGGGCACCGACGCGGTAGGCGCTGAGCAGGGCGTCCATCGAACGGCCGTCCCGGACCTCGCCGCGGCCCAGCTCGTAGGCTGCGTCACCGGCGTCGCCGCCCGTGGCGTTCCCGCTCGCGAGGTCCAGGTAGTGCCCCAGGGCGGTGCGGACGGCTCGGCGGATGGTGGCGCCCATGTGGCCCGACAGCGCGTTGGCGTAGGGAGGGACCTCGTCGATGATCGCCTGGACGACCTCGTCGGCGGTGGTCTTCAGCGTGGCCCGAAGTGCGGTGACCGTCGTCTCATCCAGAGCCAGCTCGCTGACCCTCCGCATTGCATGGCTCACGTCTTTTATTCCCTGCGAACAATTCAGCCGACCAGATTCACGTCCTGCGGTCAGGACTTTACGCCCTGAGACACAGCAAGCTGAAGCCATGACGAGTACAGCCCTCCGCAGCAGGGCGTGGAAACTGCTGGAGATGGTCACGACGCCGCTGCTGCCGTCGGACTACCTCGACCTGGTCAGCCCGCTGCGTGCGGGCGCTGACCTGCGTGGGCGCATCGAGGCCGTGCACCCCGAGACGGGCGACGCCGCGACCATCGTGATAAAGCCGGGACGAGGCTGGCGCGGCCACAGAGCCGGTCAGTACGTGCGGATCGGGGTCGACGTCGACGGGGTGCGCCTGTGGCGTGCCTACTCCATCACCTCGCCGACGAACCGCCAGGACGGCCGCGTCACGATCACCGTGAAGGCGATCCCGGACGGCAAGGTCAGCAACCACCTGGTCCGCCGGGCGAAACCGGGCACGCTGATCCAGCTCGACCAGGCAACCGGTGACTTCGTGCTGCCGCACGCCAAGCCCGCCAAAGTGCTCTACCTGACGGCCGGCAGCGGCATCACGCCCGTGATGGGCATGCTGCGCGACACCGAGTTCGACGACGTCGTCATGGTCCACTGCGCGCCACAGCCGCAGGACGTGATCTTCCGCAACGAACTGCACGACCTGGTCGCGGACAAGAAGATGCGGCTCACCGAGGTGCACACCGACACAGACGGCATGCTCGACATCGCCCGTCTCGACGAACTCGTGCCCGACTGGGCCCAGCGCGAGACCTGGGCCTGCGGGCCCGCGGGCCTGCTCGACGCCGCCGAAAAGCACTGGAGCGACCACGGCGTCCCGGAGCGCCTGCACACCGAACGCTTCCGCCCCAGCATCGTCGTCGCCGGCGACGGCGGCGAGGTCACGTTCAGCGCCACCGGCAAGACCGTCGACGCGGACGGCGCCACGCCGTTGCTGGACATCGGCGAGGAGGCCGGAGTGCTCATGCCCTCCGGGTGCCGCATGGGCATCTGCTTCGGCTGCGTCACGCCGCTCAAGGCGGGCGCCGTCCGCGACCTGCGCACCGGCGAGATCACCGAGGCCGAGCCGGGCGTCCTCATCCAGACCTGCGTGTCCGCCGCCGCGGGCCCCTGCGACATCGAACGGTAGGAGCACCTTGACCGCCATCGACCCCACCGCCCACCTGACCGCGGAGCAGATCGAGGAGCTCGGCCGCGAGCTGGACGCGATCCGCGACGAGGTGATCGCCGGCCGCGGCGAGAAGGACGCCGCCTACATCCGCAAGGTCATCTCGGCGCAGCGCAAGCTCGAGCTGGTCAGCAGGGGTGTGCTGCTGTTCTCGATCTTCCCGCCCGCGTGGCTGCTCGGCACCGCAGGTCTGTCCGTGGCGAAGATCATGGACAACATGGAGATCGGCCACAACATCCTGCACGGCCAGTGGGACTGGATGCGGGACCCGAAGATCCACTCCACCACCTGGGAATGGGATCACGTCTCGCCGGCCGACCAGTGGAAGCACTCGCACAACGAGCTGCACCACACGTACACCAACGTGATCGGCAAGGACAACGACCTCGGCTACGGCATCATGCGCGTCGACGAGGACCAGAAATGGCACCCGTTCCACCTCGGCCAGCCGCTGTGGAACTTCATCAACGCCTGCTTCTTCGAGTACGGCATCGCAGCGTACGACCTGGAGCTCGGCAAGAACCTGCACAAGCGCCGCCGCAAGGACCCGGAGTTCCGCGCGCGGGCCAGGGCCGTGGGCCGCAAGATCCGCAAGCAGGTGCTCAAGGACTACGTCATCCACCCATTGCTGTCGGGCCCGTCGTTCCTCCCCACCCTCGCCGCGACGTTCACCGCGAACCTGGTCCGCAACCTCTGGTCCCACTCGGTGATCATGTGCGGGCACTTCCCCGAGGGCGTACAGGTCTTCGAGCGCCGGTCGATCAAGGGCGAGACGCGCGGCCAGTGGTACCTGCGCCAGATGATGGGCTCGGCGAACATCAGCGGCAGCAAGGCCATGCACTTCATGACCGGCAACCTCTCGCACCAGATCGAGCACCACCTGTTCCCCGACCTGCCGAGCAACCGGTACGCCGAGGTCGCGGTGAAGGTGCGCGCGCTGTTCGAAAAGTACGAGCTGGAGTACGTCACCGGCCCGCTGCCCAAGCAGGTGTTCTCCGCGTGGCGCAAGGTCTTCCGGCTCTCGCTGCCGAACAAGAAGCCCACGGTCAAGACACCGGACCGCGAGAAGGAGCTCGTCGCGGCCTGAACCTGGTACTGGTTCAGATCTTTCGGCCGTACCGGCGGCACCGCCGGGTTCGGTGAGATCCGTTGCGTAGGGTGGACGGGCGCGACATCAGACCGTACGACACGGGTTCCGGGCAGCCCGGCTGCACTGCCTGACGTGCGCCAGAAGCTCAGCACACAGCCCCCGGCGAGTAGTTGTAATGCGCTGACCTGCCGTGGTCGGGCCGGTAGTCGGGGAGCTGGTGGTGTGGGAGGCCGGGCGGCTGGCGTTCGAGCGCCTGCAGGAGCGGCTGCAGCGGCGTGCTGCCACAGCGGCCCGGCTCGCCGGGCAGTGGCCCGCCCACTTCGTGGCCTTTGACGCGCTGCGGCCGGCGGGCCAGGACACCACCGCGTGGCCGTACCAGGGGCGCCGGGCGGCATGGGAGACGCTGTTCACCGAGCGCCGGCTGGCGGCGCCGTGGACGCTGCGCCCGTCGACCACCGACCCTGACACGGTCACCGAGTGGCTGACCTGGACCGCGGTCGGTCTGAAAGGGCTGCTCTTCAAACGGCACGACAGCCCGTATCAGCCGTCCGTGCGGGTGGCGGAAGTACAAGGTGCGTGAGGGCCAGGACGCGATCGTCGATGCCGTCACCGGCTCCCTCGCCGTGCCCCGCAGTCTGCTGCTGGGGCGTCTCGATGCCGAGGGACGTCTGCAGTACGTCGGCCGCAGCACCACCCTGTCCGGGGCGGCTGGAGCCACCTCGCCGGCCTGCTCTCCCCGGCCACCAGCGAGCACCCGTGGACGGGCTGGACGTTCACGGCAGGGTGGAGATCGAAGGAGACCTTGAACGACAACCAGCCCTGGTGGCGGCCGTCCGGCGCGAGCGGCGGTCCTGAACCGGACGCCGGGACGGGGCGGCGGGGCCGATACCCGCCGCCCCTGTGCGGTTTCCCGCTGTCAGATGAACGCCTGGCGGTGGTCCGCCGCCCACTCCCGGTAGGTCCGTGCCGGCTTCCCCAGCACCTCCGGGACGTGCTCGGTGACGACCGCGTTGCCGCCCCCGCGCACGAAGGCGGTACCGGAGAGGATGCCCTCCGCCTGTGCGTCGTCGAAGCCCCACACGGTGAGCAGATGGTCGCGTGTCTCCTCCGGGGAGAGCTCCCGAGTGGCGACCGGCCGGCCGAGGACCGAGGCAAGGTCGGCGGCCTGTCCCGGAACGCTGCTCGTCTCCGGCCCGGTCAGCGTGTACGTCCGCCCCGCGTGGCCGCCGTCGACGAGGACCCTTGCCGCGACCTCCGCCACGTCACGCGGATCGATCACCCCCGACGGTCCGTCAGCGGTCATGTTCGGCACCGGCTCGCCCTGCCGGATCGCCTGCGCCCAGCTCAGCGTGTTCGAGGCGAACGACGAGGGCCTCAGGATCGTCCACTCGGCCCCGCTGTCCCGCACCGCCCGCTCACCGGGCACATGCCACTCGCCGGACGGGCCGACGTCCGGATCGCCCGTCGCGATCGCGGAGAGCTTGACCAGCCGGTGAACGCCCGCCGCGCGGGCCGCCGCCACCAGTGCCTGGTCGTGCCGCGAGCCCGGGCCGGGTGCGCCCAGCAGGAACGCGGCCGTCACCCCGGACATCGCCCCCTCCAGGGAACCGGGGTCGAGGTAGTCCCCGCGCACCACCTCCACGCCCGAGGGCACGCGGGCCTTCGCCGGATCCCGGGTCAGGGCGCGCACCTTCTCGCCGCGCGCCGCGAGCTGCCGTACGACTTCACTGCCGATGGTGCCGGTGGCACCCGTCACAAGAATCATGTCCACCACGGTGGGCGCCGGACGGCGCCGGACTCTTGGAAATTCCGGCACGGTTCACGGGCCCGGACGGGTGTGCGCCCGGCTTACGGTGGAGCGGTGACGAACACCATGTCCCGGCAGGTCCTGCGCACACCCGAGGCACTGCGCCCGTGGGTCACGGGTATCGGTCCCGTGTCCGTGGGCGCGGAACCGGCGGAGCCGTACGTCCACCTGCCGGACGCCACCACGAAGCTGGTCTTCCGCCTCGGGGAGGACGGCCGCCGCAGCACCCTGGTCGTCGGTCCGCGCACCCGTGCCTCGTACCACCGGGGCAAACGGTTCGTCTCCTGCCTCGAGTTGCGGCTGGCGCCCGGTGGCACCCGGCCCCTGCTCGGCGTGCCGGCGGTCGACCTGGCGGGCCGTGCGGTTCCCCTGAGCGAGCTGCCCGGCGGCACCGCGGGCCGGCTGGCGGCCGAGCTGGGCCGGTTGGACCCGGAGGAGGCGGTGGCGCACCTCGCGGACGTGCTTCCCGAGCGGCTCGCGTCCGCCGCCGACCGTTCGCGCACGGAACTCGTGCGCGCCGGTGTCGACGCGATGTCGGTCAGAACCGGCCGGCTCCCCCGGCCAGTGGGCGACGTGGCCCGCGAACTCGCCGTCAGCGAGCGGCAGTTACGCAACCTGTTCGCCGAGGGGGTCGGCCTGTCCCCCAAGCACTACGCCCGCATCGATCGGGTGCGCACGGTGCTGTCCCACGCCGTCACACACCCCTGGGCCGAACTCGCCGTTGCCACCGGCTACTACGACCAGTCCCACATGACGTCCGATTTCCGCACGCTGATGGGCGTACCGCCCCGGTCGTTCTTCACCGGCCGCCTCCCGGACCCGCAGCCCTGCCGAGCCGTCGCCCGCCGCTGACAGAAGGCCGCCAGTGACATCGTTCTGATCACTGGCGACGGTGACCTCCTGCCTGGGTGACGGCGGCCAAAGAACACGGCGTAACCGTGCGTCTGTGGGCTGTGCAGGCCGCCGACGGGGGCCTCCAACCAGTCGGAGGACCTGGTCGCCGAAGCGGACGAGCGGCATCTGCTGGACCGTGCCTGACTCACCCGGGCCATTACGGCGGCCGAGCCGGCCCGCTGGATGTTCCGGCACAGCCCGCATCTGAGCTGTCCGCGCCGGTCGAGCCAGTGGCGCGCCCCAGGACCTCCACCTGATGCCCGCCCGCATCCCCGCCCCGGCAGACCTGGCACGATCCGCGCCATCTGTGGCCCTACGCTGGTCCTCGGACGCCGGGTGGATCGACCCTGACGACGGAATCCCTCTCCTGGACACCCTTACCACCCCCCAGCAGGTGTGGGTGGACCGTGAACAGGACCTCTCTGTGAGCGGCGAGCCCCACGAGGTCGGGAGAACCTTCACCGCCCGCTCGGCCGAGCGGCTGCCGCACGACCAGGCCGCCGACCTCCTGGCCAGACTGGACCAGGCGCATCCCCGTATCCCACGCTCCCTCGACAGCGAACTCCTGTGCTACACCTCGCGGTTCGGCACCATCGGCAATGAGGACATCAGTGAGCTTCTCCAGCGTTGCCGCTCCAGGGTGAGGACGGTTTGGCGATTGACGTCATACGGTTTGGACGCCATCGGGATCCGCGGAAGATCCGCCAGGACTTCAGGCAGGCAACGCCGCGCTCGACGGGAGCTCGCGCCGCGGCCAGGGCCCGGTTGACGGTCTTCTCGGTGAGGGTGAGTTCCTGCAGGGGCCCGCGTTTGATGCCCGGGGTCACCCAGGGGCCGCCGCCCTGGTAGGCGAGATCGGCGACGATGGGCATGCCCTGGCGCTCGAAGATGCGGATGATCCGGTGGGGGCGGGCAGCGGTCATGTCGTGAGCGCGGCCGGGCAGCGCGGGTGAGACCCACAGCAGCCGGCCGCCCGGATCAGTGACCACCTGCACATTCACCCCGTGCCCGGCGGTGCTTGTGCGAGTAGTCGGCACGTCCATCGCCCACCCCGTCGCACTCGGCCAGCGTGTGCCGTCCAGCAGGACGAAGTCCACCTCGGCTCACGCAAGACCTTCAGCAGACCCGGCGCACGTTCGGCGAGCAGGCTGATGACCGCGCTGGTGTAGGCGTGGGCGGTGGACTCGCTGATCCCGAACCCGGCAGCGATCCTCGCCAGGGTGGTGTGCTCGCGCAGGTACACCAGTGCCACCATCGCACGCTGCGACGGGCACAGCTTGCAGCGCCGGTCGCCCTCACGGGTGACGGCCAGCATGGTCACACACTCCACGAGCGCATGGGCAGGTCGAGTGCGGCAAGGTAGATGACCAACGAGGCCCCCGAGCAGCGTGGTTGAGACGTCAGACAGCTCGTCTCACCTGATAGCCGATGACGTGGCTCCCACTGATTGGCCGCCCGGCACAGCGAGGTCGTCCGTGGGAGGGATCAGTACTGCACCGCACGGAGGCACCACATGATCGCCATCTGGGTCGGCATCGACGCAGGGAAGACCCACCACCACTGCGTTGCGATCGATGAGAGCGGCCATCGGCTGCTGTCACATCGCGTCGCCAACGACGAGCCCGAACTGCTCGAACTCCTCGCCGACGTCCTGGCTCTGGGCGATGAGGTGGCCTGGGGCATCGACCAGGCCGACGGTGGAGCCGCCCTGACCATCGCGCTACTCCTCAATCACGACCAGCCGGTGCACTACATCTCCGGCCGGGCTATCCACCGTTCCTCCGAGAGCTATCGTGGTGAAGGCAAGACCGACGCCAAGGACGCCGCCGTCATCGCCGACCAGGTCCGCGTTCGACGCAACCTGCATCCCGTACGCACCAGCGACGACACGATCACCGACCTCAAGCTCCTCACTGGCCGCCGCCTGGACCTGGTCCCCGACCGAACATAAGGTCGCCGCTTTCGGCGTCGCCGAGAAGAGCACAGCATGAGCAATGAGCAAGATGGAGTGCGGCAGACGACAAGAGCGGCCGGTTGTCCTCGAGGCCGGTGAAACGGCTGCGTGAGCACGGCACCGGTTCACCCCGTCCCGGCACCGCAACGCGGCTCGTTGCCCCGCTCCTGGATCCGCATCCACCCAACCTCAACAGCCACGTCAGCGCAGGTGCCACTCCCAGTCCGCGGGGACTTGCCCCGCGGGCCAGGGTGGGCAACCGGCGGAATGGGTCTACCTGCGGCTTTGTGCTCCAGTCATGGGGCGATCCCGTGCTGATGCCGTCGGATTTCCCGGAGGGCCCTGCCCGATGTCGTCGAGCCGGGTGGCCGAGAGCGTTTTCCCGCTGGGAACACCGTCGTAGCGAAGACGCCCGGCTGTGTCGAGTGTGCCCAGCGGGTTGACCGGCGGTGATGCTGCCCAGTGCGGTGATCGGTAAGGGAGGCGTGTGCATACGGCGACCACGCCACCGTGCGGGTGGTCTTCACTCACCCCGCCAAATGTTGTCGAAGGCAGCCTCTTCGAGGGCTCGCCGCTGCCGTTCAGCCTCCAGACTCCTTACCGCGTCATGGACGGCGGCGAGCACTGTCGCCACGGCATGGTCGGCCACGCTTGGTGAGTCTCCGGTCGGCTTGTCGCCGATCCCGACGGCCGCCGCGAGGGCGGTGAGAATGGGCTCCTCCGATGCCCAGCGGTTCGCCGCCTGACGGCGTGCGGGCGAATTCACCAGCACCAGGCGAGCGGACTGGAAGATCATCCAGCTGCGGCGTTGACGAGTGAGCTGCCCTTCCGCTTCGAGGGCTGCCAGATAGGCCGCGGACAGGCCGCGGCCTCTGCCCACAGCCAGTCGCCGACTGACTCGTACGGCAATTGTCGCGCAAGTGACGACGCGGCCTCATCCAACCCCCGATCAGCTATGGCTCGCCGGTCGCTCGGCACGATGCGATCACCGTCCAGCGTGATGGCCTGAGCGCCCAGGAGGTCGATCAGCTCGGCTCCCGCGAGCGCAAGGGACAGATCGCCTTGTTCCAGAGGACGACTGGCCGTCAAGTCCATCGCGATGATCAGCAGGTCCCGCGGTGTGGTCATGAATGACTCCACCTCACCTCGAGGAGCTGAAGGCGAGTGACATCGTGCGCCGGGTGGACCTCGGCAGGCGTCACTCCTGTTTACGAGCCTACGGAGCGAGGACGGCAGCCGCCTCCCAGGTGAGCAGAGCCCGGGCATTTCGTCACTCCCTCGCCTCACATTTCGTCGGTTCCAGAGGGTCGGCTGGGAGGCTCGGTGTGAGGTACGCCCACCCGTCAGAGGGCGACTCTGTGCTGCGAGCACTGCTCGCAGGGCGCGGCCAAGCGCCGCGAGGAGAGCGACCGACTCAACGGCACACAGCGCGAGAGCGGGCACCGCGGGCTCACGACGTGAACGGTGAGGTGGTCCCTGTGAATGACGATCTCCGCCGGTCGGTGGACAGCGTCAGCTGCGCTTCGCTGGTCGACGCCATGGGGCGGGTCCACCCGCACCGCGCGCACATCCTCGACCTGGTCAGCCATGCCCCGAACCGGGTCTTGTTCGGGCCGGTGGCCACCGTCGCGTTCCTTCCCTACCGTGACGACTTGCCGCAGACCGGCCTCGGTTTTGCCGCCTTCTTCTATCGGGCGGTCGCCGACACTCCGAAGGGCAAGGTCATAGTGTTGTCCAGCGGCGGTTGTCCGGATGCCTCCCACGGCGGTGGCACCAAGTTGTCCCGGCTGCGCAACCATAACCTTGCCGGGGTACTGGCCGACGGGCGACTCCGCGCTTTCGCTCAGCTCGCCGGTTACGGGTTCGCCACCTGGTGCCGGGGCGAGGCCACTCGCTGGGGTGGCGACACCGTCATGCCGTTCGCTGCCAACATCGCCGTTGAGGTCGGCGGAGTGTGCATTGTGCCGGGTGACTACGCCTATGCCGATTCCAGCGGCGCCGTTGTCATCCCTGCCGACAGCGTGCGCCGGGTTGTAGTGCAGGCCGCCCGCATCGAAAGTGATGACGCCCGGTCTGCCGAGCAGATTCGGCGCGAGGACCCCGCGCAAGTACGGCGGGGCGACTGGTGTCCGCCGGATCATCGGCGAAACCCCGCATGCCGGATCTGTGGGCATGGCCCGGCGTACCGACGACGCGCACGGCCACGCGGTCAAGCTCGTGGCCGACGTGGTCGTCGCCGCTCGGCCAAGAGATGGCCTGTTCCTGCCCGGCGAGGCCGCGGGGGATGTCCCGCTATCGCCCGACCCGGGGCAGCCTGTAGGAGCAACCGGCGCCGCCGCGGGCGGTGGCTTCATGTGGGTGACATCGGGACGCGCATGTAGACCGTGCCGCGCAGGTCCAGCCATGCGGCGTCGGGGGTCCGTACGAATCGCAGGAGTACCGCGTCACAGCTCGGGCAGCGGGCCACCATGCCCGGGGCGTGCGCGTACACGCGCAGCTCGGCGACGAGAGCGGTGCGCCCGCAGCCGGCGCAGCGCCCGGCGGCCGTAGTGACGTCCGCGGTGAACAGTTCGCCCAAGGGGCCGGCGAGCGCGTTGCCGTCCTCGTAGTCCGTGGTGTCGGGTCGGTCCATCTCAGCCTCCCGTGGGGCCGAAGCGCTCGGTTCTGATCTGGCGCGGGTCGTGGCCCAGCGCCACCAGCTGGGCTGCGGCGGTCTCGACGAATCCGGTCGGTCCGCAGACGAAGCAGATCGGCTCGAACTCCGGTGGCCAGCCGTGGGTCTGCAGGTCCGCGAGTTGCAGGCGCTGAGCCGGTCTCGGCCAGCCCTCAGGCGTGTGCCGGGTGTAGAGGTGGGTCACGTCCAGGCCGCCGTCACCGGGCTGCGCGATGCGCAGTTCGGAGGCGTAGTACCGGTCCTCCGGGGTGCGGACCGAGTAGATCAGCCGGAAGGGGGTACGGCTGCCGAGGCTGCGGCGCGTGCGGATCATGGCCATCAGCGGGACGATCCCCGATCCGCCGCCCACCAGCAGCACCGGCCGGGTGTCGGCCGGGCGCCAGACGAACCAGCCGCCTACCGGGCCCCGGAGCTCCACCAGGTCGCCGGCCTCCATCACATCGACCAGGTACGGCGAGACCTCCCCGTCGGGCACGCGCTGCACCGTGAGCTCGATCCGCTCGCCGTCGGGTGCCGAGGCCAGCGAATAGCTGCGCTGGGTGCTGTAGCCGTCCTCGGCCGTCAGGCGCACATCCACGTGCTGGCCGGCCAGGTGCCCGGACCAGCCGGGCACGTCGAAGACCAGCGTGCGGGCCGTGCGCGTCTCGTCGCGCAGACCGGCCAGCCGGGCGGACTGCCAGGTCAGGGGCGTCTTCAGTCGCCCTGGTACCGCTGCTCGCGCCATGGGTCACCGTAGTCGTGGTAGCCGGCGCTCTCCCAGAATCCCGGCTCGTCCTCGGTCAGGAGCTGCATGCCGCGCACCCACTTGGCCGACTTCCACAGGTAGAGATGCGGCACCAGCAGCCGGGCCGGGCCGCCGTGCACGGGAGCGAGGTCCTCCCCCTCGTACTGGTAGGCGATCCATGCCTTGCCGTCCAGCAGGTCCTCCAGCGGGATGTTCGTCGTGTAGTCACCGTAGGAGTGGACCAGCACGAACTCGGCCGTCGTCTCCACATCGGCAAACAGCGTGTCCAGCGACACCCCTTGCCAGCCGGTGCCCAGCTTCGACCACTTGGTGACGCAGTGCAGGTCCACTGTCGGCCGCTCGCTCGGCAGCGCCAGCAGTTCCTGCCACGACCAGCTACGGCGCGTCCCGCTCTCGGTCGTGATGGTGAACTCCCACTGCTCCCGTTCGATGCTCGGCGTGGGGCCGGCCGACAGCACCGGAAAGTCCTCGGTCAGATATTGCCCGGGAGGCAGCTTCACATCCGCTGGGCGCGCCCGGCCGTGAAAGCCCCGCGAAACAATTCCCATGGATCTGCCCCATTCCGTCAGGGGGACACCACGCCGCCCGGGGACGACATCTCCATTCTGGGAGACGTGACCGCAAAGCACACGTCGTGGCGCCGCGCCCCGAGGGCAACGCCCGTGACCTCTACCAAGGGCTGTCCCACCTTGCGAGGCAGTGCGGTGTGCTGGGCCTGTGCGGCCTCCGGGCTCATGGTCGGTGGCCTTCCGCCTCAAGGACCGCCGGTAAGCCGTGCTCAGCGGCCCTTTCGCCGATCTCAAGGACGACCTCGATGTCGACCACGACATCGGCCATGGCGCTGACGACGACTCCGTCCTGGTCGACCACGTCGTTTCAACTCCCCCCGAAGTCACGGCGATTGACGCGGATGGCGGCCGTGAAGCCGACGGCGCCTCCTGGGGCCCCGGTCTCGGCCGTCCTTCCAAGGGCCGAAAGCGGTGGTCGCGAGTCCCCCGTCTTTGGACAGGCCGTCGGCGGTGAGGGAAATGCCGACGCCCAGCAACCAGACGTCCTTGGCCAGCGCGGTTCCCTGCTCGGTGGGGCGCAGACTGCCTTCCTGGCGCATGCCTGGCGTACGCAGGTAGAGCCCGAGAGTGCCGCACGAGAATGCGGTGAGTGCAGCGCCGGCGACGGCGGCGGGCATGACCGGCAGGAGCAGCGCGGCGCCAACGGCGATCTCCCCGGTGGAGAGCAGCCGGGTGAACTTCTGGGCGTCGAGCTTGCCCAGGAAGGGGTAGGTGGAGGTGGCGAACTGCTGGAGTCCCTCAGCCGTGGCCTGGTCCGCGTCGCGTTTCGACAGTCCGGAGTTGAGGAAGTACGCACCGACGGTAAGCCTGAGTGGCAGTTGCCGCGCCGCGGAACGGCATAACGAATCGAATGCCACGTCAAGTCTCACCGTCGTCACCTCCGCTTACCACCATGCCATCAGCCCGAACCATGTCAAACCGGGCAGTAGCTCGCTGCCTGTGGCGCGTATCCGGGCGGGTGGCAGCACCGCAACCGCGAAACCCTTGTGGGGGCGGGAGCCCCGGGAAGGCGCAGAGGAGCCCGCGCCACCGCCGCGCGCCGGGAGGGTTTGGCCCGGATGGGTTTGGCGTCGAAAGCGTCCCATGAAGGCGGCTGCGGGACTTACGGGGGAATGCCCGCAACCGTCCTCTGGAGCACGCGTCCGGGAGGCTGGCGAGGCGGTCGTACCGGTGGCACCGGGCCCACCTCCTCCGCGAGGGCGGGCTCGGCGAGGACCCCGAGCGCGAGGGGACGCGGCCCGCGAAACTGACGGCGGTCGACCCGGACTGGAACTGCCCCTTTTGCGGGTGTTAGATGGAAAGCATCAGGAGCATGGAGACGTGCCACAACGGTGAGCAGCCACCAGGCCCCGATTGCCTGGTCAACGGGAAGATCCGGTGCGCGACGAGTTGGCACCGACAACGTGACGCGCGCTCTTGGCCAAGTCCATGTCTGAGTCTTCGCGTGAGGACTGGTTGCTGTCATGACTGCTGCCGGCCCGGTCGTCCTTGAGCCTGCGGCACACGATGTTGCTGAGGGGTTCCCGACACCGCCTTGCCGCCGGTCATTGTGTACATGCACGGTGGAGGCTGGATCGAACTCGCCGGAAGCCCGCTACCCGACCGCCGCCGAGCAGGGCTACGCCACCGCCCAGTGGATCACCCGAGACGGGGCGTCCAAGGACCTGGACGCCGGCCGCATGGCGGTGGTCGGCGAATCGGTGGGCGGCAGTATGACGGCCGCGCCGGCGCTGATGGCCAAGGAACGCCGCGACGTCACCTTCCTGCAGCAGTCGATGTACTACCCGGTCACCGACGCGGTCATTAACACCGCGCCATCCGAACAGTTCGCCACGCCACCGGCTAAGAGGCTTTCCGCCCGTCCGCAAACCGAGGAGCGCCGCCATGCCCGTCACGGCCGAAGCAACAGCCATCCGTCCGTTCCGGATCGAGGTTCCGGAGGAGCAACTCGCCGAGCTGCGCAGCCGAATCGAGGCGACACGCTGGCCTTCCAAGGAGCTCGTCGCCGACCGGTCGCAGGGCGTGCAGCTGGCGACGCTGCAGGCGCTCGCCCGCTACTGGACGACCGAGTACGACTGGCGCAAGTGCGAGGCGAGGCTGAACACGCTGCCGCAGTTCACGACTGAGATCGACGGGGTCGAGATCCACTTCGTCCACGTCAGGTCGCGGCATGAGAACGCATTGCCGCTGATCATGACTCATGGCTGGCCCGGCTCGGTCATCGAACTGCTGGAGACCGTCGGCCCGCTGACAGACCCGACCGCTCACGGCGGCACCCCCGAGGACGCGTTCCACCTGGTGCTGCCGTCCCTGCCCGGCTACGGCTTCTCGGGCGAGCCGACCGAGCTCGGCTGGGATTCCGGCCGCATCGCACGCGCGTGGGCGGAGCTGATGGACCGCCTCGGCTACACGCACTACGTCGCTCAGGGGGGCGACGTAGGCGCCGCCGTCACGGACGCGATAGGCCGTCAGGCACCCGAAGGGCTGCTCGGCATCCACATCAACTTGCTCGCCGGGGCGCTCGGTATCAAGGACCAGCTGCCTGCGGAGTCCGAGCAGGAACGAACGGCGCACGAGGCGGTCGACACGTTCACGACGGACGGCTTCGGCTACTTCCTGGAGCAGTCCACCCGGCCGCAGACGATCGGCTACTCCCTGCTGGATTCACCCGTCGGGCTGGCGGCCTGGATACTCGACCACGACACGGACAGCTACTACAAGATCTCCCGCGCGTTCGTCGACGGCGAGCCCGTGGGCAATCTCACCCGGGACCACATCCTCGACAACATCACGCTGTACTGGCTGACGGGCACCGGCACCTCGGCCGCCCAGTGGTACTGGGAGTTCGGACGGGCCCTGGCGGCAGCCCGTACGGCCGGCCAGGCTCCTCCGGCGGTCTCGGTTCCGGTCGGCTTCACGACGTTCCACGGCGAGATCTGGTCTGCCCCGCGCAGCTGGGTCGAGACGGTCTACCCCAAGCTCGCGTACTTCAACGAGGTAGACAGGGGCGGCCACTTCGCCGCCTGGGAGGAACCGGAGCTCTTCTCTTCAGAGGTGCGGGCTGCATTCAGCTCACTGCGCTGACTACGCCATCGTGTTCGGATCCAGAGCCCGCACTGGCACAGGCACGCGCCTTGCCAACGGCGTGGGAAGCACGAGGCAACCAGCTTGCGCTCAGCGGGCGACTTCCCGGTTCGTCAGCACCAGCAGGGCCCGCACGAGCGCAGTCGCCCACCTGGGATCCGTGCGGACCTCGCCGAGGACACGCCAGTTCTTGAGATGGGCGAAGCCGTGCTCGACTGGGGCCCGCACCGCGGCCAGTGCTTGTTGGACAGCTTCTGACCACGGGTCAGGGGCCGGTTGCGGGCGGCCTTGTAGCCGGTGATCACCGCCGGGTCGGCGTCCGGACCGGCATCGTCGAGTCCGACGAACCCCAGGTCGGCGATCGCGCCGAGACCGGCCGCCCGCAGGTGAGCGGTGAGTTTGTCGTGCCGGCAGGCGGTGATCTCCGAGGCGCGTCCGGGCCGCACCGCGGAGACCCATACCAGTCGGCCGCGGTCGTCGGTGAGAGCGATCACAAGCAGGCCGTGGCATTTGTGCTTGCCCGAATAGTTCTTCCGGTTCTCGGTCCCGGTGCGTCTGCGGGTGCGTATCAAAGAGCCGTCCAGCAGCACCACCCCGCCACCCTTTCGGGCGATCTTCCTCAGCGCGCGGTCCAGAAGCGGGGCGCGGGCAGCCAGCAGACCGACGACTTCCCGCACCCAGCGGGTGACGGTGGTGCGGTGCACCCCGTTCCCGCCGACCAGATCGCCGGGCCGCTGGTCACAGCGCAGAACCGCCAGCACGATCCCCGCGATCTTTCCCGCGGGCAGGGCCCGCCACCGCGAGCCGATCTTCTTCAGGTGGCCGCGTATCAAGTCGGCGAGATAGCTCAGGGTGACGCTCGACAGCGGCAGGCGGGCGGTGTAGACAAGTCCGTCAGGGCCCTCGGTGAGACCGTTGTTTTTCTTCACACCAAACTCAACTGGCACCGTGTGCCCGCCAGTTACGCCCCCAGTCCGGCTATGGACGTGCGGTGAACCGCCCGTCAGGGCGCTTGTGCAGCCAGCCGCGATCGGCGAGCTTGGCCATCTTCGCCCGCAGCGGCTCCAGCTTGCCGCGCACCGAGGCGTCCAGGCCCAGCCGCTCGCCGACCGCCCTGACCTGCACAGGGCCGTCGGCCTCCCGCACGATCGCCAGGATCCTGCGGTAGTCGCCGGGCAGCGCGCCCTCATCGGTCGCGTCGCTGCGGTGCGGGATGAGCGGGACTGCCCGCCCGGCCACCTTCGCCGATACCGGAGCGGCAGCCTCGGCGTCGGCCTGGGCCTGCTCGGCCAGGCGGTTCAACACCCGTTCCGCGATCGTCAGTTCGTCCCGCTCGACCTCGACCTCCTGAAGCTGCTTGGTCAACTCCTCGGCGAGGGCGTCCAGTTCGCTCCGACGAGCGGTGATCCACCGCCGCTCCTGCATCCCGGGCCCTCCCGCGATCTCGTGGCGTGCCGACCTGCCGACGGATCGTAGGCGCGGGTCGATCACGGGCGCAGGCGAACCCGGCAGACCGTCGGAACCGGACCTGCCCGATGATCTACGGCATAGACATCAGCCGCCGACCGGCACGAGTCCCCGAATCGTCACCCAACCCGTGACCTGCGATTTCACGATGCACACCACTCGCTTGGACCGGCCCACCGGGCCTGGCGAACTCATCCACGTCGACGTCAAAGAACTCGGCCGGATCCCCGACGGCGGCGGCCACAAGATGCTGGGCCGCCAAGCCGGCCGCGCCACCCGCAACAGCATGGGCTTCGACTACATCCACTCCGCCGTCGACGACCACAGCCGCCTCGCCTACAGCGAAATCCACGGCGACGAGAAGGCCGCCACCTGCGCAGCCTTCCTGCGCCGGGCCGCAGCCTTCTTCACCACGCATGGAATCGACCGCATCGAGCGAGTCCTGACCGACCTCGGCGCGAGCCGCAAACTCACCCGCGCCTACCGGCCGCAGACCAACGGCAAGGTCGAACGCTTCAACCGCACCCTGCTCGACGAATGGGCCTACCTGCGGCCCTACACCAGCAACACCGAACGCACCGACGCCCTGGCAGACTTCCTCCACACCTACAACCACCACCGCTGCCACACCGCACTCGGCGGCCACCCACCCATCACCCGCGTGAACAACCCTGCGGGCCAATACAACTAGGGCGCGTATCGAGTCGTGAATGGCTTTGCGGGATGTGCCTTCGTGGCACGGTTCGGTCCGATAGACGGCCTTACGTGACGCGAGTGCAACTGACCGATTTGGATTGGGAGTTCATCGAGCCGTACCTGCCGATCGGCGAGTACGGCCCGTACCCCGAGCGACTGCGGCAGCAGTTCGAGGTCCCTGGTCAGCATCGACTCCACCACCGCCCGAGCCCACCACGACGCGGCCGGGATGCACCTCGACGAGGACGTCGTCACCGCCCTGGAGCAAGCCGCGGCCGAGGAGGAGAAGGCCAGGTCAAAGGGGGCCGCCTCGAAGAGCGAAACGGGCAAGATGCCGGAAGTGATCCCGCGCTGGAAGAACGACGACGCGTCCGGCGTCGGCGGAATCTCCGGCCGAAGGCCGCCCTCCTCGGACGTTCCAGAGGCGGGCAGACCAGCAAGGTCCGCCTCGCCGCCGACCGCAAGTGCCGCCCGCTGGTGTTCATCCTGACCACAGGCCAGGCAGCGGACAGCCCGCAGTTCATCCCCGTCCTGAAGAAGGTACGGGCACGCGGGCTCGCCGGCCGACCCCGCATCCGGCCGGACGCGGTCGCCGGGGACAAGGCGTACTCGTCCCGCGGAAACCCCGCCCACCTGTGCAAACGCCGGATCAAGGCGGTCATCCCGGAGAAGAAGGACCAGGCCGCCAACCGGAAGAAGGGCTCCAGAGGTGGCCGACCCGTCAGCCACGATGCCGATCTCTACAAGGAGCGGAACACCGTCGAACGCCTGATCAACAAGCTCAAAGCGCGGCGAGGCATCGCCACCCGATACGACAAGACTGCCGACAGCTACCTCGCCGGTCTCCACCTGCGCGCCTCGATGATCTGGATCAAGGACCTCACCAGGACCACCCGATGATCACGACTCGATATGCCCCTGGCTGACGCGCTGAGGTGCCGGACGCCAAGGGCGGGCAGGAGTTGAGTCAACGGTCAACCAGCCGTGGACGCGGGGCCTCACCCGTGGATTCCGCGTCGGTGTCGTCGGTGCCGACCGGGCCGCGGGGAAGCATCCGGTCCAGCCACTTCGGCAGCCACCAGTTGGTCCGGCCGAGGAGTGTCATGGTCGCCGGTACCAGCACCATGCGTACGACCGTGGCGTCGATGAAGATCGCGGTGGCCAGGCCGATCCCGAACATTTTGGTGGAGGGGTCCTCGGCGACGGCGAAGGACAGGAAGACCGCCACCATGATGAGGGCGGCCGAGGTGATGATCCGGGCGGTGCCCGAGATGCCCTCGACGATCGCCGTGCCGTTGTCGCCGGTGCGCAGGTACTCCTCGCGTACGCGGGAGAGGAGGAACACCTCGTAGTCCATCGACAGGCCGAACAGGATGGCGAAGAGGAACATCGGGATGAACGACACGATCGGAACCGTCGCTTCCAGCCCGATGAGTGCGCCTCCCCAGCCCCACTGGAAGACCGCGACCATGATGCCGTAGGCCGCGCCGATGCTCAGCAGGTTCAGCAGTACCGCCTTGAGCGGTACGAGTATCGAGCGGAAGACCAGCATCAGCAGCAGGAACGACATCGCCAGCACGACGGCGACGAACACCGGCAGGCGTTGGCTGGTGCGTTGGCCCACATCGGACAGGCTCGCGGCGGCGCCGCCGACGTGGGCCCTGGCCAGGCCGTGCCCGATCGCCGTGGGCAGGACGTCGGTGCGCAGCCGGGCGATGGTGTCGGCCGTGGCCTTGTCCTGAGGGCTGGTGGTCGGGAACACCACGAGGGTCGCGATGCCGGTGGCCCGGTCGATGTGCGTCGGCGCGACGGATGCGATGCCCGGATCCGCCGAGACCGCCCCGACGAGTCGGTCCAGCACTCCCGGATCACCGGCCGGGTCCGCGGCGATGACGAGGGGACCATTGGTGCCCGGGCCGAATCCCTCGGCGACGAGGTCGTACGCGCGGCGCTCGGTCCGGCTCTGAGGCAGTGAGCCGTCGTCGGGCAGGCCGACGCGCAGGCCGAGCACGGGCAGCGTCGCGGTCAGCAGCAGCCCCGCCGCGCCGACCGCGTACGGCAGCGGGTGCCGGCCGACGTGCCCGAGCCAGCGCCGCCACCCGGCGGCGGGGGCGGCGCCTGCCGCCGGGTCCCGCCGCCGTGCGAGTCGGCCCGGCTTCCTGGTCCGCAGAGCCCGGCCGATCCGGCCGACCCGGGCCAGGCGTGGGCCGGCGGCTCCGAGGAAGGCCGGCAGCAGCGTCACCGACGCGACCACCATGATCAGGACGACGATCGAGACTGCGAACCCGCCCACCGTCATGAACGGCACGTTCGCGACCGCCAGCCCGAGGATCGATATGACGACGGTGCCGCCGGCGAAGACCACGGGGCGCCCCGCCGTGGCCACCGCTCGCCCCGCCGCCTCGCGGGGATCGAGCCCGCGCGCGAGGTACTCCCGTTGCCGGGCGAGCACGAACAGCGCGTAGTCGATGCCCACTCCGAGCCCGACCATGCTGCCCAGGACCGGCGCGAAGGTGGGGACGTCCGTCACCCCCGCCAGTACCGTCATCGTGGCGACCCCGACGGTCAGGCCGAAGACCGCAATGCCGATCGGCAGCGCGGCGGCGACGAGCGAACCGAACGCCAGGAACAGGATCGCGGCCGCGGCGAGGAGGCCGATCAACTCGCTCACGCCGCCGTCGGGGTCGGAGAAGGCGTAGAAGAGGTTCCCGCCCATCTCGATGCGCAGGGGCAGTTCGGCGCGCAGCCGGTCGCCGAGATCGACGAGGGCGTCGAGGTCTTCAGTCGACAGCCGGCTCTGGTCGGGGTACTGCACCCGGACGACCGCGATCCGCCCGTCGGCCGAGACGAGGCCGCCGCGCACGGCGGTGTCCCCGCCCGCGTCGAGCGCCCCCGCCGGGTCGCTCGTGCCGAGCACGTGCGGCAGCCGCTTCACCTCGGTCTGCAGCCGTGTGAGAGCGGTGCGCGCGCCGTCGTCGTCGAAGAACGTCGCAGCGCCGTCGAGGGGGGTGACGACCACTTGGGCGGTCATCCCCTCCTGGCCGGTGCCGGCCCGCTCGATCAGTTCCGCGGCCCGCTGGGAGTCCAGTCCCGGCGCGGTCATCGAATCCGCATTCCGCCCGCCGAAGGCGACGGCGGCGAGGACGGCGAGCGTGGCGGCGACCAGCCATGCCGCGATCACCCGCCAGGGATGGCGGGCGGCGCCCCCGCCCAAGCGCAACAGGGCTTTCGAGAGCATCGGGTCCTCCAACCACCTCGTCGGCCGTCCTGTACGGCCGCCGATGCCGAGGCTCGTCGCCACGGCGCTCCGCGGCATCGGCCCGCGGGCCGCGGATCCGTCGGCCCCAAGTCGGAGTGAGGCCCCGTCCTTTCGGCCGATGCGCGGCACGCCGCGGTCCCTAGGCTGGGAACCGTGCTGCGAGACGACCTGCGAACCCTGTGGACCGAACCCCGGCCGCCCCACGCGCCCGCCCGGGTGTGGCGGGACTGGGCGCTGCTTGCCGCGGGCGTTGCCGGCATGGTGCTGGAGGCCACCCTGCGCGAGAACGTCGTGTGGCGGCCGGTGGCGGTGGTGTTCGCCGTATGGCTGTGCCTGCTGCCCCTGTGGCGCCGGACCCGCCCGCTGACGATGGTGACGCTGGCGTTCGGCTCGGTGATCCTGCTTCAGGTGGCCTCGCTCGTCGCCGCACCGCGCGAGCCCGTCGGCTTGTACACCGGCGCGGTCGTGCTCGTGTTGGTGTACGCGCTGCCCCGGTGGGGATCGGGACGCGAGATCGTGCTGGGCGGCGCGGTGATCCTCACGGCCGGCGCGCTGTGTTCCGTCACGGACGAGACCCCGTTCGTCGAAAATGTCGTGGGCTTCGCTTTCCTGCTGCTGCCCGGCGTGATCGGGGCTGCCATGCGGTTCTGGGTGACCGCTCGCGAGCAGCAGGTGGAGCAGGTGCGCTCCCGCGAGCGCGAGCAGCTCGCCCGGGAACTGCACGACACGGTGGCCCACCACGTGTCGGCCATGGTGATCATCGCCCAGGCGGGCGGAGTGCTCGCGGGCACCGACCCCTCCGCCGCCGTCAAGGCGCTGGAGGAGGTCGAGGAGGAAGGGGCGCGCACGCTGGAGGAAATGCGCGCCATGGTCGCCGCGCTGCGCGACCGCGGGGCCGGCGCCGAGCTGGCGCCCCCTGCCGGAGTCGCGGATCTGGAGCGCCTGGTGCGCACCCCGGGTGGTCGCCTCAGGGTCGACCTGGGGCTCGACGGCGAACTGGACGCGCTGCCCCCGGCCGTGGACGCGGCCGTCTACCGGATCGTGCAGGAGTCGGTGACCAACGCGCTGCGCCATGCGGTCGACGCGACCGAGCTCGTCGTTCGGGTCGCCGCGGAACGGCACACGGTACAGGTGAGCGTGCGCGACAACGGCCGGCGCACCGGCCGGGGTCGCGACGGATACGGACTTACCGGATTGCGCGAGCGCGCGACGCTGCTCGGCGGCACACTACGAGCCGGCCCGGGTACCGACCGGGGCTGGCATGTCGAAGCCGAACTGCCGAGAGCGAGGAGCGAGAGCGGTGTCCATTCGCGTCCTCGTCGCTGACGACCAGACGATCATCCGCACCGGGTTGCGGATCATGCTGAACGCCCAGCCCGGCATCGAGGTGGTCGGCGAGGCCGCCGACGGGCGGGAAGCGGTACGTCTGGCCCGCGAACTGCGCCCCGACGTCTGCCTGTTCGACATCCGCATGCCCGTACTCGACGGGCTCGAGGCCACCCGGCTGGTCGCCGGCCCGGGCGTCGCCGACCCGCTGGCCGTGGTCGTCATCACCACGTTCGACCTCGACGAGTACGTATACGGCTCACTGCGTGCCGGCGCCCGCGGATTCCTCCTCAAGGACACGGGACCGGACCTTCTGGCGCAGGCCGTACGGTCGGCGTCCGACGGTGAGGCTCTCATCGCGCCCAGCGTCACCGTCCGTCTGCTCCAGGCATTCGCGGACCTGCCCGCCGGCCGACCCGCGGCCCAGCCGGTCTCCCCCGTCACCGCCCGCGAGGAGCAGGTGCTCCTCGCCGTCGCTCGCGGGCTGACCAACACCGAGATCGCCGACGCGCTGCACATCAGCCTCAGCACGGTGAAGACGCATCTGGCCAGCCTGATGGCCAAACTCGGCGCCCGCAACCGGGTCGAGATCGCGATGTGGGCCTACGAGACGCGCCGTATCCTCCCCGGAACCTGAGCCGGGTGCCGGGCCATGTCCCCTGAGTCCCCGCCAGGACATCGTGCACCGGTCGGCTCACGTCGGCTCCACGTGCCTCACCCGCCCCAGAGCGTGACGTACCAGGAGGCCGGAACCGGGACGGTGAGACACCCGATACGACAAGACTCCCGACAGCTGCCTCGCCAGTCCCCACCTGCACGCCTCGATGATCTGGATCAAAGGCCTCACCAGGACCACCCGATGATCACGACTCGATACGCGCCCTAGTGAACGCACTGGCTGTGCTGACCGGGCAGGTTGGTGACGCGGCCGGCTGAGGTGTGGCCGCTGATGCCGGGGTGGGGTCGGTGGTAGTTGTACCAGTCCAGCCAGTCGGAGAACGCGGCCCGTCGTTCGGCTTGTGAGGTGTAGGGCGGTGGTAGGCCCACTCGTCGAGCAGGGTTCGGTGGAAGCGTTCGACCCTCGCCGTTGGTCCGGGGCCGCCAGGGCCGGGTGAAGCGTGGGCTGATGCCCAGGTCGTGGCAGGCGTTGCACCAGGTGGTCTTGGTGTAGGCCTTACACCAGGTGGTCTTGGTGTAGGCCCAGGCGTTGTCGGTCAGGACACGCTCGACGGCGACGCCCTGCTGGGCGAACCAGGCCGTTGCTCGTCGCAGGAAGGCCGCGCAGGTGGCGGCCTTCTCGTCGGGCAGGTCCTCGGTGCAGGCAGGCGGGAGTGGTCGTCCAGCGCGGTGTGCAGGTACGTGTATCCGGTGCCGTTGCGACGGTCTCGGTTGGCCCCGCCGGGCTTCGAGGGCGTCCGGCGTGCGGCGGGGCTGGTGGTGCGGGCGGCGGGGCTGGTGGTGCGGGCGGCGGGGCTGGTGGTGCGGGCGGCGGGGCTGGTGGTGCGGGCGGCTGGAGCGGTCGCGCATCCCGGCGGGTCTGTGCGTGCGGTAGCGATCGGCCCGGTGTGCTGCGGTGGTGTGGCTGACTTGGTCTGCGTTCCGCGGCCCGCCGTAGCGGCCATCCGTCGTGGACGACACACCGGGCCAGGCGCAGCCTGCCGGTAGGTGTCAACGGGGCATTGCGGTGGAACAACGAGGCTTCCTGGGAGCCGGTTGTAGATGTCGCAATCCACACCGAACCCAGAGGCCCTCGACCCGTTCAAGGACCACTCAAGGCGTGCCGCCTGTCAGCAACCTCCCGGGACAGCGCACCTAGCCAGTCCAGTCCACCAGGGTCGGGATGCTCTGGCGGGCACTTCCAGGACCAGGCCGCCAGGGCAGTACGCAAGCACCTACCCGTGGGCGACGTCGACGACCCCGAGCGGCACGTTCTCGAACCGCGCATCAGCGCCGCCCACCGGGAGGTTGGCAGGTGCCGCCCACCGCGTGGCCGACCAGCGCGACGTCAAGGGCCTCCTGGCGGCGCCTGCCGAACGCCACACGGCAGATCGGGGTGAGAGCTCTGCTAGCTGCTTGACCGACTCCCAGGCCGGACAGCGTGGCCCGACGCACCGTCAGCGCCCCGGCCCTTCGTCCAGCGTCAGGCCGTGTGCCTGCCGAAGACGCTTGCGCTCCCCCGGAAGCGGCGAGCGGGACGCGAAGCGCGTCGACCGCGTCGAACAACCCGGGCGGCCATGCGCCCAACGACTCGATCAAGTGGGCGTCGAGGTCGGAAACCAACCTCCCGGCGCCACGATGTGAGATCGGTGCGGCCCCCGGCCCTCGCCGATCGGCAAGCGGAAGCCCTCTGAGATCAGGCCGCCTTTGCGAAGACAAGCACCTCCGTGGAGGCGACGCCCATGGGCGCGAGGAAGCTGGCCTCCAGGTTGCAGCCGAGGGTCGCGAAGAGGTCCACGCATGTCCGGCGAGGTATGGCGGCTGGGTAGGAGTCGTGCCCCGCGCCGCCCTGCGTCGCCCAGGCGCGTACCGCGGCCGGATCCAGGCAGGCCTCTGTCATCACGTCGAAGACGATCCGACCACCGGGTCGCGTGACCCGTGCCATCTCGAAAAAGTAGCGGGAGGCGCACAGGAAGGTCACGGTGTTGAAGACCTTATGGGCCTGAACGAGGTCAATGCTGCCGTCGGCTGTCGGGGCGAGACTGCTTCCTGCAGTCGGCCGGGCGACCACGCCGAATGTGTCCACCAGATAGTCGGCCCAGGACGCTGCCGTCTCGTAGACCTCGTAGCGCTCTGGTGAACACTCCTTCAGCGTCTTCTCCAGATACCGGCCCGACCCAGGCCCGATCTCCAGCACCCTGTCCGGTTCGGCGGCGAAGACCCCGAGAGCGCCCAGCTCATCGATGGTGAACTGGGTTGCGCCAGGCGTCCCGTTCATGACCTCGTCGATGTAGTCACCGACCGACAGACCGGCCGCCCGTGCAGCCCGCATCGTCGCCTCGAACGGCAGGAAGTCATCGACGCCACCCAGGTTGTTGGTGCTGCGCACGATGTCGAACCCAGCACGTCCCAAGAGCCCCTTGACACCCGACTTGAACAGGGACGTTCCCCTGCCTACTGCCCTCATCAGACATACCCCCCCAGGTCGTCTCCAGCCTCAGCATAGGATCACGGATCGCAGACGCGCAGGGAGACAGCGAATCCGCCCCAGTAAGACCGCTTGTCGATCCTCAGCGGTCGGCGCCGGAGGTTCGGCCGGCAAAGTCCGCCACCCGACGCCGCGCCCCCCGCGCCCCCCGCGCCCCCCGCGCCCGGCCATATTCCGGCCCCACAGAGCTGACGACAAGTAAACTTGCTCTCCGCGTACGAGCTGTCAAGCGGGCCCCAGCCCAGCGAGTGATGACGGAGGGTTAAATTCCCATCTGGCCGACGTGGGAAATTTCTGGTGGCCGCCGTCAGGCCGCTCCTCAAACCCTCGTGATTGTCGCTTCGCCTCACGCCCGGGGTGGTAACCCACCGGCTGCTGGGCACGATTGCCTCTATGGATCCGGGGTTGGCGGCGGTATTCGGTGCAGCTGTGGGTGTCATCGGCTCGGCACTGACGGGTGCCTTGACCTGGGCAGCATCGCGTGCCCAGATGAGAACCCAGTTGCAGGCGGACCATCTCCGCTGGAAACGAGAGGTGCGCCGGGAGACCTACCTGGGACTGCTCAACTCCGTGCGTGCCGCGCGAGGTGCGCTGGCAGCCTCCTTGGATGAATTGAACGTCAGCCTTGAAGACGGGCAGCGGAGCACGGCCGAGGCATGGCGAGTCCTGGCACCGGTGGAGAGTGCCGCCGCGGCGGTCCAGCTCGAAGGCCCAACTGAGATGGCGGCGCCGGCAACCGACCTGGCAAAGGCGCTCTTCTCAGTGTTCAAAGCGGCGTATCCCTGGCGCGAGGGCAGTGCCCTCGACGATCCAGATCTGATCGCGGCCTATCGGAGAGCCTGCAGCGCTTTCGAATCCGTAGAGAAGGGGTTCGTTGCATCAGCACAGCGGTGTCTGGACATCGGTGCTGGTTAGCCCGATGTCCACTCAGAGAATGATGTGGGCGAGGGTTAGCCTGCGTCTGCGTCCTGTGCTCGGGAAGCCCGGGTGCTAGCGACCCGGTAAGGACTCGGTGCCGGTTTCGATGATGTACCCGCCGAACGTGAGGCGGTCGATGATGGCCGCTCAGAGCCGTGGATCGGTGAACGTCCGGGTCCACCCGCCGAATGACTCGATGGAGGCGATGGCGACGCTGCTCTTCTCCTCGCGTTCGGTCAGCACCTGGAACAGCAGCTCAGCACCCCTGTGGTCCAGCTCATGCAGCCGAGTTCATCGATGCAGAGGAGATCGACACGTCCATAGCGGGCGATGGTCTTGGTCAGGATCTTCTCGTCCGCGGCCTCGACCAGCTCGTTGACCAGCTTGGTGGCGAGTGTATAGCGGACCCGGAAGCCGGCCATGGCGGCCTCGGTGCCGAGCGCTATCAGCAGGTGGGACTTGCCGGTGCCCGAGTCGCCAATCAGGCAGAGCGGCAGGCCCTTCTTGACCCATTCACAGGTCGCCAGAGTATGGATGACCGCGGCGTCGACGTTCCCGTTGGACTTGAAGTCGAAGCCCCGCAGCGACTTCTCCCGCGGGAACTGCGCCGCTTGGAGCGTTCTTCGGAGCGTCGCCGGGCCCGGTCGTCGCACTCGGCCATCAGCAGTTCGGCGAGGAACCCGCGTTAGGACATCTGATCCCGGGCGGCAGCTTCGGCCAGTTCGGGGAACTGGGCCCTGATGGTGGGCAGCCGGAGCATGCAGCATGCCTGGTCGACGGCGGCGGTCGCGGCCTGTTCGGTCAGCCCGCGGTGGCGTTTGAGCGTCACGGCATCTCTCCCTGAATGGCGGGGCGGTCGGCCATCTGCCTGGTTCTCAGCAACTGGTCGTAGGCCGCGACCGAGGGCAGCGGCCGGGTGTCGGGCGGCAGATGGGTCAGCCGCCGTTCGGTCAGCGAGGTCACGATCGTCCGTTCTGGCTCCGCGGGGACGACAGGGGCCGCGACTTCGTCGGCTTCGGCCGCCTTGCGTGCCTCCAGGGCTACCGCGTCCGCGGTCAGCGCGCCCGCTCTGAGCGCGAAGACGAGCCCGGCGACCAGGTGTTCGTGGGGGACGTGACGGCCCATCAGCAGGACCTCAATCAGGGCCCGGGTGCCATCCCGCTCGCCGTGGGCGGCCTTCGCCGCCTCCCACCAGGCGTCGTGGACCGGCGTGAACTTCCCTGCGGAACACGCCTGTTCGAGGGCGGTCGCCCCGGGGAACGCTTCGGGCTTGCGGACCAGGGCCTCCAGGTAGTGGTCAAGATCCAGCCGGATCCTCCCCTTGGCGATCAGCCGTTCATGACGGGCGACTTCCTGCTGGCCTCGTAGACCACCAGCTCGGAGGCGCCCGGACCGTCCGGCCGATCAGCCGCACCGGCACCGAGTAGCGGTTGGTGCGGACACTGATCTGGCTGAAGCGGTCCACCCGCGGGCTGAACAGCCGCCCGGTCTCGAAGGGCTCGTCCGGTAACGGCTGCAGCAGCGGCCGTTCGACGCGGCCGTTCGACGGCGAAGTACTCGCTCACCGGCCGCGGTCGGGAGCCGATCCGGCGCCGTTCGTCCTCCTCATCCCACTGCTCGATCTTCGCGTTGAGCTCGGCGAGGGAGGCGACCTCGGAGACAGTGACCATGTGGTTGGGGCGGAACCAGCCGATCTGTCCCTCGACCCCGCCCTTCTCGTGGTCTCCCTCGATGCCGGGCAGGCCATACCCGGCATCGATGCCGTAGTGCGACCGGAACGCGGTCCACCGTTCGTTCTCCGCGCGGGAGCGCGAGCTCAGCACCCGGGAGACAGCGAAGCGGAGGTTGTCGTAGCGGACCTTGCCGGTCGGGACGCCGCCCAGCACGCTGAGAGCGTGAACGTGGCCTTCGAGGAACGCCTCCTGGCCGCAGGAGGCGAAGACGCGGTGCACGGCCTAGCCCGCTTACGACAGGCACATCGCGAACACTAAGCGGGTGACCTGCTCTCCGGCCAGGCGTACCTTCACGTCGCCGAAGTCCACCTCCGCCTCGGCCCCCGGCCGGTGGGACTGCGGAATGAACGCGTGCACCACTCCGCGGCCGGCCTCGACGGCGATCTGGGGAATCCGATCGGCGACATAGGCCCGGACCATCGGATAGGTCACCGCCTCCGCCCCGTGCTCGTCCAGGAGCCGGTCGAACATCCGCTTGACGGTGTGACGCTGCTTTCGCGGCGCGTCCAGATCCGCCCGGAGCATCTCGTCGATCAGCGGCTTGTAGGCATCCAGGCGGGTCCCGCGCGACCGCGGCTTCTTGCGCGGCTCCGGCCAGACCGACTCCAGCGCGGCGTTGACGGTGCGGAATCCGACTCCGTGTTCACGCATCAAGGCCCGGTACGACATCCCTGCCCGGGCGTCACGGCGGATCGCCGCGTACAAGTCGACCTTGGACTTCGGTGGCGCCATCGCAGCCTCATCCCGCAGAGCACGTCCATGCTCCCACCGCAAGCCCTCAGGCGTTGCCGGAACTCACAGACATCGCCCTCCGGCGAAACGAGGCGTTCTCGGCCCTGAGCGACAAGTGGTGTCGGATCCCGTCGACGAAACCATGCCAGGGACACTCCGTCGCACGCTCCGCGCCGAGGGCGCGGCGGCCTTGGCGGTGAGAGACAAGAGAGCGGGCGCAACTGACCTACGCGGAGACGATCACCATGCTGTCGAGGGGCCGAGGGCAGCTCCAACCTGCCGGGCGGACCGTCCAGGTGCGCTCGACGGCCCTCGCGCGTCGTCCTGGTGCGGCCGCATGCGGGCACCGGGCCAACCGCCGGTGGTGCCGGACTCGTTGTCGCAGCGGGCAGGAGCATCCCGCCAGACACCGCGGTCTTCGCCGTCAGCGGTTCGAGCGACGCGCCATAGGCCCCGGGCTCGCACGGCATCACGGCCGGGTGCGGGAGCGGCCCGGGGGGCGCATGCGCGACCGCGGGGGGGCGCCGGAGTACGCCCGTCTGATGCGTCACGTTCCGGGAACGGCGTATCAGAAGGCCAGCCGCATAGCTGACGCTGCACAACCGGTCCCCCTCCCGTCAGGCCGCCGACGGCCCCCAACCGCTTGGAGAGCACCTGGATCCGCCCCTGGGCAACTGCCCTGCGGTCTAGGCTGGGAGCGATCAGCACGGTCGTGTTGGAGAGGACACCGTCATGGGGGATCAGCCGGCTGACGGCATTCCAGTGGTGCGCGTCGAGACGGTCGAGGTGGACGCCCGGGGATCGCGGCAGATCGGGAGCAGGGCTCGTCTGGCAGCACCGCTCAGTGAGCGCTCGGGCGAGGTGCAGGAGGCGATTCTCCAGGCGGCGGCCATCGCCCAGGACTCGTTGTCCCAGGCGCCCGATCGGCATGGCTGGTCCGTCACCAGCATGCAGGTGGTCTTCGGCGTGACACTGGCGGCAGAGGCCGGGGTGATCCTCTCAAAGGCTTCTGCCGAGGCCTCCTTCGAGGTGACGCTCACCGTCGAGCGGAGCACCAGTGCGCCATGAGTGAGCAGGAGTACTGGGTGCGGATCCGTGAGGGTGACCGGTGTCTGGGTGCAGGCTTTCTGATCACGCGGGCGTATGTGGTCACGGCCCTGCACTGTCTGCGCTGGCGCTCACCGGGCAATTTGCGCTTCGACCTCCAATTACCCGATGGGCGAAGCGTTTTGGGGCGTCTGCGTGAGGAGATCAAGGACGCGGACCTCGCGCTGATCGCCGTCGAGGATGCCGAGACTCACGGCCTCCCGGCCGCGTCTCCGACGGACTGGCCACGTCCGGAGGTGGGTTGGCGTGGTACCTACTGCCCGCCGGGTGAGGGCACTCGGCTGAGCGGCCGCGTGACGCACGAGCCCGTCGACTACGACAGCGCGGCCGGTGGAGTGTTCAAGGCGGTTCAGTTGACCGTGGATCAGCAACTGGGCACCTACGACGGCTACTCCGGCAGCCCCGTGGACACCAAGCCTGGCGAGCAGGCCGGGCAACCGTCGCACGAGGGACAGGCCGAGCGGCCTGTGGTGGGCATCTTGATGGAGGAAAGGCTCGACCGGGCGGACTCTTCCAAGGTGAGCAACGTACTCATCGCCGCGTCGGTGCTCCATGCCGTGCACCGCTTCAGACAGTTCAGCGTCGGCTACCTGGAGCATCAGGTATGCGTTCCCGAGCAGCGTCGGGATGACCGAGTGCCGGAGCAGGCGGACGAGGATCGCACTGCGCAGAATCTGACCAGCACCGACCTGCATCTTCGGCAACTGCAGAAGTGGGAGGAAGAGGGCGTTCTCTCGCAGGCGGAAGCCGCGGAGGAACGCCGCTGGGCTCTGCGGGATCTACGTCGGCGCCTTGCGGGAGGGGCTGCTGATGACTGAAGGATCCGCAGCCCCATGGCAGGAACGGATCGCTATCGCCCAGGATGCCGTTCGCGGCAAGCCGGAAGCTCTCGCAGCACTTCAGCAGGTACTGGATGAACTCCCCCAGCAGGAAGGCGTCCTCAGCACCCCTGCCTCGGCCGGTCATTTCGCTCACTTCCTGGCACTGCTGCGTGACTTGGACATGAGTTCGGCGTACGAGAACACATTGGATGTCGCCCGGCAGTGGGTCGAGGCCCGGCGGGTGCCGGGGCAGCACCGGTGCCTCGTGCACAACAGGCTCGCTACCGTCTTCGGTGAGAACGGAGACAGGGCCGCCGCCCGCATGGCGATGGACGCCGCACTGCAAAGCGCTCAGAGCCCATTGGACGAGGCATACACCTTCGCGCACTACGGGGTCCTTGAGGCCCACCACGGTGACTGGCCGCGGGCCGTTGCGTTTGCCCGGCAGGCCCAGCACCGCACTCACGGCACCGACAGAGCCGATGCCTGGCTCGAAGTACGGATGCGCATCGCCTCCGTACTGTTCCTGGCAGCCTGCGAGGACGCCGACCATCTCGCCGCACGCGAGCATGCCCAGTCCCTCAAGTTCCTGTGCCAGCGGCAGATCAACCGTTGGGGACCCCAGCATCCCCGGGCACTCGAGGCCCTGGTGACCATGGCTTCTGCCCGTCACGAGATTGCCAGAATCGACGGCGATCTGACGAGCATGGACCGCCTCACCGACGTCCTGGCCGTCGCGGCCCAGCGGACCTCGACCGAACTCGGGGCTCGGCACCCTCAGGCCAAGTCAGTGCGAGAACTGCTGCAGCGCGTCCATGCGGCCACCGAGTAGGCGCGTGCGACACAGGCCGCCCCAGCCGAGTTCACGCCGCCTACGCGGCCGTCGACGCGCCGTCGGCCGGATGCTGAATCCGCGGCGGGATCGGACGTGAGAGGGGCCGTCCTCGAACTCATGGTCCGCGGATTCGGGGGCGCTTCACCCGAGGAGATGCTGGACGATCCCCGCCCGGTGCTGGTTACCGGTGATGACCGGGCCGCCATCTACCGGCGGGCCGACGACGTCGGCGCGGAGGCGTATCCCGATCACGCTCGCTGGCCGGTTCTGGAGGCGTACGTGTGGTGCACGCGCAGGTATGAACGCCTGGCCCGCGCTCTGTGGCTGCTGTTGCTCCCTTTCACTCTGATCAATCTCGCGCACTGGATGCGCCCTGCGTCCAGGGGCCACGAGCGCACGGTCCGTCTGTACGGTCTGCTCGTACGGCTGGCAGCCCTCTCCTTGACGGTGCTCCTGGTAGCTGCCTGCTGTGAGGTCACGCTCGACTTGGCGGCCTGGCAGTGTGCGGCCAGCCGTGTGTGCGTGCAGGAACACTCTTGGCTGGAGTCCCTCTCGCCAGGGAGGTCCGGCACCAGTTGGTGGGGGCAGCCGGGCCGCCGCCTCGCTCTGGCCGCTCTGGCGCCCGCCGCGCTCATCGCACTGCTGTGGTGGCTGTCCTATCGCACATGGAGCGCGTACGAGAGCCAGCGCCCGGTACGAGGCGAAACCGATACGGAGTTCGAGGACTCGGCGCTGTGCCGGCCCGGTTTCTGGTACGGGCGCCGTCTGGTTGCCCGGCTGCGTGCTGCGCATGTCGCTGCCGGCTTCCTGACGGTCGCGGGGGCCGTCGGTGCCCCCGCGGAGCGCTACGACCGTGTGCCGGGCGGTCCCGCTGCGCTTGGGGCACTGGGCTGGGTCTTCCTTGCTGCTCTGGGGTCGGGAGCGGTAGTCGTGATCTGGGTGGTCTGCCGCCGCGGCCGCAGCGAGAGCCAGCCGGACCAGCGGGTCGACAGGCTCCTGGTGCGCTGCCTGCCCGCAGGCGCTCTGGGTCTGCTTTTCCTGACGGTGCTGTATGCGGCCTGGTCACGCCCTGACTGGCATTCCGCCGGGCGGATGCCCGGCGGCGCGGTCTTCGGCGGGATCGCCCTCGTCCAGTGCACGCTCGTTCTCGCTCTCGGCGCGATCGGGCGTCAGCTGCACCGCGCCCAGCCTGACCCGCGGACCGCGATGCGCGGCATGGCCGGCTCTGCTCTGGCTCTCCTCTCCTGTGCGCTCGGCGCCGTGCTCTGCGCCGGCTTCGCCCAGTGTGTCGGCGGCTGGTTGGACAGCGATGGTGGATCGATCGCCGGCCCGCCCGTCCTGTTGGCCTGGCAGTCGTCGGCGGTTCTTCCGCTGCTGGTCCTCCTCCTGGCCCTGTCGGCCCGGCTGGCCTGGCGCATCCGGCTGCTCAGGCGCCTGGAGATGCGTAAGGTGGCGGGCGACTATCCGGGCGAGTCCAGGGACCCAGTCCGTACCCGCCGCATCGCCAGCAAGCGGGTACGCGCCAGGCTCATCGACGTCGCGCCGCTGGCCATGGGCGTCACCGCCGTCGGATCACTGGCCCTGTGCGCCGCAGCCCTGGTCGGCGCGGTGGCGACGGGCAAGACGCCGGGCGGGGCCGCGCAAGGGTTGTCCGGCCTCGCGCGGAACGCTGTTGAGGCCTCGCTGGCGGTCGGCTCGTGGATGACGGTTCTCGGTCTCCTCCTGTTTGTCGCCTTGGGCTTCCTCGCCTACGAGACACCCGCCTCGCACCGCGCCATGGGCATCCTGGGGGACATCGGTGCGTTCTGGCCCCGCGCCGCACATCCGCTCGCGCCGCCGTGCTATGCCGAACGCGCTGTGCCCGACCTGGCCTGGCGCATGACGACCTGGGCCCGTTCCACGGATGGCCGTCTGGTCCTGTCCGCGCATGCCCAGGGCAGCGTCCTGGCGGCGGCCGCCATCTGGCAGCTCAGCCCGCTCCTGCAGGCCCGGGTCGCGCTGCAGACTTACGGCTCGCCCCTCGAGCGGATCTACGGGCGATGGTTCCCCGCCTACTTCGGCACACCTGCTCTCACCTTGCTGCATCACAGCATCGAGGGCTGGCGCAACCTGTACCGCCTGACCGATCCCATCGGCGGTCCCATCGGCCTTCCCTCCGACCAGGGGCCCCTAGTGGACCGTGAGCCCCTCATGGATCCCCTCAGGCACGGACGTACAGCGGATCATCCGCTGCCTACCCCGATCCTCGGCAACGCCAACTACCAGGCGGATCCAGCATTCTCGGAGGAGGAGCAACGGCTCTTGGCACGTTTACGGCCCGCAGTGACACCCACGCCCGCCTCCTCGCCTCTGGCGCCATCCCAGAGCAGTGGGGTGAGCGCTGAGCATCCGCGGCCACCCACGCGACCCGCTTGAGCGCCAAGGCAAGGAGGGCACTTCATCAGACCGTTTGAACGCACTCACGCGGCTGTGCCGCACCCTGAGCAACGCCCCACCATCCCTGGGCGACACCTGCGACAAAGGGCTGCGCGCGCTGCTCCCCGATACCCCCGCCGATGACGTCGCCCTGCTCCTCGCCCGCCCCCAGACACTCGACGCCTCTCACGTCGCCACCTGGGACCTGCCCTCGGACCCGGCCGTGGTGGCCCGCGCGCGCCAACTCGCCACCGACCGACTCGCCTCTTGGGAACTGGACGAGACATCGTTCATCACCGAACTGGTGGTCAGCGAACTCGTCAACGCGTCGTCGAGGTCGGCGAGCACGACCGGCGAGTCGTCGGTGTCCCAGGTGGGGATCGCCTCGGCCAGGGCCTTGTTGTAGTCGGTGGTGCGCTGGGGCAGATGGGGGTTGGCGTCGCCGAGGGTGGTGCGGTGCGGGACGTTGGCCAGCACGATCTCCACGTTGGGGTTGGCGGCCCGGGCGGTGTCGACGAAGTCCTTCATGGTGTCGACCAGGCCGGCGCCGGCGCCGAGCCACCCCTACTGCACGTCCCGGTCGTTGGGGTCTTCGGGCACCTCGGCGGTGCTGCCGGGGTAGTACAGAATCCCGTCGCCGTTGGTGTACTCCTCCCGCAGGCTGGACAGATCGGTGGCGGCCCACGCGGCGTGGGTGCCGGCCTCTGGGCCGCCCACGGGCGCTGGTGGCCGTCCGTGTGCGGGCTGCTCATCAGGGGGAGCGTGCCGTCGAGGTGCTCGCTGGACCATGTGCCGCCTTCGGGCACGTAGGAGTAGAAGTGGCTGTGGGACACGGTGATGGCGGACTTGAGCGCGCCGTGTTCGTCGCCGCCGCGCTCTACGACCACGAGCACGCCCTCGGCGTCGTTCTCGTGCTCGGTGAGGTCCTCCTGGGGGTTGTCGAGCGCCGCGTCCGCCCAGTCACGCGGGTGGAAGAACGTGTAGAGCAGATACCAGTAGTCCTCGGTCTCGACCACCGAGTAGTAGACGTTCGCCGCCGGCGGGGACTCGGTGATGTTCTCCCAGTTGTTGCGGCCGTTGAGGTCGCCGTCGAAGTCGTAGGCGGCGAGATAGTCGGACGTGCCGCCCTCCGAGGTCTCACCGCTGGTGTCGACGTCCTGGAAGTGCACCGTCGCCCACCGGTGGGCGACGGCTTGCCGCTGGGCGGCAGTGGACGCCACCGCCTCGGCGGGTCGGACGATGCCCAGGCACATGGACACCGCCAGGACGGCTGAGGCGATCGCCACGCCCAGAGGTCTGCGTCGGGCGGGCGGCACACGATCAGGGGTTGTCGCCACTGTTCCTCCGGGATTCTCTCTGACAGAGGTCACCGCCGGGCCGGGGACAGGTCACCGCCGGGCCGGGGACAGCTCACCGGCTCTCGGTCCATGAACGGGCGGGCCACTGAACGCGGCCCGCGTGGACAGGGGTTCACAACGTCGTCCGGTTGTTCGTGGGGTGCCGGTCCTGGGGAGACAGGACCGGCCGCAAAGGTGACCGGCAGACCGGTGAGGGATCCTGCATCCCGGTTTCCGTGAGCGGAACCCCCACCCGGTGTGATCCGCGCGCCCGCGGGCATGGACGATCACCACCACAGCCAAAGCACCCCCAAGAGCCCTGCAGCGTCCCGGGCACTGCCCACCCCGCAGCGAGCCCGTGCTGGAGCGGGCCTTGCGCCCGCCGGCCTGCTTCGGGCCGGACACCCCGGTGTTATCGCTGATCGCCCGAAGTGCTGTCGGTGGGGTCGTCTGCGGATCGGCTGCTTCCCTGCGTGGTGGCGGTGTGCCCGGTCAGCCGCTCCCAGTTGCCGGACCCGATGGCGGCCTTTTCCTCCTCGGTGAACGGTGCTTGCTCCAGGAACGACCGGGCGACTGAGCGGCTGGTGTCGAGGAAGGGGAAGCCGCCGGGCCGCGTTCCGAAGGTGTAGGGGTAGTCGGTGGAGTACAGCATCCGCTCGGTTCCGACGACCTCAGCCGTCCACCGCAGGTAGCGCTCGCTGACTGTGCCGCTGCCCGCCACCCAGAAGTTCTGGCGGAAGTAGTCGGCCAGAGGTCGCTCCAGCTTCGCCATGTCCTGCAGGACACCGATGTGGTCAAGGTAGAACAGGACGACCTCGCCCCAGTGCCCCGCGATCACCTGCAGTCCAGGGTGGCGGTCGAACACCCCGGAGAAGATCATCCTCAGGTACTGCACGCCCAGGTCGTAGTACCAGCCCAGGCCGGCGGTCGCGAGCGCGCGGCCGACTCCGTTGGGCAGATCCGAGTAGTACGCCTCTTGGACCGCGTTCACAGGGGTCTGCGGGTGGAAGTGCAGGGGTACCCGGAGCCGTTCGGCGGTGGCGTAGAGGTCGTCGAACTCCGGCGCGTCGGCCGGCTTGTCACCGGTGCGCCCGTACAGCATCGCGCCGCGGAAGCCGAGTCGGGTGACCGCGCGCTCCAACTCCGCGGCGGCGGCTTCGGGTGCCGGCGTCGGGACGGCCGCGAGCGCCTGGAATCGGTCCGGGTGGGCGTCGACGACTTCGGCGAGCGCGTCGTTCGCCTCGCGCGCCACGCTCACGGCGTCCGCCGCGGTCAGGTTCTGCACGCCGGGTGTGGCCAGCGACAGTACGGCGATGTCGACGCCTTGATCGTCCATGTCGGCCAGGCGGCGGTCGCCGACGTCGCGCAGCCGCTGCGCTATCGGCTCGTCGCCGTAGCCGAGTTGCGGGACCTGCGGCACGCCTGCCCGCGTCCAGGCATCGAGCAGGACCGGCAGGACCACGTGCTCCTCGAGGCCTACGATGCGCAGCTTCTCAGGCATAGTGCGCTCCTCTTCTCTCGCTGTTTCCAGTGATACGCACATCACGATAACATCGATAGCATCATTGGAAGCAAGTGAGCGTTATCATTGATTCATGTCTGAGGGAGCGAAGAACGAGGCCATTCCCGTCGCCGCGTCGGAGACCGCAGCCGACGTCCGTGAGGTCACCCGGCAGCGGGTGGTTGAGGCAGCGGCGGACCTGCTCGCGCGCGAGGGCCGCGACGCGGTGACCACCCGGGCGGTCGCGGCGGCCGCCGGGACTCAGCCCCCTGCGATCTATCGCTTGTTCGGGGACAAGGACGGGCTCCTCGAGGCGGTGTTGGAGCACGGCCACGCCACCTTCCTCGCGGCAAAGCACAGGAACACCCGCCCTCAGGACCCGGTAGAAGATCTGCGTGCGGGCTGGGACCTCGCCGTCGAGTTCGGGCTCGCCAACCCCGAGCTGTACGCGCTGATGTACAGCGACCCCCGACGCGGCACGGCATCGGCTGCCTTCCAGGCCGGCATGGAGATCCTGCTGGGGCGCATCCGCCGCCTCGCCGCCGGCGGCTGGCTCCGCGTCGACGAGAAGCTCGCAGCTGCTCTCATCCACGCGACCGCGCGCGGCGCCGTGCTCACCTGGCTGTCGCTGCCTGAGGACCAACGCGACCCGGCCCTGCTCACCACCCTGCGCGAATCCATGGTCGCCGCCGTCACCCACGAAAGACCCGTGGTGCAGGACGCGGGCCTCGCCGACGCCGTCCGAACCTTGCAGGCCCTCCTGCCCGGCCAGACGACGCTCAGCAGCGCGGAACAACACCTCCTCAGCGAATGGCTCGACCGCCTCGCCGCGGACGGCTCCGAGGGGGGAGCGGAGGAACACGCGTCGTGATGTTCGCTGGTGCCCCTGCCCTGCATGCCACCGCCCCGGAACGCGCTCCGCGTTCAGGGGCGGTGGCAGGGTCGTCAGGGCTCAGTCGGCGGCGTCCGCGATCCAGGAGCCGTGGATCATGGCCGGGACGCGGCGCGGGAGGAGGACCGTGGCGACCGGCGGCAGGGACAGGTCCGAGGCGTCGAGGACGAGGAGGCGCGAGCTGTCGGAGTCGAGGTCGCTGACAACGGTCAGGAGGTAGCCGGCGTCCTCGTCGGCGGCGGCCTCGGCCGGTGCGAAGACGGCCTCGCTGGGGAGTTGGCCGTTGCCGACGGCAAGCAACTGGCGGCCTTGGGTGCGTCGGTCGTACTTGACGAGGGTGTGGTTGCCGATGCCCTGGTCGTCGGGAAAGGACAGGGCGTACTGGTAGCGGTGTTCACGTTCGGTGTATGCCTCGTTGATGGTCGGGAACTCCACGGTGAGGTCGTCGATGGTCGCTTCGCGGACGTTTCCGGCTGCGAGGTCGACCGTCCAGCGTCGCGCACGTGACTGCGAGGTGGGCTCGACCCCCGGCCGGGGGCGCCGGTCCACCAGTTCCAGGAGCGCTGCCAGCCGTCGCGGCCCACGGCCGGGCCCTCGACGACGATCCGCCCGAGGGCGTCTTCGTAGGCGTTGGCCAAGTGCATCGCGTACCCCGGTGCGATGTCGAACCAGCGGACCTTCGCCGCTCCGCCCGTACCGCGCGGCAGGACGCCGATAGGGGAGGGCTGTGCGTCGCTCCAGGCATAGGGGATGCCGGAGTGCTCGGCCATGTCGAAGGTGACCGAGCCCTCCAGGAACACGACGGACCGCTCGGTGATGGCGAAGTCGTGCTTGAACGCCGCGCTCGCACCGGGCACCTCCTGGCTGTCGAGGACCTGGCCGTCGGGGGAGGCGACGTGGTGGATCAGGTACGGCGGGAAGGCAAGGAGGCGAAGAAGTGCAGCTCGCCGGTGACCGGGTCCTGCTTGGGGTGCGCGGTCATGGCGGAGGTGAGCTTGCCGTCGAAGTCGAAGGCGCCGACGGTCTCCAGCTCGGGGGTCAGCTCGAAGGGCAGGGCGGACTCGCACAGGGCTAGGAGGCGGCCGCCGTGTTCGATGACGTGGGTGCAGGCGGTGCTGGCGGTCAGGTCGGGGCCGTGCTCGGTCATGTAGGGGGCGCCGTCCAGGGCGGGGGTGTGGACCCAGCGGTTGCGGTACCACTCGGCGCGGCCGTCGCGCAGCCGGATGCCGTGGACCATGCCGCTGCCCTTGAACCAGTGAGTGGGGGTGACGCCGGGCTTACCATCCACGCACTCCTGGCTGCCGGGCACAGCAAGCGGTCCGTGGCCCGGCAACTCGGCATGGGCCTCAACACCATCCTGCGCTTCTCCCGCGCCACCACTCCGGAGGAGTTGTTCACCGGCCAGTGGCAGAGCCGTGCAACCAAGCTCGATGCCTTCAAGCCCTACCTCGACCAGCGCTGGCAGGAGGGCTGCACCAATGCTTGGAAACTGTGGGAGGAGATCAGTGAACAGGGCTACCCGGACGGCTACAGCAGCGTCCGCGACTACGTGAGCAGGACTCTTCGCGGCAAGCCCCAGCCGGGCGGGCCCCGGCCGCCATCGGCCCGTGCCGTCACCCGCTGGATCCTCCCGCACCCGGACGCCCTGACCGAGAGCGATCAGCTCCAACTCAAGGCCACACTGGCCAACTGCCCCGAACTGGAGACCCTCGCCAGACTCGTGCGGGCCTTCGCCCACATGCTCACTCGCCTGCAGGGCGACCAGCTACCGGCGTGATCGAATCGGCCACGGCCGCCACCGACCTGCCCAGTCTCAGCAGGTTCGCCCAGCATCTCGAACGCGACCTCGACGCCGTCATCGCCGGCCTCTCCACGCCCTGGAACTCCGGCGTCGTCGTGGGCCATGTCAACCGCATCAAGATGCTCAAGCGTCAGATGTTCGGTCGCGCAGGCTTCACCCTCCTGCGAAAGCGAGTCTTGCTCGCACCGTGACGGGCTGTCTGTTCATAAGCCGAGCTGCACTGGTCCGGCTGGAACACCAGAGGTGATCAATGCCGTCAGAGGCGTTGCAAGGTCGCGTGGGGAGAACAGGTCGGGACCGGCATAAGAATCGACTTCGTTCGGGTGCCACCACTTCAGACCGCTGATGTTCTCCGCGGCAAGCTGGTCGTCGTTCAGAGTCCCGCGCGGGCTGAAATTGGCAGTGCGAACGAGGAAGTAGTCGTTGATGACACCGTCGTAGCCTTCGGCATGATCAGGCGCCACGACTTCCTGGTGCCAGACATGCGGCGGATCGGTCCTGACGACAAGACCAACCTCTTCACGCAGTTCACGGCGGAGGGCGGCAAATGGCGTCTCGCCCGGCTCGATCCCTCCGCCGGGAGCTGCCCACACTACGGTTCCTGCTGGCTTGGGAATGGCGAACCGGCAGAGAAGGATGCAGTCGTCCTCGTCGAGGATGATCGCGCGGACTGAATGACGCAGGTTCACAGACGGCATCCGGACACGCTAGCGGCCCACGACAAGGGCGGTAGATCAAACAGGTAGGCGGAGGCCCAGTAGCTCACCGTCACCGGCCACACAAGTTGGACCAGAGCCCGAAGCCATCGACATAGCCACGAGCAACTACGGCCGGACCATACTGCCTGCAGCGGTGCGGCCAACCTTAGGCCCGCGCTGTGTCACGCTCGACGACGATCTGCGCCTCGAGCTCCTGCCCGCCTGGCCGGAAGACTGGCTCGTCCTCGAACGCGAGGGCTGGCGGACCCGCTCCGGGTGCACGCCCTCGAAAGCACGGTGTCCTTGCGGAATCGCTTGCGCGGCCGGCTTGTGAGCATGGGGCCCAGGTGGTCGATGACGCGGTCAGCTGTGGGCTTGGAGACACCGAACAGCGGGGCGATCTGCCGCATGTCACGTTCGTGCGCCAGTAAGCCGCCATGAGCAGTACCCGGTCCTCCAGCGGAGGTCTCCACGGCCGGCCCTTGCGGACCGCATCCGCGCCCTCGCGCCGCAGTGCGGTCACCAACTGGGCGAAGCAGCGCGGGCTCAGTCAGGTGAAAGGGCCTGTCAGGACGGCTCCGACGCCGGAGATCACATCCGCCACCGCAAGATCGTCCCACTGGCGAGCAGACGTTACGGGCCACCGTCAGGCGTACAGGATGCGTACGGCGAGCAGCGTCTGCCAGGTCCAGCCCATAGTCAACGAGATGCGCTGGACCAGTCCCCCGAAGTCGACCCAGCGTTGATGCTGGTCGAACGCAGCGCTGGCCAGCGCCATCGTCGTGACGAAGAGCACCCCGCTGGCGACCGAGTAGATGGTCCACCCGGGCGAGTTGGACAGGGCGAAGACGAAGCAGGCCGCAGTGAGGGCGAGGAATCCGATGAGAGAGAACAAGTCATGCAGAGCCCCTGGGCGGGTGTGACGCTGGATCCGATCAGGGGTGCCGGGAGGGTAGCCGCTCACCGGATCTGTCCGGAAGGCACCCGCGCCCAGCAGGCCGATCGCCCACGCGCCGATCAGCAGGGCACCCCAGCGGGACGGCCCCACACGCCACAGGCCCACGGCGAAGATCAGCGACAGCAAGCCGGCGAAGAGGAAGTTGGCGGTCTGCGCCCACCCGGCACGGCCGAGGGCGAGCGAACTGACGGGATGGCGGAACGGTCTGTAACCCACCCGGCTGGCGCCTTCTAACAGATACGCGACGGTGAAAAGCGGCCCAGCGGCCACTCGAATTCGGCGGCGCGGCGATACCGGAGGTCCCCAGTCCCCCAGCGCAGCCAGGACACATGGGCAACGCTCCAGCAGCGAGCCGGGTGCCCAGAGCCGAAGGTGGGTGTCCTACTCGGCTTCGTGGACGTGCATCGCGATGGGGTAGTGGTCGGAGTAGCCGTCTTTGTTGACGTCTTTGCCCATGCCGCCGAACAGCACGGGGGCGGGATAGCGGCCGGTGCCGACCATGCCCTGCGGGTGGGTGACGATGTGAACAGAGCCGGGCTCGGCCCGAAGGCGTGCGCGGGGACTCAGCATGTTCTTGTTGACCAGGAACTGGTCCAGGACGTTGGCTGTGTTCTCGAAGTAGAAGGTGCCGGCGGGTCGGACTGTCTGCTCGCTGCCGGCGGACTCGGTGCGATCGTCGTTTCCCACGATTGGCCACATCAAATTCCACAGCCGCGGTGCGGTGGTGGCGTTCAGGACTTTCGTCCGTTGCCGCGTGCTCAGGGCGTGCTGGGTGAGGGAGACGTTGAAGGGCTCGTCGTTGAAGTCGCCCATGACCAACACGGGCGTGTGCGCACCGTGGACCTCAAGCGCGCGCTCGTGGAAGTAGGCAAGGGTTTCGCCAGCCGTGGCCCGGTAGGCCGCCGACTCCAGCTCACCACCCCGTCGAGAGGGCCAGTGGTTGCCGAAAACGACCCAGGTATGCCCACTGACCGTCTTGAAGTTGACCTGGAAGATCTCCCGAGTGCCCGTACGGCGCATCACCACGTGTTGGAACCGCTGGTCGGCCGGCGCGGTGAACAAAGCCGAATCGTAGATAAAGGCCACGTCGACGCCGCGCTGGTCGGAGGTGTCAGCGTGCACGACTTGGTAGGTGCGGCCCGTTACCCGGTCGTTGACCGCGCCGGCGAGCTGCTGCATGACGAATTCGTTCTCGACCTCGCACACTCCCAGCAGATCCGGCCCCCGTTCGCCGTTCATCTGCGCAATCACAGTTGCCAGCTGACTGATCTTCCTGTCCCGCAGCTCCGGGGTCCAGCCCCGCAGGTCGTCACCCAGTACCCGGGCCATTTTCTCGCTACGTCGTGGCGAGTGCTCTTCGTCGAAGAGGTTCTCCACATTCCACCAGGCGACATAGAACGGTCCCATGCGGCTCCACCTTCCATCCACTGGGTGAGGCCCCAGCGCAGTCCGATATAGATGGAAGCACAAATAGTGGAAATAACGTCACGGTGAGTGAGGCGAGTCGCTGCTGTACCGCAGCTGCCGGCCGTCCGGAGTGCGGCGACGCGCTGCGCGACGACCGCGACCATTCTGCCCGCCCAGCATCACATTCGGTGGGCGGGCAGAGTGGTTGGGCAGTCGACCTGATGGCTGTTCTAACGGGCCAGCCGCGAGCGACGGCCACGAGCAGCACGGTGACAGCAGACAGGAGAGTCCACGCGGGACTTCATAGTGCCGAACCGCCTGCATCCGAAGAACCTGGTAACTGGGCGGATCAAATGGGGATTGCGGATCTCAATGCATCGGCTCGCAGGTCCTTGCGGATGGCATTGCGCAGTGCCTGGAGGCCGTCGTCGTACTTCGCTAGGTCGGCTTCATAGCCTGGCGAATGCATGTTTTGACCTTGGGCAATACGGTCGCGCAATGTGCGCAGGCTGCGGAAGGCGGCATCTGCGGCCTGGACGACCGGCTCCGGCGCTGTGAGCACGATGTGCTCACGGGTCTGAACCAGTGCGGCATCGCGGAAGGCAGCTCGTGCTGCCAGGTCGCGGGAGACACCTGCCTGATGATCGCCAAGCGAAACCATACGCATGGCCTGAGTGGCTTGGTGCAGGGAAGTCAGATAGGCGACGTAGATCTCTCGTTGTGTGTCCAGCCGGCGGTCGTCCCGTTCCCTTCTCCAGCGTATCCGGTCCGACAGCAACACTGACCCCAGACCCACAAGGGCGCCTAGTACCGTAGAGAGCAAGGTGATCCAAGACATGGCACGAGAGCGTAGGCCGCGTGCGCCAGCCGAGGGCACTGTCACCGTCCGCCCCGGAGACCGCCACTGACATCGAGTTGGCGGTAACGATTCTGAACGCTGCCGAGGCCCGGCGGACCGGCCGTGTGAAGAACCCTCCGATTCTCCGTGTCAGCCGCGTGGCTTCCCACAGCCCGTACCGAAACGCGATGGGTCGATGCAGCTCACCGGAGCGGCGGCCTGGTGCCCCGGCGAGCCCCTCCTTGTAGCCCGGCGAGGCCGTCTCCCGCGTCATCACCGGCGTCGCGCAGCGTGGCGAGCCTGCGATGCGCGCCTCCGCGGTCCTGATTGCCTTGGCCGCACACCCCGGCGCGGCGCCCGTAGAGTGCAGAAGCACCTGCGATTCCCCTGAGCTGCCAGCGTGACGAGGTCACCGAAGTTCTTCTGCACCGCGCTCGGCACGTGACAAGGAAACGCCTCGTCTTCCGGGCTGCCGGGAAACCGGTCCAGCGACGCCAGAAGACAGCGGCGGTGTTTGAGGTCCAGCAGGTTGTACCCGCCACTGCATCAACCGCCACCCGGACAGGCCAGTTGGCGTGATCGTGCGGCCGTGACCGCGTTCCTTGGTTGGTGTCCGCGCCGCAGTCAGCGGCGCGGACACCTATTCCGCGAGGAGCACCCGCCATGATGCGCACCACCGCCACTGCCCTGGTCGCCGCACTCGCCGCGTCCGTCCTGACGATCCCCGCCACGTCCGCCACCACCAGGTCCCCGCAGCGCCCCGAGGACGCACTGCGCGCCAGGGTGACCGCCGTCATGCAGACCGGAACGGTCGGCGCCCTCGCCCGCTCGACCGGCCCGCACGGCCGGCAGCGCACCGCCACCGCCGGCGTCACCGATACCGCCACCGGCGAGGCCGTCCGCGTCGGCGACCGGTTCCGGATCGCCAGCGCCAGCAAGACGTTCGTCGCCACGGTGGTGCTGCAACTCGTCTGTGAGGGGCGGCTGTCGCTGGACGACACCGTCGAGGACTGGCTGCCCGGCGTCGTCTCCGGCAACGGAAACGACGGCAGCAAGATCAGCGTACGGCAACTGCTCCAGCACACCAGCGGGCTGTACAACTACACGGCGGACCTCCCGGTCCTCGACAGCGTGGACGGCTTCAAGGCCGACCGGTACCGGACCTGGACAGACGAGCAGCTGGTCGCCATCGCCACGAGCCACCGGCCGAACTTCGCGCCGGGCACCAAGTGGTCGTACACGAACACCGGCTACATCCTCGCCGGAATGATCATCAAGAAGGCCACCGGCAACAACTGGCAGCAGGAAGTCACCCGCCGCATCCTCAGGCCGCTCCACCTCCGCCACACCCTCGCCCCGACCACCACGACGGGCATCCCCGGATCCCGTCTGCACGGCTACTCCGACTTCGACGGCTCCGGCGCGACCATCGACGTCACCGACGTCAACCCGTCCTTCGCGGGCGCGGCAGGCGCCATGACCAGTACGGCGGCCGACCTGACCCGCTTCTACCAGGCGCTCCTCGGCGGGCGCCTGCTGCGCGCGGCCCAGATGGCGGCGATGAAGACGACCGTTCGGACCCTGGAACTGGACTTCGTCTGGCCCGGCGCGAGCTACGGCCTCGGCCTGATGCGGATCCCGCTGTCCTGCGGCGGCTCGTACTACAGCCACCCCGGCGACTTCCCCGGCTACACCACCCGCAACGGCATCAGCGCCGACGGCCGCCACGTCGTGGTTCTCGCGACGACGGGCGACGGCGCGGCCGACATGTCCACCGAGCACGCGCAGAACAAGCTGATCGACGGGGAGTTCTGCGCGCCCGGCGGCAAGTAGCGAGGACCGCGAGGGCGGCCCCGGACCGAGAGCTTTGTCGTCGCGGACGGCGCAGGAGGCTTGCCGAACGCGGGCTCCGGCAGGCAGTAGCTGTCCGCATACCAGCTCGGGTGCAAGGGGGGAGGCAGCGATCGCCACCGGTTAGGCGTGGGCACCGACGATGACGAGGCGGCCGGAGCTTCGGAGTGTATGGGTAGGCCAGTTGCTCGGCGGCTTGACTGCGTAGATCGCGCCGTCCTCGTATCCAGCCACCAACGTGCGGGCGTCCGCGTACTCGACATCGGCCGGGCATAGCCCGAAGGCCGGGACGCAGCGCCGGTCGCGGCCCTGGGCGCCCGGCCTTCACCCACATCGTCCGCAGACGATCACACCCGCACGACGCTCTCAGCCCTGCGCGTTCGGCTCCTGCTCTCTGTACGCGAGGTGTCCGACAGCGGAGTGAGGGTCGAGGTCGATGACCTCCGCAGAATCCTGCACGACCAAGAGGCGCCGCGCGCGGACCTGGCCGCCTTGGCCATCTTCCACGCGCTCACCTCTGGGCAACGGCGCACGCTCAAGTCCGCCACCGGCGCGACGGGCGGCTATTTCTGCCGAACCTGACTGTCCTGCCTGGACCACCAGAACCGGCGTTGGCCCGCACCGCCAACCCCCGCCTGTTCATCTCCCATACGACAGGCTGCGGCGTCGAGCCTCGGCATGCCCCCCGGCTCCGCGAGGACCGCGTCCTCCATGAGGCCGTGGCTACCGGCGGCGACCCCCGCCGCATCTGCGACTTGTTCGGCCTGTCCGTCGGCGCGGCCCTGCGCCACACCGGCTCCACCGACCGACTCGGCCTCATCGAGCACAGCCTCCGCAACGCGGGACCGGCACCGCGGCCGGGGTCCGAGTAGGAACCGGCCGTCACAGGTCCAAGGTCGGAAGAGGTGTCACCGGCTTGTTCACCGCGGCTGCCGCATCGTCCTCAGGAGGCGGGTTTCGCGAGCCACCACTTGGTATCGAAAGCGGTTTGATCCGAGGGGGCTTTCGCCGGGTCTTCCACGGTGTTGATGAGGAAGGACTCGCTGTTCGGGATGGCGTGGACCTCGCTCGCCAAGTAGTCCGGGAAGGTGTGGTTCCAGAGGGTGCGGCGGCCCTTCACGCCCCAGACCACCACTCCCGCAGCAGCGGCCACGGCGCGCTGTCCGTCACCGAGGACCGCGGAACTGTTAATGACTCCGCCGTCGGTGATCGTCTTCTCGGCGACTACCCGGCCGGATGTGAGGTCGAGGACGACCGCGTGGCCTCCTGCGGTGGCTATGCCAGCGAGGTTGCCGGGCTCGTTGAGCGACACTCTGTAGATGTCGCACCCGCAGCTGATCGTCCCGCCGATGCGCTTGCCGTCGCTCGCGTCCCAGGTGTCAACACCTTGTTCGGAGGCGGCGCGTACCAGCCCGTCCTCGGTGACGGCCCAGTCCTCGTAGCCTGTCAGGGACTGGTCTTTCGTGGGAGGCGGTCTGCGCAGGACCTCGGTCTTCCCGGTCACCAGGTTCAGCACGGTGAGGTCGAAGGAGCCGTGGACGAAAAGACGACCGTCTGGCGACAGGGCGCCCCTCCCCTGGATACCGTCCACGACAAAATCGGTGGCAGCACCGCCCGAGGGATTCATCACCCGAAGTGTGTCTTTGCCTACCTCGTCTCCGCGGCTCAGCACGGCGATGCTCCTGCCGTCCGCCGAAACCTCGATGCTCCGCACTTCGCCGGGAAGGGTGGTTAACAGTTCGCGCGCTGCCGTGGGGCCTTTGGAGAAGTCGATGGAATAGACGTTTCCCGCTCCGGTGCCTGCAAGGACTCGGTCCTCGTCGAGTGCGGCTGTCGTGCTGATGCCTCCCACCCCGTCGGGAAGCGTCACCTCGGTGAGGGTGTAGCCGACACGTTCCGGAGGCCTCGACGCCCGCGCGTCGCCGGCCGTGTCGGCGGCCGGTCGACCGTCCGATTGCCAGCGGGACACTCCCACTCCGATACCGGCTGCGGCGACGCAGGCGATGACCAGCACAAGAACACGCAGTCGCATTCCCACACTCCTCACGGCGTGTCCTCCCCGGCCTGACCTGGTGGGACGAGGGGGTCACCGACCGCGCGCTGTCGGCCCGACTCGGCATGTACCCACTTGCTCTTCCCGTCCCAGTCCCAGGCCGGTGTCCGAGCTTTGGGGGATGTCTGGAAGTTCTTGCCGTCGTCATCGACCCGCATATGCACCCGCTCGTCCCCCGATACGAGGTCGAGTTCCAGGTACCAGTTGTAAACTGCCTCTTTGGCCGTCGCCGTGATCAAGAATGTCTCGATTTCGCCGGGCTCGACCGTGAAGCCGAACGGCGCGCCGTCCTCGGAGTCGTACTCGGCCCGGGGTCGTGGGCTGTCCAGGTCGATGGTGATGAAGCGGAGATTGGCCGAGCCGGCCGAGGGGCAACCGACGCCGACGTGAGATGCCGGCTTCTCCCGGGAAACGACGACCACCCGAAGATTGGTGATCTGCGCCTGGCGCTGTGCATTGCCCTGGACCGTCACTTGGAGTCTGCTCTCGCCCGCGTCGGTCCCGCCGTTCTTCAGCAGCCAGTCATGGAAGCCGGTGCACCCGTCTCCTGGTCCCGTGGTCGGCGTCGCGCCCTTGGGGAGTACGCCGTGCACGCTCGTGTCATCGAACGCGCCGACCCTCGCTGGATTCGTCTCAACGGAGACCATGGCGAGCGGCGCGTCGTCCTGCGTCAGTTTCTCTGCCCCGTCAGTGAGGCGCGTGACGCCCCACGAGACGATCCCCACCACCACCGTCGTGACGATCAGTCCCGGCAGCGACAGCCATAATTCACGTCGCCGTCTCCTCTCCCCCTGCCCGGTGTCCCCGGGTTCAGGCGTCCCCTGTCCGGTGTGCCCGGGTTCAGGCGTCCTCTGTCCGGTGTCGCCGGGTTCAGGCGTCCGGCCGTGGTTTGCCATGCGTGCCCCCTCTCGCACCATGGTCCTCTTCCGGCGTAGTGTCCCACCGCTTCGGCGTTGGCCACGGCCGTCTGCCGCTCGTACGAGGTTCAGTCTGGCCAATAGGTTCGGCGGCCCCGACGAACCCGAGCCCGCTCAGGTACCGTTCGGACGCATCACCCGGGAGTTCGGCTACGAGCCCCCTTCGACCGGGCGGACGAAGTGCCCCGTCGGGCACACGAAATCAGAAGCAGGCCTTCATGGGCCGACCCGATCGAGGCCCTGTTCAGCCCGCTGCTGCAGTTCTCCCTGGCCAACTCCCACCACCCCTGCCACCCCGCGCAGACCTGTGCCCTGCACGCCTACCTGCGCTGGCGCAACGCCAATGCCCGCCACCCGGACATACTCGCCGTCCAATGCAAGGAACGCGCCGCTATCTGAAGCGAGGGAGGCATCCGCTGGGGCGGACGCCCACTTCAGGCGGTGGCCTGATGACCCGGAACAGTCAGATGTCGCCCTGGACCAGGGCGTGCAAATGCTGGTCGTGCCACCCGTCTTCATGCAGCAGCGCGCTGCGCATCGTGCCTTCGACGGAGAAGCCGGCCTTGGTCGCTACCCGGCACGATGCCGGGTTGGCCATCGAGTGGCACAGCCGGAGCCGGTGCAGTCCAAGGTCGTCAAAAGCCCATTGGCTGAGACGCTGCGTGGCCTCGACCATGACGCCGCGGCCGCGGCCTGAGGGCAGGACCCAGTACAGGATCTCGGCGCTGCCACCAGCGAGATCGATGTCACCCAAGCCGATCAAGCCCATGGCCTGGCCGCCATCGGGGTGGGCGATGGCCCAAATCGCGCTCTGCTCGTTCTGCCAGCGCTCGTGCATGCGCTCGATACGCTTGCCTGCTTCCTCAAGCGACGCCACGACCAGTAGGTTCCACTGGCGAATTGCCGGATCCTGGCCAGCAGTTACCAAGGTGTCGGCGTCGCTGGCGCGCCAGGGGCGCAGCTCCAGACCGCTGGGAAGGGCGAGCACCGGTTGCTCCTGCTTGGCCATCTGGCCTGCGGGAACGACGGGCGGTATGGCTGAGGTGATCATCGCGGCATCGTGCCACAGCCCGCCATCGGACAGAAGTCGATGTCCGGAGCCCGATCACCAACCCGGCGAACGCATGCGGTCAGAGCCCTGGACACGCTTGTGGCAGGCAGTACATTCCGTCACGCCCCGCATCACCTTTCGTTCGGTTCCGTCCATCGCAGGTGGTGATCACGGGGCGTGCGGCAGGCTTCCGCCCGGGGGGGGGCTTGGGTGGGAGCCTTCGACTGTAGAGCGCCGGCCACGACTTGAATTGGCCCCCTCCCTGGAAGGGAGCCGTGCGTCGGTTGCACCTCCGGCGCGAGCACCGGTCGGATTGACCGGCCGCTCAAACTCGCCCGCCGGCGTCGCCCTCTGGAGATTCCGGGAATCGTGAACAACCTCAACGACCGCCGAGCGCCCCTTCGGGTAGATACTCGGGAGCTACGGTCAGGTAGTGGCGATCCCTCTCGCGGTCTCGGTAGATGACGTCCACCGACAGGATCCCAGCCCCCAACTGCCGCCGCCCAGTCTCCCCTGCGTGCCGCCCTCCATCGCACCCCCCATCCAGGAATCACGCCGCGCGTGATGCCGTGTACCGCCGAGTCGTCACCGAGATGGACGTCCCGTGTTCCCTGAGGCGACGAGAACCTGGCAGCCACACACGCAAGTTCACCCAAGTCGGAAAGGTTCACGATGCTCGCCTGATGGAAGGGCTCCCGCGCTTCAGCGAATCTACAGGCTACGGATGGGATTGCCCGAGGGTGAGATCGAGGTGACGGCAGACCATCTGCTGTCAGCGAATCCACCTGGCCGGGCGGTGATCCCGGTGCTTGTGTGTCGGTATGGAGATCCTGGTTCTGGGCGGAACGGCATGGGTGGCTCGGGAGTTGTCGCGGCAGGCGATCGAACGCGGCCATCGGGTGACCTGCCTCGCGCGTGGTGAGAGCGGAGAGGTCGCGGACGGAGCGACACTGGTCGCCGCTGACCGGCGCGATCCGTCGGCGTACGAGCCCTTGCTCGACCGGGTATGGGACGCGGTCGTCGAGGTGTCATGGCAGCCTGGCTTCGTTCGTGGAGCGCTCGACGTGCTGGGCAGCAAGGCGGGGCACTGGGTGTATGTCTCCTCCGGCAACGCCTACGCCTCTCACGCCACGCTGGGGGCAGACGAGTCCGCGGCCCTGCTCCCCCCGACCGACCGGAGCGAGGTCGACCGCGAGTTGTACGGCGAGGCGAAGGTCGCCTGCGAGAAGGCGTCGACGGCCGCTGTGGGCGACCGCCTCCTGATCGCACGAGCCGGGCTCATCGGCGGCCCGGGCGATCACAGCGGGCGCTCCGGCTACTGGGTCGCCCGCGCCGCACGCGATCCGCGAGGGCCGATGCTGGTCCCCGACACACCGGCCATGCCCACCCAGGTGGTCGACGCGCGGGACCTCACCTCCTGGCTGCTCGACACCGCGGAGACGGGAACCACCGGCACGTACAACGCTGTCGGTCCGGTCGTCCCGTTCGACGAGTGGATCGAGCTGTGCCGCGCCGTCGGCGGGCACACCGGTCCGGTGGTCACCGCCGAATCGGCGTGGCTGCTCGCCAACGGCGTGGCCCAGTACATGGGGCCCGAATCGCTGGCGATGTGGCTGGTCGAGCCGGGCTGGGAAGGGTGGTCGGCCCGGGACGGGTCCGCGGCGCTCGCCGCGGGGCTGCGTCACCGGCCCCCGGCGGAGATGCTGGCCGACACGCTGCGCTGGGAACGCGAGCAGGGGCTGGACCGGGAAAGGCGCGCAGGCCTCAGCGCGCAGCGCGAGCGCGAGTTGCTCGACGCCCTCGGCTGACGGCGCTGGACCGGTTTCGCACACTCGAGTGCTACAGGCGCCTTCCGTTCTGACCTCCCGATCCAGTGGTGGGCCCGGCCGAGAAGCATTACGGCCAGCGCGTGATCATCGCTCGCCCCGCCGGGCGGCCAAGTCGTCACTCATGCCCGGAGGCTCTCGCACCGCAATGACAAGACAACGCTGACGGCCGACAGGCACCGACGGCCGACAGGCACCAAAGGAAACGGTGTTCAAGGGCTGGCAGGCAGGCCGCACCGTTCCGTTCAGGAGCTCATCGCGCCGTCCACCACCAGGTCGTGTCCCGCCACATAGCGGGCGTCGGGTGAGGCGAGCCATAACACCATCCGGGCGATCTCCTCGGCGGACCCCACCATTCCGGCGGGGCTCTCCGCGGCCATCCGCCGCCGTCGGTCATCCTGGCTCTCGCCTGGCCGGGACGCCCATATGGGGGTGTCCACCGGGCCGGGAGAGATCGCGTTGATCCGGATGCCCTCGGCGAGGAACTCCCGCGCCACGGCCCGGGTGAGCGACAGGACGGCGGCCTTGGACGCGGAGTAGGCGGCGAGTTGCGGGACCGTCATATGCGCTGCGTTCGATGCGTTGTTGACGATGACGCCCCCGCCGGTCCGCCGCATCTGGTTGATCTCGTGCTTCATCAGCAGGAACGTGCCGGTGAGGTTGGTCGCGATGACCTCGTCCCACTCCGCGATCGACAAGTCGGCGAGAGAACCCACCAGCGAGACGCCGGCGTTGTTGAAGGCGATGTCCAGCGCGCCGTAGACGGACACGGTCCTTGCGACGAGGCGAGTCACATCGCCCTCGGACCGCACATCGCAGGGCACGGCGGTGGCCTCGCCGCCGTCCGCACGGATCGCGGCCACAGCCCGGTCGAGGTTGTCGGCATTGCGCCCGGCCACCACCACGGCCGCGCTCCGGTGCGCGAATGCCGACGCCGTGGCACGGCCGATTCCCGAGCCGCCGCCGGTGACCAGGACGACGCGGCCCGCGAAATCCGCGCTCACGCCGGTTCTCTCCAGTCCCCGATGATGCCGTGGAACAGGCCGTCCGTTCCCGGCTCCAGGTCTCCCCGGCGGTGGACCGACAGGGGCACGGGCAGCGGCTCCAGCTTGCCGATCGGCGTGGTGAGATCCGCGGTCGCCGCCGCCAGCAGCCCGAAGAACGTCCTCGCCAGGTCGATCGACACGCCCTGTCCCACGAGGCGCGGCCTGTTCTCCAGTTCGAGGCACAGTTCCCCGCGCCGCCACCCCAGCGAGAACGTGATGTCGTAGCGCGCCGAACCGGTCACCAGCTTGTTGGTGGCGAGCGTCGCGGTGGCCAGACTCCGTGTGGGCGCCGGGGTGTTCTGCAGGATGAACATCGTCTGGAAGTACGGCGTGCGCTCCGGCTCCACGGGGGGCGCCAGCGCGTCGAGCAGGACGCCGTAGGGAATGTCCTGGTTGTCGTGGGCCGCCATGACCAGGCGGTGGGTGTCCTCCACCAGCCGGCCCACCGGCACCTCGGGCCGGAACACGTAAGGCATCACCAAGGTGTTCACGAAGAACCCGACCACGTCCCGCCACCGTGGGTCGGTGCGCCCCGCGAAGGGCGTGCCGACGGCCAGGTGGTCGCATCCGGTCAGCCGCTGCAGGGCCAGTTGGTAGACGGCGAGCCCCAGCACGAAGAAGGAGGTGCCGCAGGCGCGCGCGACCTGCTGGGCGTTGTGGATCAGGCTCTGCGGCAGCCCGAGCCAGGCCATGTCGCCGCCCCACCAGGGCGCCTGGGGATCCCGTCCCAGCTCGGGCCACGGCAGCGGCCCGGGCGGGTCCGCCAGCCGTTGCCGCCAGTGCTCGAGCTGGTCATCGTGCCGGCCGCGTTCGATGCGCCGGCGCTGCCAGACCGCGAAGTCGACGTACCGGTGGGCGGGGGCGGGCCGGGCGGGCGCACCGGCAAGGAGGGCGCCGTACCGCTCCTGCAGATCGTCGAAGAAGACCGGGGAGGACCAGCCGTCGAAGGCGATGTGATGGAAGTTCACGATCACCACGGTCTCGTCCGCCGCCAGACTCACCAGGTGGGCCCGGGTGGTGGTCTCCGCCCGCAGGTCGAAGGGGCGTGCCGCTTCCGTCGAGCCGATCTGCCGCAGGCGCCCGATCCGCTCGTCCTCCGGCAGGCTCCGCAAGTCGTGCCGGAACACCGGCACGTCCCCTGGGTCGTGCAGCCGGGCGGTGAGCCGCCCGGCCGCCTCCCCGAAGGAGGCCCGCAGCGACTCGTGCCGCGCGGCCACCTCGCGCAGCGCCCTTTCCAGGACGCCGAGGTCCACCGGACCGCGCAGCAGCACCGCGATCGGCACGTTGAACGAGGCCGACTCCGGGAACCGGGCCTGGTACGCCCAGTGCCGCTCCTGGCCGATCGAGGCCCGCCAGGCCGACCCGGCGCCCGCCGTGCGCCCGCTGTCGTGGTACGCCGTACTCATGCTCCCGCCCCCTTCTGCCGCGCCGCGACAACCTCGGCGAGCGCCCCCGGGGTGGGGGCGTCGAAGAGATCGGCAACGCTCATGGGCACCCCGAACCGGTCCTGGAGCCGAGACACCAGTTGGACCGCGGTGAGGGAGTCGCCACCCACGCCGAAGAAGTCGTCGTCGGGCTTGATCTCGTCGAGCCCGAGGGTCTCTCCGAGCAGCCGCACCACCTCGGTCAGGGCGTCGTCCGCGGGTTCGGGCGCCTGGGGCGGCTCCTGCCCGGCGTCGTCCCGGGCCGGGGCAAGCGCCACCGGGGCAAGCGCCGGCGGAGTCTGCTGCGCCGCTGTCGGCGCCGCGGTGACGGATGCCTCGACGGGTGTCCACTCCTGCGCCGGGACCACCGCCACCTGTGCGGGAACGTGCTCGGTCAGCAGGCGCATCAGCATGTCGATGCCTTCGTCCAGCGTGATGCCCGAGGTCAGGCCGATCGCCACCGGCTCCTCGCGGACCGGGGGCTCGCTGCGGGGCGGCGCCGGCTGCTCCCCCGTCAGGGCGATCTTGGTGTAGCCGCTGACCGTGACCACGGCCCGGCCCAGGTCGTCGTAGAGCTCGGCGTCCACGGTCGAGCGGCCGGCCCGCTCCGGACGACGCACCATGCGGACCATCAGCTGCCCGGCGACCTCCCCGTACACCACCGCCCTGCGGCAGGTGAACGGCACGAAGTCACCGGCGGGCAGGTTCAGCGCCAGCGAGCGGTCGAGCAGGACCGGGTGGACCGGATGCGTGTCGAGGTCGGCGAGGTGCTCCGCGGCCAGCTCGAGCCGACCCACCGTCACGTCGTCCTCCCGGTACGCCGCACGGACGCAGCCGAACCGCTCCCCGAAGGTGAAGTCCGTACTCGAACCCTGCGGTGCCCCGGGGGCGACCGCCGGCCAGCCCCGGCTCAGCACCGTCAGGTCGGCGTTCGGGCGGTCGGCGGCCAGCGAGCGGTCGACGCGGACCCGTGCACGAGCGTGCACGGTCGGACGTCCCCCGCCCGCGGCGGCCCGCACTGTCGCGCTCCAGGAGCCCTCGGCCGTCCGCGTCAAGGCGACGGTCACCTCCGTCGGCTCCGCCACGAACAGGGGCTCAGAGAGCATCAGGTCCTCGATGACCACCGGGTCGAGGTCGTCCGCGCCGCCCGCGTCCCGCACGGCCCGCACCAGGAGGTCGAAGTAGGCGGCTCCGGGCAGCAGGGCCCGGCCTTGGAGGCGGTGTTCGGCCACGATCCAGTCATCGGGTGCGACGAGGGTCGTCCAGCGGGCGTCCTCCCGCTCGGGCTCCGCCGGGCGCTCCGGTGCGCCGCCGGCCATCCCGACCTCGTGCCAGGTCGGCCAGTTGACGCTGACGGTGACCGGGGCACCGGGGAGTGCGCTGTGGGCGACCGCGTCCATGAAGGCGTTCGCCGCCGCGTAGTCGGCACTGCCGAGAAGCCCGTTGAGGGCGGCCCGGCTGGAGAAGAGCGTCAGGAACCGGACGCCGGGCGTTCGGGCGACGACCTCCCGCAGCACCAGCGTGCCGGTCACCTTGGCGCTCAGCACCGTCTCCATGTCCGCTCGGGACCGGGTGCGCAGCAGCCCGCCCCCGGCGACGCCGGCGGTGTGCAGCACGCCGTGCACGGCGCCGTACCGGGAGAGCAGCTCGTCGAAGACGCCGCGTACGGCCCGCGCGTCCGAGACGTCGGCCGCGTGCAGCGTGACCTCGGCGCCGGCCGCCTCCATGGCGGCGACCATCGGGGCGATCCGCTCGCGCTCCTCGGGCCGGTCCGCCCGGCGCCCCATGAGGGCCAGGCGCGGGTGCAGCCCGGTGTGGGCCAGCGCCTGAGCCACCGCAAGGCCGATGGCGCCCAGTCCGCCGGTGACGACGTAGACGCCGCGCTCCTCCAGCAGGGTGCCGACCGCTCCGGTGGTCTCGTACTCCGTGCGGTCCGGCAGCCAGCGGCGGCTGCCGCGCAGTGCCACGGCCGGGTCGGAGCTGCCGGTGAGCTCAGCGGCGAGGACCGCGGGCGGCACATCGCCGACGTCGATCAGCCGGACCTGTCCGGCGCCCGACTCCAGGGCCGCGGACCGCACGAGGGCGCACGCGGCGGCGCGGGCGGGGCTCAGCCGTTCGGCGCCGGTGACGTCGACCGCGGACCGGGTCACCACGGTGAGGGGCAGCTGGCGCCGGTCCGCGTCCCGCTGCCGGGCGGCGGCCTGGAACAGTTCGACGACCGACCACAGCGCCTCGTCCAGCGCCTCGGGCGCGTCCGCCGCGCCGTCCGCCGGTGTCGCACAGGCCCGGCCGTGCACCAGCAGGCGTACGTCGACGGTCAGTTCGGCCAGGTGGCCCAGGTAGGCGGCGAGGTCCTCGGGGTGCCCGCGCCGCACGGTGCCGCGGTAGCCGGCGGCCTCGTACGCGTCGCCCTCGGTGACCGGCACGGCCCGGTAGCCGGCCAGCTGGACAGCGGTCACCAGCTCCCGGGCGGCGATCGGGTCGGCCGGGGTCAGCACGACCGCGTGCCCCCGGCTGCCGGGCGTGCGGCGATCGGCGGCCGGAGCGTGCCGGTCCGGGCGCCAGCCGGGCAGTGCGAGCACGGGACGCTCCGGGAGAGCGACGGGCGCGGCCGGCGTCTCGTCCCGCCGCGGCGCCGGAAGCTCGGCGGCGGGCGCCGGGCGCCGCTTGCCCGCGGCGTACGGCAGCCAGAACTCCCGGCGCCGGTACGGATACGTCGGCAGCGCCACCCGGTGGGTGCCCTGCGGGCGCGGCAGGGCTTCCCAGTCCACGTCGGCCCCGTCGCACCAGGCGTGGGCCAGCGCCGCCAGCAGCGTGGGCCAGTCGGCCTCGGCGCCGGCCGGCTCGCCTGCCCTGGGCAGGCAGCCGACGGCCCGGTGACCGGCGTCGCGCATTCCCGGGTGGCGACGGATCAGGCTGCTCAGGGCCTGTCCGGGACCCACTTCGAGGATCCTGGCCGGCTCCTGTCCGGCCAGCGTGTCCAGGGCGTGCCCGAACAGCACGGGCTCAACGAGCTGTTCGGCCCAGAAGCGGGGCGAGGTGGCCTGCGCCGGGTCGAGCGGGCGTCCGGTGGCGGCGGAGATCACCGGGATCTCGGGGACGCGCAACGTGCAACCCGCCAGCAGGCCGGTCAGTTCCGCCACCGCCGGCGCCATCATCGGCGTATGGAAGGCGTGCGAGGTGGACAGCAGCCTGCCCTGTACGCCGCGCCCGGCCAGGACCTCCCGCAACGCCTCGACCGCTTCGGCCGGGCCGCCGACCACCACTTGCCGGGGGCCGTTGACCGCGGAGACCGCGACCTCGGGGACGAGGAGTTCGCGCACCAGGTCCTCGGGGGCGGCCACGGCGAGCATCCGGCCGGGCGGCATGCTCTGCATCAGCTCCGCCCGGCGGGCGACGAACCGCACGGCGTCGGCGAGCGGCATGACGCCGGCCAGGGTGGCGGCGACCACCTCGCCCACGCTGTGCCCGATCAGCGCGGCGGGCTGCAGACCGGCCGCCCCGAGGGTGCGGGCGAGGGCGTACTCGACGCAGAACAGCAGCGGCTGGGCGTGCACGGTGCGGGCCACGGCCTCGGGGTCGCTCTCCTCCTGCCACACCTTCAGCATGTCGATTTCGAGGGCGTCGGAGAACAGCGAGAGGCACTCGCGCACCCGGGAGTCGAATTCGGGCAGCTGGGCGGCGAGGCCCACCGCGGCCCGCGGATGCTGCGAGCCCTGCCCGGGCAGAGCGAACACCAGGCGCCGGCGCGTACCGTCGGACAGCGCGGTCGGTGCCGCGCCCGGGTCGGCGAGGAGCCGGGCAGCCTCGGCGGGCCGGCTGAAGGTCAGGGCCGCCCGCGCGGGCAGCGCCCGGCGCCCCGTCTGCGAGGTGAACGCCACGTCCGCCGCGGCCTCGTCGGGCAGCGCGCCCAGGAACTCCGCCAGCCGGGCACGTACCTGGCCCTCGGCCTCCTGGTCGGTGCCGCTCCACACCAGCAGTTCGGTGCGCTCCGGGCGGGCCGGCGCGGGCACCGGGTCCGGCGCTTCCTCCAGGACGACATGGGCGTTGGTGCCGCCGAAGCCGAAGGAGCTCACGCCCGCGCGGCGCGGCGCGCCGGCCGTGCGCGGCCAGGGCAGCACCGCGTCCGCCACCCGGAAGGGGGTCTGCTCCAGTCGCAGCTGGGGGTTGGGGGTACGGACGTTGATGGTGGGCGGGATGCTCTCGTGGTGCAGTGCCAGCACCGTCTTGATCATGCCGACGATGCCGGAGGCCGGGCCGAGGTGGCCCAGGTTCGACTTCACCGAGCCGATCGCGCAGGCACCGGGCCGCAGCTCGCCGGAGGCGACCGCGAGCATGGCCTGGTGCAGGCCGTCGATCTCGACCGGGTCGCCCATCTGGGTTCCGGTGCCGTGCAGTTCCACGTACGACACGGTGTCCGGGTCCACGTCGGCGACGGCCAGGGCCTCGGCGATGGCGCGGCTCTGTCCCTCGGAGCTGGGTGCGGTGAACCCGGGGCGCTCGGCGCCGTCGTTGTTGATCGCGGAGCCCTTGATCACGGCGTAGACCGGGTCGCCGTCGGCGATCGCGTCGGCGAGCCGCTTGAGGACCACCACGCCGCCGCCGCTGCCGAAGACCGTGCCGCTCGCCTCGGAGTCGAGCGGCCGGCAGTACCCGTCGGCGGAGTCGATGCCACCGGCCACATGGCGGTAGCCGCGCCCGTACGGGGTCTCGATCTCCACGCCGCCCGCCAGCGCGATGTCGCAGTCGCCGAGCCGCAGGGCCTGGCAGGCCAGGTGGGTGGCGACCAGCGAGGTGGAGCAGGCGGTACGGACGTTCAGGCTGGGGCCGTTCAGGCCGAGCCGGTAGGAGGTATAGGTGGCCAGATAGTCGATGTTGTTGGAGACGAGCGCGACCATGTCGCCGACCTGGGCGAGGAGTTCGGGGTCGGCGCGGATGTGGTCGTCGACGTAAGTGTCGCTGGCGCAGCCGCCGTAGACGCCGATCCCGCCCTCGTAGCGGGAGGGTTCGTAGCCGGCGTGCTGGAGGGCGGTGGAGCACAGTTCGAGGAAGAGGCGGTGCTGCGGGTTGCGCAGCTCGCTCTCGCGCGGCGAGATGCCGAAGAAGGTGTTGTCGAATCCGCCCACGTCGTCCAGGAGCGGTCTGGCGGGTATGTAGTGCGGGTCCTTGAGCAGCTCCGGGTCCTCGCCCGCGGCCAGCAGTTGCTCGTCGCTGAGCCGGTGGATGCTGTTGCGCCCCGCCAGGAGGTTGCGCCAGAACTCGTCGGCGTCGGCCGCGTCGGGTACCCGCACGGACAGTCCGATGACCGCGATGGCGTCACTGCTCACTATCCGGTGCCTTTCTTGCTGTGGGATGGGGGGTTGCATGTGGTCAGCGCCGGTCCTGCTGCCGGCGGCGCAGGGCGGTGCGGACCGCGCGGCGGGCATCGCGCTCGCCGGCCGCCGAGAGCGGGGTCCCTGCGCGGCGCGGAGCGGGGACGGGCAGGGCGGCGGTGGCGTCCGCGCCCAGGTGGGTCGCGAGCGCTCGGGGCGTGGGGAAGCGGAAGACGTCCGCCACGGTCAGCTCCAGTCCGTCCGCCGAGACCAGCCGGTGGTACAGCTGCAGCAGGCTCATCGACACCATGCCCGCGTCGAAGAAGACGGTGTCGGGGGTGAGTTCGGCGTCCGGGCGGCACAGCTCCCGGGCCCGGTCGGTGATCAGCCGGGCGAGGTCCCCGGCCGCCGGGCGGCCGTCAGCGCCCGTGGAACGCTCGCCGCGCCGGTCCCGCAACTGCTTCAGCAGTGTCGGGACGTCGGCCTTGCCGTTGCGATTCAGCGGTAGTTCCGGCAGCCGGATCCAGTGCGCCGGCTGCTGCCAGCGTGGCACGGTCCGGGCGAGTTCGGCGGCGAGGTCCTCCGTGCCGCCGAGCCCGGTTCCGGCAACCCAGGCGAGCAGGCTGCCGGGGTTGTCCGGGTCGGCGGCGACGGCGCAGCTGTCGACGCCGCGGAGCCGGGCCACGGCGGCTTCCACCTCGTCCAGTTCGATCCGGTGGCCGCCGAGGGAGACCTGCCGGTCGGCGCGGCCCACGAGGGTCACCGCGCCGTGCCGGTCGCGGCGGGCGAGGTCCCCGGTGGGGTAGCGGCGGACGCCGTCGGCGACGGCCGTGCTCCCCTGCCGTCCGGGGGCGTTGAGGTAGCCGAGGGTCAGTCCCCGGCCGACGACGACGAGTTCACCGGTCTCACCGGTGAGCGCGATACGGCCATGTGCGTCGACGACCTCCAGGCGGCGGTACGGGGTACCGCTGCCGATGGGCACGGCGCCTCCCGTCGGCTCCCATCGGTGCAGGCTGCTGGCCTGCGGGGTCTCGGTGGTGCCGTAGAGGTTGAACAGGGCGGCTGCGGGGGCGAGTTGTGCGGTCTCCTCGGCGCGCGCGTCGTGCAGCGGCTCACCGTGGAACACCACGGCCCGCACCGAGGGCAGCACCAGGTCGGCCCGCACGGCGGTGAGGATGCCCGCCTGCGAGGGTGTCAGGTGCAGCACGGTGGCCGCGCTGCGCGCCAGCAACCGCAGGTGGGCGTCCGGCCGTTCGATCTCGCCGGGACCGGGCAGGCACACCCGGGCACCGAGGGTCAGCGGCAGCAGCAGGGTCCGCAGTACCGGGTCGTGGGCGGGCGGCGTGGTGAGACAGAAGACGTCGTCGGCGCCCAGGCCCAGCTCGCCGGCGTACCAGGCCAGCGGCTCGGGGAGCGCGTCGGCGGGCAGCACCACGAGCGCCGGCCGCCCGGAGGTCCCGGAGGTGACGATCAGATGTCCGGGTGCGTCCGGGGCGAACTGCGTCTGCCGCTCGTCGGGTTCACGCCCGCTCAGCGCCGACGGCTCGACATTCTCGTACGGCACTCCCGGCATGGTCTCCGGTCCGGTGCCCAGCGCCAGGGTGGCACCGGCCTCGGCGAGCACGTCCCGACGCCACGGCGCGGGTGCCTCGGCGTCGACGAGCAGCACCGGCCGACCGGCGTGCCAGACGCCGAGCAGCGCCGCGGCCAGCCCCGCGCTACGGCGGGCCAGGACCGCGACGGGGCGGTCCGGCTCGGCCCGCTCCCGCACCAGCGCGCTGACCCGACGGACCCGGTCGGCGAGTTCCCCGTACGTGACCGTGCCGAGGCCGCCGACGAGGGCGGGGCGGTCCGGCTCCCGCTCGGCCTGAGCGAGTACGGCGCGGACCAGGTCGGCACAGGTGCGGGTGGGGTCGGGGGCAGGCGCGAGGGCGGACGTCGCCGCGCGGTCCGGGTGGTCGGTGAGTGCCGGGTGGTCCGTACGCTCCGGGTGGTCCGTACGCTCCGGGGGGTCTGTGAGCACCGACAACAGCGCTTCCCGGCATGCCTCCAGGAAGTCCTGGGCCGTCCCGGTGTCCCAGATGTCCGTGGCGTGGACCAGGCGCAGGCGGTAGCCGCCGTCGGGGCGGCGGGACAGGTACAGGCCGACGTCGAACAGGGACCAGCGGGTCCGCGGCTCCTCGGGGACCGTCGCGTGGCCGCCGAAGGAGGCCGGCGCGGTGGCCTGCGTCAGGTCGTTGAACCAGGCCTGGAACAGCGGGTTGCCGTGCGAGGACCGGTCCGCGCCGACCTCCGCCACGATCTCGTCGAAGGTCACCGCCATGTGCTCCGCCGCGGTGAGCACCGCCCCCGCCACCGGCCGCAGCAGCGCACGTGTCCCGGCACCCTCGGGGACGTCGATGCGGACGGGGACGGTACGCATGAAGAAGCCGACGGCTTCGTGCTGTTCCTCCGTCTCGCGTCCGGACATCGGTACGCCCACGAGCACACTGCGCTGGCCCGTCCAGGCCGTGAGGGCACGGGCGTAGGCGCCGAGGGCGAGGCTGGCGACGGTGACCCGCTCGGCCCGGCAGACCCGGTCGAGCAGACGGCTGGTGTCCGCGTCCAAGTCGGCCAGCGCGTCCGCACCACGGTGGTCGGGCAGCCCGGGGCGCGGCCGGGCGTGCGGCAGGTCCAGCCGCTGCGGTACGCCGTCCAGCCAGGTGCGCCAGAAGGCGAGGTCGGCGGCGCGGTCCTCCTCGGCTGCCGGTGCCGTCACGGCGCCGAACTGGACGGCGTCCGGCAGCCGCGCGGCGCGGGCGCCGCACCGCGCGGCGTACAGCTCGGCGAGGTCGCGCTGGAGCAGGTCCAGGGAGTGCTGGTCGCAGACGAGGTGGTCGACGCTCATCACCAGCCGGGACCGGGTGCCCGCGCTGTCCCGCAGCAGGCCCACCGCCAGCCGGGGCAGCCGGTCGGACGGGAACGGCACGTCCGCGGTCTGAGCGACGAAGTCCCGTACCGCCTCCTCGGTCACCGCGTCGACCGTGCGTTCGGTGAACGGCTCGTTCCCGGCCGCCGGCGCGAGGACACGCCGCCGCAGCTCGCCACCGGGCCCCCGCTCGAGCACCGTGCGCAGGGATTCGTGACGGGCGATCAGGTCGGTGCAGGCGGCGCGCAGGGCGTGGGCGTCCAGTGCGCCGCGCACGTCGAGAACGCCCACCACGTTGTAGGCGGGCAGGTCGGGAAAGACCTGTTGCCACAGCCACAGCCGCCGCTGCTCGGGGGAGGCCGGGCCGCAGCCGCCCGACTGCCGCGGGGCGGGTGGGGCGGGCCGCGGTGCCGTCTCGGGCAGGCGGGCCCGCAGGTCGGCCAGCGAGATGTTGTCCCGCAGGAACACCGACAGCGGCAGCCGCACCCCCCACCGGCCGAGGATCCGCCCGGCGAGGCGTGCCGCGGCCAGACTGTGCCCGCCCGCGTCGAGGAAGCCGAGGCGCTCGTCGTCGGGGACGGCGCCGACGGCCTCCGCCCAGCAGCCGAGCAGGTCGTCGGCCGGCCGCTCGGCGACCGGGGCCGAGGCGGCCAGCCGCTCCTCGGCCAGCGCCCGCAGCGCCTTGTTGTCCTGCTTGCCGCTGCTGGTGAGCGGGATGCGCGCCGTGGCGGTGAACAGGGCAGGGACGAACGCGTCCGGCAGCGCTGCCGCCACCCGGTCCCGCAGCCCGCGCCACAGCTCCTTGTCCGGCTCGGTTCCGCGCGCGGGGACGACGAAGGCGCACACGGTCAGGACACCGTCCGGGCCGGGCGCGGCGACCACGGCGGCGTCCCGCACCCCGTCCAGGTCACGTAGCAGGTCCTCGGTCTCGCGCAGTTCCACGCGCTGACCGCGGATCTTCACCTGGTGGTCGATGCGGCCCAGGTACTCCAGGGCGTCGCCGTGCCGCCGTACCAGGTCGCCGGTCAGGTACAGCCGGGGCACCGGACACCACTCGGGCGCCGGCACGAACGCCGCTTCGGTCAGGTCGGGCCGGTTCAGATAGCCGAGGGCCAGCGGGACGCCGCCGATGGCGAGTTGACCGGCCTCGCCGGCCGGCACCGGCCGCAGGTCCTCGTCGAGGACGACCAGGGTGCAGTTGTCGATGGGGCCGCCGATCAGGACGGTGTCGAGGTCGTCGGCGTCCCGCGGGCACTCCCAGGCGGTGACGTCGATCGCCGCCTCGGTCGGCCCGTACAGGTTGTGCAGGTCCGCGTCGAGGACGGCCCGGAACCGCCGTACCTGCCCCGGGGTCAGCGCCTCGCCGCTGCACACGACCGCGCGCAGCGAGCCGCACCGGTCGGCGCCGGGCCAGCGCAGGAACTCCTCCAGCATCGACGGCACGAAGTGACACACCGTCACCTCATGGCGGGTCACCCAGTCCACGACCTCGCCGGGGTCGCGGTGCGTGCCGGGGGGCATGAGCACCTCGGTCGCGCCGGACACGAGGGGCGCCAGCAGCTCCCAGCCGGAGACGTCGAAGGTGGCGGGGGTCTTCTGCAGGATGCGGTCCGCGGGGCCGAAGCCGTAGGCGTCGCACATCCACGACAGCCGGTTGCACAGGGCCAGCGAGGGCACCACGACGCCCTTGGGCTCTCCGGTGGAGCCGGAGGTGAACAGCACATAGGCCGGGTGGTCGTCGGCGACGCGGGCCGGCGGTGCCCACTCCTCGGGGCCCACGGCGCCGGCTGCGGGGAACGCGTCGAGCCGCAGCACCCGGGTGGTGGCCGCGTCGTGGCCGACCAGGCTGTCCGCGGTCGCGTCGGTGACCATCGCGAGCACCGCACCGGAGCGGCGCAGGATGTCCAGGCGCCGCTCGCGCGGGTCCTCCGGGGCCAGCGGCAGGTAGGGCAGGCCTGCCTTCAGTGCGCCGAGCAGCGCGAACACCAGGGCACGGCCGCGTGGTACGCAGACGGCCACGACGTCGCCCGGTCGCCCGCCTGCGTCGGTGAGGAGACGGGCGACCGCGTCGGAGGCGGTCTCCAGCTCGGCGTACGTCACCGTCCCCGCCTCGTCGGCCAGCGCGACCGCGTCCGGCCTGGCGGTGGAGATGCTCCTGACGAGTCCGGGCACGCCGAACGGCGCCGGGCGGTCCTGGTGCGGCCCTCGCAGGATCGCACCTTTGACCTCGGCCGTCGTGCCGTCCATGCGCGTTCCCTTCCGGTGTCTTGGGGCGTGGGAGAGCTGGGGAAGTCCGGACTGGCCGGGGGTGGCGGGAAGTTGGGGGTGTGACGCTCGCCCTGGCGGCGGCCGACCTGGTCAGCCATCCATGGCGAGCCGACGGGCCCGGCGGTCGTTGCGGCGCAGCAGCAACAGTCCTACGGCCAGCCAGGCGACGCCGACCAGCGCCTCCAAGGCCGCCTGCGCCGCCCAGGGCCGCCCGTCGGCCAGGGCGCGCAGTGACTCGGCGCCGTGGGTCAGGGGCAACAGGTGCGACACCGCCCGCACGGGCTCGGCCAGCCGGTCGACCGGCGCGATGATGCCGCACAGGACGAGCAGGGCGTAGACCGCGAGGTTGGTCAGCACGGCCGACGCCGGGTGCAGCGCCGCGACGGCGGCGACGGCCAGCCCGAACGCGGTCGCGCTCAGCGCGATCAGCACGAACAGCCCGGAACCCTGGAGCAGCGCGCCCATCAGCCGCCACTCCTCGAAGTAGGCGCACACGCCGACTACCGCCACCAGCGCCGAGGCCACCGCCTCCACGAGGTAGATCCAGCACCGGGTGAGCTGTACCAGGGCGAGCCCGGGTCTGCTCGTGCGCACCCGGTCCAGGGTGCCGAAGGCCTGGTCCTCGGTCATGCTGTCGGCGGCCTTGACGACCGTGGCGAGCGACAGCACGTGCACACAGGCTCCGGTGATCGCGAACCGCCGCCCCTCCAGGCCGCCGGCGAGGTAGCCGAGGTAGGCGAGGAACAGAGGCTGGAGCACGCAACGGGGCAGTGTGGAGGCGATGAGGGTCTTCACCCCGTACACGGCGAGGTAGTCGCGCCGGGCCGCCCGGGCGACGACCGTCAGCCCGTGCAGGCGTTCAGGAGAGCGCAAGGGTGCCTCGCTCCCTCGCCCGGTGGAGCACCGTGCGGAACGCCCAGCGGGCCAGCAGTGCGTAGCCCCCGGTGGTGGCGCACAGGCAGGCCCATGCCGCGATGCTCTGTGCACGTCCCTCGGCGGCGTCGGTGAGCAGCTCGGTCGCCCAGCGCAGCGAGATCACGTCGGGGACGTGGCGCAGCCAGCCGGGCAGCAGCTCGAGCGGCACGATCATGCCGCCGAGCAGGGACATCGGGTAGACCAGCGCCTCGGCGATGCGCATCGCGGCGGGCGTCAGCAGGAACAGGCAGCTGAGCAGCGAGCCCAGAACCAGGGCCGAGCCGAAGGTGGCGAAGGCGGCCAGCGTGAAGGCGCCCGGGTGGGCGATGCGCAGTGGCTCGCCGATGAGCAGGCCGACGCAGCCGATGGTCAGGGCGATCAGCAGGGCGCAGCGCAGGGCGGTGCCGATCGTCTTGCCGAACAGCACCACGCCGAGGCCGGCCCGCCGGGTGAGGATGCCCGGCAGGGTGCCGTGCGCCAGTTCCTCGCGCAGGATCAGGCCGGTCTGCCAGATGGCGCAGCTCCACAGCGCGAGCACACCGCAGCCCAGCTGGATCTGACGGGCGGTGAGCAGCGACTCCGGACCCCGGGCGAGCAGCGTGGCCAGGCACAGCGCCGCCGGGACCACGCAGCCGGGGATCACGGCGCTGAGAATGTGCTGCTGTCGGAGCTGGAAGACCATGGTGTGCCGGAGCACCGACAGCTGCGCGCGCACGGAGCCGCTCCCGGGGGCCGTCATCCGGCCGTCCCCGAGCGCGGGCCGGCGAGGCGGCCGAACACCTGCTCAAGACCGACCGGCTGGACGCGTACGTCCTTGATGGCGCCGGCAGGCCACAGCCGGGACAGCTCCCGCAGCGAGTCGGCCGTCCACTCGGCGACCTCGAACTCGGTGCGCCACAGCGCCTCGCCGGACGCCCGTTCGCTGGAGAGCACCCGGATGCCGAGACCGCCGGCGGCGTCCGCCTCGGCCGGGTGGGGCAGGTCGGACAGGACCACGACCGTGGTGGCGCCGCCGCTCTGGTCCAGCAGGTCCGTCAGCGGCAGGTCATGGGTGACGCGCCCACCGCGCAGGATCACCACTCGGGAGGCGAGCCGCTCGATGTCCTGGAGGTTGTGGCTGGTGAGCAGGACGCCCACGCCCTCGTCGGGCAGCTTGGCCACGACCGAGCGCAGTCGTTCGGCCTCCAGCGGGTCCAGGCCCACGGTGGGTTCGTCGAGCATCATCAGCGCCGGGCGGGCCATGAGGCCGACCGCGAGGTGCAGCCGCTGCTTCATGCCCTTGCTGAAGGTGCCGACGGAGCGTTCGGCGACGTCGAGCAGTCCCACGGACGCCAGCGCGTCGCGGGCAGTGGCGGGGAGGGACTTGGCGGGCAGGCCCGACAGGGAACCGAACAGGACGGCGTTGTCGAGGGCGGACAGCCTCGGGTAGAGCCCGCGGTCGCCGCCGAAGACCACAGCCAGTCGGCCGCGGACCGCTCTGGGGTCCTCCGCCACGTCGAGGCCTTCCACCAGGACCCGGCCCCGGGTCGCGGTCAGCAGGGTGGCGACGATGCGCAACAGGGTGGTCTTGCCTGCGCCGTTGACGCCCAGCAGTCCCACGATCTCGCCGCGGCCGACGGTGAAGGAGACGTCCGACAGGGCGGTGATCACCTTCTTCTTGTCGACGTAGTCACGGCCCACGCCGTCCACGAGCAGTGCCGGCTCGCTCACCCCGCTCCCTCCCGCACGGCGGACCTCTCCCAGTCGGAGGTCCACGGCTGTTGCCACTCGTCCACCGGCAGGGCGCGTCGGCCGAAGCGGCGCAGCCATTCGGAGGTGTCCGCGGGGGGCACCTCGGGGCGGGGCGCGGAGGCGAGCGGCAGCGCGACCGACCACAGCGGGCTCAGGCCGGCGCCGCGGGCCACCTTCGCCTGGTACGTCTCCATGCCGAGGTGGAGCGCTCTCAGGCCCTGCCGGTGCATGTATTCAATGGGCAGGTAGTAGCACAGCGCGTAGTACTCGAAGGCTTTGCCTGTCTGTGTGTAGTCGAAGCCGACCGCGCGCGCGTACAGCACATCGCCGAATTCGTACATGAGCGAGAAACCGACCAGCCGACCGGAGCGGCGCGCGGTAAAAACTCTTGAATATCTTCCGAGCATCTCGACCTGTCCGGCGAGATATTCCCGCATCCCTTCGTCCCGCGCCTCATGGCCGTATTTCCGCTGGAGCTGGCCCAGTAGCGGCGCGGCCTCCTCGTAGCAGTCCTCAAGTTTTTCCACGTCCAGCTCGTACTCGGCTGAGCGGAAGGTGGAGAACTCATGGCGGATGGCGATCCTCCGCTTACTGCCGAGATTCTGCAGATACCCCTCGAAGGAAGCGCCCTCGGTCACCACCGCGGCCTCGGCGCCGTCCAGGGCGACGGCCGCGCCTCGCTCCCACAGCAGCCGGGCGGTGCGGGTGGTCACGAAGGGGAACAGCAGGCCGCGTTCCCCCCGGGCGCCGGCCCCGTTGCGCGCCGCCGCCAGCAGCGCGTCCACGTCGGCGTCCGTTCCCGCGGCCGCGGGCAGTTCGAACCGGTAGCCGCGCCGGGCACCGGCCAGCGCCCAACTGCCGTCCAGACCAAGCAGGTCGAGATGGCGGCTGCGCGCGTAGAACGGGTTGTACTCGACGTCCACGTCGTAGACCGGGAGGGCGCCGACCAGCCGGTCGCCCCGACGGGCAAGGAGGTACTCGACATCGGCACCGGGCTCGCGCTCGACCGAGCCGAGCCATGCGTGCGACGTGTAGAGCCCCCCGGAGACGGCGAGGGTGTCCCACTCCGCCGCCGCGACGTCCGCCAGGGACGGCACGGCACGCACCTTGACCGTGACTGACAAGGCGCATCCCCCTTCAACTCGCCATGGTTCATCACTGAGGAAACCGTCGAGGATTCCACCCCCGGAAGGAAACCCCGAGCAAGGAAAGAGGAGTAACTGTCCCCCGACTGAACGCATGTTAACCGAGTGACAACCAGCCTGACAGTGAGTCAGATCACACAACCCTGCATGTACCAATTGCCCGAAAGGCCAGCCGGTCCGGCGCCAGTTAATGCACAGTTCCGCAGGCAATCGCCAGAACGGTAATTACTTGCCTCAGCCGAGCACGGATGCTTAACTCGCCGAGGAATGACGGCCGGGGAGCCCGTGTGTCCGGACGGTTCAAGACTGGGGGGAATCATCGACGGCGACCGCACGCCTGCGACCAATACAGTGGTTTACGCGGCGCTCACCGAGGATCTTCTGAGACTTTCCCTTCCCGAGCTCAGGCAGGCCTTGGGGCCCTTTGTCGAACTCCGGCCCTGGCAGCAGGCGCCGGAGCGCGGCGGGGTCCTGCTGATGGCCCCGCACGAACTCTCCCCCGCCCGGCGCGCGTCGGTGCTGCGGTCCGCCGAGTGGTCCTGGGTTCATCTGACCTCCGCCGGCGCCGACTTCATGGACCTCGCCGCCTGGCCGGCCGACACCCTGCTCACCCGCAGCTGGCGCTGCTACGCCGCGCCGCTCGCCGAGTACGCCTTGCACGCCGTACTGACCCGTGAATGGCACGGCGGGGCACCCTGGCAGGAGCGGGACACCCGCCCGACGCCGGCCCCCGACGTTCCCCCGGTCCCGGCCGGGGCGAGCACCGGAGGCGGGGCAGGACTGTGGGGCGCCGACGTCACCGTCGCCGGGTGGGGGGCCGTGGGCCAGCGCCTGGCGGGCGTCTTCGACGCCCTCGGCGCCAGGGTGACCGTCCTGCGGCGGCGGCCGGAGTCCGAGCCGGGCTCCCGGATCGCGCAGACCGCCGACCTGCGCCGGGCCCTCGATGCCGACCACCTGGTGGTCGCGCTGCCACTGACCGACGGCACCCGCCGGCTCTTCGACCGGGCCGCCCTCGGCCTGGCCCGCCCGGGCCTGCACCTGGTCAATGTCTCCCGCGCGGACATCATCGACCAGGACGCGCTCACCGAACTGTGCGCGGCGGGGCGGCTGTCCGCCACCCTGGACGTCACCGATCCGGAGCCGCTGCCCCTCGACCATCCGCTGCGGCACCTGCCCACAGTGCGGCTCTCCCCGCACGTGGCGTGGCGCAGCCGCGCCAGCGACTGCGCGTTCGCCGAGGACTTCGCCACGATCTGGCACGCCCTGGCCCGCCCCGGAACGCCCGTCCCCGGCGCCGTGCCGCCGACCACGGACACGTACGCCCGAGCCGCCGTCCAAGGCATCCTCACGGCGGGCCGGTCATGACCGGCTCCCACCCCACAACCCGCAACGGCGCCCACACGACAGGCCGATCATGACAACCTCACCCATCCCCCACCCGGCGGCAGCGGTCACCCCGCTCCCGCTGGTGGTGATCCTGCACTCACGACAGCCGCTCACCACCGACCCGGCGGTCACCTTCGACCCCGTGCGCTGGGAGACGGTCGTCCTCACCGACGCCGAGACCGACCCGGTCGTGCGCGAGGACGCGCCCGGCGAGGCCCCGGCCGTGCGCCGGGCGCCGCGCGAGGGTTGGGCCGAGGCGATCCGCGAGCTGGCCGGGGACCGGCCGGTGCAGATCGTCACCAACGACGAGTACTGCCTCATCAGCTGCGCCGAACTGCGCGCGGAGTTCGGCCTGCCCGCCCGGCACCCGGCACAGCCCGCGCACTACATCGACAAGGTCCTGATGAAGGAGCGCCTCGCGGCGGCCGGCGTACGCGTCCCGCGCTTCCTGGCACTGGACGAGGTGCTCGACGACTCCCAGGGCGCCGGCGTGCCGGATCCGGAGACCCTCACCGAACTCGTCTCCGCGCGCATCGGGGGGCCGGTCGTGGCCAAGCCCCGGCGGGAGGCCAACTCCCGGGGCGTGAGCATCCTGCGCACCCGCGAGGAGCTGCGGGACTGGCTTGCCGGGCACCGCGGCGAGCGCGGCTGGCAGATCGAGGAGTACCTCGACGGCACCTTCCATCACGTCAACGGCCTGGTCCGGGACGGCGCGACCGCCCCGGTGCAGACCGGCACCTATCTCGGCCCGCTGCTCGACCTGCCCTCGGGCCGTCGGCTCGGCGGCTGGACCGTCCCGCACGACAGCGAGCTCGCCCGCCGCGCCCACGCGCTCAACCACGACGTGGTCGCCGCGCTCGGCGGCGAGGGGGCGTTCGTCGTGCACACGGAGTTCGCCGTCACGGGCGACGACGAGCTCGTCGTCGTGGAGGTCGCCGGGCGCGCCCCAGGAGCCCTGGTCTCCGAACTGGCCCGGCTGCACGCGGGGCTGAACCTGGAGGAGGTCAACCTCGCCCTCCAGGCCGGACTTCCCGTCCCCGAGCCGCACCCGACCGGCACCGAGGCCGCCTGGGTGTGGATCCCCGTCATGCCGGGCGAGCGCTACCGGCACACCCCGGACACCAAGAGCGAGCGGCTCGTGCACGTCCGGCAGGCCGCCCGGCAGACCCACACCGGCACCTCCGGGGCGATCGGCGTCTCGGTGCTGCTGTGGCACACCGACCCGGACGTCCTGGCCGTCGACGTGCGTACCGCGGCCACCGCCGCGTGGTGCGGCGCCTGACCCGCCGCCGCCGCTTCCCGACCACCCCAGCGCAGCTTGGAGAAACCATGGCCACCAGCACCGCACCGCCGAACGGGACCCGGACCGGCAAGTCGTACCTGGTCGCCCTGGCCGACGGCAGGCGGGTGCACCTCGCCGGCCGGCTCGTCGCCGACCTGGCCCACGACCCGGCGACGGAGGGCATGGCCCACTTCCTCGCCGATCTGCTCGACGCGCACCACCCGGACGGCGAACTGACCGGCGCGGACGGACACCCCCTCGCCTACTCCCTGGCCGACTCCGCCGACCAGGTCCGCGAGCGCGGCCGCGCCTTCGCCCACGCAGCCCGGCTGAGCGGCGGACTGATGGGCCGCAGCCCGGACTTCGTCGCCACCGTCCTCACCGCCTGGGCGGGCGCGGCCGACCACTTCGGCCCGTACGCCGAGAACGTCCGCGCGTACTGGCGGCTGGCCCGCGCCTCGAACCTGGTACTGACCCACGCCATCAGCGACCCGCCCGCCGACCGCCATCTGGGCCCCGGCCCCGACGGCGAGGTGCAGTCCCTGCGCGCGGTGCGAACCACCGAGGAGGGCGTGGTGGTGCGCGGCGCCAAGATGCTCGCCACTCTGTCGCCGTTCGCGGACGACCTGGTGATCTACCCGTTCCGCCCGCTCGGCGAGACCGAGACCGATCAGGCCCTGTGCTTCGCCGTTCCGGTCGCCACTCCCGGCCTGACCCTCTACTCCCGGCCGTCCTACGCCTGCGTCCCGGCCGGTGACGGGCCGCTCGCCGGCCGCTTCGACGAGCTGGACGCGGTCTGCCACTTCGACGACGTGCTCGTGCCCTGGGAGCGCGTCTTCATCCACGGCGACGTGGCCGCCGCCAACAACCTGCGCCCCGGCACCGGCATGACGTCGTACGCCTGGCACCAGTCCGCCGTACGCGCCTGGGTGAAGGCGGAGACGGTGTTCGAACTCGCCGCACGGTGCGCGAAGGCCAGCGGACGGGACCGGCAGCCGGTCGTCCGGCAGCAGTTGGGCGAACTGGCGGGCATCGTCGAGACACTGCGCGGGCTCGTGGTCTCCGCGGAGACCGGCGCCCGGCCGGACGACTTCGGCCACCATGTCTGCGACCCCGTGCCCCTCGCGGCCTCCGGGATGCTGAACGCCCGGCTCTACCCGCGCGCGGTCGAACTGCTCCAGGCGATCGCCAGCAGCGGCCTGGTGATGCACCCCGTCACCGCCGACGAGGACCCCGAAGCCCCGAGCCACGCCTTCATGCAGACCTACTTCGCCGGATCCGGCGTCGACGGCATCGCCCACGGCCGGCTGCTGCGCGCCGCCGCCGACCTGACCATGAACCGCTTCGGCACCCGCCAGGCGCTCTACGAACGGCTCTTCCTCGGCCCTCCCGAGGCCTTCCAGGGCAAGTTCTACGACCTGTTCACCGCCGGTCGCCGGGTCGACAGCCCGGTTCTCGACGGCCTCGACAGCTGACGCGACGGTGCCCGACCGGCGCCGTCAGCGAACCCATCGACGTACTCATCGACGTACTCATCGACACCGATTGGATCTGCCATGCCCATTCGCGAGTCCCACCTCGTACGCGCCCTGGAGCCGTTCCGCGGCTACGTCCTGAGCACCATGATCTTCACCCTCCAGCAGTCCGGCCTCCAGGAGGAGTTCACCGCCGGCACCACCGTGGACGCCCTCGTCGAGGCCAAGGGGCTGGACCGGGCACGCCTGGTCGCCATGGCCGACTACTGGGTCGCGGCCGGCCTGCTCGATCGCTCCGGTGACGGCGTGCTCACCCTCACCGACCTCGCCCGCCAGTACGAGGCGGCCCGTCCCTGGTACGAGATGATGGTCGGCGGCTACGGCCAGACGTTCCTCGCGCTCGGCGACCACCTGGCCCAGGGCACCGGACCGGCCCCGCGGCGCGGCGGCTACGTCGGCAGCGGCAGCTGCGGCATCAGCATGCACGACTCCATCCCGCTGCTGCGCAAGCTGCTCGCCGAGGACGGGCGCGACTACCGCCGGCTGGTGGACCTCGGCTGCGGCAGCGGCGTCTACCTGACCGAACTGTGCGCCGACTACCCGGAGATGACGGCCGTCGGCATCGAGCCCGACGCCGACGGCGCCGCCGCCGCGCGGGACTGGGTGGCGGGCCAGGCCACGGCGGACCGGGTGACGATCGAGCAGGTCGACGCGGTGCGGTGGATCGAGAACACCGAGGAAAAGCCCGACCTGGCCGTGCTCGCCTTCGTCATCCACGAGGTGCTGGGTCAGGAGGGCGAGGAGGGCGTGCGCCGCATGCTCACCAAACTCTTCACCGAGTCCCCCGAGCTGACCCTCGCCATCATCGACATCGACCTGAAGTCCTCCGACCGCGAGGCGATGTCCCAGCCGCTGGCGCAGGCGTACTACAACGCCTATCTGCTGATGCACCCCTTCACCAGCCAGCGCCTGGAGACCAGGCAGTGGTGGGAGAAGCTGTTCGCCGACTGCGGGCTGAGCATCGAGGCCTACGACACCACCGACCCCGCGATGGACTCCACCGGGTTCTGCGTCGGCTGGCTGCTGCGGAAGGCCGCCGCGTGAGCGAGCACTACCGGCCCCGGGACAGCATGACCAAACCGCGGATCGCGTCCGGTCCGCGCACCTTCATGCGGCTGCCCTGGGTGGATGATCCGCTCGCTGCCGAGGGCCGCGTCGATGTGGCGGTCGTCGGCGTACCCACCGACTCGGCGGTCTCCTACCGGTCCGGGGCCCGCTTCGGGCCGGAGGCGATCCGCGCCGCCAGCATCCTGCTGCGCGACCACAACCCGGCGACCGGCGTGGACGTCACCCGGACCCTGTCGATGGTCGACGCGGGCGACGCGCCCGTGGTCCCCGGCTACCACGAGCTGACCCTGGAACGGCTCGAGGCGTTCCTGGCGCCGCTGTACGAGCGGGGCATCGTGCCGCTGCTGCTGGGCGGAGACCACAGCCTGGTGATGGCGGAGATGCGTGCCATGGCCCGCACGCTGGGGCCGGTGAGCGTCATCCACTTCGACGCGCACGGCGACGTCCTCGACGACTACTACGGCGTCAAGCACTTCCACGGCACGATGTTCCGCCGCGGTGTGGAGGAAGGCGTGGTGGACCCCCACCACAGCGTCCAGGTCGGCATGCGCGGCTCTGTGCACCCCGACGACGTCGACTCCGGCAAGGCCCTCGGCTACGACGTCATCGGCTGGGACGAGCTGGCCGTGACCTCGCCGCAGGAGTTCGGCCGGCGGGTGCGCGACCGGGTGGGCGAGCGGCCCGTCATGGTGTCGTTCGACATCGACTTCATCGACCCGGCGTACGCGCCGGGCACCGGCACCCCGGAAGTGGGCGGGCCGACCTCGTACCAGACCCTCCAGTACCTCAGGGCTCTGGGACCGCTGAACTACCGCAGCCTGGACATCGTCGAGGTTGCGCCGCCGTACGACCACGCGGACATCACCAGCCATGCCGCATCCGTGGTCGCGTTCGAACTGCTGGGACAGGTCGCGCTGCGCTCGCGCGCGACCGCGACGGGGGAGGAGACCCGATGACCTTCATATCCGGCGGGTCCGGGACGGCCGTACCAGGCCATGAGACGGGCCGGCGAAATCTGACCTCCATGGAGACCGACGCGCTGATCGACGGACTCAATGTGTCGGACGGGCATCCCCGGATGCCGCTGACCGAGTCGCAGCGCGCCATCGTGGAGAGTCTGCCGACCCTCTTCGACGAGGCCGAGAAGCGGGTCTTCGAGGAGGTCGAGGCGGAGGCGCAGCAGGCGTTCCTGCACGCCATCGGCCAGCGGCAGGCACCCATCGGCACCGGTCGGCTGGTCAGTTGCTACTCGTCGTCCGTGGCGATGGACATCACGGCCCGCGCGCTCGCGGACCGCACCGACACCGTCGCCCTGGTGCACCCGACCTTCGACAACATCCCGGACCTGCTCAAGGGCCGTGGCCTGACGCTGCTGCCGGTGCCCGAGGCCGACCTGGAGCGCGGCGAGCCCGAACTGCCGGACGAGGTCGGCGCGGTGTTCGTCACCACGCCGAACAACCCGACGGGCTGGGTGCTGTCCGAGGACGGCCTTCGCCGGCTCGCCGCGTTCTGTGCCCGCACGAACCGGGTGCTGGCCATGGACACCTGCTTCCGCGCTCAGGACACCCGGGCGCAGTACGACACCTACGCGATCCTGCGGGAGTCCGGCGCGCAGTGGGTGGTCATCGAGGACACCGGCAAGCTGTGGCCGACCCTCGAGCTGAAGGCCGGTTTCCTGGCCTGGGGCGAGAACACCGACCTGCCGCTGCTGGAGTACTTCAGCGACGTCCTGCTGTCGGTGTCGCCGCTGGTGCTGCTGATGCTCACCAAGTTCGCCCAGGACGCCGAGGCGGGCGGCTACGCGGAGTTGCACGGGCTGATCGCCCGCAACCGGCGCGCGCTGGCCGAGGTCCTCGACGGCGGCCCGGTGGCGCTCACCGACCCGGACGCCCGGATCAGCGTGGCCCGGGTGACGCTCCCCGAGGGCGGGCCGGACGCGGTCGCGCTCTACGAGGAGCTGGTGGCGCGCGGCACCCATGTGCTGCCGTGCGGCCCGTTCCACTGGGACCGCCCGCAGGACGGTGTGCGCCAGGTCCGGCTGGCCCTCGCACGCACCGAGGAGGACGTGGTCCGGGCGGCCCGCACCCTTCAGGACGCGGTGCGCGCCCACCTTTAGCCGCCGGGCGGCCCGGCGGCCTTCCGTTCCTCTTGAACGACCCCCTGCACAGTTGAGGCGGATGAGCGCGATGAACAACACCCCGGCCGGTCTGCGCCTGGAGACCGTGACCACTCTGGAGAAGGTCACGGCCGAGGACTGGGACGCCCTCGCCGAACCCGAGGGCTTCTACATGTCCCACGGCTGGCTGCGCTCGGTGGAACGCGAGAGCGGTGCGTCGGTGACGTACCTCCTCGCGTACGCCGGCGACCGGCTGGTGGGCGGGCTGCCGTTGTACGAGGTCGAGCGGGAGCACAACAAGTTCTATGCGCTGCGCCCCCGGCTGGAGCTGATGGGCGCCGGCGGGGAGTGGGGGGTGGCGGGATCGCACCGCGGGTACAGCTGCGGCATCCCGCGGTCGGCGGAGCACGAGGAAGCCGTCCTCGACCTGCTGCTCGCCGCCCGTCGGGAGCTCAGCCCGCCGGAGCGCGCGGGCTCGCTGTTCTTGTTCGCCACCAACCGCACGGCGGCGGCCCTGCACCGGCGCGGGGCCGCCGTCGACTTCGACTGCGGCGACGCGACCCTGTACACCGGCGGGAAGGGTTTTCCGGAGTACTGCGCCGGGCTGGTCAGCCGCCGCCGGATCAGGCTCCAGGGCGAGTACGCCCGCTTCCTGGCGGCCGGTTACGAGCTGGGCCGGCAGCGGCTCGGCGAGTGCCTGGACGAGGTCGCCCCGCTGCTGGCGAACCTCCAGGCCAAGTACGGCCATACGACCAGCGTCGAGGAGATCCACCGCGCTTTCGCCGACCAGGCCGCCTGTCTCGACGACCAGTCCGTGGTGTTCACCGCCCGCCGCGACGGGCGGCTGATCGGCGCGGCCGTGATGTACGAGTGGCGCGGCACCCTCTACGCCCGCGCAGCCGGGTTCGACTACGCGGCGCTGCGGGACGCCTACGAGTACTACGGCCTGTGCTACTACCTGCCGATCGACTACATGAGCGAGCGCGGCCTGACCGCCCTGCACCTGGGCATCGGCGCGTACGGGGCCAAGGTCAAGCGGGGCGCCCGCCTGGTCCCCCTGTGGACGGTCGCCCTGCCCGACGACCCCGCCGGCGCCCCTCGCTTCCCCCCGCCCGACCTCATCGACTGGCAGACGGACCACGGCCCCGCGGCGGCCGACGAGGACTGGCGGCACCCGTGGACCGCGCGCTGACCGTCAGCCGCCCAGCAACAGCAGGTTCGGGACCCGTTCAGGCGCCGCCAGGCGCAGCAGGCCGTATCCGATGCCTGAGCTGCCCGCCATCAGGCCCGGGGTGGGCACGCCGCCGGGGACGCCGGTGCGGGCACGGCCGGTGAGTACGGCGAGCGCGACCGCGCCGGCCGTGGCGCGGGCCCCGGCGAGCAGTTCCTCGTCGCCGGTCAGTCGTCCGCAGGCCAGCAGGGCTTCCGCGAGGCCCAGCCGCCCGTGGCACAGGGAGTCGTCGTCCGGGTCGTACGCCAGGGCGGCGCGGGTCGCGGCAAGCGCGGCGGGCAGCCGGCGTCCCGTCGCCGCGGCGGCGAGCGCCGTACCGGAGGCGCCCCCGCACCAGGCCACGGACCCGTCGTCGGCGCGGGCGTACGCCTGCCGCCACACCCGTTCCGCAGCCGTGCGGTACCCGTCGTCCCCGGTCAGTTCGAAGGCCGTACCCAGGGCGTACGCCACCCCTGCCGCGCCGTGTCCGAAGCCCGCGCCGAGAGCGTCGGCTGCCCCGGTCGGCAGTGCGCGCGCCACGTCCGCCAGTGCCGCGAGCGTGGCCGGGCGAGGGTTCGCCCGGTACAGCCGGGCGAGCGCCAGCACCGCGCCCGCGGTACCGCCGACGACGTGCCGGCACTCCGACTCCGCAGAGCCCCGCCGGATCGCCGGTACGAGGTGCTCGGCGGCGTCGAACAGGGCCTGTTCCTCCCACAGCGCTCCCAGCCGGGCCAGGGCGTACACCAGGCCGCCCAACTCCTCGTAACCGCCGACGGACAGCCCCGCCAGGTCGTCCGCGTCGGGCATGTCGTCCGGGTCGACCAGCGCCTCCAGGACCGTCTCGGCGGCGCTGCGGTAACGCCGGTCGCCGCAGAAGGCGCCCAGTTCGGCGAGGAACAGGGCGATGCCGCTCACGCCTGCGTAGAGGCCGAATCCGCTCGGGCCGACCCGCCAGTACGCCCCGCCGACCAGTTCCAGGGACGGCCATTCGACGACTCCGGTCCGCTCGTCGCGAAGCACGGTGTCGAGCAGTTCGTCGCCGATGCGGCGCGCGGCGTCGGCCGCCAGCTCGGGCGTGATCTGCCTGGGTCGTCCGGCCGGGGCCGTGCGCACGGGCCTGCGACCGTGCCGTGCGCCCGGCTCACGGGCGGCCAACGCGGCTTGCACGTACCACAGTTGGTGTCGCAGATCCCGGTGGGACAGGCCGCGCAACCGGGACCGTACCGCGTCCAGGCCGCTGCGCTCGGCGAACCGTTCCAGTACGGTCCCGGAGTCGTCGAGGAGCGCGGTCGTGCCCGGGGTGGTGAAGAACAGCGGGATGTCGCCCCGCTCGATCTGGCGCCGCTCGCTCGCCACGACCTCGGGGGGCCCGGCGAGTTCGTCCAGGACGCGTTCCCCGCCCGGCCCGGCGGCGAGCGCCCCGGGTCGGCAGGTCTCCTGGAGCAGCCGCTTGTACTGGTGGGTGTCGCGCAGCACCACCCGCACCTCGTCGTGCGCGAACCGCTCCAGCGGTCCGTGCGGCGCGAGCAGTTCCGCCCTGTGGGACAGCAGCAGCCGGTACATCTCCGCGAAGCCGGCGGTGAGCTGGTCCCTCAGTGCGGGGGCGAGGGCGCGGTCGCCGTGCGGCAGCGGCGAGTTGTGGGTGCGGCGTGCGGGCGGGCGGCGCAGTTCGAGGCGCATGGTGTCGGTGCCGGGGTCCGCGCACTCCAGGGCGGGGCGCAGTTCCAGTCCGTCGTCGCCGGGGCCTCCGGTCAGCCCGCTCTGGTCCTGGGCGCGCACCCCGGTCTCGTCGATCTCCACCAGCCACTGCGGCAGCAGCCCCACGGCGAGTACCGTCTCCCGCAGCGACCGCGTGACCACGTCGCTGTCGTCCTCGGCCGAGGTCAGGGGTTCGGTGTGGAAGAGCGCCTCCAGGTCGACGAAGGCAGGGTGCTCGCCGGCCGCGAGCACGTTCTCGAAGTGCAGGTCGTAGCCGCACAGGGTGTGGAAGAGCGCGAGGAAGGCGCCCTGCCGCCAGCAGAAACGGTCCAACTCCCGCCGGTCCCGGCAGGGTTCGGGTGCGACGTACGCGCTCCAGCCGTGACTTCCGCGGTCCAGCACCGTCGGCTGCCACAGCCGGTGCCGCAGGCCACGCTCGTTGATCCAGCCGAGCAGCGCGCCGAAGTGCGCCTCGACGGCCAGGCCGCGCGGTTTGTAGACCACCCGGCCGCCGCCGCGGAAGGTGACGAGGGCCACCGTACGGCCGCCGCGGTGCGGGTCGCCGGCCCCGAACTCGGCGCGCTCCACCTCGTGCGGGCCGGCCACGTCCAGGGCCAGTCGCTCGCCCAGCTCGTCCAGATCGGCCGCCAGCCGGGCCGCGAACTCGGCGCGGGTGTCCACCCAGGCGCTGAAGTGCCGGTCGAGCCGGTCCGCGAGGCCGGGGTGGCCGTGCAGCACCGCGCGGGCCCGGGCAGGGTCCCGCAGCCCGGCGGCGAAGGACGCGAAGCGCTCCTCGGGCGTGCCGCCCGGCAGCCGGCCGGCGTTACGGTCGGCGGCGAGTTCGGCCAGCAGCACGGGCCGGACCAGGGCGAGCAGCGACTGGTGGTCGGGCTCGAACACCGCGGCCGGCGGCGGCTTCGGGCACACCTCGGCCAGCCGCTCGGCGAGCTCCCGCGCGGCCTGCGCGGCCGGTGGCCCCACGAAGTGCAGCAGCGCCAGGTCCGCGGCCGCCGCGGCGCCCTCCCCCGGCGGGCGGCCCGGGTAGGCATGGCCGGGGAACCTCGACCAGGCGCCGCTCATCGCGCGGCCGGGCAGGGTCGTACGACGCCCAGGTCGAGCCCCTCCGCCAGCAGCGGGGCGATCGCGTCCAGGTCCTGGCCGAGGTCTGAGGCGATCTTGTCGACGGGGCTGACGCCGTCCAGGGCGCGCAGCACCGCGACCCACAGGGGCTCTTCCTCCTCGTCGAGGGTGAACGCGCAGGTGCCGTCGACGAGGACGTACCAGGCGTGCGGCCGGGCGGGGGCCCACACCAGTTCGGTCCCGTCGGCCAGGGCGAACACGTCGTCGGCCGTGACCCGCTGGGCGGGCAGTACCCGCTGCCGGAGGTCCGCCTCGTCGCGGTCCCAGTCGGTGACGGTGACGGCGTCGTGGACGGGGCGCCGGGGCAGTGCGCCGGGCGCGGGCGGCAGATCGTGGACCATACGCTCCAGCAGGCCGAGGTTGACCAGACGCAGGGCCATTTCGAGCCCCGCGGAGTCCGGTTCCCGTTCGAGCCGACGCAGGTTCTCGCGGATGCCGTCGGCGTCGAGGAAGTCCTGGGCCCGGCGGGTGGAGACCGCCTCGTCGAGGAGGGCGGCGTCGTCCCGTGCGAGCATGCGGGCGAAGGTGCGGTAGGTGTGCCGTACGCCCTCGCCGAAGTAGAAGGGCACCTTGGGCCGGTTGAGCACCGGCTCGGGCAGGATGCCTCGCATGGCCTCGCGCAGGATCCGTTTGTCCCACAGCAGTGCGGCCCGCCGGCCGGCCGGGATCCGGGCGACGAGTTCCACGAGGCGGTGGTCCAGGAACGGCACCCTGGCCTCGATGCCGTTGCCGGCGGCGGTGCGGTCCTCGTGCCACACGTTGTACTGCTGCAGGCTGCGGTACTTCCACGCCATGAAGGCGTCGTAGGTGTCCTGGGCCGGGGCGGCCGCCGGGAGGAATCCGTCCCGGAGCATGGGGCGGTCGGAGATCTCCCACCAGGGGCCGAACTCGGGCCGCAGGCCCAGCGCCTGGCCCCGGCCTATCGCGGTGATGTTGGCGTGGAAGTCGTCCCAGTCGCCGCCACCTGCCAGGTCGGGGCTGTAGCCGCCGTTGAACTCGTCGGAGGCCGCGCCCAGGAGCATGCCCTTGATCTCGGGGAACTCCCGGCGTGCGTACCGGTGCAGCTCGTACTTGTAGTAGACCTCCGGGCCGCACAGCGGGGTCTCGCTGAGCCACAGCAGGTTCTTCCACTCCTGCGGCGTCGGGACACGATCGGCCTCGAACAGGACGTTGCGGTGAGGCAGGCCGAAGTGACGCGCGACCCGGTGGCCCCATTCGGCGTCCCCGTTCAGCAGGGTGGCGCCGGTCGTCACCGTGAAGGTGGGCAGGTTGTCGTGCCCGGCCAGCGCCGCCACCGCCGCGGAGTCGATGCCGCCGCTCAGGAACAGCCCGAGGTCGGCGTCGGCGCTGGCGCAGTCACGGACCGAGGCGGCCAGCAACTCGCGGTAGGTTTCGGTGAGTTCGGCGTCCGAGGCGTCGCACTCGGCGTCGGCCCCGGGCAGCCGCCAGTACACGTGCTCGGCGGTGTCGCCGGTGGCGAGGTCGACGGTCCTGACGGTGCCGGCGGGCACGCTGTCGATGTCCTCGAACCAGGTGTTCACCGGCGCGTGGGTGAACACCGGTGCCGCGCTCATGGCCGGGTCGCCGAGAATGCCCTCCCAGTCCAGGCGGCGGGGCACGGCCGGGTCCGCGAACAGGGCCTTGATCTCGGAGGCGAAGACGATCCGCTCCCGGTTGCGGTGGAGGAAGAGCGGCTTGATGCCGAACCGGTCCCGCGCGAACACCAGCCGGTTGCGCCTGCGGTCCCACAGCACCAGCGCGAACATGCCGTTGACCTGGTTCAGGAAGTCCAGCCCGTCGCGCTGGTAGAGGTGCACCAGCACCTCGCAGTCGGATCGGGTGCGCAGCCGGGTTCCGGCGGGCAGTCCGGCCGCCAGTTCCCGGTGGTTGTACACCTCGCCGTTGGCGATGAGCACCACCGAGCCGTCCTCGGTGGAGAGCGGCTGGCCGCCGCCCACGGGATCGACCAGGGACAGCCGGGTGAACGCCAGTCCCACCGCGTCCTCGCGCAGCAGCTCCCGGTCGTCGGGCCCTCGGTGCCGCAGCGTGTCCGCCAGGCTCTCCAGGAGGGCGTCCGCCTCCGCGCCCAGGGCGGAACCGCCGATGCGTGCGACTCCGGCTATACCGCACATGCTTGATTACCCCGCAAATCAACAAAGGAATGAAGAAAACCGTCCGCCCGCCGGCCCGGAACACGGCCCCGGCGGGCGGACGAGAACATCAGGCGGTGCCCGCCAGGACGTTGCCGTAGTTCACCTTCTTTACGGACGGCTTGACGTACTTCTTCATTTCTGTCACCCCCTTCCGAGACAGTCTTGGGCAGTTCTACAGTGACGCACCAGGCCGGTCAAGGGTGATCAGGGAGTCGGCAAGCAACCCCTCCACCACTTCCAACACGTCGGCCAGTGCGACATCTTCGGGAATCTCGTACTCGGCGGCCACCCGGTTGGCCACGGAGCGGATGTCGGCTTCCCCGTCCATGGCCCGCCAAATCATCCCGGCGACTTCCGAGAGCTCGAATGCCTGCTCGTGAAGCCCCAGGTGAAGCGTGTCCTGACGAGCCCGGACCCGGACATGGAGATTCCGCGTGGGAACGCTGAGTTCATTCACTTCGGAAGGGCTCACACTTCCACTTCCAAACAGATGTCACGGACCAGTCGGATAATGCCCCTCGACCACTCGCCGGGGGCATCCGGGTCATAATTCCGCATGGTTTCGATCTCCCAGAACTTGTCGAAGGGCAGCACCTTCGGGTTCGCCAGGCCGAGCTGCTGGACGCGCCATTTCGGGGTGGTCCCGAACTCTCCGTGGTGAGCGAGCAGCGCCTCCACCGCGTAGGTGAACGACAGCTTCGCGGTGATGACCGCGCCGGTCTCGTCACCGGATTCCAGCTGCCCGAGGCAGTCCTCCGCGAAGATGTCGGCGTAATTCAGCGCCCGCCCCACCATGGTCACGCGGTGCGCGGACCCGTCGAGTCGCCGTTTGAGCTCCGCGTGATGTTCGGCGCCCGCCAGCGGCACACTGTGCTGAAGCTTCACGAAGAAGTCCGCCTCGTAGCCGGTGAGGCTCTCCCGCGCGCCCGCCTCCTCGTAGCGGCTCCAGGACACCTTCTCCAGCACCTGGTCCACCTGGGCGCCCTGCCAGTACTCGACGTCCCAGCGGACGGAGTCCACATAGGTCGCGGCGACGGGGACGGCGTCCGGGGAAAGGGCCACCGGGTGGGAGGTGGTGACCGTGCGCGGCGGCTCGTCGTCGGTGATCACGTAGAGGTCGACGTCACTGGTGGTGTTGCCCCAGCCGCGCACCAGGGAACCAGCCGCGTAGACGCAGTGGAAGGAGTCGGGCAGCAGCGCGTTGGCACGCAGCTTGGCGATCAGCCCGGGGCCGTCTGAGAAGTCGATCATGAAGTCTTCCGTCGGGGGTCAAGGAGGTGGGGGCCCATGGGGCGGGGGTTGATGGGCCGGGGGTTGATGGGCCGGGGGTTGATGGGCGGGGGTTCATGAAGTCGGGTCGGGGAGCAGCAGCCCCCCTTCGGTGAAGGCGGCCAGGACCTGAGGCTCGTCCAGCGCGCCGACCCCGGCGAAGTGCCGGACGGTCTGCCGGCCGACGTCGGCGGCATAGGCCCTGACGTCCGCTTCCGGGTGGATCTCGGCCACGACCTGCCGCGCCTGGTCCTCCGTCAGGCCGTAGCCGAGCAGTTCCTCGTGGACGGCCTCGATGTCGGGCGCTGTGAAGATGTGGATGAACTCGGGCACCATCAAGGCCGCCCGCGTCCGCAGTCCGGGGTCCAGCTGCCCCCACAGATAACGCAGGAACAGGGCGAAGTAGGTGTGGTGCCGTCCCTCGTCCCGGGCGTGGTCACGGACAGCGTCGCGTACGGCGGGGACGACGTCGTCGTCGTCCGGCAGGTCGGTGAGGTGGGCCGAGATCAGCGTCTCCGACACAACGACGAACAACACCTCGGCGAGCGGCCGCAGTTCGGCGGGCAGTTCGCCCAGATACCGCTCCAGACGGCTGAGGAAGAAGGGCTGCCGGGGCGGCCCGGGGTCGATCCCGGTCAGTCGGCGCACCTGGTGCAGCAGATCCGCCGAGAACAGCGCGTGGTACGCCTCGTCGCAGTAGATCTTGTGGGCGTCCAGCCGCATCTCGTCAGGCAGGTGGACGCCCACCGTGCCGTGCGCGATGCCCAGTACGGTGCGGTTGACGACCAGTTGCTCCAGCTGGGCGGTGAAGTCGAAGTAGCGGTACAGCTGCCGCACGACGACCTGGTCCAGCACGTCCGGCCCCTTGGCCAGCACCAGTGGATGCCGGGCGAGCGGCACGAGTTCGAGAGGGAACAGCCGCTGCGCGGCGCCGACCTCGCCGATCTCACGGCGCGGCAGACCGCGTACCGCCGAGCGGTCGTACCAGCTGCGGAACGGGCTGACGTACGTGTCCGGGACGGTGCCGTCCGGCGTCTCCTCCCGTCGCTGGGCGAGGAACTGCCTCGGGCACAGCGCTACGGCGGAGCAGCCCAGGAAGAGCCCTACCGTGCCGCACATGGGGTCTCCTTCACACGAGTCAGGTCCGGCGTCCGGACAGGGAATCGACCGAGCCGTCGTCCGGCACGGGCTCGGAGGCCTCCTGGTCCGCGCGGTCGCCGAGGGTGCGCAGGCCCCGCACGTCCGGCAGGAGCAGGCTCAGCAGGCCGGGCAGGGCGAGCAGGGCGGCGGCGCCGAGGAGCGTCTCCTCGTTGCCGACGGCGAGGGCGAGGGGCCCGGCGACGGCGAAGCCGACGGGGCTCAGGCAGAAGGAGAAGAGCCAGTCGTAGGCCGAGACCCGCGACATGACGGCCACCGGGATCCGCTCCTGTACGACGGTGTCCCACAGGGTGACGCTGACGCCCAGTGCGCTGTTCATCAGCGCGGCGGACACGACGACCAGGGCGACGGGCGCGTGCAGGGCGAGCAGGCAGAACGGCAACGCCCCGAGCGCGAACAGCAGGTTCGCCACTACCAGCGGGCGCCGGGGGCGCAGCCGGAAGGCGATCAGCGCGCCGAGCAGCGCACCCACGGCGGCACCCTGGACGACGGCGCCCCAGGCAACCTCCCCGCCGAAGCCGAGGACCACCAGCGGTCCCACGGTGAAGAAGGCGCAGCGGCCGAAGTTCCAGCTGCCGTGGACGATCAGGCTGGACCAGTACCAGCGGCGGCTGCGCACCTCCGTCCACCCCTCGGCCAGCTCCGCCCGGAAGGAGCCGCTCCGGGGCGCGGGCCGCTCGGCGGTCAGAGTGCTGAGCAGCAGGGCGCTAACGAGGAAGGTCGCCGCGTCGAAGAAGAATATCCACTGTGGGCCCACGGTGAGGACGACGCCGGTGGCGATGGCGGGCCCGAGGAGCTTGGGCGCCTGCCTGGACAGCGAGAGCAGCGCGTTGGCCTGCTGCCGGTGTGCGGAGGGGGTCGTCGCGGTCATCAGTGCGTTGACCGCCGGGCGGAAGAACGCGGCGCCCGCGCCGGTGGCCGCCGCGGCGAGCGACAGGGCCGGCACGCTGGTGCTCCCCGCCGCCAGCAACGTGCCCAGGACGAGTTGCCCGGCCGCGCGCAAGATCTCCGCCCCGCACATGAGGGTGCGCAGCGGCAGCCGGTCCGCCCACACGCCGGCCGGGACGTAGCACAGCGCCTCGGAGCCGGCCAACACGGCGAGCACGATGCCCAGATCGGTGGCGGAGCCGGTGTTGCGCAGCACGGCGAGCGTCAGGGCGATCGGCACGACGGCGTTCCCGGTCTCGGACAGTGTCTGCCCGAGCCAGAAGCGCCGGAAGGGCCGGTCCCGCAGCGGGGCCAGGACGGTGGTCCGATCAGCCAAGATGGTGGTTCCCTCAGTACTTCGTGGTGCCGCGTGTGCTCGTCGGGCCTGTGCGCGGCGGCGTCCGCCGCCCTTGCCGGTCAGGTCCGCAGCCGGAAGTTGGCCACCAGCGCGTACTTGTCGCCGCTCGCCACGGTTTCCCCCCGGTGCCGCAGTTCGGACCGGAAGAGCATCACGCGGCCCGGCCGGGCGGCGACCTCGAAGTCGGGCTCGCCGGACTCCGCCAGCTGGAACTGCGTGGCGCCGCCGCGCAGTTCGCCGTAGGGCAGATAGAGCACCATGGTGAAACAGCGGGGCCGCTCGGGGCTGGAGTCCCGGTGCCAGGGGAAGCTGTCGCCGCTGCGGGTGTGCTGGTACTCCAGCACGCACAGCTCGCTCGTGGCACCGCCGGTCAGCAGCCGCTCGCCGGCCTGCTGGACGGGGTGGGTCACGGACTCGGCGAGCTCCAGCATCACGTCGGTCATCCGGGTGCGCGGGATGTGCTGCTGCACGCGCCGGGTGACGTCCACGCTCTGCTGTGCCCGCAGCCCGAAGGGGGCGGGGGCCCACAGCGGGGAGTCCACGATCACCCGCTGCATCCGCTCCGTCAGGTCGGCCGGAACCGAGTCGCTGGTGAAGACCCCAGCGGCGCTCTCCCGCCACTCCAGGGCGAGGTCTGCTGTGCTGCTCGGCATGTCAACTCCAGTGGTCCACAGAGACGATGGGCAGGCCGGACCTCGCGGCGGGACCCGGCTCGACGAGGGCCACCGTGCGCCGGTACATGCCCGCGAGGTCGTACTTGTCGTTGGCGGTGCGCGGCAGCGGGGAGCGCGAGACGATCAGATAGCCGGGGCGGGTGCCGTGCGGAAGCTGGGCGAGGAAGTCCCGCCGCAGGCTCCGGCACTCCTCGTCGGACGGGCCGTGCACGATCAGCGCGATGTCCTCGCCGAGCCGCTCGGACGGCAGTGCCTGAACGACGGCCTCCTTGGCCCGCAGGGTGCGGCGGGCGGCGTCCACCAGGGTCGCGGCCGAGATGTTGACGCCGCCCCTGATCACCACGTCCCGGCTGCGGCCGACGATGACGTAGCCGTCCGCCGTGGCCCGGGCCAGGTCGCCGGTCCGGTACCAGCCGTCGGCATCCGTCTCCAGCGGCAGCGGCCGCCCGTCGCGGACGACGGCCGCCGCCCGCGGATAGCCGCGCACGAGCAGATGTCCGTACGGTTCGGCGTCCCCGCTCTGCCCGGCCGCCGGGTCGATCCGGCATTCCACCCCGGGGAACGGCTCGCCCACGAAGCCGGTCGGCGGGAGGAACCCGGGGTCCGCGTGGGCGGACATCACGGCGTTGGTGAACTCCGTCATCCCGTACAGGACGGTCACCCGGCTGCCGAGCGTGTGCAGCGCGCCCACGAGGGTGCTTTCCACGGCCATGCCGCCGGTGATGATCTGCCCGGGCCAGCCCTCGGCGGCGGCGGGGCCGGAGCGCTTGCCTAGGAGGTCGAACAGCACGGTGGGGACCCCTGCGAGATGGGTGGGCCGGTACCGGTCCACCCACTGAGCGAGGATCCCGGGCTTGGCCTCCGGCGGCAGCACCAGTACGGCCCCGGACGCGAGAGCCGCGCGCAGGCCCACCACGCTGCCGCCGACATGCCACAGCGGGGCGGTGACGAGGTAGCGCGCTTCGGCGTCAAGTCCGGTGCGATCGGCGAAGGCGCGCGCATTGCGGACGAGGGCGGTCCTGGAGAGCAGGACGGTCGTGCCGGATCCCGTCGACCCGGAGGTGCTGATGGCCAGCCCCCAGTCGGGGTCCGGGTCCGCGAGCCGCTCGGGGTCCGGGAGTTCCTCGATCTCCAGCCGGGCGGCCGGGCCGGGCGGCAGATGCGCGAGCACCGTGGCTCCGGAGGACCGGGCGGCCGCACGGAGCGCCGCGTCGTCAGAGCGCGGCGCCAACGGGAAGGGCACCAGGCCGAGTTCCTCCGCGGCGAGCTGAAGGGCGACGGCCTGGACGCTGTTGCGCAGCGCGATGGCCAGCGGTGTGCCCGGCCTTAGGTCGCGAACCCTCGTCCGCACCAGCTCGGCCGTGGCACGGACCAGTTCATGGAACGCGCTCTGGTCGAGCGAACGGGGGACGCCGGTCAGCGCATCCGCCGCGATCAGCACGGGCCTCGACGACGAGGGCTCGGTCATGCGCACACTCCGGTGGTCAGCCGTACGTACTCGGCGATGCCGCGCAGGTTCAGATGGGGGTCGTAGGGCAGGTCCTCGGGGAACAGCTCGAGGAACGGCACGCAGCCGCCGCCGGTGAGGACCGCGGGCAGGTCCGCGCCTGCGAGCTCCCGCACATGGCTGATCAGTCCGCCGACGACCGAGGGCACGACCACCCGGCCGCCGCGCCGCAGCGCTTCCTCGGTGGTGTCCGGCATACCGGTGGCCCGGCCGCCGCCCGGCACCGAGAAATCCGGGACGGGCAGTCCGGTACGGTCCCGGAGCGCCCGGTAGGACAGGTCGACGCCCGGATACACGATGCCTCCGGCGTACGCCCCGTCCGCCGTGACGAGGTCGACGCACAGGGCCGTGCCCATGTCCACGACCACGGCCTGCGCTCCGAACCGCCGGTACGCGCCGAGCGCCGCGGCGAGCCGATCCGTGCCGAGCCGATTGGGATCGCGGGTAAGGACCCTGCCGGGCAGCCCGGCCGCGGTCATGTGCTCCACCGAGCACGAGCGACGCCGACGCAGCGTCCGCAGGGCCGTTCTCAGCCGACCGGCCGGATCGGAGACGACGAGCAGTGGCCGCGTGGTCGCCGGAGCGTCGCGGAGCAGAGAGTCGAGAAAGTCAGCGAGCCGGAGATCGTCCTCGGTGCCGGCCTCGGCGACCGGAGTCGCGGAGACATCGCCGAGGGAACCGTCCGGCTGTAAGGCGGCGACCTTGATCCGGGTGTTTCCCGCATCTATGAGAAAGCGCAAGGATCACCCTTCTTGATCGAGGAGCACGACGCGACTCGACAGCTGGCTCGCCCTTTCCCATTCGGACCGCAGAATTGAGAAGACATCGAGATCCACGAACCCATCGGTTCGCCGCACATGAGAACGCAGCGTGCCCTCGTGGGTGAGGCCCAGCTTTCTCATCACCTGAGCGGCGCCGCCATTGGTACGCATCGAGCGGCCGACCACCTTGTGAACCTCGGGCCGGCGCAGGAATATGTTGGCCAGTGCGGCACCGTGCAACAAGGTGCCCCAGCCCTGGCGGACCGGGAGCTCCGGGGAGAGCATGATTTCCGATTCGTAGACATGCTCAAAGGGCCATTCGATCCGCCCGGCCGAGAAAGCCATGATGGCGCCGTCCGCCGACTCCAGAATGTAGGCCCCGCTCAGCGGGTCTTTTCTGGTACGCCGGACGAGGGCGAGCAGATCCTCTTCCGAGGCGGCCTCGCCACGCGCGGAAAACTGTTCCAGCGCACTGTCGGTCCGCAGCCAGGAAGCCACCAGTTCGACGTCCTGGACGTCGAACTTCCGTATGCGCACGGTTGTTTCAGCCGGTGTCGCCATCATGGCCTTCGCCAGCGAGCGCCGGATCAGACGATGTCGTCCGAGTCGGTCGTCGGCTTCGGGTGAATGATCGTTCCAATGCGCTTCAGCATACGGATTCCTCCTCCAGAACGCAGGGCAGCGAATATGAAAACCCGCCGAAGATTTGTACCATAGAAGATCGACAGCAGACTGTGGCGCATGTCACTCCACCCCGAACCGGGGGGCGCTATGTCTGCTTTTCCTGTTGTGTGAATGGCCTTAGTTCATGGGGGCACATATGGCGGTCCAGCTGGACCTTGAAGCGGAACATGCGACTCTGCTTGTGGAGAATCCAGAGAATCGCAATGCGCTCTATGCCGAGGACCTGGACCAGCTGCTACGGCTGGCCCGGCAGGCGGTGGACAGTGGAGCGAAATCCCTGGCACTTCGCGGTACTGCCGGAAATTTCTGCACCGGTACCGTGGTGGAGGGCTCCGTCGATCCCCGGGCCATCCTGCTCCGCACCCAGAAATTCCAGCAATTCGCGGCGTCCTTCGCCGGGCTTCCGCTGCCCACCCTGGCCGTGGTCGAGGGCTACGCGGTGGGTGGCGGCTTCGAGCTGTCCCTGTGCTGCGATTTCGTACTGGCCGCCGAGGACGCGCAGTGGGGCATGCCCGAGGTGGACCTGGGACTCACGCCGTCGTGGGGTGTGAGCCGGCTGGTGGCCAGGGCCGGCGTGCAGTTCGCCCGTCAGGTTCTGCTGCTCGGCGCCATTCATCCGGCGGCGACCGCGGTGGAGCGCGGCATCTGGGACCGCCTGTGCCCCGCGCGGGACCTGGACGACGCGGTGGCGCAATGGCACCGACTGATCGCCGTGAAGAACCCCCAGACCCTGCGTCAGATGAAGGCCCTGCTCAACTCCCTGGCCGAACCGGGCCCGCGCGAATGGGGACTGGAGATGCTCAGCGCCGGCTGGTCATGGGCGGCGGAGGGTCACTGGCGGGCTCCCGACGGCGACGACGGCCGAGGCGTCCGCGGCTTCACCGAGGGCACTCCTCCCTGGACCGTCCGGCGCGCGGCGTCACGCGATTTCTGGACCGGCTGAGCCGGACCCCGTCACGGTCCCGTCGCGCAGGAAACCCGCGAGCACGTCGACGGCCGCGTCCACGTCCCGCCCGCCCCGCAGTTCGACGGCGTCGATCTTCCCGCACTCCTCCACGAGCCGCAGCGCGGCGGGCGGCAAGGGCAGCGGCGCGGGGTAGCCGAAGCCGGTCCAGACAGGCCATGCGGGGTCGAAGATCGGGGCTTCGGCGTGCAGTCGGCCGGGAACCTCCGGCGCCGACACCTCGGCGAGCCCGGCCCGGTCACCGGCCGTCAGCTGGGGCCACACCAGACAGCCGAGTTCGGCGGACGGCAGCGGGGTCGTGCCGAACCACGAGGCCACGCGTCGAGAGCCCACTTCGATCTTCCGCTCCCTCTCTCGCCAGTCGGAGGCCGCGACGAACGGGAACACCTCCTGGTAAGGGTCGAGATGGCGCAGCAGGCCCAGCCCTCGCAGGGTGCCCGCCGCCATCCGTACGGGCAGTGGGATGCCGAAGGCCTTGACCGCCGTACGCCCGCCCGCGGCCTCGGAGGCGTCCGCGGCACGCAGCATCACCAGGTCGTTCGTGATGAACAGGGCTCCCAGCCGTTGCATGGCCGCCAGGGCGAGGGTCGTCTTGCCCGAACCGGACGACCCGGCGAAGACGACCGCTTTGCCGTCCACCGCGACACAGGAAGCGTGCACGGGGACGCAGTCGCGCTCCTGGACCAGCAGGGAGACCAGCACCGTCCGAACCACGCGCACGCCTTCGAGCAGCAGCGCCTCGGGATCGGCCGCCCACAGATCCACCTGACGCCGTCCCGGGTCCGACCGGTAGACGAACCGGCCCGTGCGGTCCACCGCGTTGCGCACCCCGCCGGGACCGGGCTGGTCGGCCAGCAGACTGCGGTTGATTTCGATCGGAACCGGCCGTAGCAGCCCCGCGCGGATGACCTCCGCCCGCCGCGCCTCCAGCTCCTGCGCGGGAACAAGATGCAGCCGGACCAGAGCGTCACCGCTCTCCCCCGTGTTCTCCGCGACCCGGAAATACGGCTCATAGGCCACGGAGGCGTAGGTGTGGAACGACTCCCACCCGTACGACTCCACGCCCACGCTCAGACCCTCGCACGAGACACAGACGCGCGGAATGCTCATCGGACGGCTCCCTCGGCGCCGACCCGCACATACTCCACCAGTAGATCCGTCCGTGATCCGTACGCAGTAAGGGTCCAGGACCCGTCCACGACCACCGCCGTCCCGGCGGGCACGGCGAGCGGCAAGGAGCGCCCGGTGTCGGAGGTGAGAACGATGCCGCCCTCACCTTGAGGAAACGGTTCGGTCCCGTCAACTGCCAAGGCCAGCAGCACCGTCAGCGCCCGAGGTGCACCGGACAAGCACGCTTCGGCTTCCCGCGCCGAGGTGTGGCTGCCGCGACGGAATTCCTGGCACGCGACGGCCGGCCAGGTGCGGTCTCCGAAGACGCCGTGCTCCGTCTCCAGGATGTCTGCGTCGACCAGCCGATGCACCGCCTCCGCGTAGATCAGCATCTCAGGTGTCATCAGATCTCCTGGTAGCACCGCGGAGCCGACGGCTCCCGACGGTTTCCAGGCTTCGGACACCTCCAGCAGCGCCAGGAGCCGCCGGCACTCGTGCCCATGGAGAAGCGTCGCGCGAAACGCTCCCGGCGCGATACGTTCCGGCACGATTGCGTCCAGTCTGTGCATGCGTGTCTCCCCCGAGAATCCGGACCATTACGTACCCGGCCGCGCTCTACATGCGGTGACTCTACGTCAAGGCGTCCGGACAACGGCACTCGCACCTTCCCGGTACCGCAGTTCGCACCGGGCTGGGCTGGACGTGGCTGGGCTGGGCGCGGGCACTCGCGTCCGGGCCGACAAGCGAGTTCCCGTTCCGCCTGCACTGCCGCCCCATGCCCGGGCCGTGCACAGGGAACCTGCTCGTGCGAGGTGACGGGCGCGCGGGACCCGTCCCCGGGCACCCGCGCATAGAACGGTCCCATGACCACCTCGGAATCACCGGCCCGCCACCGTAGGACCATGCGGTCTGCGGCGCGCGGCCCGGCGGCGACCGTCTGCCTCCTCGCCCTCGCAGCCGCGCTGACCGGCTGCAGCTCCGACTCGGGCGGCGACGCCGGGGCGTCGGCACCAGCCGCCCCCTCGCGTCCGGCCGAATCGTCGCCCGCCTCGCCAACGCCCACGAAGCCCTCCTCATCGCCGTCGCCGACCGCGATGAAGCCGATGAAGCCGATGAAGCCGATGAAGCCGTCAACACCTGCCGAGCTGCGAGCATGTGCAGACGGAAGCTGCACGGTCGTCGTGACGAAGGGCACCGAGATCCCGCGCGCCGCCGCCCTTCGGGCGGGACCGTTCACGGTGAGTGCCGTCGGTGCCGAGGGCGTGGACCTGAGCTCGGTCAACGCGAGCGGATTCACCTCCAACCTGCTCGGGCAGCGCCCCGACCAGGGCGGTCCCTCCACCGTCAACGAGTTGTCGATCGCCGTCCTCGCCATCGTGGGAGACACCGCGAAGTTGCGGCTCTTCCCGGCGGAGTAGAGAGGGCGTCGTCCCCGGCGGCGCCGCACCGGGGAACTCCGGAGGGACGTGCGCTACTGGACGGCAGTTCGAGCACTTCAGACGCCTCCGGAGAACCCGGCCTCTGAACTCTTCGGCCCATCAGCGCACCGTCGCTGCGGCGTTGTCCCTCGCCATCCTCCTGCGCTCGCAGAGTCGGCGTCGGAATCTCATGACCGACCGGTGTCGGATGGACGTCGGATCCGGCGCCGACCTGAGACTCCGGCAGGTGGCGGCTGTACCGCGTTCGTGCAACCGGCGTCGGGCTTTGCCCGTGGGCTACGCTGTGAGGTCATGACTACCGGGACGGCTTCGCGCCACACACGGATTGGTGACCCGGTGCTCTTCTGAGCGCCGTACGGGCCGGTGCGGGCCCGCTGTTGGATCGAGGATCCTGCGCTCTGTTGGATCGAGGATCCTGCGCTGCTGCGCGGGCTCCGCCTCCCCACCAGGACGCTGCAGATTCCCACCATGGACGGCCAGGCCGACGCCTTCGCCGCATTTCCCGACCGCGGCGAGCGGCACCCGGCCGTGCTGATGTACGCGGACGGCTTCGGCATCCGGCCCGTACTGCGGGAGATGGCCTGCGAACTGGCCGGGCACGGGTACTACGTACTCGCCCCCAACTTCCTCTACCGGCACGGCCCGGCGCCCCTGCTCGACCTTCCCGAGCGCATCGGAGAAGAGGTCCGGCCCGCGCTCATGGCGCAGCTGATGCCGTTGATCGAAGCGCACACCGCCGAACGCGTACTGCGTGACGCCGACGCCTACCTGAAGTTCCTCACCACCCAGCCCCAGGTCGCCGCCGGACCGGTCGCGGTGACCGGCTACTGCATAGGCGGCCTCCTGGCTGTGCGCACCGCCGCGGCCCACCCCGGACGGGTGGCCGCCGTCGCCGCATTCCACGGTCCCGTGGGCGCGGCCGGGCTCGACGCCCTCGCCGAGATCACCGCCCAGGTCCACTTCGGCCACGCCGAAAGCGACCTCACTGCCGAGGCCCTGGGCGAGCTCAACCGGGCCCTGGACGCCGCGAAGGTCGACTACACCTCCGAGATCTACCCCGGCACCGTCCACGGGTTCACCATGTCCGACACCGACGCCTTCGATCCCACCGGACTGCAACGCCACTGGGACCGCCTGCTCCCCCTCCTCGACCGCACACTGGCCAACAGCTGAGGTGCTCGCACGCCGACCACTCGGCGACGAGTCCCGCACCACACCAACAGCCGCCGCGGGCGCCGCCGTTATGGCGCGATCCGGACCGCGATCCCCACCCCCGCGCCGGCAACTCGGGGTGGCGCCCGGTCGGTTCACAGCTGGGCGGCGCCGCCCGGGCGCCTGGCGGCGCGCCTGCCCGGACGGTGGCGGGACGGGTCCCGGTCACGGCAGGGTTCCATGGCAACCATGATGCGTAGAAGAACGTCATCCACTGCCGTGGTCGCCATGGTTGTCGTCGGCGTGCTCGCCGCTCTCACGTCGTGTTCCTCGGATTCTTCGGACCGCTCCCCCGCCGAGGGCCGGCCCAGCGGGCCCGGCTCCGGCTCATCGGCGTCCGGCGTCACGGAGACGTCCACGCCGTCGCCCTCGCCGACCGGGCCGTGCGCTGACGGGACGTGCGAGATCGAGGTCGCCGTGGGGGACGTCGTGACAGTTCCGGAGACGTACGGCCTCGGGCCGATCAAGGTGACGGCGATCGACGGCGACGTGGTCGAGATGGTCGCGCAGCTGACGGGGTCGGGCTACAGCGTTGCGGGCTGTTCCGGTGGCGGCGGCGTGTCGTCGGAGGGCGCGGGCGGCGTCGGGCTCAGCTGCGGCGAGGGACCCGCCGCGACCATCAACGACGCCATGAGCCTTCAGGTCGTCGAGATCCTCGACAATGCCGCCGTCCTGCGTATCGAGCCGGCCGGGTGACGTACGGCTCGGTCCTTGGGGCGGCATCCTTGCGACTGCGTACGAGGCGGCGGTCACGCGGGAACGGTGACGATGACGGAGAGCTGGCGTTGACGCTCCTCGCCCTAAGGGGATCTGGGGTACGGAATCTGGGGTTTTGCGGAATTTGGGGATTCACGGAATCCAACGCTCAGCCGGTCGACACGACGCGCAGTGGCTTCCCATCGGAGAAGTCACTCCTCGCGTGTCACGCCGGCTGGTTGAGGTCTCCCGGCCGGATGGTGTGCACGGCGAGCACGGGGTCGATGGGTTGAACGAGTCGCTCGACGGCGACTGACACGAGGTGGGCTGGGGCATCGCCGCCCAGCAACCCGCTTACGTACTCAAGGGCCTGCGCCGGGGACAGCGCCGGCAGCCTCTGACGTAGGGTGCGCACGGCATGCATGCGTCCGAACGTGGCGGCGACTTCGCGTATCCCGTCGTGCAGATCGTGTACGGCGGTCCGAACGGCCGACCCCCGGATGCGAGCACGGTAGTCGCTCTCCCACTCCCCGCTCTTCGCGGAGAGGACTCCGATCCGGTGCAGCCCTCCGTCGACGCGGTCGACCAGATACGGTCCGTTGCCGACCAACATGGCACCGGAGTTTCCCGTGCGCACGTACTCGTCGGACTGCCAGTAGACGATCCACACCAACTCGTGCTCCTCGACATCCACGACGGTCACACGCGCCAAGTCCACACCGCGGGCCGACCACATCTGGTGCTCGCGGTCCAGCTCTTCCTCGACGATGCGAACGGCGGCTTCTCGCTCAATCACGGGTGCAGCATCCCCCTACGGTCCATCCGCCGACGAGTGGCTTTCTGTACTCAGCGAGACTCATTCGAGTTGGCCCGGGTGTGCCTGGCGTGTCAGTGGTACCGGTTACCTTGCGGGGCATGACTGGTTGGATCAAGAGTGGCGTCATCGCATGGATGGACGATTACCGGTATGAGGACGAAACCGTCCTCGTGTACTTCAAGGGCGTCGGTCTGACTGACATGACTGAAGGGCTGAGAGCGCAGCACCGGCCGCCATTCGCTTACGGCAGCAGCCCTTCCCCCGGCGTCTGGGGGGTGATTGTGCACCACATGCACAACCCGTCCCGCGACGACTTCGACCCGATCGACTACCGCAAGCTGTGCCCCCTGGGGGCCGAGCTGGTGGTGTTCCAGCCCAATCCGTGCATCGCCAAGGCGCACGGTCCCAAGGCCTACCACTACAAGGACGGCCGGGTGGCGTCCTGCATCGATTACGAGGACCCCGACTACATCGGGGAGTTCTGGCCCAACCAGATGGCATCTCTCATCACGGCTGCCGGGCTGGACCACGAGAAGGAGGACTACGAGGAGGAGCTGACCCGGCTGATCTGTGACCACCTGGAACTACCCGCACTGCACCGCGACATGATCACCGTGGACCGTAACCTCGTCGCCTCCTATTACTAGACCGCGAGGCCCTTGGCATCGCCCTCGAGCGGGTGGCCGGGTGGCGGCACTCAAGTGATCAGGAGGGACAGTGGCCCGAATGCGGGCCGGGAAGCCGCTCCTGGCCTGCGCCGAGTGCCCCGTCGGGCCTGTTGACAGCAGTGGCAGGTTCGGGCCGGAACGGGTCCGGAAGACGGACACCTTCCCCGACGCGGTGCTCAGTTGACGAAGCTGGTCACAGCCGAGGTGTGGCGGCAGGTCGTCGATCCCCATGTCGAGGGCCGGGAGAAACGGTGGGGGCAGACGCCGACGCCGAGAGGCCACGATGAGCCGACCGTGGCCGCCGTCCTGGGCACCCTCGTTCCGCTGCTTCCCAAGAACCTCCAGGTGTTGGGCCAGGGCTACGACCGCCCGTACGTCCACGTCCACGACGGCAGGACCGACAACGTGGCCCAGATCGACAGCACGGTCCTGGTCGACATCCAGCACGACATGCCTGACGCCGCCGGGCGGTTTGCGTCAACGTCGGCCGCCGCAAGCATTTCGCCGGGCACGTCGACGCCCTCGGCATCAACATCCACGGACGTACGGCTGGCTCGTGCTCCACCGCCGCCTGGCCCGCTGTTACGAGATTCTCCCGCCCGCTCCCAGGCCACGAACCACCTCGCCATCGCCGAGCCTCATGGCCCGCAGTCCCACTGGCGAGATCAGCGCTTTCCGGAGCGGTGCAGCATGTCATTTTGGGTGCATTTGTACTTTTCGATCAGCGGCCATACGGTTTTGATGTCGGGCGGCATGGAGGTCTGCCATGGCGGAAGGTGAAGGAGCCAAGCGCCTGGTAGCGGGGCGGTACCGGCTGCTGCACAGGCTGGGGACCGGGGGGATGGGGCGAGTATGGCTGGCGTACGACCAGATGCTCGACTGTCAGGTCGCCCTCAAGGAGCTCGCTCTGCCCGTAGGGGTCCCAGAGGATCAGATGGGCACCCGGATCGCCCGTGTGCGAGTCGAGGCGCGGCATGCTGCCCGACTGCGCAGCCATCCGCACGTCGCCACTGTCTACGACGTGGTGGAGGAAGGTGGCCTGCCCTGGATCGTGATGGCGTTCGTGCCCGGGGCGAAGGATCTCGCCGAGGTCGTGCGCGATCACGGACCACTGTCGCCCGATAACACTGCGCTTATCGGGGTCGCCGTACTCGATGCATTGGCGGCGGGCCATCGGGCAGGCATCCTGCACCGGGACGTCAAACCAGCCAATATCCTGCTGACGGGACCTGGCGCCCAGACCCCTGGCGGCGCACCAGGCCAGCAGGTCTTCTTGACCGACTACGGCATCTCGCTGGAGCCGGACTCGGGCGACACACGGCTGACCTCAACGTCGGGGATCATGGGAACTCCAGGCTTCCTGGCACCCGAACGCGCGCGCGGAGTGGCACCGAGCCCGGCTTCAGACCTCTTCTCACTGGGTGCCACCTTGTATTACGCCGTGGAGGGGAGCGGGCCGTTCGACAGGCCGACGCCCTATGAGACGCTGTCCGCGTTGCTCTTCGAGGAACCCCCGCCGCCGACCCGAGCCGGAGACCTGGGACCGGTCCTGGCCGGCCTGATGGCCAAGGATCCCGAACAGCGGATCGGGGGCGACGAGGCGATGCACATGCTCGCCGCGCTCACCGCCACTGCGGGTGGGCAGCCGACAGTGCACAGGCCGGCCGACGCGGAGATCGAGACGACACCGCTGCCGGAAGGGCAATTGGCCGTGCGACCCCTTCCTGGCGCACTGCCGGCCGAAGCGGGCCCACCGCCCACGGAGGCTCCGCCGCGACCGCGGCACCGCCGGAGCGCCAAGCTCCCGTCACGCCGGGCTTGGGCTGTCATCGCCGCTGCACTCGCACTCATCGCCGGCGGCGTATGGGCCGGAGCCGCACTGCTCGAGAACTCGGACCCCGAGGGCTCAACGACTGATCAGGTCCCACCGTACGGCGACCAGGTCGGACTGACCCGCGAACTGAAACCCGGCAACTGCGTCCACGCTTCGTGGCCCGCAGAGCGGTTCAAGGATCCGCCCAGACTGAAAATCATCGACTGCAAAACCTACCCGGACGGCCAGGTCCTGGACATCAACGCAACCACGTCCCTGGAGGATGCGAGAACCAACGGCCAGGGCATCTGCACGGGACTCCTGCGCGACACGACGAGCAAGATGGCCGACGTCCGGTCCTACGCGCTGACACCCAGCGAGGCGGGCTGGGACAACGGGGTGCGGGACACCGTCTGCCTGCTCTTCGGCAAGACCGTCGGCCTTTACGGCCCGGTGGCCGACTACCGGAAGCACGGCGAACAGATCTTCGTTGAGAACAGTTCCATCGGCGACTGCTACGACCGCAGGAAACTGGAGGAACACAACTACGCCCACTTGCTCGTGGACTGCAAACAGCCGCATGAGCTGCAGGGGTTGGGCTACATCGAGGCACCGAAGAGCATGAACTTCGACTCCTGGGATGCGTTCTACGACCTGTGCGTCAAGCGTTACGGGTCCTACAGGAGTTCCACGCGCGACCTGTACGCATGGAATCACGCGGAGAGCACCTGGAACCAAGGCTTCCGCTTTGTGATGTGCCTGCTCGCGATGCCCGAAGAGGGCCAGAAGCTCCCGCCCGGCTCAGCCTTGCCCGTGCCCTCCCCCGCCAACACCGACCCGGTGGAGGTCCCGGTGACAGCCGGTCAGAACGGCCTCTGATGTGCCCCCCTACGCCCCGCAGGGCCCGTTTGTCACGGCACTCTGAGCCGGCGAGGTCCATACGGTTGAGGAACTATGCGTTGTGGAGATCTGCCATGACGAAAGGCGACAGTTCCGAGCGCGTGACACCAAGGCGGTACCGGCCTCTACACAGTCTGGGGCACGACTGCATAGAGCGAGGACGGCTCAGACGTGACCAGCCGTCCATTTCGCGGACGCCTGGCGAACCGTCGGCTGTGGAGGGCAGCAGCCCAGCGGCAGTCCCGTCACAGCCTCAGCATCGCGGGAGGTCTTCCAAAGCCGCCTGGGGCCGGATGTTCGGACTCCTTCTCGCCGTGCTGCTGCTCGTGGGCGGTGGGATGGGGGCGGGCGTCGCCCTGCCCAACGGTTCAGATGTCGAGGTGGCAAAGGCCGACCCGGTCCTGCCGTACGGAGACGAGGTCGGGCTGACCCGCGAACTGAAACCGGGCGACTGCGTCTCCGCCTCCTGGCCGGCGGAAAGGTTCAAGGACCTGCCCAAACTGAAAATCGTGGACTGCAAGAACTACCCGGACGGCCAGGTCGTGTATGCGGAGCGGACCACCTCCCTGAGCGACGCGCGGGCCAACGGACAGGGGATCTGCTTCGGGCTCCTGCGGGACATGGTGCGCAAGATGGCCGATGTCCAGGCCTTCGCGCTGATACCCAGCGAGGCGGGCTGGGACAACGGGGTGCGGGACACCGCCTGCCTGCTCTTCGGAAAGACCGTCGGCCTCTACGGCCCGGTGGGCACCTACCGGCACTACGGCGAGGAGATCTATCTCGAGAACAGCTCAGTCGGCGACTGCCTGGACATCCAGGAACAGGAGAAGCAGGACTCCATATCCTTCTTCCTGGTGGACTGCGGCAAACCGCACGATCAGCAGGTCCTGGGCTTTGTCGAGGCGCCCGAGGACATGACGTTCGACGAGTCCTGGGATGCGATGCACGAGCTGTGCGTCAGGCAGTACGGCTCCTACATCAGCCCCACCCGCAACCTGTTCGCGGCGACCGACGCCGAGTACTACTGGGATCTCGGCTTCCGGTTCGTGATGTGCGCGCTCGTGGCGAGCGACGAGGGACAGAAGCTTCCGCCTGGCTCAGCCGTACGCACACCAGATGACTGACAAGCGGTCCTTCACCGGCTTGACGACGTCGGGTCACCCAACGAAACAGGCCCCCTCACGACCGCTGCTTCAAGGCCCAGCGCCGGCACGCCGACAAAGCCTACGACGGGCGGGACCTGCGCGGGATTGACCGACGTGGCCAACTGTCGCTGCGCTTGGCCATCCAACTCTTATGTGACTGAGCGCACGTTGGTTGTGGCCCCCCTTGGTGATGGCTACGACGGCTCAAGGAGTTGTGTCAGCTGTTCGCGGCGACAGAAGCCGTCACACAGACGGGACCGGATTCTCCGGCGGGCCGGGAAGCGTCCGTCCCAGGCGGGCCAGTGGGGACAGGGCCATCAGTGCCGGCGACAGCAGCATGCCCGCGGCTGTCACCAGCAGGCTGGTGCGCGTCCCCCACCCTTCCGCGAGAAGCCCGCCGAGCAGCGAGCCGAGCGGGGTCAGGCCCATGCCGACGAAATTGATCGTCGCGGCCGCGCGGCCTTGCAACTCGTCCGGAGTGACGGTCTGCCGGACGGCCATGACCGTGACGTTCACCAACTGGCTGAAGGTCCCGAAGACGAAGTTGACCGCGAGGAGCGCGGGAACCGTCACCGCACAGGAGCCGTGCAGAGCGGGCACGAACAGGAACACGCCGTCGCCGACTGCCGCCGCGGACACGAGCACAGCGCCGTGTCCGAAGCGGCCCGGCAGGCGGGCGGCCAGCACCGAGCCCAGGAGCGCGCCCGGCCCCGTCGCCGCGAGTGCCAACCCGACGGCGGTGCCCGACAGGTGCAGCTCCCGTGGCAGGAACAGCAGGTAGCCGGTCATTACAGCAGCGAAGAAGAACTGGAAGGCGGCTGACGCGAGGCACACGGTCCGCAGCGAGGTGTCTGCGACAACGAAACGGAGGCCCTCATGGATCCGCCGCCAGATCCGAGGAGGGCGTTCCGAGCGTTCCGGGACGGACTCGCGGCGGCCGATCCGTCGGATCGACAGGAACGACAGCGCGAAGAACCCCGCGCTGGAGGCGGCAGCGAGCGGCGCCGACAGCACAGACACCAACGCACCGCCGAGAGCGGGACCGCCGATCTGCGCAGCGGACCGACTGCCCTCGAGCGCGCTGTTGCCCCGCACCAACTGATCGCGTCTCACCAGCCGTACCAACGACGCCTGGTAGGCCACGTCGAAGAACACGGACAGAGCCCCGACGGCGAAGACAACCGCGAGCAACGCCGGCAGGCCGAACCCACCGAGGAGGGCCGCGACGGCGGCGACGCCCAGGGCCACGGCCCGGCCGGCGTCCGTCAGCACCATCACCGAACGGGTTCGCCACCTGTCCACCCACGCGCCGACGAAGAGCGAGAGCAGCAGGATCGGCGCCTGTCCCACCGCGCGCAGGACGCCCAACTGGCCGGCACCGGCCTCGAGCGTCAGGACGGCGAAGAGCGGCAGAACCACCAGAGTTGTCTGTTCGCCCAGTTGGGAGGCCGTCTGGCCCACCCAGAGCCTGCGGAAGTCGCGGTCCCGCCACAGGCTTGACCCAGCAGGCCGACCGGAATCGGATACAGGGAAGGAAGAGGACGGCACAGGGACCCCTCGGATGACCGAAGACGAGACCCGCCAACCGGCGCACGACAGGTGCACCGACCATGTCAGGCAGCGGGAAAGGAAGGCTCGCTGTGCCGCGCATCAAGGGCAGCACGCGATGACAGGCCGCTCACGGCCTCCGACGTCAACGCGTGCTCGGACGACCGACCATGTCTTCGCTCCTCGTGAGTCACTCTCTGCACGAACAGTAGCTCCCGCGCGGGAGGGCACGAAAGGCAATTAAGGGCCGGGGAGTTGGTCGTTCCCCGGGGTCGGGAGGCCCAGACGGGCCTGGTGTTGTCGGCACTCTGGCAGCGGGTCCATCAACCACCGTCAAAGCCACGCGGAATCGGCCCGTCCGCGAGGAGCCACACCCCGAACGTCGACAGCCCCCGGTCTTCGAGGGGAAGACCAGGGGCCACCTGCCATGACGGGGCGGTCATCAGAACCAGCGGTTCCCAACCCCACGCCGGCGAGAACTGGGACCGCACGACACTCCGATGCACGCGTGTCACCTTGCCGAACGCGCGACATCCAGCGCGGTCACGCTGTCGTCAACCACCCACGTCAGCACGGCCGGTCACGCAGTCTCCAGACTCGGTCTTCGAAAACAGGCACTGAGGAGGAGAACCCATGTGCGCCAATCGCGGGCGGCAAGGATTCGCATATGACGAGTGGCAGAACGGGCGCTGACTGCTGGCTACGGCGGGCATTCCGGCGCGGACTGTGGTGCCGTTGTGCGGCTCCGCGTCCGGGCCGCTCGGCTGGGCGGTTGTGGTCTTCGTCCTCGGCACCCTCGGCGTCCTCGCAGGGCTGGCCGCCCACTGTGGGGACGTCGACCCGGGAAGCGCCGGCACGCGGGGCGCGCTGACGGGGGCGCCGTACACCGTGGTCGCGGCGTTCTTCGTGCCGAGCCGGTGGGTGCGGCTGGGGGCGGTGGCCGCGCTGGCGGCCGGCGTGGTCTACGGGGGTTTTGTCGGCCCGGTCCAGGCGCAGCAGCGCCGGCACGCGGTGGAGGTCGCGCAGTACCGGGAGCGTCCGGAGTTGCTGTACATAGGCGCCACCCCGTCCGGCAGGACGAGAGCGGGCACGTGGGCCTGACGGTGCGCCCGCCGCTCACGCCCAGCCTGCGGTGCCCTGAGCTCGTGGCGAAGGACGTGACCTGCGCCGTGGACGGGCACGGCGAGATGCGTATGAGCCGCAGCCTCCCGGGTGACACCCGCGACATCACCCTCGTCCGCCGCCACCGCGACGCGGAGGTCGAGATCTCCAGCCAGTCCCTCGACGAACCCCGGCCTGCGCCACCTCGTGAACACGCTGCATCCGCTCTCGGACACGGAGCTGGCAAGGCTGATGCGGGAGAAGGTGATCGCCCGGGGCTACTGAGCCGGCTCGCCTCGGGCCTCCGGGCAGACACCCTGCCGGCCCAGCCACCGGCCGACTCTCGTACCGAGAACACGCCTCCATGGAATGGCAGGTCAGTACCCGAGGTTGAAGCAGGCATGACGTCCGATCAGCGCACGATCACGAACCCGGCCACCCTCCACGACCCCACACCGTTCGGCTACAGCCACGCGGTCTCAGCGCCCGGCGAACTCGTCTTCATCGGCGGCCAGTACGCCTCCGACGCCACCGGTGCTCCCGTGCCCGGTGACTTCGCAACCCAGGTGGACCTGGCCTTCGACCGGCTGCGGTCGGCACTGGAAGGGGTCGGACTGGGATACGAGCACGTGGTCCGCCTCGGTACCTTCATCGTCGATCATGACCTGGACAAGCTGGAGATCCTCGGCAAGGCGCTGCATGCACGTTTCGGCGACAGGCTGCCGGCCCAGACACTGAGCGGCGTGGCCGCGCTCGCGCTGCCGGGGATGCAGTTCGAGGTGGATGCGGTGGCGGTACGGCAGTAAGGACCAGCGGGCCCTCCACGAGACCGACCCTGCCTGGGGTGGGGCCGGTCGTTGTGTCGGTGCCACGCAGTCGTCCGACGTCCATGAGCGCGCTCGACCGGTGCCCAGTAACCCGCAGTCGCCCACGGCCGGCACACCGGAAAAGCATCCTGCCTCGCACCGAGCTTGCGGTGCGAGGCAGGAAATGAAGGCACGGCCCGGCCGTCAGCGGAGATCGAAAACAGATCCGCCTTGGCCGAAACCGGACGCGTCCTGCTCCGAGCCGGAGGCCTCCTGGCCGAACTCGGGCGCGGACTGCGAGCTGTTCCCGAAAACACTTCCGGCGATACCCATATCTTCCTCGCCGGCGAGGGCCTGGCCTGCTCCGCCGAGCAGAACGGTCCCGGAGAGAACGACGGCGGCCAGCACGGATGGTGCACGCATGAGCGTCTCCTTCGATCGGTGTGTGTTCGCCAGAGGTATGCCGCCGGCCCACATGGGAGAAGCGTCACCGTGCATACAAGCACCCGAATAGGGGCTCACATGCCGCTGCCCGCACCAGCCACCACGTTCACTTACTGGCTGACGCTACGTCAGACGCAGGTGACGGCGCCCACGGGCGGACCGGTGGCGGACCGGCGTCCGCGTGAAAGGGCCGACAGCCGCGTCGAGCGCGATCCTCACAGCTACTCACGCGAAATGGCAGGATGATGGCCCCATGACGCGCAGCCGATCCATAACCTACGTGCGGATAGCCGAAGTTCTCACCGAACTCGGGATGATCAATGAAGAGAAGGCCAAACAGGTCCTGGAGGAGGCCGCCAGGTACGCGACCGACCCGATCGAGCGACGCTATGACATCGCCGGTGCCCTCGAATCCTTCGACGTGGCGGTCTCCATCCACTCCGATGACGTCGACTTCGCCGACGCACACTACGAATGGCTCCTCAACGAAGCCGCAACCCTCACCGGAGGCAGAGTCACCGTCTCCAACTACCGCTTCCAGAAGGACAACCCGGACGACGAAGACTGCGGCCTGGGGACGATGCACTTCGAATGCAACGGCAAGCTGCTTTCCTTCGGCGTCGAGCAGGAGTCGAACGACTACCTCGACATGGGGGCGGCCAGGCTGGCCGTCGAAGCGCTCAGGGCCGATGACGACCCGCGGGAATTCCGTTGCGTCGAGCAGGAAGGCCCGGATCTCGACGACGACATCATGGTCCTGGCCTCAGCCGAGCAGCGGGAAGGTCTTCTGCAGCGCTTGGGCATCGCCTTCGAGCCTGCGTGGGATCAAGGCTGATCCGCCGCCGCCTCCCGTACGAGACCTAGGTCGACGCATCGCGATGGGGCCCGCCAAGGCCGGTGGCCGGCCTGAAGACGGAAGCGATGCCGTTCACTGCCGGTGACGCGGCTCCCGGGCGTCGGGGGCGGACTCCCGGGGGTTCGGTCGCGGCGGTGTCCCGTCCTCGACCGACAGTGCCAGTACGGCCCGGTCGTCATTGTCGGACCGAGCCGACCAGCGGTCCGCGTCGTTCCGTACGAATGACACGACCGCCTCCGGGTCGGGTGTGCGCCGACCGCCGAACCGTTCGTCGAGCCGGTCGAGGACCGGGTAGAAGACGCCGTCCGCGTCGCGCGCCTCGCTCACGCCGTCGGTGTGCAGGACGAGCACCTCCGACGGGGCGAGCGGGTGCACCGTCGTGGACTCTCCGTCCGGTGCCAGTGCGCCGAGTCCCAGGGGCAGTCCGGGCGTCGTGAGCAGTCGCCGGGCGCCGTGCGGGCCGATCACCAGCGGTGCGGGGTGGCCGCGGTCGACGATCCGTACCTCGCCGCCGTCCGGCGGGAACTCCAGCACCAGAGCGGTGACGAACAGCTCGGGATCCCCGTCTTCCCCGGCCGGGCCGTTGCGAGCGATGCTCAGCTCCAGCCGGCCCGCCAGCGCGCTCAGGCTCTGCCACTCGTGGGCCGACACCCGGAAGCTGCCCAGTACCGCCGCGACGGTCTGGACGGCGTCCAGCCCCTTGCCGCGGACGTCGCCGATGATCGCCCGTACCCCGAAGGGCGTCTCGCACACGTCGTACAGATCGCCGCCGACGAGCGTGCCGCCCTCCCCCGCCTCGTAGAAACCGGCGGCGCGCACCGGACCGAGCCTGCACGGCACGGGACGCAGCAGCGTCCGCTGCATCGCCTCCGCCACCGAGTTGGCCCGCACCAGATGCCGACGGGTCCGCTCCCGTTGCCCGGCCAGCGCGACGGCGGCGATGCCGATGAGGGTCGTGGCGACGTAGACAGCCACATGGTGCTGTTCGTCGAAGTGGCCGGGGCGCCGGGCGGCCATCCACATCTGGAGCCCGAGGCATACCAGCGTCGACAGGGCCGTGCCTCGCGGGCCGCGTGTCGCGGCCGCCAGCGGCGGTACCGCGACGAGCATGAAGCTCACCGGTTCGCGTCCTCTGACGATCAGTTCGGCGGCGACGTCGACAAACACGGCGGCCAGGGGCAGCCACCACACCCACCCGTGCGGGGAAGGGGGCCGCAGCTCGGGGCGGAGTTCGTGTCCGGACACGGCGTGCCCTACCTTCCCGGACCGGCACGAACGGACCCGGAGCCGGCGGTGTCCGCGGTGCTCACGGTGCCCGACCCGCCGGCAGCCGTCGTACCGCCCGCCCTGCCTGCGACCGCCTCGGGCAGCCCGGCCTCGATTCGGGCGAGCTGATGGGCGAGACTGCGCAGCCACATGTCGAGGTCGACCAGCACGGGCCATGCAGGGGGCAGTACCGGCCCGGTCGGAACCGGCTCCGCAGGCGTGGGCCCGGTCGAAACCGGCTCCGCAGGCATCGACCCGGTGGGCTTCCCCGACGTCCGGCCCGTCCGCCCCGCCGGCATCGGCGCCGTCGGGGCCGCGCGTGTCGGTCCTGTCCGCAGCAGGCTTGTGCGGTCACCTCCGCACACTGCGGCAAGGCGGTCGGTTGTCTCGGCGAGCCTGTGGGCTTCGGCCCGTACCCGGTCGGCGGTGTGCGGGGGCAGCGTTGTCGTGGGCAGGTCGAAACGGGGCAGCCAGTGGGCGCCGAGGAGGATGTGGTTGGCCGTGATGAGCACGGCGTGCCAGTCTGCGCGCACGGGTGCGGTGCTCCCCGGTTCGCTGCGGAACTGGGCATAGGCGGTCTCCGCGAGGCGCAGCCGGTGCAGGGCGGGGAGCGTGGGCGGGGCAGGTGCCGAGCCCGGCGGCACGGCGGTCAGCATCTCGACCGTGCCCTTGATCAGCGGGCCGCACTCGCGCAGGAGCCCCGCCATGGTTCTGCGTACCTCTGTGCGGGCACCGGCCGGCCAGGCCAGCAGCGCGCACAGCAGGCCGATGGCGCTGCCGGTCACCACGTCCACGATCCGTGCCTCGGCCAGCTCCCAGGAGGCCGGGGCGATCTGGGCGAACGCGGTGGCCACCACCAGCGTGAACAGGCCTTGTGCCCAGGCGATGCCGAGCAGCGGCCCGAGCGTGAAGGCGATCAGCATGGCCGGGGCCAGGATCGCGGCGTACGCCTCGGTGTGCCGGCCCAGGCCGATCAGCAGGGCGCCCGCCGCGACCGCGCCCACGAGGTTGCCGGTGACGGCCCGGCGGATGGCCGTCCAGGTCTCCCCGACGGTGGTCCGGCTCAGCGTCAGCACCGCAAGCAGCACCCAGAAGCCGTGGGTCAGGTCGAGGGAACCGGCCACCAGGCGTGCGGCGGCCAGGGCCACGGCGATCCGTACGGCGTTCTGGAACTGCACCGAGCGCAGCGTCATGTTGCCGGTGATACGGCGCGCCCACAGCCGGGGCGTGGCGGCCTGCGTGTACCAGAACAGTTCCCGTGGCTCGATCGGCGCGGTGCGCCGCCCGTCGAGGCCGACCCTTACCGAGATCTCCAGGATGCGCACCGACTCGGCGACGGCGAGCAGCGCCGCCTGCCGGCGCAGCACCGGTGCCGGCGGTACCGCGTCGGCGGACCCGGTCGCCTGCCGCAGGCGCACCTGCTGGAAGTGTGCGATGGCCTTCTCCATCCGCTGCGGGCCGGGGACGGCCCGGCCCGTGCGCAGGGCGGCCGCGGTCTCGTCGCACAGGGACACCACTTGCGGCAGCAGTGCCTCGGAGGCCGTGTCGGTACGCTCCCGGCCCCGCTCGCCGCCGGCCTGGGCTGCGTCGGTACGGCCCCTGCCCCGCTCGCCGCCGCCCTGGCCTGCGTCGGTACGGCCCCCGCCCCGCTCGCCGCCGCCCTGGCCTGCGTCGGTACGGCCCCCGCCCCGCTCGCCGCCGCCCTGGGCTGCGTCGGTACGGCCCCCGCCCCGCTCGCCGCCGCCCTGGGCTGCGTCGGTACGGCCCCTGCCCCGCTCGCCGCCGCCCTGGGCTGTGTCGCGAGGGCCCTTGCCCGGCTCGCCGCCCCCGCCCTCTGTGCCGTACCGGAGGAGTTCGCGGAATTCGCCGGTCTCGGTCAGCCGGGCCAGTTGCTCGAGCAGCCGACGGGCGGCGGATCCGGCCTGGGAGAGGCCCCGGGCCGCTCGGTCCGGACCCGCCGGGCGCTCCGCGGGCGGGATGCTCGACAGGCGCAACCGCGCGCCGGTCTCCCGCAGGGCCTTCGGGGAGAGGGCGCTGCGCCCGGCGATCGTGTCGCCCGCCGTCGCCAGGGCCTCGGCGAGGGTCGTCCGGTACGTCGGCGCCGGCGGCTGCGGCAGCAGGAACAGCTCGCACAGCGACAGCAGCGCCACCCCGAAGGTCAGCCCCGCGAGCCGTAGCCACAGGGTCTGGGGTTCGTACGGCGGGAAGCACGCCAGGATGTAGAAGAGCTGGAGTCCCGGCGCCGCCCCGGCCGGGCGCGGGCCCGCGATCGCCGCGAAGGCGAGGACGAAACCCACGACGAGCATGCCGAGCACCGCCGCCCAGGTCTGCACCGCCAGTGCCGTCCCCAGCGCCACCAGGAGCAAGCCCACGGGCAGCGCCTTCAGCATCACCTCGGCCCGCTGCCGCCCGGAACCCGGGATAGGGGCCAGCAGGCCGAGGGAGATCGGCCCGAACAGGGCGTACAGCGCCAGCACCGGCTCGTCGAGCCCGTACACGAAGGCGTAGAAGCCGGTGGCCGCGGCGAGGGTCACCCGCACCGACCGGTGCAGGATCGCCGTCCGCTCCGCCGCGCTCTTCACGGCAGGTGCCCGCCATGTGGCGCACGCGAGGCGAGCGGCGTGACCCTGCCGCAGACCACGAGCCGATCGCTTACGGCCATGACGACGGCGGACGTATCCGGTGTCGGCACCGGGAGGTACAGCCGCCGCGCGGTGACACGGCTGAGCGGGATCACGCCCGTCCCGGCGAACAAGCCCAGGCGTCCGAAGGCGTCGGCCGGCGAAGACTCAGCGCGCATGAGCACGTTCCTCTCGGGCCGACGCGCCGTACCGGCGTCCTGGCCGGGCCGGACATGCGATCCACTGCCCATTGTCGGCCGACCGCGCACGGACCGCAGCCCGACGGTTCCTCACCTCTGGGGACCGGCACCGAGTGACCATCCACGCCATTCCGCTGTCCGGCCGAACGACGTGACGACAGTGAGGACCAACTCCGCCTGCGCCAGGTCACGTGCGATCGCGTGCCCGGCGCCCTCCAGGCGACCATGGCAGCAGAAAGCCGGCCGGCCTCACGCGCCCGCCGATCCGGGAGGTGGCCACGCTGAACACCCCGCTTTCCGTGGTGTTCGCGCTGTGCGCGGCACTGAGCAACGCCGTCGCGACGGTGCTGCAGCGCAAGGCGGCCCTCACCGTGCCGCGCTCCCAGGGGTTGCGGGCCGGGCTGATGCTCGACCTGCTGCGACAGCCCGTCTGGCTGGCCGGCATCCTCGCGGTGATCGCCGCCGCGGTCTGCCAGGCGCTGGCACTGGTGACCGGGCCGCTGACGATCGTGCAGCCGCTGTTCGTGCTGGAGCTGCCGCTCACCCTCATCGTCGCCTCGCTGCTGATGCACGGTCAGCTGACGGGCCCGGGCTGGCTCGCCGTGACGGTGGTGGTGGCCGGGCTGGCGATCGCGCTCGCCGCCGCGTCCCCCACCGGCAATCGCACCCATGTGCCACTGGACCGGTGGATTCCCGCGCTCGGCGTGTGCCTCGGGATGGTCGTCCTCCTCGCGCTCGCCGCGCTCCGGCGGCCGGAAGGCCGCGCCCGGGCAGCCTGTCTCGGGGCCGCGACGGCGATCAGCTACGCGGTGACCGCGGCACTGATGAAGGCCGCCACGCACATCCTCGACGAGCAAGGACTCGGAGCCTTCTTCTCGGCCTGGCAGACGTACGCGTTCGCCGCGACCGGCGTGTGCGCGCTGTTCCTGCTGGAGAACGCGATGCAGGCCGGTCCGCTGGTCGCCTCCCAGCCCGCGCTCACCCTCGGCGACGCGTTGGTGAGCCTCGCGCTCGGCATCATCCTGTACGAGGAGGACGTCCGTTCCGGGTGGTGGCTGGTGCCCGAGCTGTTCGGTGTCGCACTGATCGCCGCCGGGGTTCTCACGCTGTCGCGGGTCCCGCTCACCAAGGCGCTGGTGGCGCCCGAGGAGGAGCGTCGGGCGGGGTGAGCGAGCCAACGCCCATGACGGTGCCGGGTCGGGATCGTGGCGTACGGCCGTTTCCGGCTCCGAGCACCAGGAAGGCCACCGGCCCACTACTGCCTGCCCATGGCCCGAGTGGGCAGGCCCGGGCCCCTGGCCTTCCTCACCGTCCTCACGGCGGGGAGGGCCGGCAGCCCTCCAACGCGCGAAGCGCCTCTCCAGCCGCCGCGCGGGTCCCTTCCCTCGGGGATTCCGCGGCGATGGCGGCGAGCCGGGCACGCAGTCGGTCCTCGTCCTGCGGCGGCCTTCCGGTGGCGGCCAGCCAGTGGGCCAGGCCCTGTGCGGCGTGGTGGCGGACCGTCTCGTCCGGGTCGTGCAGGGCGTGGACGAAGCGGGGCAGGTCCTGGCCGGTGTGCTCGTCGGTGGCGTTGTCCGTGTCGAGGAGCGAGAGCGCGGCGGCGCGGACATCGGGCGACGGTGTCCGGTCCACGACCTGGCGTAGGGCCGGCAGGGCCTCGGCGAGGCCGACGAGTGCGTTGTGCGTCTGCCAGGTCGTGTTCGGGTCGGCGACGAGGTGGGCCACCAACGCCCGCGCCACGGGGCGGCGCTCCCACGGGCGGAGTCCCTCTTCCACCAGCGTGTCCAAGCCGTCGACGGCCCCCGCGCGCACGTGGCCGTCGGGGTCGTCGAGGAGTGGGAGCAGCAGCCGGACGGCGTCCCATCGCCCCGCCTGTCCGATGGCCTTCGCGGCGGCGGCGCGGGTACGGCCGGGCAGCGCGGAGTCGGTCACGGCCCTGCGCAGCACCCCGGCGGCGGCCCGCGTTGCCACGGCTCCCAGCGCACAGGCCGCCGACGGGCCTGCGACGGCGTCGTCGAGCCGGCGCGTCGCCGCGTCGGTCACCCGTTCGTCTCCCCGCCGGGCCGGCCGACGAAGGAAGCAGGCCGCGACATGCGCGTCCCGCTCGGTCTCCAGGGCTGTTGCCAAGGCGTCCGACGTCCGTGCGTGCGCCACGTCGGCCAGCCGGCCCGCCACCGCGATCCGGACCTCGGCGGACTGGTCGTGGAGCCCGGTGAGCAGGGAGTCGAGGAGGCGCTCGGTCCAGTGCCGGGGCAGCAGGTCGAGAGCCCGCACACGAGCCTCTCCGTCGCCCCGCTCGGCCGTAAGGACCACCTCTGCGCTGACGGCCGGGTCGTCCCGGAAGCGGTACAGCAGGCTTCGGGCGCGTCCCCACACGGCGCTTTCCGGGTCGCCCAGGAGCGCCACGACCCGGGACACGTCGCCCGGCACGCCGAGGGCCGCCAGGCCGTCCAGGGCGTTGACGCGCAGGTGGTGGTCCGGATCGCGAAGGAGACGTGAGAAGGCGTCCACGAACGGCGGGCCGTCGAGTCCGAGCCGGATCGCGGCGCGCGACGCCCGGCGCCGCACCCAAGGGTCGTCGTCCCGCATCAGGGCGGGCAGCACCGTACGGCCCGCCTCGGCGACCCCGAGCCGGCCGAGACCCGCCGCCACGGCCTCACGCACCTCGGGAGCCCGGTCGTCCGCCGATCCGGCGAGCAGCCACGCGTGCTCGTCCCGTCCGACCCTGCCCAGTCCCTTCGCGGCGGCCGCACGCCGCCAGGTGTCGCCGTCCTTCAACTCCCGTAGGAAGAAGGCGATCTGTTGCTCCGATCCCATGAACACCCCGATGAGTCAGACCAGCGAGCCGGGCGGAGGTTGTGCTGCTGCTACGCGGGCGGCCGGGTCCTGCACGGGACCTCGGAGAAATCCGGGTGCGACGCACCCTCGTCGGTGACCATGATGTCGATCATGACTGCGTACGCCGACAAGCCTGCCCGGCTGGGTCAGAGTCGTATGTCCGACGGACGGTTGCTGGGTTGGGCCGAGTGGGGACCGGCGGACGGGACGCCCGTGGTGTTGTGTGCGGGTGCGGCCACCAGCCGGTGGCTCGGGTTCGGCGCGGGGGTCGTCGAGGCGCTCGGCGTTCGTCTCGTCTGCGTGGATCGCCCGGGACTGGGGGTCTCGACGCCCGCGCCCGGCCGTACGTTCTGGCGACTTCGTCGCGGACATGCGTGAACTCTGTGTGCTGCGAGGGCTGGGGCACCCGGCCGTGGTCGGGAACTCCCAAGGCGCGCCCTTCGCTCTCGCCTGCGCGGAAGCGGGCGTCGCCTCGGCGCTGGCTGTCGTCTCCGGCGCGGACGAGGTCGCCGCGCCGGAGTTCGCCTCTCTTCTGCCGGCGGATCTGCGTCGCTTGGTCGAGCGGACCGCGTGCGACCCTGACGGCGCCGAGGAGTTCTTCGCGGGCTTCACCGCGGATGCGATGTGGGACATGGTCATGGCCGGCAGCCCCGGCTGCGACCTCGCCGTCTATCAGGATCCTGAGTTCGCCGCCGGCTACCGGCGGGCCTGGCGGAGGGATTCGGGCAGGGGGGTGCCGGTTACGCACGCGACACGGTTCTGGCCATGGGGCGGTGGCCGTTCGCCCTCGACAGGATCGCGGTGCCGGTCGACATCTGGTACGGCGAACGGGACGTCAGCCACTCCCCCGACAACGGGGCGCTGCTCGCCACCCGCATACCCGGTGCTGATCGCCGTATCGTCCCGGGCATCGGCGGCGCCGTTCTGTGGACGCATGCCGAGCCTGTCCTCGTCTCCCTTCTGGAGAAGGCCGACGCGGAGGAGTGAGTGGCGCGCGCAGCGCAGGGTCGGGGTCCAGGGGCCGAGTGCGGGGTCACGCCGTACTGTCGTCTCCCAGCCGTCCGTGCGGTCGGCGGCTCGTCCCAAGCCGTTGAGCAGGACTGCGCAGGCCATGGCGATCGCGGCCCCGGACACGGCAGACAGCGGCCATGACAGCAGCCACGTCGACGGTGTGACCAGTACCGGCAATGCCTCGCCCAGCCCAGCGCCAGGAGGCCGAGCCATGGCAGTCGGGCCGAGGTCAGGCCGACGGTCGTGCGGGGCGCGGGTAGGCTGACGCGCCGTTCCGCTGCCACCTCCACCGTCGTGACGCCGAGTGTCGTGCACTCGTCGCGCACCGCGCCGGTGACCCTGGCCCGTACCGCGGGCAGCCGCCCGCCACGAACGGTGTCGGCGCGCAGGACCGCACGGCGGGGGGCGTGTCTGCACGATCGCGAGGACGAGCAGCAGCGGGCCGAAGACGAGAGCCGGAAGCAGCACGAACCCGGCTCCCGAGGCAGTCGGCATCCGGAGCCGGTCGCGGGGGTCGTCCGCGGACAGCGCCATGTTGCCGCTCCCGTCCACCAACCCGCCGAGCCGGGGTGAACCCGGGGCGTACAGGACCGTGAACTGCGCCCCCTCCCATCTGGCCGTGCGGAGCGTGACATCGCCGGAGTCAGGAGGCCTCGCGCCGCCTCGACGGCCGCACCGGAAGCCGCGCCGGAAGCCGCGCCGGAAGCCGCGCGGGAGGGGCCCGCGGTCCCACGAGCCGGCCCGGCGTGCCGACGGTACCGCTGGGGCGTGCTTCACCACGCCGCCCGGTGCGGATTCCGGCCCGTACCCGTCCCCCGGCGCGCAACAGCGCGACGGCGCCCAGCACCGCCACATCCACGCGCGGCACCCGGGGACCCGGCCCGAAGCAACGAACACCACATCGTCGACGCCGCCGACAGCAGCACGCGCCGTCACCGCGTCGGACGGCGATGCCGAGTCCGCCCGGCGTCGCTAGCCTGCTGCGCATGCCCGAGAACCGTGCGCAGGCACCACGCGACGACAGTCCCGAGGAGTCCCGGCGGGCGCGCCTGAGCCGGATCTTCGACGAGGTCGCGGAGTTGTACGACCGTGCCCGGCCCGGATATCCGCCGGAGCTGTACGCCGACCTCGAGGAGCTCGCGGGTGCCGGCTCCGGCAGCCGGGTCCTCGAGGTGGGCTGCGGGACCGGTCAGGTGACGGTGCCGCTGGCCGGGCGGGGCTGTCGGATCACGGCCGTCGAGGCGGGGCCCCGCATGGCGGCGGTGGCCCGGCGCAACCTGGCCGGGGCCCCGGCGGTGGAGGTGGTGACGGCGGAGTTCGAGAGCTGGCCGCTGCCCGAGGAGCCGTTCGACGCGCTCGTCTCGGCGACGGCGTTCCACTGGCTCGACCCTGCGGTGCGGATCGTCAAGGCCGCCGACGCGCTGCGTGCGGGTGGGGCGCTCGCCGTGGTGCGCACCCAGCATGTGCGGGGCGGCACCGAGGAGTTCTTCGTCGAGGTGCAGCGGTGTTACGAACGGTTCGACCCGGACACGACGCCAGGTCTCCGCCTTCCGGCGGCAGCCGAGGTCGACGCGTCGGATCATGTGGCGGAGGTGGCGCGCAGCGGCCTGTTCGGCTCGACGGTCTTCCGCCGCTACGAGTACGACCTCACGTACACCACGTCTGAGTATCTCGACCTGTTGCGGACCTACTCCGGCCACCGGGCTCTTCCGAAGGCCGCAAGGCACGGGTTGTTCGAGTGTGTCGCGGGGCTGATCGACGGGCGGTACGGCGGCCGGGTGACCAAGCGGTATCTGATCGAGCTGGGAGTGTCGCACCGGCGGTGACAGCGGTCCGTCAGTGCGATTCGCGGCTCACTTCCGAACCGCTGGAGCCCACCAGGAAGTCGAGGTCGGCGCCGGTGTCGGCTTGGCGTACGTGGTCGACGTAGAGGCGCTCCCAGCCGCGCCGGGGGTTGGCGAAGCCGGTGCGCGTGGCCTCGTCGGGCTGTCTGCGGGCCAGCTCCCCGGCGGGCAGGTCGACGTCGATGCGGCGGGCCTCGACGTCCAGGGTGATGAAGTCGCCCGTCCGCACGAGCGCCAAGGGGCCGCCGGCCGCGGCCTCCGGAGCCACATGCAGGACGACGGTGCCGTACGCCGTACCGCTCATCCGGCCGTCGCAGACGCGGACCATGTCACGGACACCCTGTTCGAGGAGCTTCTTCGGCAGGGGCATGTTGGAGACCTCGGGCATGCCGGGGTAGCCCTTGGGGCCGCAGCCGCGCAGGACGAGGACGCAGTCGGCGTCGACGTCGAGTGCGGGGTCGTCGATCCGGGCGTGGAAGTCCTCGATGGAGTCGAAGACGACGGCCCGGCCTCGGTGGCGCAGCAGGTGCGGTGAGGCGGCGGCCGGTTTGATGAGCGCGCCGTCCGGGGCGAGGTTGCCGCGCAGGACGGCGATGCCGCCCTCGGCGACCAGGGGTTCGGCGCGGGTGCGGATGACGCCCGGGTCCCAGATCTCGGCGTCGTCGAGGGCGTCGACCAGCGGCTTGCCGGTGACGGTCAGGGCGTCGGGGTCGATCAGGTCGCGGACCTCGCGCAGGACGGCGAGGAGGCCTCCGGCGCGGTGGAGGTCCTCCATGAGGAAGCGGCCGGCCGGTTGGAGGTCGACCAGGACCGGGACGCGCGAGCCGATGCGGTCGAAGTCGTCGAGGGTGAGGTCGATGCCCAGTCGGCCCGCGATGGCCAGGAGATGGACCACGGCGTTGGTGGAGCCGCCGATGGCGGCGAGCGCGACGATCGCGTTGTGGAAGGACGCCTTGGTGAGGAAGGATCCCGGCCGGCGATCGGCGGCGACCATGTCCACCGCCAGGCGGCCCGTGCCGTGCGCCGCCTCCAGCAGCCGGCTGTCGGGCGCGGGGGTGCCCGCCACACCGGGGACGACCGTGCCCAGCGCCTCGGCGACCAGGGCCATCGTGGACGCGGTGCCCATGGTGTTGCAGTGGCCGCGGCTGCGGATCATCGCCGACTCGGAGCGGGTGAACTGCTCCTGCGAGAGCGTGCCCGCCCGGACCTCCTCCGACAGCCGCCACACATCGGTGCCGCAGCCCAGTGGCCTGCCCCGGAAGGTCCCGGTGAGCATCGGGCCGCCGGGCACGACCACGGCGGGCAGGTCCACCGACGCGGCGGCCATCAGCAGCGAGGGGATCGTCTTGTCGCAGCCGCCCAACAGGACGACGCCGTCTATGGGGTTGGCCCGCAGCATCTCCTCGGTGGCCATCGCGGCCATGTTGCGCCAGAGCATGGCGGTGGGCCGTACCTGTGTCTCGCCGAGCGACACCACGGGCAGGTCCAGCGGGATGCCGCCCGCCTCGTGCACGCCGTCGCGCACCGAGGCGGCGACCTCGTCGAGGTGGGCGTTGCACGGGGTCAGGTCCGAGGCGGTGTTGGCGATGGCGATCTGGGGCCGGCCCGTGAAGGCGTCCGACGGCAGGCCTCGGCGCATCCACGCCCGGTGGATGTAGGCGTTTCGGTCCTGTCCCTCGTACCACTGTGCGCTGCGCAGCCTCACCCTGGACCTCTTCCAGCAGTCGGTACGGTGGTCTACAGTCCGGAACGCCATGGAGCATACGCAGACGTACCCGGGATCCACAGCCCTCGGTGACCACAGCCCCACTGCCGCCCTCGGCCCACTTGAGGGCGCCTCGTGGGCCGGCGGCTCCCCGGTGGAGCGTCGAACGGGCCGTTCCCTGTGTACGGCAGCCGCCACCCAGTCCCCCTGCCCGACGGCCACGCGCGCTGCGCTCGGCCCGCTCACCGAACCGCACCGCTGATGCGCGCGTTCGTGCTGACCGCCCCGGGCGTGTACGAGGTTCAGGAGCTTCCGGCACCCGTGGCGGCACCCGGTGAAGTCGTCGTGGATGTGGAGCGGGTCGGGGTGTGCGGCACTGACATGGAGTTCTTCACCGGGGCCATGGCCTATCTCCACCAAGGGCACTCCGCCTATCCGATACGGCCGGGTCACGAGTGGGCCGGGCGCGTGGCGGCGGTCGGCGACGGTGTCGCCCCGGGCTGGATCGGACGCCGGGTCATGGGTGACACGATGCTGGGCTGCGGCAGCTGCCGCCGTTGCCTTCGGGGCCGTCAGCATGTGTGCGAGAAGCGTCAGGAGGTCGGCATCCGAGGCGCGCGGGCGGGGGCGCTGGCGGAGCAACTCGCCGTACCGGGGTCGTCGTTGCACGCTCTGCCCGACTCGGTGGACGCCGAGCTCGGCGCGCTCGTGGAGCCGGGCGGCAATGCCCTGCGTGCGGCGCGGGCGGCCGCGCTACGCGCCGGGGACCGTGCGCTCGTCCTGGGGCCCGGGACCATCGGGCTCCTGGTCGCGATGTTCCTGCGGGCGGCGGGCGCGGAGGTCCACCTGCTGGACCGCGCAGGCAACTCACCCGACTTCGCCCACGGCCTGGGCTTCGAGCATGTGTGGGACGAGGACTCCCTTCCGGACCTGCCCTTCGACGCGGTCGTCGACGCCTCGAACGCCGCCCATCTGCCGGGCAGGGCACTGGAGTTGGTCGAACCGGGGGGCCGACTGGTGTACATCGGGCTGGCCGGCGAGCCCAGCAGGATCGACACCCGCGCGCTCGTGCTGAAGGACGTGACGGCGGTGGGCATCCTGTCCGCCTCCCCCGGTCTGGACGCCACCATCCGGGCCTACGCGGCCGGAGCGGTCGACCCCAGGCCCCTCGTCGCGGCCATCGTGGGCCTCGACGAGGTCGGGGCGGTTCTCGCGGGTGAACGCCCGGACGGTGCCGGGCCCGGCCCCAAGATCCATGTGGATCCCCGGTGAGCCGGCGCATGCCCCCGGCGGCGGCAGGTCACCTGACGTATGAGGAAATGATGCGCGCGCACTCCAGGGACTCGGCGCGAGCGCTGTCCACCTCCACGTCGTAGGACACCCCCTCGTGCACCATCTCCGCCTGCAACTCCGCCATCCCCCGGACACGATCGCCCCGAGCGATCTCGCGACCCGCGGCGACGGCGCTGTCGCAGCGAATGCCCACCCACAACACGGTCAGCCCGCCCAGGACCTTCCGCCACCCCTGCTGGGACGCCGCAGCACCGAGAAAGACGTCATCGATGATGATCCGGGCCCCGGCACGGGCCATCGCGACGATGCCCTCCATCCAGGCCGCCTGCAGAGCCATGAAGTCGCTTCCGACGTTCACCCGGCCGTCCGCCTCGAACACGATGCCCTCGTCGGAGGTCTGCATCTTCGCGGGCATGGCGTCGACGAGCGAGTCGCACCCGAACGCCAGCCACGGATCGGGCAGTACGTCCTGCAGACACCGTACGATCCCGGACTTACCCGAGCTGGAACCGCCGTTGAGAATGATCACCTGGGTCGCCACGGCGTCACGCTATGACGTTTCCAGCGGGGCCGGAAACGATTAACGAAACGACCGCACGGATGGCCGCGCGTCCGCGACGAGCGAAGACGTGCTTCAGGGCCACGCTCACCGGGAGGTCGTGCGGATCGGGGACACCGTACGGCGGCCCGTGGGGCCCTGGACGGCGACGGGCCAGGCGTTGCTGCGTCATCTCGAAGCGGTGGGCTTCCCTACTGTCCCCCGGTCCTGGGAATCGTCTCCCCCGGTCCTGGGGATCGATGAGGAGGGCCGCGAGGTCCTCGCCTATGTCGACGGTGAGTCGAGGCCGCTGGGATGGGCCAAGGTGGTCATAGAGGGCGGCTTGACCGCCCTTCGCGACCACCCACAGCAGCCCGACTGCCGCCGGGCGTGCTGCTCGTCCTCAGCCACTCCGGAGAGTGACATCGACCTTGCGGGCGGCTACCAACTGGCGTCTGCTCCCGTACAGTTCGTGGCACCCGCGCGGGCACGGTCCGATCCAGCGGTTGACCGAGGGAGATACATGGACGCCGAAGCCAGCCTCGATTCGCTTCCTCAGGATCCCGGGACCGAGCGCCCGGTCCGCATGGTCGATCCCGAGCTCGTCAAGCGGTGGGGTTCCGCGAAAGGCGAACTGGTCGAGTTGCTGTCCCAGGTGCGTGAGCGGGCCGGCGGCGTCGCCGGGTTCCGGCTCGGGCCGGGCCTCACTGTGCTCGTCACCGACCCGCAGGCGGTCCAGGAGGTGCTCGCGCTGCGGGCGGACCGGTACGTCAAGCGGTCCCATCGCGCCCGCCTGTTGATCGGCGACGGTGTCATGGCCGCCACCGGTGAGGCGTGGAAGCGGCAACGCCGCCTGCTGCAGGCCCAGTTCACCGGAACCGGGATGCGGCGCTTCGAACAGCGGATCACCGAGGCCGCCCGGAGCACCTCCGAGCGGTGGGAGGCGTACGCCCGCACCGGCGAAGTCCTGGATGTGGGCAAGGAGATGCACCGCTTCGCCCTGGACGCCATCTGGCGCTCGCTCACCGGACACCCACTCGATGACGAAACCGCGCTCGAACTTGAGGCCGTGACGGCCGTGGGGACCGCCCTTCCCACGCTGCCCGCGGACGCCGAGCAGGCCCGGGACTCCGTCGCCACCGACCTCGCCCGGATCGACGCGGTCGCCGAGCGCGCCATCGAGGCCGCACGCAGTGGCGTGACCGGGCCAGACGGGCCGGGCGTGCTGCACGTCCTGGTCGACGCGGGCGCCGAGCGCCCCGAGTACACCGACCAGCTGATCCGCGACGAGCTGGTCACGCTGCTCGCGGCGGGGCACGAGACCACCGCGACCACACTCACGTGGCTCTACCTGCTGCTCGACCAGTACCCCGCGGCCCGCGAACAGGCGCTGGCCGAAGGCGGCGAAGGCTCGGAGCGGCGCCGCAGGGCCATCCAGGCCCTGATCCACGAAACGCTCCGGCTCTACCCGTCCGCCTGGCTCCTGCCCCGCCACGCCGCCGAGGACGACACTCTCGCCGGACACACCGTCGAGGCGGGCACCGACATCCTGGTGTGCCCCTACCTCACGCACCGCGATCCGCGGCTGTGGCCGGACCCGGAGCGCTTCGACCCGCGGCGCTTCCTCACGCCGGGCGGCCGCCCCGCCCATCCGGGCGCCTACCTCCCCTTCGGCATCGGGCCCCGCGCCTGCCTGGGTCTGCAGTTCGCGCTCCGGGAATCGACCATCTTGCTCGAACACCTGTTGCCGGCATTCACGCCGAGTTTCTCCTCCACCCCCACGAAGGCGTCGTACGGCATCACCGTCCGCCCGGCCGGGCCCACGCCCGCGACCTTGAAGCCCGTAGCCGTCTGATCGCGGGCTGACCGGCTGCATTCCTGCCACTGCACACACCCTGCCCTGCACGGCACTCCAACCTCGCAGGACCCGCGTGCCGATCGCGTACACGCCGGCGACGACCGCCCTCCGCACTGGACGAGGCAGGGCCGCCGTCAAGTAGCCGGCTCGACACGGGGGTCTCACTCGTGCGGGCGAGAACGTCAGGCGTCCGTGATCTTCGTCGTGACGGGCGTGCCGAGTTCTACGGTGCGACTGACGGTGCAAAGACGGTCGTGGGAGGTCTTGACCGCGCGGGGCAGAATCGCGCGGGCGCGGTCCGCACCTTCACCGTCCGGAAAGGCGACGGTGAAGGAGACCGTGAGGTTGGTCATGCGGTTGCCGAGGTCGTCGCTGATCTTGTCGCCGGTGACCCCGACGGAGAAAGCGGTGGGCTCCGCGTGGCGGCTGGTGGCAACGTCGACGTCCGCGGCCGTACAGCCCCCGATCGCGGCCAGCAACAGCTCGACCGGGGTGAACTCGGTGTCCCGGTCGGTATCGGAGGCCGTAGCGAAACTGATCGATCCGCCTCGGGTGTTGGTCGCGACGAAGTGGCCGGTGCTGGTGCGTTCGACGACAACGGAACGCTCGGAGTTTTCGCTCATGCCGCCGACAGTAGTGCCGCTTGTGGACCACCTTCGGCACCTTCTTCGATGCCCGGCGGTCAGCCCGGCGGTTCAGCCCGCCCGCCCAGCGGTTCCGGCCCGTCCGTCACAGAGATCGCCGGCGCGGTGGCAACGGTGAGGGCCGTTGGGGTAGCGGCGGCAGCCCCTCTGCGCGGCCTGCCGATCGCGCCCGAGGACGTTGCCGACATCCCCGCCGGCACAATCCGCGTCTCACTCGGCCCACGGCTCGAAGCCGGTATCAAGGACGGCCTTCAGGGATGTGCGCAGCTGGGCTGCCGCGTCTGCGCCGAAGCTCTCCTCGAACCGGTCCTGCACGGCTTGCCACAGCGGCAACGCCGCCTTCATCCGAACCAGGCCTTCCGGCGTGATCGTCACGATCCGTGCGCGGCGGTCGGCTGCCGACGGCTCGACGGTTATCAGGCCCTCCCGCGCGAGCGGCTTGAGGTTCGTGGCCATCGTCGTTCGGTCCATTGCGATCATGTCGGCGAGGCTGGTGATCGTCGTCTCTCCATGAGTGCTGAGCTTCTGCAGGATGCTGAACTGCGTCGCCCGAAGACCGACCGGGGCCAAGGCCTTGTCGTACGTCGCGCCGAGGTATCGGGCCGCCTTGCGCAGAGCCAGGTTGTTGCACGCGGGGTCGAGGTTCGCCGGCGTAGGGGTCATGTCTCCTCCAACCTTCCCCGCCCATGATAGGAGCATGTGCTCGCAAGAGTGAAGTGGCTGCTCAGACGCTCCCCCGTGACAGGAGCAGGCACTCCCGGGATTCGCTTCCCCGCCGCGAGGCCTTGCACTCCCACCGATACGAGCATATGCTCCTAATTGCGGTGGAGCACTGACCCACGTACCTGATGGCGGTCCCCCGATGGCGCAGGGACCTGCCGAAGAGGACCTGGCCCCCTGCCAGCCTCCGTCTGGACCCCGTGCCTCTTTCCTCTCAACCAGAAAGCCCCATCATGGAAACCCCCGTCCGATCCGCCCCCGAACGTGAGCAGACACCTTCCGACCGGCTGCCCCACCCTCCGAAACAGGCCGCGCGCCGCCGCCCGCCGGTGCGGACCTGGCTCCAGCCGACGCTGATCGCGCTGATCGTCGTAGCGGCCTTCATCGGCCTCTACGTCGGCCTGCAGCGCGATCCCCAGCCTCACCGGGTCCCGATCGCCGTCACCGCACCGGATCTGCCGGGCGACATACGGCAGGCCCTCGGCGACAGTGTCGAGGTCCACCCGGCCACTGACGCCGCGGCGGCGCGCCAGGCGGTCGAGCGCGGCGACGTCACCGCCGCGCTCAGCGCCGACGGCCCGGGCCGACTGCGTCTGGAGACAGCGGGGGCGAACGGCGCGTCCACCACCTCGGCCGTGAAGACCCTCGTCAGCGCCTACGCCAACGACGCGGACCTGCACGTCACCACCGAGGACGTCGTTCCCCTGACCCGCTTCGACGCCCGCGGACTGGCCGGCTTCTACATCGCCTTCGGTGTCAGCCTGGCCGGTTTCGTCCTCGCCTCGAACGCCCTCGGCCTGGCCGGTCTCCTGCGCCTGCGTCACCGCTTCTGGCTGCTGGGCGGCGCTTCCGCGGCCATCGGCACCGTCGCCGCGGTCATCGCCGGCCCCGTTCTGGGCGCCGTCCCGGCACCGGTCATCCCGCTGGCCCTCACCCTCACGCTGCTGGCGGGCGCAGCCGCCTTCACCACCAAACTGCTCGGCACCTACCTCGGGCCGGTCGGGCTCCCGGTTGCCACTCTGGTGCTGCTCACCCTCGGCAACGCCACCAGCGGTGCCGTCATAGGGGCCGATCTGCTGCCCGCAGGGGCCCGAGCCGTCTCCGCACTGCTGCCGCCCGGCGCGGCGGTCCGCGCGATCAGCGACCTGAGCTACTTCGACGGCGCGCACGCCACAGGGCCGGTCATCACACTCGCGCTGTGGGCCGTCGTCGCCGCGCTGCTCGTCGGCCTGCGCCCCCGGCTGGCCAGGCGTACCGCGCCCGGCGCCTGACCGCCGGAACCATGAGCGCACGAACATCGGTGCCATCGCTTGCCCGGGCAGTCGGTCACTGCCACTCACTGTCCCCACGAGGCTGCACACCCGGGACGCACTCAAGAAGGGGCGAGAACCCGGACCGGCTCGCGGCGCTTCCCTCCGGGCATCTGGTATCTGGCCTGGCATCTGGCATCTGGCATCTGGCAGGAGACCGGCTGCCTCTCCGAGATGGACCGGCACGGCAGTGAACCAACCCGAGAGAAGTGAAAGAGGAGAGATCATCATGAGCACGATGCGCATCGCTGTCGCCGGAGCAACCGGGAACATCGGGGCCCGCACGGCGGCCGCTCTGGAGCGGGCCGGCCACGAAGTCGTACGTATCAGCCGCTCACTCGGCGTCGACCTGAGCACCGGCGACGGCCTTGACGCCGCACTGACCGGCGTCGACGCAGTCGTGGACGCCACGAGCCACGAGGCGGCCGACCGCGACGAGGCTGTGGCGTACTTCGGCACCACCACCCGGAACCTGCTCGCCGCCGAGGAACGGGCCGGTGTCCGGCACCACGTGCTGCTCTCGATCGTCGGCATCGATCGTGTCGAAGGCAACGCACACTACGCCGGCAAGCGCGAGCAGGAGCGCCTCGTAGCCGAAGGCCCGGTGCCGTGGACGATCGTTCCTTTCACGCAATTCCACGACTTCGCGGTGACGGTGACGAGTTGGACCGAGCAGGACGGCGTCGCCACGATCCCCCCACTGCTCGTCCAGCCGATCGCGCCCGGCGACGTGGCCGACATCCTCGCCGAGATCGCCACGGGCCCAGCGCAGAGGCGTTACCGCGACGTAGCCGGCCCGGAACCGCAGGACCTGGTGGACATGGCCCGGCGCACCAACGAGGCGCGCGGACACGCGGTCAAGCTCGTGCCGACCTGGTCATCGCTGTTGGGCGCCGAGATGGCCGGTGACGTGCTCCTGCCCGGCGAGGGCGCCCGCATCGCGCCCACCACCTTCGACGACTGGCTCGCAAAGCGGCAGTAGCCGTCGCTGGCCCAGGGCACCGGTGGCGGCGTACGAGCCCTGCACGAGCACCCGGCGTGACGGACTGCGAAACGCCAGCGGTGTTCAGGGAGCCACTTCTCCGGACGGTCGCGGGCCGCCGCGATCCGCGGATCACGCGACGCGGCCTCGGCCAGGTCCCGCAGCGCACGCTCCAGAACGACCCCCGCGCACGACGTCCCACGTGGCGTTCCTCCTCGATCGACCACAGCCGGCTCGCCGTACGGGCATGCCTCATGACGCCGCATCGCCTGCAACGCCTCCCCGAGCCGGGCCATGACCGGGGCCGCTGCGCTCGGGTCGCACGCGAGCAGTTCCTCCAGGTTCTCGTCGGGGATGTCTTCGACGATCGCGAGATCGACCGGGCAAGGGGCGCCGTAGCGGTCGACGAGGCGGATCGCCGGGACGTGGACGCCGAGCACGTCCAGCCGCGCGTGCGCGGCCTCGGCCAGGTCGAGCCGGAGGCCGGGCGAGAAGGGATCGGTGAGGTGGTCGTCGTCGCCCTCGGCGGCCGGCCAGTAATTCGCGTCGTCGTCCCACGCCTGGGGCTCGTCCGGCGGATCATGGGCCGAGCCAGGGCCGGACCGAGGCGAGGGCCGGCCAGTGCCTTGATCGTGTTGACCGCCCCCGGCAGGCAGTGCTGGAGTCGGCACGTGGACAGCATCCCCGCCAACCGGCGGTTCTGGAACCGGATCAGCAGTGCCTACCAGCACGAGCACGACTCGCAAATCGGCGCCGCACCCCGGCTGTGGGGCATGTACTCCATCCCCGACGCGCACCTGCACGCCCTGGGCGACGTCACCGGCAAGCGCGTCCTCGAACTCGGCTGCGGCGCCGGCCAGTGGTCCAGGGCGCTCGCAGCCGAGGGCGCCACCGTGGTCGGGCTCGACCTGTCCGAAGCCCAACTCGCCGCAGCGGCCCGCGCGATGGGAGCGGCCCGCTACCCGCTGGTGCAAGGCGCCGCCGAACAACTCCCCTTCGCCGCCGACAGCTTCGACCTGGTGTTCTGCGACTTCGGTGGGCTCAGCTGGGCGCCCCCGCACCTGGCCGTCCCGCAGGCCGCACGCGTCTTGCGCCGAGGCGGGCGCCTGGTGTTCAACGTCGCCAGCCCATGGTTCGAGGCTTGTTACGACGAAGCCGCCAGCCGCGTGACCACGACGCTGCAGCGGGACTACTTCGGGCTGAACACCATCGCCGAAAACGACGGCGCCACCAGCTATCAGCTCACCTACGGCGACTGGGTCAGGGTCCTGCGCGGCGCGGGTCTCATCATCGACGACCTCATCGAGCCGAGGCCCGAACTCGGAACACTCAACGGCTACAACGAAACCGACCCACCCGACTGGGCACGCCGCTGGCCGGCGGAACTGCTCTGGGTAACCCACAAACCGTAAGTTCCGCCGCGCCGAGAGGAGAAGGCATCCCCTCGCCGGGCAGGCCATGGGTCTGTAGCGCGTTCGTCGAAGCGTGTGGCCACGGCCCGGAAGTTCTTCAACGCGTTGATCGTCCCCTCCACTTCGTTCCTGCGTTGCAGATCGTCTTGTCGGAGCCGGCGGGCCGTCCGCCCCTGCGCCGAGGTCGGTCAGGGCCTGCTCAGCTCGCGCAGCACGGTCCGGGCCGCCCCGGCCTGGCCGGTCGGCCGGTCCAGGTGGGCCAGGCGGTTCAGGCCGTGGCGGGACAGGATCCGGTGGGTCGTCGAGGCGGGCAGGCCCAGGATCGGGCCGAGCCTTGCGGGACCGAGTCTGCGGTCTTGCCCCAGGCGGCAGACGCGGGCCTCCACGGCCGCCGGGGTGCGATGGGGTGTCGTCCGGGGCCGGCTGGAGCGGTCGGCAAGGCCCGGCTCGCCCTCGGATCGCCAGCGTCGGATCCACTTGTGGGCCGTGGCGCGGGAGATCCCCATCTCCGCAGCCACATGAGCGACGGGGCGACCTGCGCGGACCCGTTCGACGAGCAGCCGCCTGCCGTGAACGGTCAGCCGGGCATTACGGTGGGACACGAAGACCTCCGTGCGGTGCAGTCCTAGACAGCTCCACCACACCGGAGGTCTTCGCCATGATCAAGCCCAGCAACTGTCAACAACGCTCGTGATCAATACACCTAGGCGACGGCGATCGGCGTCGGCGCGTCGTGCATCACCGACGGTACAAGGCGGTTCCTACTGCCCCCCGCAACCCGCTCAGCAGCCACCGGATGCCGACCGCCAGCCGAGCGCGACCCGTGCCGCACCCGCCAACTGCTTGCTCTTGCGCGACTGCCCTGGGCCGCCATGTGCGCACAGCCGCTCCGCCACGACAACCCTCGCAGCCTGCGGGAGCAACGACGCCGCAGCCCTTGGCGTGTTCCGCGTCCCGCGCGCCGACCGGACCGACAGGGCCGACCGGGCCGACCGGGCCGACCGGGCCGACCGGGCCGACCGGGCCGACCGGGCCGACGCACATCGGCAACCGCAGAGCGTCCCGGTCTCCGACTGGAGGACGAGCGAAGTCCCGAGGCTCATGTGCCCCGGGACTTTCGCGGTGCACCCGGCGGTGGAGACCGCCAGGAAGTGGCTGTGCCGGGGCAGCGCATGCCGCCGACCGGCCGGACGGACGGACCTCAAGGTGCCCGGATCGGTGATCAGCGCCGCTACGGCCCGCTTCGTTCCCGCTGCTGGTCCCGATATGTCCAGAAGAGGAAGCCGAGGTCGTGCGTGCCGGTGTCGTACTGGCGAGGGGCCAGCTTCTCGGCCGACGCCAGTGCCCAGCCGCGGAAGGCGTCGTCCTCGCTGTGGAGCCAGGCCATCCACAGCGTGCCCGGCCAGAAGCCGCCGACCCAGTCGCCGTTCCGCGAGTAGAGCCACTTCTCGAACTTCGTGCCGACGGGGAAGGAAGTCACGGTCGGTGCGACGGTGCGGACCTTGTCGACGGCGTAGTCGGCCGCCGCGCGGAGCTTTCTCAGGGTCGGTACCGGTGTGGTGCCGGCCGCCGAAGCCAGCACAGCGATTACTTACTGCCCTTGCTCGGCCCACTCCCGCGCCGAGAGAGCGAGCAACGCCTCCGTCTCCCGCGGGGCGGGCAGGGGCCCGTGGTCTCCGGTGACCCGGAGGGCGGAGGCGGCGGTGACATGCCCCAGCCGCAGGGCCCGTGTCGTCGTCGCGCCCCGCAGCAGGCCCGCGAGGAAACCGGCCGCGAAGGCGTCACCGGCACCAACGGCCTCCACCACTGTCACAGGCGGCGTCGGCACGGTGTGGACGCCCTCCCCGGTGAACGCGGTCGCGTCGTTCGCACCGTCCTTGACGACGAGGATGCGAGGACGCGGCAGCACCGCTCGTACGTCCTGCGGCGTCAGCTTCGCGCCCCACAGCGCCTGTGCCTCGTCCAGGCCGACGAAGACGATGTCGGCCCGGTCGGCCAGCTCGCGCAGCACGATCGGGGCCGACCCGTCCGACCACAGAGCGGCACGGTGGTTGACGTCGAAACTCACCGCGTACGGGCGTTGCCCGGGCTCTGCGGCCAGGGCTCGCGTCACCAGCTGTCGGCACGAATCCGACAGGGCCGGGGTGATGCCGGTCAGATGCAGCAGCGAGGCCGTGCGCACGGGCGGGCCGTCCAGCACCTCGGGGCCGAGGGCTGAGGCGGCCGAGTCACACCGGTAGTAGTGCACACGGGTCCCGGCGGGGCCGGGGTCCTTGACCAGGAGGCCGGTCGGGCGGTGGGGGTCGGTGCTGACATACGACACGTCGACTCCGGCGGCGGACACGGTGGCGCGAACCCGGTGTCCCAGAGGGTCGTCACCGACCGCCGAGAGCCAGGCGACGGGGACGCCGTGGTCGGCCAGGTACATGGCGACGTTCGACTCGGCTCCCGCCACGGACAGCCGCAGTCGGGCCGCGTTCAGCAGAGGGCCGGGCGGGTCGGGAGCCAGGGCCGCCATGGTCTCGCCGACGCACACGACCGGGCCGGGAGCCGGGCGCCATGGGCCAGTCACGCCGGAAATCCGGTGAGGGGCCGGCACGCAGGGCTCCGGTGACGGGCGGTCTTGCCGGGATTCCGGCAAGGGGCGGTCATGCGGGACTCCGGTGACGGGCCGTCATGCAGGCCCACTGAACGGCGACCGGCCGCGGCATACGGTATCGACCATGCCGGTCCCGCGGATGCCGTCGCCCGGTTCCAGGCGGTCGGGGCGGGTGGTGGGCGCCGCTGCGGGGGTCACGCCGTCGCCTCCTGCACGGCCTTGCGGAAGGCGCGGGCGCGTTCCCTGAGGGCGGTGAGGCTGCCTCCGTCGGCGGCGTCGCCGACGAGGGGGGAGCCGACGCCGACCGCGATGGCTCCGGCCGCGAGGCAGGACCGGGCGGCGGCCTCGTCGACTCCGCCCACCGGGACGAACGGTGCGTCGGGGAACGGGCCGCGCAACGCCTTGAGATACTCCGCTCCCCCGGCCTGGGCGATCGGGAAGAGCTTCAGCGCGGCCACTCCCAGGGCTCTCGCGGCGATGACCTCGGTCGGGGTCAGCACACCGCCGAGGACCGGCATGCCCAACTCCCGTGCGGCGCCGACGCCGTCGCCCAGTCCCGGGGTGACCGCGAAGTCGGCTCCCGCGCTGTGCGCCGCGCGGGCGTCCCGGGCGGTCAGGACGGTGCCCGCGCCGAGGGGGCGGTCCGGGCCGAGGGCGTGCCGGGCCCGTTCGATGACGGAGAGGGCGTCCTTGCCGGCGAGTGAGACCTCTACCAGTTCGACGCCTTCCTCGACCAGGGCCAGCACGGTGTGCAGCGCGGCATCGGGGTCGTCACCACGCACGACGGCGACCAGACGGTGAGTGGCCAGCGCGGCTGTCAGGTCCACGGACGGTGCTCCTTCTGGCGCTGGGCGGGCGGCGAGGGGAGTCGGCGGACAGCGGTCAGGGTAAGCCGCAGGCGGAACTCGCCGAACGCCGGCCTGACTTGCCGGACCACGGAATCGCCACGTGCCTTCCACTTGGGCATCCCCCAACGTTCCCCGCATTGGTATGGACCTGACAGGCCGAGCTGGCTAAGCTCTGCCCGACCCTGAATGAGAGCGCTCTCAGCCTGTGGTTGTTCCACCCCCACCTTGCTGGAACGACGAAGGGCAACTCCCTTGAGACGCATCAGACTCACCTACGCGGGCCTCGCGGTGCTCCTCCTGCTCGGCGGCTGGACCGCGAGCGGCACCGGGTCCGCCTCGGCGAACGACACCGTCGAGGCGGCCGAGGCCGGACCCGCCTCCACCGGACTGCTGCAGGCGATGCAGCGGGACCTCGGCCTGTCGAAGCGCCAGGCCGAGGCGCGACTGGCCGCGGAACGCACCGCCATGGACCTCGCGGCGAAGGCGCGCGAGGCCGCCGGGTCCGCCTTCGGCGGGTCCTGGTTCGACGCCGAGAGCGAGCGGCTCACCGTCGCCGTCACCTCCGACGCCCCGCCCGCGACGGTGCGGAAGATCCGGGCCACCGGAGCGACGGTGCGCACCGTCGCGCACAGCGAACGAGAACTCGACGCGGCCAAGGCCCGCATCGACCGCATCCCCGCACCCTCGGGCGTCAGCAGCTGGCACGTCGATCCGGTGGCCGGCACGGTCGTCGTGAACGTCGTACGCGACAGGCAGGCCGACAACGATGTCCGGCGCTTCCTCTCCCGCGCCCGGGCGGCCGGCCCCGTCACCGTCGAGACGGTGGCCGCGGCTCCGCGCACCTTCGCGGCGGGAACGGTCGGCGGCGATCCGTACTACACGGGCAACGTCCGCTGCTCCATAGGCTTCTCGGTGCACGGCGGCTTCGTCACCGCGGGCCACTGCGGGCAGCCGGGGGCCGGGGTGAGGGGCTGGGACGGCAGCCACATCGGCTCCTTCCAGGGCTCCTCGTTCCCCGGCGACGACTACGCCTGGGTGAGCGTCGGCAGCGGCTGGTGGACCGTGCCGGTGGTCCTGGGCTGGGGCACCGTCCCGGACCGGCTCGTGCGCGGCTCGGCCGAGGCGCCCGTCGGCACCTCCATATGCCGCTCCGGCTCCACGACGCACTGGCACTGCGGGACGGTGCTGGCCAGGAACGAGACGGTCAACTACAGCCAGGGCGCGGTGCACCAGATGACCAAGACCAGTGTCTGCGCCGAACCCGGCGACTCGGGGGGCTCCTTCATCAGCGGTGACCAGGCGCAGGGGGTCACCTCGGGCGGCTGGGGCAACTGCTCCGGCGGCGGGGAGACCTGGTTCCAGCCCGTCAACGAGATCCTCAACCGTTACGGGCTGACCCTGCACACGGCCTGACACCACGGTGCCCCCGGTGCCGGGGGCGCCGCTCCCGGCCCGCCATCGGGGCGGTGCGAGCCGAGTCGCTGTCCGGCTGCCTGAGGACGTGCGGCAGGATGAGGCCATGAGCGTAGTCAAGATCAACGTACTGACCGTCCCCGCCGAGCAGCGCGAGACGCTCGAGAAGCGGTTCGCCTCGCGTGCGCACGCCGTGGAGAACTCCGACGGTTTCGAGTGGTTCGAGCTCCTGCGCCCCGTCGAGGGCACCGACACCTACCTCGTGTACACGCGCTGGCGTGACGAGGAGTCCTTCCAGGCCTGGATGGAGGGCCCGATGAAGGCGGCCCACCAGGGCGGTGGCGCGGAGGCGGGCGAGCGCCCCAAGCCGGCGGCCAGCGGGTCCACGCTGTGGTCCTTCGAGGTCGTGCAGCAGGCGGGGCCGACGAGCAAGTAGCGGTCCACCGGCCGGGGCTGACCACGGTCTTCCCGGCCGGTCTGCCTCATCATGCGGGCAGGCGCGTTCAGGACCCTCCCGGCATCGAGTCACCCGCGCCGTCGGTCTCGGGGCGGCGGCGCGCACGGGTCACCGCCGCCAGGACGAAGGTCACGCTGATCAGCAGGGACCAGGCGCCGAACTTGTCCACTCCCACGGGCTCCCAGCCGTGGAGTTGGTAGGGGTAGCGCCAGGCACCCACGTAGGTGGCGAGGTTCTCGGCGACCCAGAGGAAGAAGCCGATCAGGACGAACGACAGCGCCAGCGGCATCCGGCGGCGTACGCCACGGACCGTGAAACGCACCGAGGTGCCCGCCGTGACGGCCAGGAGCAGGCCGGCCAGGAGCCAGCGCACGTCGGGCAGCCAGTGGTGGCTGAAGAAGTTGACGTAGACGGCCGCGGCCACGACGGCTGTCGCCCGAGGCCGGTAGCGGACCAGCTCCAGGTCGAACAGGTGCCAGGCGCGGCAGACGTAGCTGCCGACGGCCGCGTAGAGGAACCCTCCGTAGAGCGGGACGCCCGCGAACTTCAGTACGGCGGGCTCCGGGTAGCTCCACGAACCGAGGGACACCTTCACCAGCTCGAAGGCCAGGCCGATGACATGGCAGACGCCGATGACGGCGATGTCCCGGCCGTTCTCCCAGCCGCGCACCCAGAACAGGACGGTGAGCAGCACGCCGTACACGACGAGCAGGTCGTAGCGGGCCACGGGCAGGCCGGGCAGCAGGGTGGACGCGGCCACGCCGGAGAGCAGGGCGATGGCGAAGGCGCAGGACCGGGTCTGGGTCCAGGCGAAGTCGAGCAGCTGGCGGACCGAGGAGGCCAAGGGGGCGGTGTTGATTGTGGTGAGCATGATGTTCTCAAGGACGGCCCCTCGGCCTGCTCGGTTGCCGCCGGCTCGGGCTCGTCAGTACCAGCCCGTGGTCGTCAGGGCGTGCCCGTCGCACGCCAGCAGCGCCCGCGAGACACGACCGTCGAGGTTGTTGCCGATCTTCGTGTAGGCGTAGTTGATGCCCGCGTCGACGGTCTCCGAGACCCAGCCGTCGGCGCGTCCCGCCCCGGAGTTCGAGCGCTCCAGCACCGCGGCGCAGTTGGCGCGGGAGTTCTCGATGCGGGCGAAGGAGCCGCACTTGGCGGAGTAGAAGTACTTCAGCGACATCCCCGCGGCGGTCTTGGTCGGCCCGACCTGACGGAAGGTCCCGGCGCAGCCGCCGACCGTGGGGTACTGCCCTTCGTAGGCGTAGGCGCCGTAGTTGCCGCCCTGGTGCGGTGCGGCGTGCGCGGTGAGCGGAGTGAGCGCCAGCAGCGCGGCGGCGCCTCCTGTGGCCAGCAGGGTCTGGATCGGTCGGCGGCGCATGGGAGCCCTCTCTTCGTGGGTCGGTGTGTCCTGACGTCAGGACGGTAGGTGCCGCGCCGCGGGGGCGGTACCTGAGAAGTCCCAGGGTCCGGGTGACCTCACGTCAGAGCCTGGTGATGTCATCCCTGAAGGGATCGCCGCCATGGATATCCCGTTGCGGCCGTCCTCCTCGCCCCGGACCCTGAGCCCATGCCCTACGTCTTTCGCCCCGCCGGCCTCGGCGACGCGGCCGCCATCACCGGACTGCTCAACGACATAGACCGGTTGGAGATCGGCCGGCCCGAGACCGACCAGCACACCGTCGAGTCCGATCTGAAGCGGTCCGACGTCACGCTGGAGCGCGACTCCTGGCTGGCCTTCGACGGCGACCGGCTGGTGGCCTACGGCCTGCTGTGGGACGAGTCGGGCGGTGAGCGCGTCGACATCGACCACTATGTGCTGCCCGACCATCAGCGGGCCGGAGAGATCCTGCTGGACGCGATGGAGGACCGAGCCCTGGAGAAGGCCCGTGCGAACGGTGCCGCGCGGGCGGTGGTGCATCTGCATCTCAACACCGAGCCGACGCTCGACACGGCGCTGATCGAACGGCGGGGCTGGTACGTCGTACGTCGGTATCACGTGCTGCACCGGCTTCTGGACACGGCCGAGGACCTCGTGCCGCAGGCCCCGCCCGGCGTACGGCTGCGGCCGTGCGCCGGCGAGGAGGATCGTGCGCGGGTGCACGCGCTGTATCAGTCGAGCTTCGCGCAGCACTTCGACTTCCAGCCGCGCACCTACGACCAGTGGCTGGAGGACGTCGACGCCGATGTGCTCGACTGGTCCCTGGTGTGGATCGTCGGCACCGAGGAACTGGGGGACGCCGGGTTTCTGATCGCCCGCGACGACCGTGAGGCGATGGGCTGGATCCGGAGCATCGGCGTGCTGCGCGAAGCCCGTGGCCAGGGTCTCGGCAGCCTGCTGCTGCGGCACGCCTTCGGCGCCTTCGCCGCGCGCGGACGGGAGACGGTGGGACTCGGTGTGGACACCGCCAACGCCACGGGGGCTCCCGCCCTGTACGCACGGCACGGCCTGACGGTCCATTTCGCCGTCGACACCTGGGAGGCGGTCCTGAAGTGACCGACGGCTTCCACGGCGACGGCACCGCCGTACGGCCGAGTCGGCCCGACTGCCCGCGGGGAAAGCCTTCCGGCGAGTGACTCGCCCCGGTCTCAGGCGGCGGCCGCCCGCTCGTCGGCGTCGGTGCGGGCCCCGCGCTGCTTCTCGTGGTGGAGAGCCGCGGCCGTGACCAGGGCGCCGGGGCCCTCCCACAGACCCACGCCGACGAAGCCGGAGCGGGCGCGGCCGGCGAGCACCCGCAGGGGGAAGACCGTACAGGTCAACAGGCGGAAGGGCGCGGTCCAGCGGAAGGATGCCTTCCAGTCGGAGAGGGCGGCCAGCACGGAGTACGCCCCCATGTTGAGTGCCGCCATGCAGGACGCGGTCAGGAAGACCGGTGTGTGATCTCCCTCCGCGCGCCGGACGTCCCCTACACGGGTGAAGCCCATGACGGTGAGGAGGGCGTCCGGGGCGAGCAGTCCGACCACGCCCATGGTGGCCGCGAGGATGCCGAACACGGCCATGGTCCAGCCGGACGGGGAGCGGGGCATGAGTCGCACCAAGTCCTCCGTGTGCCTGGGGAGTTGGGGCTGTGGTGTCCCTGCATACCGTGCGGGTCCGGTGCGGTGAGGACCATGCTGCGAGGCCGGTTCGCGGGACCGTGCCGACGGCCTGCCGAGGGCCGATTCCCGACCGGAAAACCCTTGGACCGCGCGGTCGCCGTCGCGGGACACTTCCGCACTCGAACCCGAACTCACAACGGCCGTCGCCGGCGATGACCCCTGCCCGCGTGCCGCGTGGCAGGCTGCCGCAGAACACCACAGGGTTGGGATGGAAACGCCTCAATCACGCAAGGTCCAGCCGAGCAAACGCTCGGTACTACTCGCACTTCGCTACTACGGACGGGAGTTGGCCCGGCTCCGCCGGCTGACCGCACCCACGATGCTGCTCTCGGCGCTGGGCAACATCGGAATCAACTACATCGCACCGCTGATCGTCGCCAAGCTCGTGGGTGACATCGCCGACGACAAGGACGTCACCGTCGGCTCGGCGCTGCCGTACGTCCTCGGCTTCGTCGGTGTCCTGCTGTTCGCCGAGACACTGTGGCGGATCGCCCTGCACTGTCTGAACCGCCTCGACGCCCTCGGCATCGAGCACCTGTACGTGATCGGGATGGACGAGCTGTTCGCCAAGGACGCCGCGTTCTTCCACGACAACTTCGCCGGGTCGCTGACCAAGCGCGTCCTGAGCTTCGCCACCCGCTTCGAGCAGTTCGTCGACACGCTGACGTTCCAGATCGTGGGCAGCTTCGTGCCGCTGACATTCGGTGCGGTGGTGCTGTGGCGCTACGAACCGCTGCTCGTGGTCGGGCTGCTGGTGATGGTCGCCGTGACGGCCGTGTGCGTGGTGCCCCTGATCCGGCGCCGCCAGGCACTCGTCGACGAGCGGGAGGAGGCGATCGCCCGGGTGTCGGGCCATGTCGCCGACAGCCTGATGAACATGGACACGGTGCGGGCGTTCGCCGCCGAGGGGCGGGAGGCGGCCGAGCACCGCGCCCGCGTCGCTGCGTCGCGGCGGCTCACCCTGCGGTCGTGGGACTACGGCAATCTGCGCATCGACACGCTGGTCGCGCCGATGTCGGTGCTGACCAACGCGCTGGGGCTGCTGCTCGCCGTCACGCTCGGCGGGGGCGCGCACGGCGTGGAGGCGATCGTGGTGGCCTTCACCTACTACTCCAACGCGACCCGGATCATGTTCGAGTTCAACCAGATCTACCGCCGGCTGGAGAGCTCGATGACGGAGGCGGCGCAGTTCACCGAGTTGCTGCTGACGCCGCCGACGGTGCTCGACCCGCCGTCGCCGGAGCCGCTGGTGCGCGGGGCCGCCGATGTCCGCTTCGAGCGGGTGGCCTTCACGCACGCCGGTGGCCGGCCTCTGTTCGAGGGGCTCGATCTGGAGGTGGCCGCCGGGTCGAAGATCGGCCTGGTGGGCCGGTCCGGTGGCGGCAAGACCACGCTCACCCGGCTGCTGCTGCGGATGACGGACGTCGACTCCGGCCGGATCCTGGTCGGCGGTCAGGACATCAGCCGGCTGCGCCAGGCCGACCTGCGCAGCCTGATGGCCTATGTGCCGCAGGACCCGGCGATGTTCCACCGCACCCTGCGGGACAACATCGCGTTCGCCCGGCCGGACGCCACCGAGGCCGAGATCCGCCGTGCGGCGGAGGCGGCGCACGTCACGGAGTTCGCCGACGCGCTGCCGTACGGCTTCGACACCATGGTGGGCGAGCGCGGCGTCAAGCTGTCCGGCGGTCAGCGTCAACGGGTCGCTCTCGCCCGGGCGATCCTGCGCGACGCACCGATCCTGCTGCTGGACGAGGCGACCAGCGCGCTGGACTCGGAGAGCGAGATCCTCGTCCAGGAGGCGCTGTGGCGGCTCATGGACGGGCGGACGGCGCTCGTGGTGGCGCACCGGCTGAGCACGGTCGCCACCATGGACCGGCTGGTCGTCCTGGACCGCGGACGGATCGTCGAGCAGGGCAGCCACGACGAGTTGCTCGCGGCGGAGGGCGCCTACGCGAAGCTGTGGCAGCACCAGTCGGGCGGCTTCCTCGACGACAGTCCCGCGCCGGCCGAGCTCCCCTGAGCCGGAGCCGGCCCCGAAGAGGGCGGGTGTCGGATGCGCTCCGCCGCCCGCCCGCCGCTTCGGACGCCGGCCGGTCCGGCTCCGGGGCCCCTCAGGGGGAGAGTCCGGCCTCGGAGCAGGCGGGACGGAGCTTGGGGACGCAGATCTGCTCGATGCTGTACACGCCGTCCTTGACGAGTGTCTCCTCGATGTTGCCGACCGTGACCGTTCTCGGTGTGAGCAGTACGGCCGGGATGTCCTCGGTGGTGGCGCTGTCCAGCAGCTCCGTGGCCGTGTCCCGGACGTCCTCGCCCCGCCCCAGGGCGACGGCCATGTCGGCGGCTGCGGCGGCTTCCGCGTTGAACGGCTTGTACACCGTCATGTACTGCTCGCCCTTGATGATGCGCTGAACGGCGTCGAGGTCGGCGTCCTGGCCGGTGACGGGGGGAAGCTTCCTGACGCCGGCCGTCTTGAGCGCGGAAATGGCTCCCGCGGCGATGGAGTCGTTCGCCGCCAGGACGCCGCCGATCCGGTCCGCGCCCAGGGCCGCGATGGCGGCGGACATGTTGGCGTGGGCGTTGTCGGTGCTCCAGGCCACGGTGTCGTAGGACCTGGCGATCTTCAACTTGCCCGTGATGACGGACAGTGCCCCCGCGCGGAACCACCTGGCGTTGGCGCTGGTCGGGTCGCCGTTCATCATGACGATGCTTCCGCTGCCGCCCATCGCCTCCAGCAGCGCCTCGCCCTGGAGTCTGCCGACCTGCGCGCCGTCGAAACTGACGTAGCCCGAGATCGGTCCCTCGGCGAGCCGGTCGTAGGCGACGACCGAGACATCCGCCCGGCGTGCCTCCTGGACCGAGGAGCGCATCGCCTTGCTGTCGGCGGGGTCGAGGATCAGGACGCTGGCCCCCTTGGTGATCATGGAGGTCATCTGTTGCCGTTGCCGGTCCACGTCGCCCCCGGCGTTGGCGTACACCACGGTGCAGCGCGGGCACAGTTCCTTCAGGCGCTGCTCGATCAGCGGCTTGTCCCACTTCTCCCAGCGTGGAGTCACTCGGTTCGGGAGCAGCAGACCGACCGTGAACCTGTCCGTGCCCGCCTCGTCCTCTCCCCCGCAGGCAGCCAGGGACAGCGTCATGAGTGCGGCGACGAGCGCCGCGACGACGTGCCGGGTACGGGACTGGGCGCGGGTTCTCACGGCAGGCCCCCCAGGTCCGTTCGGGGCACCGAGTCCGCGCCGGCCGGCACGGGTCGGGGCACGCGGATCTCGCTCCACACCTGCTTGCCGCCCGCCACCGGCACCGAGCCGAAGGACTCCGACATCGCCTCGACCAGCAGCAGGCCCCGGCCACCGGTCGACTCCCAGTCCACGATCACCGGTTTGGCGGGGGCGCGCGGCGAGGAGTCGGTCACGCTCACGCGCACCAGGTCCCCGCGCAGGATCAGGTCGAGGCGCACCGAACCCTGTGTGTGGATCAGGGCGTTGGTGACCAGTTCGGACACGACCAGCAGCACGCCGTCGGCCGCTTGCGCGACCTTCCAGCGGCGCAGGGTGCGCGCGGTGAAGCGGCGGGCGTGCATGACGGCGTCGGGCAGCCGCCACACCTCCCAGCCGGCCCGGATCGGCCGGGCCGTCATGCCGTCGTAGCGCAGCAGCAGCAGCGCGACGTCGTCCTCGCGGCGGCCCTCGTCGCCGAGCAGGTCGTCGGCCATCCGGCCCGGGTCCGCCGGGTCGGCCGTGGCGAGCGCGGCGCGTGTCCGGTCCATGCCCTCGTCGAGGGGCAGGTCGGCGGCCTCGACGAGGCCGTCGGTGACCAGGGCGAGCACCGTGCCCGGGGTCAGCGCCACCGCGGTCATGGGGAACTCCGCCTCGGCGAGCACGCCCAGCGGCAGCCCTCCCTCGACCTGCACCTCCTCGGTGGTGCCGTCGGGGTGGCGGACCAGCGGGGAGAGGTGCCCGGCCCGTACGAACAGCGCGTTGCCCTCCTCCATGTCCAGTTCGACGTAGCAGCAGGTGGCGAAGAGATCCGTCTCCATGCCGACGAGCAGCCGGTTGGCGTGCGAGACGACCACGTCCGGCGGGTGGCCCTCCACCGCGTACGCCCGGACCGCGGTGCGCATCTGGCCCATGATCGTCGCGGCTCCCGCGCTGTGTCCCTGCACGTCTCCGATGACCAGGGCCACCCGGTCCTCGGAGATGACGATGACGTCGTACCAGTCGCCGCCGACCTGCAGTCCGCGCCGAGCGGGCAGATAGCGGGCGACGGCCGTCCCGCCGGGGAGTTCGGGCAGGCGCCGGGGCAGCAGGCTGCGCTGGAGCAGCGTGGCGAGCTCCTGCTCGGCGTCGTACGCGTGCGCCCGCTCCAGGGCCTGCCCGACCAGCGCGGCCGTCGCGGTCAGCACGGACCGTTCCTCGGTCGGGAACTCGTGCGGCTGGTCCCAGCCGACCAGGCATACGCCGACGACGGCGCCCTTGGCGGGCAGCGGCAGGACGGCGAGGCCGCCGGCGCCGATCCCCGCGAGGCCCGGTTCGAGGGACGTACCGGCGGGCCACAGATCCATCCGGCCGTCCCGCAGAGCCAGTTGCAGGGTGGGCAGGGCGCGGACCGGGGCGTCGGGCCATTCCGAGCGCCACTGGGAACGCCAGATCTCGGGCCAGGCGGCGGGCTGCGGCGGGTCGAGCACGATGACCACCAGGCGGTCCTCGCGCAGCTCGGCGAGCGCCACCCGGTCGGCGGCCAGCGGTTCGCGCAGTGCGGTGACCACCACGCGGCCGACGTCCTGGACCGTGGTGGCGTCGTCGAGTGCGGCGGTCAGCCACTGGATCCGGGACACGTCGTCGGCGCTGCGGCGCTGCACCGAGGTCGCCGTCACCACACCCAGGACCTGCTGCGGCCGGTCGTCGGCGCTCGCCGCCATCCGGCACCGCAGACTCAGCCAGCGCACCTCGCCGGTGGGGTGGCGGACCCGGAACTCCAGCTCCCGCCGGGCGGACTCGGCGGTGGCCGGCTCCAGGACCGACATCAGCGCGTGCATGTCCTCCGGGAGGGCGTTGGCGAGCAGGGTGTCCGCCTTGCCGTCGAAGTCGGCCGGGGTGATGCCGACCAGTTCGAGCAGGGTCTCGTCCGCGTCGATCACGCCCGTGTCCGGCACCAGGACGAAGGAGCCGACACGCAGCGCGCGCAGCGCGAGGACCAGCAGGCCCGGCGATCCGGGTCGGTCGGGCCCGGTCCGGAGCAGGTCGGCGACCGCGCAGGCGTACCGCTCCAGGAGGCGGCGCTGCTCGGCGTCGAATCCGTCGGCCGGTGTCCCCACGACGACGAGGCAGCCCAGCCGGCGGCCCTCCGCCGTCAGGGGCAGTGCGCCGAGTGACGCCGTCGGCGGTGTGGGCCCGTGCTCGTAGGCGGCGAGGGCTGCGGCGCTCAGCCACAGCGGCCGGTCGGTACGCAGGGCCCGCGCGGCGGGTGAGTCGCCGGACAGGGGCAGCAGCTGCGGCAGGCCGTACCGGGCCGGCTCCTCTCCCGCGGTCTCGACCAGCCGGAGCTGCTCCTCGTCGGCGCCGGGCACATAGACAGCGACCAGCGCCGCTCCGGCGAACGTCAGGGCCCGCTCCCCCGGGGCGGCCTCGTGCGCCGGAGGCGGTGGACCGGTGCCCGCGGCCCGGGCCTCCGATGCCCGCAGCTGCGAGACGCCGGTCCGGGCCGGGCCGTCATGAGGCATGTCCGCACCTTCCTCCCGCCCCGAGGCCACAGGTGCCGACAGACTGAGATCGGCGCGCTCAGCTACCAGCGTCTCATATACGGACGAAGCAGACAGATCACACCTATCCCCCATCAGTCGGACGCGATGGCGGTCGCGTTCGCAGTTCACAGCGGCCGGTGCCACACTTACGGCATAGTCGTCTTGCCGCTTATGTCATGAAATGTTCCCTGATCTCAGGCGGCATGGCCGTTCGCGATGCTCGGCGCCGGTATCGCGACCGTCCGTCCTTGACGCCCTCCCCACCCCGCGAGGTGAAGGAAAGGGAGGTCCCTCGCATGAAGGCCTGCGTACGGGGGGCGGCCGTCGCGGTGACCGCGGCCGTCACGGCCACCGCGCTCGCGGCCTGCGGGGACAGTGGCGGGAACGACTCCGGCGGAGGGAACGGGCCGAGGATCGGCGTCCTGCTGCCGGACGCCACCACACAGCGCTGGGAGACCAACGACAGGCCGATGCTCGACCGGCGGATCAAGGCGCTCTGCGCCGACTGCGAGGTCGAGCACGCCAATGCCAAGAGCGACGTGGCCATCCAGCAGGCCCAGATGGACTCGATGATCGCCGAGGGAGTGGACGCCATCCTGCTCGTCGCCGTCGACTCCCGGTCGATGCGACCCACCGTCGCCAAGGCGGACGAGGCGGGTATCCCCGTCATCGCCTACGACCGCCTCGCCGAGGGCCCCATCGCGGCCTACGCCTCCTTCGACGGCGAGGAGGTCGGCAGGCTCCAGGGCAGGGCGCTGCTGCAGGCCATGGGCGGCGGGTCGGCCGACGACCGGATCGTCATGATGAACGGCGATCCCACCGACCCCAACGCGGTGTCGTTCAAGAAGGGCGCCCTGTCCGAGCTCGAGGGCAAGGTCGAGATCGCCAAGGAGTACGACACCCGCCAGTGGCGGACCGAGGTCGCCCACATGAACATGTCCGGCGCGATATCGGCCCTCGGCGCCGACAACATCGACGGGGTCTACGCCGCCAACGACGGACTCGCGGCCGGCAGCATCGCCGCCCTCAAGGCCAACAAGGTGGAGCCGCTGCCCCCGATCACCGGACAGGACGCGGAACTCGGAGCCGTGCAGCGGATCGTGGCCGGCGAGCAGTACATGACCGTGTACAAGCCCTTCGGGCCCGAGGCCTCCGCCGGGGCAGCACTGGCCGTGGCCGCGGCCCGCGGCGAGAGCCTCGACCGGGTCGCCCAGGACACCGTGCGTACGAGTACGGGGAGTACGGTTCCGGCCGTCCTGCTCACCCCGGTGTCCGTGACCGTCGAGACGATCGAGAACACCTTGGTGAAGGACGGTGTGTACACGATCCAGCAGATCTGCACCCCGCAGCTCGACGCCGCCTGCGCCAGGGCCGGACTCACCTGACCGGGCGGTTCCTCCGCCGGACCGGTCGTGGGAAGGAGATGGTGTCCGTGGCGAGTCCCCCCTTGCTGGCGCTGCGCGGCGTGTGCAAGCGCTTCGGGGTCGTCGAGGTCCTGACCGACATCGAGCTGGAGATCCGCGCCGGGCAGGTCGTCGCGCTGCTGGGTGACAACGGGGCCGGCAAGTCGACCCTGGTCAAGGTGATCTCCGGAGTCGCCCCGGCGGACAAGGGCGTCATCGAGTGGGAGGGCCGGCCGGTCCAGATCCGGCGCCCGCACGACGCCCGCAACCTGGGCATCGCCACCGTCTACCAGGACCTCGCGCTGTGCGGGAATCTCGACGTGGTGGGCAATCTCTTCCTCGGCCGGGAGATCCGCAGGTTCGGATTCCTCGACGAGGTCGAGATGGAGCGTCGCACCAGTCAGCTGCTGGAGCGCCTGACCAGGGGGATTCCCGATCTGCGCGCCCCCGTCGTCTCCCTGTCCAGCGGCCAGCGGCAGACGGTCGCCATCGCCCGCTCGCTCCTCGGCGACCCGCGAGTGCTCCTGCTGGACGAACCGACCGCCGCGCTCGGCTTCGAGCAGACCAGCGAGGTTCTGGATCTCGTGGACCAACTGCGCGACCACGGCCTGGGGGTGCTGCTCATCAGCCACAACATGGGCGATGTGAAGGCCCTCGCGGACCGGGCCGCCGTGCTGCGGCTCGGCCGCAACAACGGCTTCTTCGACGTGAACACCGCGCCGCAGGAACAGATCATCGCTTCCATCACCGGCGCCACGGAGAACGTGCCACGCCGGATGGCCCACCGGGAGGCAGGGTGGTGAAAGGGACGCACAGCGAGGCCGACGACAGCCGGGCCGCAGCCTCCCGGCCCACCGCGCCGACCCACCGCCCGGGGCGGACGGCGGGCCTCTCCCAGGTCCTCGAAACCGGGGTCACGGTCCTGCGGCGCAAGCTGAGCGCCGGCGAGCTGGGCTCGCTCCCGGTCGTCCTGGTCCTCGCCGCCGTCTGGATCACCTTCCAGTCCCTCAACGACAGCTTCCTGTCACCGCGGAACCTGTCCAATCTCAGCGTGGACATCGTGGGTACGGGGCTGATCGCGGTCGGCATCGTCTTCGTGCTGCTGATCGGTGAGCTGGACCTGTCGGTCGGCTCGGTCAGCGGCCTCGCCGCCGCCGTCTTCGCCGTGCTGAATGTGAACAACGGCGTGCCGGAATGGCTCGCACTCATCCTCGCGGTGCTCACCGGCACCGTCGCGGGGACCGTCCAGGGCTACTCCGTCGCCAAGACCCGGGTGCCCGCCTTCGTCGTCACCCTGGCGGGCCTGCTCACCTTCAACGGCCTCATGCTCTACATCCTGGGGACCAGCGGCACGGTCAACCTCGACGAGAACGGGCTCGTCGCCCGGCTGACAAGCCATTACTTCACCAACGACGCCGCCGCGTACGCCCTGGCGGCGGTCGGCACGGGACTGGTGTTCCTGGTGTCCCGGCAGGACCGGCGGCGGCGCATGGCGGTCGGGATGCCGCACCGCACGTTCCGGGGGATCGTCGTGCGTACGGCGGTCCTGGCGGCGGTGGCGTTCACCGCCGCATACCTGCTCAACCGGTTCCAGGGGCTGCCGCTCGCCCTGCTGATCTTCCTCGTGGTGGTGGCCGGCCTCGACATCGTGCTGCGCCGCACGCACTACGGCCGCCAGGTCTATGCGCTCGGCGGCAGCATCGAGGCGGCCCGCCGCGCCAGCCTCAATGTGACCGGCGTGCAGACCGCCGTGCTCGCCGTGTCCGGCACCATGGCCGCGCTCGGCGGACTCTTCCTGGCCTCGCGCATCACCTCGGTGTCCCAGGGCGCGGGCTCGGGCCTGCTGCTGCTCAACGCCATCGCGGCGGCCGTCATCGGCGGCACCAGCCTCTTCGGCGGACGCGGTACGACCTGGTCCGCGGTGCTGGGCATGCTGGTCATCCAGTCCATCGCCTCCGGCATGGTGATCACGGACACGCCCACCGCGGTCCAGTTCATGATCACCGGCGGGGTGCTCTTCGCCGCCGTGGTCATCGACGCCCTGGCACGACGGTCGCAGGAGGCGCATGGGCGGGCGTGAGACGGGCGGCCGGCCGACGGAGGTGCTGCCGAGCCCGCACCGGCCGCAGTCGGTCACATTCGGCCGAGGCGAGCGCGGGGAGGCCGCCGTAGCGCGCCCCATGGGGCCCGTCATGTCGTCGTCAACGGCAGCTCCGCGAACGTGTGCCGCTCCCAGGAGCGGCGTGAGGCGTCCTGCGGGTACGCGGCGACCGTGGGGGCGGTGTCGAGGAGCCGGACGAGGCGGCGGTCGGTGTCGTAGGCGGGCCGGCCCGGGTCGCCGGTGCGGGCGAACGCTGTCCACGCCGAACGGATACGGGCCGAGAGCGCTTCGACGGCGAGATGCTGCCCACGACGCTGGGGGAGGCCCTCGCACATGGTCATTGCGACGTGATGTTCGCCCTTCGAACAGACGCGCCCCGGCCCGCCCACACCCGGGTCCCTCAGTTGTCGCAGCAACCGTCCTGCGCGGCCGCGCCCTGGTGGGTTTCGAGCCGGCAGAAGCAGGACGCCTCGATCGGTACGTCCGCCAGGGCGGCGGCGAGCTGCAGTTGCCGGGCGACGATCTGCGCCTCGCCGGTCCTGCCGAGGCGCGTCAGGCACTCGTGGAGGCCGTGCAGGGACCAGACGTTGTTGGGATGCTGCTGGGCGCGCGGAAGCGTGCCGTCGAGGCCGAGGTCGGCGCGGTAGACCGCCTCGGCCTCCTCGATGCGCCCCTGTTCGAGGAGCAGCGCGCCGTAGGCGTGCCGGGTGGGCTGCATCCAGCCCCAGGGTTCGTCGTAGGGGAGGTTGTCGTCGAGCTCGATGGAGCGTTCCAGCGCGGCGAAGGCGGCGGCGTGGTCGCCCTTGCGGTACTCGAGTTCGCCGTCGAGCATCGCCGAGGCGATCGCGAGGATGTCGGCGCCGGTGTTGTTGAAGAGCATGCGGGTCTCGGGCACCCGGGCGACCGCCTCGTGGAAGAGCCGGCGCTCCGTCTCCGCCTCCGGGAGGCGGTGGGTGGCGGAGAGCGCGACACCGCGGGCGTAGTGGAGCATCGCGGTCGTCACGCAGTACAGCTCGGGGTCGGCGGGCAGCGGCAGGTCGAGGATGTCGTCCCAGCGGCCGAAGCGGATCAGGGCATGGAAGCGCATGGCGAGGAAGCTCTCCAGCCAGTCGGCCATCGGCGGGCTCGGCACGCGCAGCAGGTCCTCCGGGATGGACGCCTCGAGCTGCGCCGCGGTCTCGAGGGCGACCCGGGACTGGCCGAGGAACATCGCGCCGTAGATCTTGAAGTGGTAGTTGTGCGAGCGGTACAGGGTGTAGAAGTTCATCGCCCCGGCCCGTTCGTGGTACTTCGCGTCGGCCGCGATCGCCGCGGTGTTGTCCGAGACCACCCGCCGGTAGTCGCCGCAGAGCACCTCCAGGTGCGAGGGCATGTGGAGGAGGTGCCCGGCGTCGGGCACCAGGCCGCGCAGCCGGTCCGCTACGGGCAGCGCCACCTCGGGTGTCGGGGACATCTCCATCAGGTGGATGTACATGTGGACCACGCCCGGGTGGTCGCGCCCCGCGTCGGTGGCCAGGGCACGGTCGAGCACCGCCCTGGCCTCCAGCGTGCGCGCGCCTTCGGCCGGTTCGCCGGTCCTCAGGTCCCACAGCTCCCAGGGAGTGAGGTTCATCAGGGCGTCGGCGTACAGGGTGGCGATGTCCGGGTCGTCGGGGGCGAGCTCGTAGACCGCGCGCATGCTGTCGGCGTACGGGGCGTTCCAGACCGAGCAGTCCTCCACGGCCTTGGCCTGCGGGTAGCGGGCGCGCAGGGCGGCGATCAGCGCCTTCTCGACAGGGGTGGCGGTCGCCGCCTTCGTGTGGGCCAGTTCCACGGCGGCGTGGGTGCGGTCCACGGTGCGCACGAGGTCCCGGTCGTCGAAGAACTCCCAGGGCTTGTTGTAGTTGGGACCCGCCGCGTAGGCGATGCCCCAGTGGGCCATGGCGCAGTCGGGGTCCGCCGCGGCGGCCGCCTCGAAGCAGGCGACGGCCTCCTCGTGATGGAAGGCGTACGTCCATGCCAGCCCACGGTCGAACCAGAGCTGGGCCTGCGGGGAGGAGGTCGTCACGGAGCGGGTGTGGGTGCCGAGGTCGTAGTACTCCATGGCTCTGGTCTCCTGCCTGTGCCGCGCCGGCCGGTCATGTTTCCGAGTCTTCCCGAGAGCGTCCGCCTTGCCGACCCCTGCGGTGCCGGTCGGTGGTGGCGGACCCGCACCCACAACGGGCAGCTCTGCCGGACGGTTTCGGGTTCCCGCGGATCCGGTCGAGGCCGGCGGCGCGGCTCCCCCGGTGCGATGGGCACCGGTTTCACTCGGTTCCCGCACACCCCTGGTCAAGCCGCCCGGGTGCGGGCAAGGTGCGTCGTGGCGCATTCTTGCTGTGTCGCACGCGTGAGGGCGTACGGACGAGGTAGGGCCGATGACTGGGAGCGCCGAAGGCGCAGAGCGGACGCCCGGCAGGCTGGCGGCGCTGCTGATCGATGCCTCGGCGGAGGCGATCAGCGCGGCCGGTGGCTACGCGGGTGGGGTCTACCTGCGCTCGAGCACGCCCGGACTGTTGCGTCTGGCAGTTCTCGAGGGGTTGCCGGGGCCGCTGTTCCGGCCGTGGTGGCGGCTGCACGCCGACCGGCCGTTCCCCGTCGCGGACGCCTACCGGCTCGGCGTCGAGGTGGTGCTGCCGAACGCGACGGAGACGATGCGCCGCTATCCGCAGTTCGCGGCCGGTCTGCCGTTCCAGTTCGGGTCCGTGTACGTGCCCGTGCCGGGCGACTCGACGGTCTTCGGCGTGCTGACCGTGCTGCGCCCCTCGGCGACGGACGCCACCGAGCTGCTGCCCGTGCGCGAGCGCATGGCGCGGCTGGCCGAGGAACTCGGTGCCGCGCTGGAGAAGCTGGCGCACGGGGACACCTCGACGGTGTCCTGGGAGGGCGGGCCGCTGTGTGTCCGCCCACCCGCCGGCCGTGCGCCGTCCGGACGCCTGGGCCGGTTCACCTGGGATCCGGTGACGGGCCGCGTGACGGCGGACGACCGGCTGAACCTGGTACTGGGCCGGGCCGCGGAGGAGTCCGACGGCAGCGCGGAGGCGTTCGCGCGGGCTGTCGCGCCGGGTGACGCGGAGCGGGTCCTGGCGGCGCTGCGGGAGGCGGCCGGCGGCCGGCCACCGGCGCTGCCGCTGTACGCGCGTGCGGCGGACGGTGCGCTGCGGCTGGTGGAGGTCTGGGGGCCGTACGACGACCCGGCGCGCTCCGGGGTCCGGGCGGTGCGGGGTGTCGTCCTGGAGCCGGGGCCGGGCACGGTGGCGGACGCGGCGGCCGATCTGCTGCCCGACGGGGTGTTCTGCCTGGACCGGGTGGGGACGGTCGTCTACGCCAATCCGCGGGCGGCGGCGCTGCTGCGCCGGCCGCGCACCGAGCTGCTGGGGCGGCCGCTGTGGGAGGGCGTGCCGTGGCTGAACCAGCCCGCCGTCGAGGATCATCTGCGCGGCGCGCTGCTGTCGCCGGATCCGGTGCACTTCCACGTCCGCAGACCCTCCGACCCCGGCCGGGAGAGCGCCGCCCGCCCGTTCGGCGGCGACTGGCTCGCCCTGTCCCTCTACCCAGGCCCGGACCTGCTGACCTGCACGCTCCGTCCGGGGCACCGGATGACCGACAGCCCGTCCGGCCCGCCGGAGGCGCTCGGCGTGCCGGAGACGGCCGGCACTCCGTCGCTCGCTCCCCTGTACCGCCCCATCGTCCTCGCCATCGCGCTGACGGAGGCGGTCACGGCGCGTCAGGTGTCCGCAGTGGTGATGCGGGAGCTGCTGCCGGCGTTCGGCGGGCGTCGGCTGGCCATCTACCTGCTGCAGGAGCGGCATCTGTTCCTGGCCTGGGAGGCGGGCTTCCCCAAGGGGTTCCTCGCCCCGTTCGACGGTGTGGGCCTGGAGGAGCGGCTGCCCGGGGTCGAGACGCTGACCAGCGGGCGGCCGCTGTTCTTCGACTCGATGCAGCAGCTCGCCGACGCCTATCCGGGCATCCCGCTGGACGCGACGGAGGGCGCCCGCGCCTTCCTCCCGCTGATCGCCTCCGGGCGCCCCGTCGGCTCCTGCATCCTCGGCTTCGACCGGCCGCGCAGCTTCAGCACCGAGGAGCGCACGGTGCTGACGGCGATGGCGGGACTGATCGCGCACGCCCTGGAGAAGGCGCGGCGCTACGAGAGCGAGGCGGCACTGGCCCGCGGGCTGCAGCAGGCGCTGCTCCCGCGGCGGCTGTCGCAGCACCCGCTGATGGAGACCGCCGGACGCTATCTGCCCGGCACCCAGGGCATGGAGGTGGGCGGGGACTGGTACGACGTCATCACCGCCGGGGACGGGATCGCCCTGGTGATCGGCGATGTGCAGGGGCACGGGGTGCAGGCCGCGGCGACCATGGGCCAGCTGCGCACCGCGGTGCGGGCCTTCGCCGTCGGCGACCTGCCGCCCGACGAGGTGATGAGCGGCACCAACCGTCTGCTCATCGACCTCGACTCGGGCCTGTTCGCGAGCTGCTGCTACATCCGGCTCGATCCCGTGACCGGCATCGCGCGGGCGGCCGTCGCCGGGCACCCGCCGCCGCTGCTGCGCCGCCCGGACGGCCGTACCCACGTCGTCGACCTGTCCGGCGGCGTGGTGCTCGGCGTGGACCCGCAGGCCGACTATCCGGTGGCGGAGCTGCGGATGGAGCCCGGTGCCGTCGTGGCGCTGTACACGGACGGGCTGGTCGAGCGGCCCGGGGTCGACATCGACGACGGCATCAGCGCGCTGCGGGTGGCGCTGGCCAGAGCCGGTGCCCCGGCCGCGCGGGCGGGCGGGCGGGCGCTGGCGGGCGTGGCCGACCGGCTCACCGCGAAGGCCCGGCACACGGCGGACCGCCCCGACGACATCGCGCTGCTCCTCGCCACGCGACGGATCACCCCCCTGCGCCGGAAGTGAGGGCACGCGGACCTTCGCCGTCGACTGGGCGCCCGCTGCCGCGTCCGCCTATCCCCGTGACAGGAGCGGGAGTTGCCCGGATTCGGCGTATCCCTCCCGTGATCGTTCCGTGTCGAGGGAGCGAGTTCTGTCACGGTCCGTGACGTCTCTCGCCTCATGCGGCCCGGCAGTGTAGACATGGGCACATGGTCCGACTATTGGGTCGATCCGGGGCCCGGTCGGCCTCCCGTCCCAGCGATCCGCGCGCCCGCCGAGCCCCCGGCCACGCCCCCGGGGCACCCGAACGGGGAGCGCCGCCCGACGCGTCCGGCGAGGAGCGGCGCAAGGGCCCGTTCTCCGCGCTGCGGTCGACGGTGGGCGGGCTCAGCGTCGCCGGGCAGGTGTTCCTGCTCCAGGTGGTCATCGTGCTGCTGCTGGTCGTCGCCGCGGTGGCGGCTCTGGTGCTGCAGGTGCGGTACGACACCACGCAGGAGGCCCGCAACCGCTCGGTGGCCGTGGCCGAGGCGTTCGCCAACGCGCCGGGCACCCGGGAGGCGCTGGACAGCCCGGACCCCACCGCGGTGCTGCAACCGCGGGCGGAGGCGGCGCGCGAGGCGACGGACGTGGACTTCATCGTCGTCATGAACACCGACGGGACCCGCTACACCCATCCCAAGCCGGACCGGATCGGGAAGAAGTTCGTCGGAACGCTCGCGCCCGCGCTGGCGGGACGTGTCGTGACCGAGGAGATCACCGGCACCATCGGGCCGCTGGTACAGGCCGTGGTTCCCGTCAGGGCACCCGACGGGCAGGTCGTCGGGCTGGTCTCGGCCGGGGTCACGAAGGCGACCGTGGGCGGTACCGCAGACCGGCAGCTCCCCCTCCTGCTGACCGCCGCCGCGGTGGCACTGGCCCTGTCCACCGGCGGCACGGCCCTGGTCAGCAGGCGTCTGCTGCGGCAGACACACGGCCTGGGGCCGCACGAGATGACCCGCATGTACGAGCATCACGACGCCGTCCTGCACGCTGTCCGGGAGGGCGTGATCATCGTCGGCGACGAGGGCAGGCTGCTGCTCGCCAACGACGAGGCGCACCGCCTGCTCGACCTGCCCGAGGACGCCGAGGGACGCCGGGTGGTGGACCTCGGTCTCGCGCCCGACACGGCCGAACTGCTGGACTCCGGCCGGATGGCCACGGACGAGGTGCACCTGGTGGCGGATCGGCTGCTGGCGGTCAACCAGCGCCCGACCCACCTCAGGGGCCGGCCGTCGGGCAGCGTCGCCACGCTGCGCGACTCGACGGAGCTGCGGGCCCTGTCCGGCCGGGCGGAGGAGGCCCGCGAGCGCCTGAACATGCTGTACGACGCCGGGGTGGGCATCGGCACCAGCCTGGACGTCACCCGCACCGCCGAGGAACTGGCCGAGTTGGCGGTGCCGCGGTTCGCGGATTTCGCCACCGTCGACCTGTTCGACGCCGTGCTCGTGGGCGGGCAGCCGGAGGCGGCGACGCGGCTGCGGCGCACGGCGTGCCGGGGGATACGCAAGGGCGCGCCGCTGTACCCGGTGGGCGAGCAGATCCGCTTCGTCGACTCCTCGCCGCAGGCCCGGGCGCTCAGCGGCGCGCGGGCCGTCATCGAGCCGCGGCTGGAGGCGGCGCCGGGTTGGCGGGCCCAGGATCCGGAGCGGTCGGCGCAGGTCGTGGAGTTCGGCATCCACTCGCTCGTGGCGGTGCCGCTCCGGGCGGGCTCCCTGGTGCTGGGGGTGGTCAGCTTCTGGCGCTCGCAGAAGGGCGAGCCGTTCGACGCCGACGAGGTCGCGCTCGCCGAGGAACTGGTCGCCCGGGCCGCGGTGTCCATCGACAACGCCCGCCGGTACACCCGCGAGCACAGCATGGCGGTGACGCTCCAGCGCAGCCTGCTGCCGCGCAGTCTGCCCGAGCAGAACGCCCTGGACATCGCCTACCGGTACCTGCCGGCGCAGGCCGGTGTGGGCGGCGACTGGTTCGACGTACTGCCGCTGTCCGGCGCGCGGGTCGCGCTGGTGGTGGGGGACGTCGTCGGTCACGGGCTGCACGCGGCGGCCACCATGGGCCGGCTGCGTACGGCGGTGCACAACTTCTCCGCGCTCGACCTGCCGCCGGACGAACTGCTCGCGCTCCTGGACGAGCTGGTCGCCCGCATCGACCAGGACGAGGCCCAGGAGGGCGAGAGCGCCCCGGTGACCGGCGCGACCTGTCTGTACGCCGTCTACGACCCGGTGTCGCGGCGGTGCACCGTCGCGCGGGCCGGTCATCCGCCGCCGGCGGTGATACGCCCGGACGGCACGGTCGAGTTCCCCGACGTGCCCGCCGGTCCCCCGCTGGGCCTGGGCGGGCTGCCGTTCGAGGCGGCCGAGCTGGAGCTGGCGGAGGACAGCCGGCTCGTGCTCTACACGGACGGGCTCGTCGAGGACCGGGAGCACGACATCGACGAGGGCCTGGAGCTGCTGCGCGCCGCGCTGACCCGGGCCGGCCGTTCACCGGAGGAGACCTGCCGGGCAGTGCTGGAGGACCGGCTGCCGGCCCGGCCGGGCGACGACATCGCGCTGATCGTGGCACGCACGCGGGCGCTCGGGCCCGCGCAGGTCGCCGAGTGGGACGTCCCTTCCGATCCTGCGGCCGTCGCCCAGGTGCGCTCGTCGGTGACGCGGACGCTGGAGGAGTGGGGGCTGGAGGAGCTGTCGTTCACCACGGAGCTGATGCTCAGCGAGCTGGTGACCAACGCGATCCGGTACGGCGGCGACCCCATCCGCGTACGGATGCTGCGCGACCGCACGCTGATCTGCGAGGTCTTCGACAGCAGCAGCACCTCGCCGCATCTGCGTTACGCGGCCAATACGGACGAGGGCGGGCGCGGCCTGTTCCTGGTCGCGCAGCTCGCCGAGCGCTGGGGGACGCGGTACCTGCCGTCGGGCAAGGTCATCTGGGCGGAGCAGCCGCTGCCGTAGCCGGGCCGGTTCGTAGATAGGTACGAACCTTTGGCGCACCGGTGTCCATCGCGACCCGCTTCTGATAGTAAACCTTCCTATCAGTGTCCTGCCAGCGTTCCTACGGCCAACTCCCCACCCCCCACCACCATTTGGAGCCGCCGTGAAGCACTCCACACACACCTCACGCCGCACCCTCCTCGCGCTGATCGGCGCGTCCCTGGCGTCAGTCCCCCTCATCGACTCCACCCGCGCCGCCGCACTCCGCGCGGCGGTGGGGCTCGACGACCCGGCGAAGAAGGAGATCGCCATGAAGCTGGTGTCGAGCGCGGAGAACTCCTCGCTCGACTGGAAGGCCCAGTACAAGTACATCGAGGACATCGGCGACGGCCGCGGCTACACCGCCGGCATCATCGGCTTCTGCTCCGGCACGGGCGACATGCTCGACCTCGTCGAGTTGTACGCCGACCGCCGCCCGGGCAACATCCTCGCGGCCTACCTGCCGGCGCTGCGCCGGGTGAACGGCACCGACTCGCACGACGGGCTCGACCCGCACTACCCGCGCGACTGGGCCCGGGCCGCGCAGGACCAGGAGTTCCGCCGGGCCCAGGACCACGAACGCGACCGGGTCTACTTCAACCCGGCCGTGCGGCAGGGCAAGACGGACGGGCTGCGGGTGCTGGGCCAGTTCGCCTACTACGACGCCATCGTCATGCACGGCGACGGCACCGACCCCACCAGCTTCCGCAACATCCGAAGGCGCGCCCTGAACCGGGCCCGGCCTCCGGCGCAGGGCGGCGACGAAGTCACCTACCTGCACGCCTTCCTGGACGCGCGGGTGTGGGCGATGAAGCAGGAGGAGGCTCACAGCGACACCAGCCGCGTCGACACGGCCCAGCGGGTGTTCCTGCGCAAGGGCAACCTCGACCTGAACACACCGCTCGACTGGAAGGTGTACGGGGACAGTTACCACCTCGACTGAGCGGCACCCGGCGCCCCGCACAGGCCGGGCGCCGGACCTGCCCGAACCCGCCTCGCACGGGCATGGGAGAGTGGCCCGGCAAGCCTGCGCGGCTCATAAAGTGTCCTTATGAGCTCATAGATCGGACCCGTGTACCGACTTAGGCTTGCCTTAGTTTAGGCTTCCCGACGAGATCGCTTTGTCGCCGCTCGAAGGGAACCTGATCATGCCCCGCCCCCTGCGGGTAGCCATCGTCGGAGCCGGCCCCGCCGGGATCTACGCCGCCGACGCCCTGCTCAAGTCCGACGTGGCCGCCGAACCCGGTGTGTCCATCGACCTCTTCGAGCGCATGCCGGCGCCGTTCGGACTGATCCGGTACGGAGTGGCCCCCGACCACCCCCGCATCAAGGGCATCATCACGGCCCTCCACCAGGTGCTCGACAAGCCGCAGATCCGCCTCTTCGGCAACGTCGACTACCCCAACGACATCAGCCTGGACGACCTGCGCGCGTTCTACGACGCCGTGATCTTCTCGACGGGCGCGATGGCCGACCGCGAACTGCGCATACCCGGCATCGACCTCGACGGCTCCTACGGCGCCGCCGACTTCGTCTCCTGGTACGACGGCCACCCGGACGTGCCGCGCACCTGGCCGCTTCAGGCGGAGAAGGTCGCCGTGCTCGGCGTCGGCAACGTCGCCCTGGACGTGGCCCGCATCCTCGCCAAGACGGCGGACGAGCTGCTGCCGACGGAGATCCCGCCGAACGTCTACGAGGGTCTGAAGGCCAACAAGGCGCTGGAGATCCACGTGTTCGGCCGCCGTGGCCCGGCGCAGGCGAAGTTCTCGCCGATGGAGCTGCGGGAGCTGGACCACTCCCCCAACATCGAGGTCATCGTCGACCCCGAGGACATCGACTACGACGAGGGCTCGATCGAGACCCGGCGCGGCAACAAGCAGGCCGACATGGTCGCCAAGACCCTGGAGAACTGGGCGATCCGCGACGTCGGCAACCGGCCGCACAAGCTGTTCCTGCACTTCTTCGAGTCGCCGTCGGAGATCCTCGGCGAGGACGGCAAGGTCGTCGGCCTGCGCACCGAGCGCACCGCACTGGACGGCACCGGCAACGTCAAGGGCACCGGCGAGTTCAAGGACTGGGACGTCACGGCGATCTACCGCGCCGTCGGCTACCTCTCCGACAAACTCCCCAAGCTGCCCTGGGACATCGAGTCGGGCACGGTCCCGGACGAGGGCGGCCGGGTCATCCAGGAGTCCGGCGAGCACCTGCAGTCGACGTACGTCACCGGCTGGATCCGCCGCGGCCCGGTCGGTCTGATCGGCCACACCAAGGGCGACGCCAACGAGACCGTGTCGAACCTGCTGGACGACTTCGCGAACGGCCGTCTGCAGACGCCGGCTTCGCCGGAGCCGGAGGCCGTGGAGTCGTTCCTCGCCGAGCGCGAGGTCCGCTTCACCACCTGGGAGGGCTGGTACAAGCTCGACGCCGCCGAGAAGGCGCTGGGCGAGCCGCAGGGCCGTGAGCGCGTGAAGATCGTCGAGCGTGAGGACATGCTGCGGGAGAGCGGCGCGTAAGCCGCCGGCGCGGACCGACCGAGAGGGCCGGGGGTTCACACCCCGGCCCTCTCGGCTTTCTCACGTGCCCCGTTGATCGCCGCCTGTTAGCGTCCCCCGGTGTTCTCACTCCTCGAACCTCCCTTCTTCACCCGGCTGCGCGAGGCGCGGCGGGTGCTCGTCGTCGGCGCGGGCGGCGGCTTCGACGTGTACGCCGGTGTGCCACTGGCCCTCGCGCTGCGGGCGGCCGGCAAGGAGGTCCACCTGGCCAACCTGTCCTTCGCGGACCTGTACGGACTGGACCTCGGCGTTTGGGTGGACCACGACGTCGCGGCGATACGCCCGGACACCGCCGCCCGCGGCGACTACTTCCCCGAGCGCGCACTCGCCCAGTGGCTGGCCACGCAGGACCTGCCCGACACGGTGTACGCGTTCGCCCGCACCGGCGTCCGCCCGCTCAGGGACGCCTATCGCGCGCTGCTGGAGCACCTGAACGGCGTGGACGCCGTCGTGCTGGTGGACGGCGGGACCGACATCCTGATGCGCGGCGACGAACACGGGCTGGGCACTCCCGAGGAGGACATGGCCAGCCTGGCCGCCGTGGCCGGGCTCGACGAGGTTCCGGTGCGGCTGGTGGCGTGCCTCGGCTTCGGGGTGGACGCCTATCACGGCGTCAACCACTCCCTGGTGCTGGAGAACCTCGCCGCGCTGGACCGCGAGGGCGGCTACCTCGGCGCGTTCTCGCTGCCGCGCGACAGCCGCGAGGCGAGCCTCTACCTCGACGCGGTCGACCATGCCCAGCGGCGCACACCGGGCCACCCGAGCATCGTCCAGGGTTCCGTCGCCGCCGCCGTACGCGGTGATTTCGGCGACGTACGGTTCACCGAACGCACCAGGGACAGCGAGCTGTTCGTCAACCCGCTCATGGCCCTGTACTTCTGCGTCGACGCGCCCGCCCTCGCCCGCCGCAACCTCTATCTCGACCGGCTGGAGAACACCGCGCTCATGCGCCAGATCAGCTCGGTCATCGAGGAGTTCCGCGACGAACTCCCCCACCAGCGGCCGCCTCGGGCGTACCCGCACTGACGCACCCGCGTCTCACATTCCGGTGAAGTCGGTACAGCTGCCGTATCGGCTGTATACACTCCTGATCTTCACAGAAGCTCCACACAGGGGGGATGTTTCTCCATGCGCATACGCCAATTCACCATATCCGCCGCCACCGTCGGCGCACTGGCCGCACTGTCCGCCGCGCCGGCCCAGGCCACCGAGTACTCGTCCGCACTGAAGATCAAGGGCATCCAGTACGACGCGCCCGGCAGCGACTCCAACAACTGCCGGACCGGCAACACGGACGAGGAGTACCTGACGATCAAGAACTACTCGTCCGGTACCACGGTCAACCTCAAGGGCTACGTCGTGAAGGACAAGGCGGGCAACCGCTTCGCCTTCACCGCCAACCACTACCTGCAGCCCGGCGACTACGTGAAACTCCGGGGCGGCAACGGCACCGACTCCGACGCGGGCAACGTCGTCTACCGCGACAACTGCAACTTCATGTGGAACAACGACAAGGACTCGATCTACCTGTACAAGCCCTCGGGGGCCGGGGCGGACTCGCACTCCTACACCAAGAGCGGGAACGACGCGGACGGCAACGGGTACATCAACTACCACGGCTGAGCGGGCATCGAGGCGTGAGCAGGACCCGCCCCAATGCGGATGGTGGGCGGGTCCTGCCCACCGGGCCATTGTCATGACCGGACGTGGTGCGGGCCACGAGTGAACGGCGGCCGTGCTGTGCGCCGTCCGCACACCCCGTGTGCGGACCCCGCGCGATGGACAGACACCTGCGGCGACGATACTGGTACGAACACGTACCCCCGCCCACAGATGGACCCATGCCCAGCTCCCCCAGCGCCCGCCCCACGATCCCGCCCTCGGTGTGGTTGGCCCGTGGCCGCCACCCCGGACCCGCCGCACAGGATGTCCTCCGGCTCACCCTGCGGCAGCTGAAGGACAGCGGGGACATAGACGACTTTCTGGAGGTGCCCGAGTCCGAGGGCGCCCAGGAGTGGATCTTCGAGGCCCGATGGCGGGTCGCCGGGTCGGTGACCGTGCGGGCCCGGCTGACCGTCGAGCACGACTCCGGCAGCGGGCAGCAGTGGGTGCTGGCCGCGGAGGCGGAGGCCCCGTGGGACCCCCGCTGGCCGTCGCCGGCCGCCATGTTCTGGCCGCAGGACCCGGACACGCCCTGGGACCAGGACGCGGTCACCGGCCTGCGTCTGCGGGACATCAACCCGCTGCCCCCGGACGACAAGGACGTACGGCGCGTGCTGCGGGACTCCCTGCGCGACGGCTGGAGCATCCATGTCGTCGTCCACGAGGCCATGACGACGGACGAGCGCGGCCGCGTGCCGCTGGCCGGCATGCTGCCGCCGGGCCTGCGCCACCGGGTGGTCGAACACCGGGCGGCGCCGAGCCAACTGCGCGTCGTGAACTGGGCGCTGCGCGACGCCGGCGTCCAGGTGCCGCGCGGGGGCGCCGTGGTGCTGCCCGGGACTCCGCCGCCGTCGGACTACGACGTGGACGACTTCGCCGTACGCAGCGTCTTCCTCGACGGCTCGCAGCCGGCCGAGCTCATCCACGCCGTGACGCGTTTCGCCGCACTGTCGCGACCGTTGCCGGACGGCGCGGAGGACGCCCTCACCGCCCTGCGGGAGGACTGGCGGCTGCTGACGCTCGAGGAGGAGCTCGCCCGTGAGCGCAAGCTGGTGGCGATGTACGCCGAGGCGCTGGAGGCGATGACGAAGTCCCGCGACCTGTACCGGGAGGCCGCCGAGCAGGCGCACGCGGCGCTGGCCGCCTACAAGGAGTCCGCCGACGCCGTGGCCGAACCGCGGCCCCAGCCGCCCGCCGGCTCGTCCGCGTCCCCGCTCCAGCAGCTGACCCGGACCTTCGAGCGGTTCAAGGGCTCGGCCCGCTCCCGCCGGGCCGCCGAGGAGCAGCCGGAGGCGTCGGACCGCTAGCGGGGGCGGGAGAAGCAACGGAGCCGACTGCGGTCGGTCCGTGCGCGTGGGTGCGTACGGCGGTTGCGCAGGGCTCGTACGGGCCGCGTACTGCGTCGAGCGGGTCCTCTCCGGTGCGTGGCTGGACGGACCGCACGCCTGGCCAGGGAGGTGTCCGGGCCGATGGTGCGTCTTCCCTCCTGACGGGTGAAGACGTGCGCCGGGTGACCGCCGTCATGCAATGCGCACGCCTCGAGGGGGAATCCGACCAGCAGTGCGTGTGGTGCGCACCGAGGGCTGAAGGAGGGTCCGGTGGAGTCGACCACCACGCTGATCGTCGTCGCCGTGGCTCTCGCGGCCGTCCTGCTCGCCGTGGCCGTCGCGGTGCTGGTGCGGCTCGTGCGAACGCGGCGCACTCTGCGCCGCGCCGGGCTGCCGACGGGGCCGCGGTGGGTGTTCTGGGGTGCCCTGCTCTATTTCGTGCTGCCGACCGATCTGGTGCCCGATCCGGTGTATCTGGACGACATCGGCGTGCTCCTGCTGGCACTGCGTACCCTGCGCCGCTCTCCCCACGCCGGAGCGCCCGACCCCGTTGATTACAGAAAGTAAGGAAACCAACCACGCGTTCGATTCGTTTAAGTAAGTGGATGCCAAAGGGCGCCGGCGGACCGAGGGGCGGCGCCGGGTGACCAGGCTCGTTCGGAGCAGCACCTGTAAGGGAGAGACGATGCAACCGTTCGCGCTCAACTATGCACGGCCGGCAGCGGAGTTGGAGGTCAGCACTCCGTACGTCTACGACTCCGGACTGCAGTTGAACGTGCTCCGTGACGGGCGGATAGCCGCTGGTGATCACGCGTTGCTGCGGGAGCTCGGGACCACGACGTCCACCGCGGGGTCGAAGACCCACTTCGACGACTGAACACAGGGCGGCGACGATGACCGTCTTGATTCTGACCAGCGAAGAGGACGTGACGGCGGACATGGTGGTCGTGCACCTGAACGCGTCCGGCGTCCCGGTGGTCCGCCTCGATCCCGCCGATCTGACCGGCGGGGTCGCTCTGTCGGGCGAGTATGTGCACGGTGCCTTCCGAGGGCATCTGTCGGCCGCGGGACGGCTGGTGAGCATCGGCGGGCTGCGGTCCGTCTGGGTGCGCAGGCCGGGGACCCCGGCGTCCCGGGCGGCCGCGCCGTCCGCCTGGCTGGCGGAGGAGGCGGGACAGGCGCTGTACGGCATGCTGCGCGGCAGTGACGCGCGCTGGATGAACCATCCCGACGCGGCTCGCCGGGCCCGGTACAAGCCCTGGCAGTTGCGTCTGGCCCAGCGCTGCGGACTGCCCGTTCCGGCCACCTTGATCACGACGTTCCCGCAGGCCGCCCGTGAGTTCGCCGCGCGGTTTCCGGATCTGGTGGTCAAACCGGTGTCCGGCGCGCATCCGCAGGATCCGCCCCGGGCGGTGCCGACCAGCAGGGTTGCCCCGGACGCGGACTTCTCCGCCGTCGCGTTCGGACCCACGCTGCTGCAGCGGCGCGTCGCCAAGCGGGCCGACATACGTCTCACCGCGGTGGGCGAGCGGCTCCTGGCCGCCCGCAAGGCGACCGGCGCCGAGGCCGAGGTGGACGTCCGTTTCGCCGAGTCGAAGGCGCCGTGGCAGCCCGTCGAGGTCGCGCCACGCGTCGCCGAGGCCGTCCACGCCTATCTGCGGGACGCCGAACTCGCCTACGGTGCCTTCGACTTCGTCGAGGACGGCGACGGGACGTGGTGGTTCCTGGAGTGCAACCAGTCCGGTCAGTTCGGGTTCGTCGAGGTGGACACCGGCCAGCCGATCGCCCGCACCATCGCCGAGTGGCTCGCCCGACCCGCGGCCGGGCGGGAGGCGCGGGTCAACGGGGCGAGCGCGAAGGTCGTCTGATGCGAGAGCCCGGGCTCAGATCTGCTGAGGGCCCGGCGGCAGGGCGGTGCGCTGCCAGGTCGGGGCGGGGGCTGCCGGTCGTACGGGAGCGTGTGCGGTGCCGCCGGACAGCAGCGGCTGCATGGCGAACTCGACTTCCCGGCTGACGCGTTCGGCCTCCCGACGCACCTGGGTGGGGATGTCGCCGCGCTCAGCGATGAGCCGGTCGTAGATGGGGCAATCCTGGAACACCCGTCAACGCGCCTTTCCTGTCGTGGCCCTGTGTGCATTTGGGCACGGCTGTCGAGTCTAGGCGCCGACGCACACTGAAGTATGAATTCTGCCAGAGTGCTTGACGGGCGACGCCACTGAGGGTTGATCGAGCCGGACGGCCGCCTGTCAGCCTTCGTCCACGCCGGACAGTGCTTCGCCGATCATGCGGGTGGCGAAGTCGCGGTCGCCGGTGAGCCGGTTGATGTGCTCCGCGAGCAGGAAGGCGGTGGCTTCCAGGGGGTTCATCTCGTCCTTGGTCCAGTATCCGTACTGCTTGCGCCACAGGCTGGGGCTCAGACCCGTGCCGGCGGCGACAAGCAGCCCTGCCATGGTGGGGATGGCCTCGGGGCGGATACTCCTGGGCATCATCCGCATCGTGGCCACGAGGTTGGGCACGACGCACTCGATGACTTCCTTGCCGTGCTCCTCGTAGGCCATCCGCAGCCACTGCATGAACATGTAGATGAGCGTGCAGGCGCCGTCCAGCATGTCATCGACTCCGCCGGGGCCCAGGGATGCGGCGAACTGGTCGGTCAGCGCCTGTTGTTCGGCGTCGGGCTGCGTCTTGTCGTCGTAGATGGCCTTCAGCCGGGAGTCGACCATCATGAGCGCTGCGCCCACATCGCCGGCGGGCGCGTGCTGGGGGTCGCAGGGTGATGTCACGGAGTTCCTCCTCGACTGACGGTGGGCAACGCAGCGTGTTCGTACAGTAACTCACCGATGATGCGAGGGTCCGACGATTCGGAAGGCTCCAGTACTGTGGGCCGTTGCTCCGCGCCCCTGGTGGGTCAGGCCCCTGTCGTCGAGCCCGGCCGCACGATCATCAGGACGGTGACGGTGGCCCAGAGCACGTTGAAGATGCCGGTGAACATGGCCAGTTGAACGGAGGCCGAGTGCTCGACGGGCTTGTCGGCGGTCAGTTGCTCCAGGAGTTCCTCCTGGCGGGGCAGGACGAACGCGACCAGGACTCCGGCGGCCGCCGCCGTCAGGGCGATCGACGTGATGAGCCAGCCACTGCCCAGGACGCCCATCGCCAGTGCGGTGGCCAGGCCGAGGACGGGGACCGACACCCCGATGCCCGCGTAGACGCGGCAGATGCGGTGCAGGAGTTGGACGGTGCCCACCGCCACGGCTCCGTCCGTCGCCGGAACGCGGCGCGCGGCCGGAGGGAACATGCTGGCCGCGACGGTGACGGGGCCGACGGCGACGATGGCGGCCAGGACGTGCAGGGTGAGGAGGATCTTGGTCATGGGGTGGCGTCGGTCTCCGTGTCGGTGCGGGAATCGGGGCCCCGGGGTCGGCGCGCGCGGGGCGGCCCGGCCCACGCTAGGGATCTTCCCGGTGATCGCACAGAGGCTGAATTGACAGCTTCCAACGGGTTCTCGCCAGCCCCGTGTCCGGCGCCTTACCCCGGCCGTCCCCGGTGACCTGGGCTTCTGTTCCTGGCGAGAATCCGCCTAGGGTGGCGTTCATGCACACCGTGGCGATCCTGGTTCTCGACAACGTGGTGCCGTTCGACATGGCGACGCCGTTCCAGATGTTCGGCTGGACGCGACTGCCGGACGGGCGCCGCCCCTACCGGGTCCGGCTGTGCGCCGAGTCGCCGGAGGTGCCCACGGAGGGCTTCGCGCTGCGCATCGACCGGGGGCTCGACGGACTGGCCGACGCGGACACGATCATCGTGCCCGGCTGCGACGACACCGGGCCGCCCTCCCCCGACGTCGTGGCGGCCCTGCGGCAGGCGGCGCAGGCCGGCACACGTATCGCGTCGGTGTGCGTGGGCGCCTTCGTCCTCGCCGAGGCGGGACTGCTGGACGGGCTGCGCGCCACCACCCACTGGATGGCCACCGACGAACTGGCCCGGCGGTTCCCGGACATCGAGGTCGAGCCGGACGTGCTGTACGTCGACAACGGGCAGATCCTCACCTCGGCCGGAGCGGCCGCGGGACTCGACATGTGCCTGCACATGATCCGGCGCGATCTGGGCTCGGCGGTCGCCGCGCACACCGCGCGCATGTCCGTCGTACCGCTGGAACGGGAGGGCGGGCAGGCACAGTTCATCGTGCACGAGCATCCGCCGGTACCGCGCGGCTCGGCGCTCGAACCCCTCCTGGAGTGGATCGAGGACAATCTGGCCCAGGAGGTCACGCTGGCGCAGCTGGCGGAGCGCTCGGGTATGAGCGAGCGCACCCTCAGCCGCCGGTTCCGTGAGCAGACCGGCACCACTGCGCTGCAGTGGCTGCTGCGAGCACGGGTGCGGCGGGCCCAGTATCTGCTGGAGAACAGCGATCACCCGGTCGAACGGATCGCGCGGCAGGCGGGGTTCGGCTCACCCACGGCGTTCCGCGACCGCTTCCGCCGGGTGGTCGGCACGACCCCGCACGCCTACCGCTCCGCGTTCCAGGGGAAGCGCGCGGTCCGCGTATAGCGACCGCGCCGCCGGACAGGTCCTAGGCATTACCGATGGACCACACTGTTCGGTCACGGTGGGAAAAATCACCCGAGTCCACGCGGGCGGTCAGCAGTTGGACAAGGTGTATTTATCCTCCGCAAGGACGGTGTACGCCCATGAACTGCTCCAGCCGCCTCCTCTGTGTCCTCTACGCCGCCACGAGCGCGGGGCTCGTCTGGACCTCGGTCCTGGAAATCCGGTACGGCCCCGTGTGGGCCGCGTGCCTGTTCGCGGCCGCCGGTCTGGTGCCGCTCATCGCCGTCGTACGGGAGACCGTGATCGGCGAACAGCGGCGGTGGCTGCTGGAGATGGTCGCGCGGGCCGGGCGTGAGGGCGACGCCGCCGAGGCGATCGTCAGGGCGGAGCTCGACTCGGCGTGCTGCGAGCGCTGGTGGACGAGCCTCGGCAACGAGCACGATGTGACGTGCCGGCACGGGATGCCGCGCAGCAGCAGCGCCGCGTGAACGTCGGCGACACCGCCCCGAGGTGCGCCGGCAGCCTGCGGGGCGGTGTCGCGGGCGCGGTCAGCCCTCGACGGCCCGGTCTACCTCCTCACGCAGGAGGGCGACGTAGTCGCGGGTCCAGCCCTCGATGGTGCCCCGGTCCCACAGGTCGGCCGAGTACTCCACGAAGCCCTTGAGTTCGTCCCCGGCCGGGACCAGCCCGAAGGTGAGCTCCGTGCGGGACGCGGCGGGGGCGAGATCCTCGACCGCCGTGGTGATCCCGGGCAGTTCGATCTCGGCGTTCAGTGAGCTCTGGTACGCGAAGCCCACGTCCAGCCGGTCCGGCACCTCGACGCCCTTGAGCTCCTTCAGCGCGGGGGCGATCCGGCGCACCGGCATGGCCTGGTCCATGCACTCCACGGCCGTACGGGCGACCCGGTCCGTCAGGTCGGCGAAGGACCCGTCGGCACCGTCCCGCACGGGCAGCGCGAAGCCGGTGATCGTGCAGGCCAGCAGGGACTCGAACGCGCGGCGCTCCCGGTTGGCGTAGGAGATGTTGAACACGACGTCGCGTTGCCCGGCCTTGCGCGCGAGCATTCGTCCCAGCGCGGCCGCCGTGACCACGAACGGTGTCGTGCCCCGCCGCCGGGCCAGGCGCTCGACGCCGGACCGCAGTTCGGCCGGCACGGTGAACATCACGGCGCCGCCCCGGCCGCTGGGCCGCTGCGGGCGGGGCCGGTCCAGGGGCAGGTCGACGGTGAACGGCACTCCGTCGAGTTCCCGCACCCAGAACCGCAGCTTCCGTTCGTCGGCGGCCTCGTCGGTCTGCTCCTGTTGCCATCGCGCGTACGCGGCGGGCTGGCACCGCACGGGCGGCAGGGGGTGCGGTTCGCCCGTCACGGCGGAGCCGTAGAGCACGGCCAGTTCCCGCAACAGCAGGCTGACGGACCAGCCGTCGCACGCCGAGTGGTGCAGGACGAGGAGCAGCACCCAGGAGCTGTCGCCGGTGCGTACGAGGCGGACCTCCATCGGGGTCCGGTCGGTGGGATCGAGCGGTGTCTCGGCGGCGTCGGCACTGACCCGTTCCAGGGCGGCCTGCCGCTCCCGCTCCGGCCGCGCGGAGAGGTCCTCGACCGGCAGCTCCACGGGTCCGGCCCGCAGGACCTGCTGCTCCCAGCCGTCCCCGCTGCGGGCGAGGCGGGTGCGCAGTCCCTCGTGGCGCTCGACGAGCCGGGTGAAGGCGGTGTGCAGGGCTGCCACGTCCAGGTCTCCGGAGAGGGTGATCCGCAGGGCGACGTTGAAGACCTGCGGGAGGAGATGGTCGGCGTGCACCGTGGCGAAGCGGGCCTGTTGCGCGGTGGCGGGTGCCCTGCGTTCCACCGTGCCGACCTCGCCTGCCCGCGGACCGCCCGCCGTCTCGCCCGTCGGCTGGGCGAGCCGGTCCGTCATGGCGCGCAGTCTCGGCTCCTCGTAGAAGCGCAGCATCGGGTAGTCGGTGCCGAACTCCTCGCGGACCCGGTTGACCAGGCGCATCGCGGTGATGGAGTGGCCGCCCAGGTCGAAGAACGAGGCGTCCGCCGCGATGCCGCCGGCGTCGACGCCGAACTCGTCCGCCCACAGCTCCCGTACCCGCCGCTCGACGTCGGTGCGGTGACCGCCCGCCGGTTCCCCGCCGACGCCGGACGGCGTTCGGTTCGGTGCCGTGGTGACCAGGTCGGGTGCCGGCAGGGCGGACCGGTCCAGCTTGCCGTTGCCGGACAGGGGCAGGGCGGGCAGGATCCGCCAGGCGCGCGGCACGAGGTACTCCGGCAGGCGGGACGCCAGGTCCTCGGCGAGGAGGTCGGCGAAGGCCTGCCGGTCGTCGGCCGCCGCTCCGATCGGGTCGGCGGGCACGGCGTACGCCGCGAGGTAGGCCTCTCCCCGATCGTTGCGGCGGGCCAGCACGGCCGCCTCACGCACCCCGTCCAGGGCGTTGAGCACGTGGGAGACCTCCTCCGGCTCGACCCGGAAGCCACGGATCTTCACCTGGTCGTCGGCCCGGCCGCAGAACTCCAGCTTTCCGTCGACCGTCCAGCGGACGAGGTCGCCCGTGCGGTACCTGCGAGCGTCGGGACCGCCGTCCGGGTCCGGCAGGAAGCGCTCCTCGGTCAGTCCCGGGCGGTGCAGATAGCCGAGGGCCACGCCCGGTCCGCCGACGTACAACTCCCCGACCGTGCCGACAGGCACCGGGCCGCCGGACGCGTCGAGCACACTGAGCCGTACGTTGTCGACCGGACGGCCGACGGCGATCGGGCGGGCGGGGTCCTGCTCCTGCGGGGCGACGGTTTCCGTGGTGCACAGCACGGTGACCTCGGTGGGGCCGTACACGTTCACCGTCTCGTACGGCGCCTCGGGCCGCGGGCGGGTGCGCAGCACGTCTCCGCCGAGCAGCAGGTGGCGCAGCGGCGGCTGGTCGGCGGCGGGCAGCCGCAGCAGCTGCTCGCCCAGGGCGGTGGGGAGGATGGAGAAGGTGACGCCCTGCTCGCCGTACCACCGGGCCAGGGCGAGCGGATCCCGGCGCAGATCCTCGCCGGCGATGGTCACCGACGCTCCCGCGATCAGCGCCGGCCAGATCTCCAGGAGCGAGGCGTCGAAACTCTGGCTGCACACGACGGCGCTGCGGTCGGCCGGCGTGAAAGCGAAGCGGCGGTGCTGCCATTCGCACAGGTCGACGACAGCCTGGTGGGGCACCACGACGCCCTTGGGGGTGCCCGTGCTGCCCGAGGTGTAGAGGACGCAGCACGCGGACCGGGGGTCGGTCGTCGTACGCGGCGCACGGGGTGCGGTCGCGTCCGGCGGTACGACGCTCACGCCCGCGGGCAGCCTCAGCGCGGCCGCCTCGTCGCGCGGCGACACCACGATCCGGGCCCCGCACTCGGCGATGACCTGCTCGGCACGTGGCCGGCCGAGGGACGGATCGAGCGGCACATAGGCGAGGCCCGCCTTGAGCACGGCGAGCATGGCGACGACCAGGTCGGCGGAGCGGGGCAGCCACAGGGCCACCTCGCGTGTGCCCGTCGGGGGCTGGGCCCGCAGGGCGGCGGCCAACTGCTCGGCGCGGTCGTCCAGTTCGCGGTAGGTCAGGGTGCTGTCGGCGCTGATCACGGCCGTGCGGTCGGGGAGGGTCTCGGCCTGCCGTGCGACGAGTTCGTGGACGGTGGTGGCCGCGAGCGGGCGGGCGGGACCGTGTCGCCAGGACGACGGTACGGGCTCCCCGTCGACGGCTGCCGGAGCGAGCCGCGACAGCGGTGCCTCGGGTGTGTCGACCGCCGCCGCGAGCAGATCCCGGAACGTGGCGAAGAATCCCTCGACCGTCTCCTCGTCGAACAGGTCGGTGTTGTACTCCAGATGGCAGCGGATGCCGTGCGGCTGGTCGGTGAAGTAGACGGTCAGGTCCGTCAGGGACTTGTCCGGGCCTGCGTCCAGCGGTGTGGCCTCGATGCCGGGCAGGTCGAAGCGGAACGGCTCGGCGCGCTGGAACTCGGCGAACGCCTGGAACACCGGTGTGCGGTCGACCGCCCTGGGCGGGGCGAGCTCGCGCACCACCGTCTCGAAGGGCACACGCGCGTGGTCGTACGCGTCGAGGGCGACCGTGCGCACCCGGTCCAGCAGCGTGCCGAACGCGGGGTCGCCGGACAGGTCGAGGCGCAGTGCGAGCGTGTTCACGAAGAACCCGAGCAGGTGCTCGGCCCGTTCGGGCCGGTCCGAGATCGGGGTGCCGACGACGATGTCCGTCTGTCCGGTGACCCGGTGCAGCATCGCCGCGTACCCGGCGAGCAGCGTCATGAACAGGGTGCTGCGGCGGGCGCGGCTCAACTCCCGCAGGCTTCGGGAGAGTTCCGGGTCGAGGGTATGGAAGACGGCCCGGCCGTTGGAGGTCATCGTCGTGGGCCGCGGCCGGTCGGTGGGCAGGGCGAGGACGGGCAGGTCACCGCCGAGGATGCGGCGCCAGTAGGACAGGTCCTCGTCGGCCTCGGGGCCGTTCGCGGACGCCGCCTGTTCCCTGGCGTGGTCGGCGTAGCTCCAGGTGAGCTCGGGGAGGTCGGGGGCGGTGCCGTCGTGTGCGCTGCGGTAGAGGGCGGACAGGTCGCGGGCGAGGACGGTGGCGGAGGCCGCGTCGACCACGATGTGGTGAAGGGAGAGGACGAGCACGTGCTCGGCCTCGCCGAGCCTGACCAGCCGGGCGACGAAGAGGGGGCCGTTCGCCAGGTCGAAGCGGCGGGCGCTCTCGGCGGCCAGGACGTCCCGAAGCGGACGGTCCACGACCTCGAAGTCCGGCTCGGTCGATACCCGTACCACCTGGCGGGGCTCGCCTCCGGTGTCGCGGAGGACGGTACGCAGCCCCTCGTGACGGGCGACGAGACCGCGCAGTGCCGCGTGCAGAGCCGGTACGTCGAGGGGGCCGTCCAGGCGGATCGCCTTGACCTCGTTGTAGGCGGTGCGTCCCGGAAGGAGGCGCTCGAGGAACCAGATCCGTTCCTGGCCGGGCGACAAAGGCGCGTCGGTGGGTTCGGCTTCGGTCCGGGCGGTTTCGGCCCGCGCCGGTTCGGCCCTCGCCGGTTCGGTCGGCGCCGGTTCGGCCCTCGCGGGTTCGGCGGGGCGCGACGCAGCAGCGCGCCCCCCGCCGTGGTGGCGGCGCAGGGCGTCCAGGCGTGGGAGGCCCGCGCGCAGGTCGTCCGGGGCGAGGCCGAAGTCGACCAGCGCCACGATCTCGTCGGCACCGGCCTCGGTCACCGCGTCCACCACCGGACGGACGCTGTCCACCGTGCCGATCAGGGCGCGCTGGTCGCAGTAGCGGCCGTAGGCGCGGCGGAACACCGCCTCCAGGTCGTCCTCGCTCAGCGCGGCCAGGTCGATGTGGTGACCGAGGCTGTTGGTGACGCCGCTGAACACGGACAGGGACGCGCGCATGTAGCGGGACAGGGGTTCGTACGCCTCTATCCGCGCGGTGTCGTGGTCGTCGGCGAGGTAGGTGTGCAGCAGAACGGCCACCCGCCCGGCGTCCGGGTCCAGGCCCTGCTGGGCCCGGGTCCTGCGGTACCGGGCGATGTTGTCCCGGAGCTGTTCGACGGTCTGGGTCATGAGGTTGGTGACGATGCCCAGGTCGTGGCGGGCGGCGAGTTCGTACGAGGCCGGATTGCCGACCACCGCGGTGTACAGGGGCGGAGCGTCCTGCACCGGCCGCGGGAAGAGCCGCAGCTCGGCCTCGCCGTCGCCGGTGGTCCGGCGCACCGCGTCGCCGCGCCAGAGCCTTCGTACCTCCTCCAGCTGCTCGTACATCAGCTCCTTGTGCCTGCCGAAACGGTCGGGGAAGAAGGCGAAGTCCTTGGCGCTCCAGCCGCTGGCTACGCCGATGCCGACGCGCCCGCCGGAGAGGTTGTCGACCATCGACCACTCCTCGGCGACCCGGATCGGGTCGTGGAGCGGCAGGACGACGGAGCCCGCGTTGAGCCGGATCCGCTCGGTCTCACGGGACAGCGCGGCCGCGAGCACCGCCGGGTTCGGGAAGAGCCCGCCGAAGGAGTGGAAGTGGCGCTCGGGCATCCACAGCGCATGGAAGCCGTGCCGGTCGGCGAACCGGGCGACGTCCATGAGCAGTTCGTACTGTCCTTGCCTCGGTGCCGAGGCGTCCTGCGGGTAGTCACCGAAGAAGTAGACGCTGAAGTCGGGGGTGCGCGGTGCGGACCGGTGCGCGGGTGCCGTGCGCGAGCCGGTCACGGCTGCGGAGTTCCAGGCCATGGCGGCCACCGGGGCGGGCGCAGGCGGGGAAGCAGGCGGGGTCGCGGGCACGACCGGTGCCGGCTCCGGCTTCGGCTGTGGCTTCGGTGGCGCGGCCTTCGGTGCCACGGCCCGCCCGCCCGGGAAGAACCCCGCCGACCGCAGCTCGCGCAGCGAGTCCCGTACGGCGTCGGCCACGAACTCGAGGTCGCCGTCCGAGTGGGCGGTGGACAGGAAGAAGTTGCGCCACTCCCAGACGTGCACGCCGCGCAGCATCAGGTGGTGGTACAGCAGTTCCATGTCGGCGCGGTGCTCGAAGCGGAACTGGGAGCCGAAGTGGCTCATCCGCAGCGGGTACTCCTCGTCCTCGAAGAAGTCGTTCAGCGTCGCGGCCAGTTCGGCGGTGCGCGCGTTGAGCCGCTCCTGCAAACGGGGGCTGTGCTCCTTGAGGTGGGTCAGTACGGCGCGTGCGGCGACCATCGACACCGGGTGCTGGATGTACGTACCGCCGAAGAAGGTGGTGTCGGCGGGCGGGTAGCTGTCGTCGCCGTACGACCAGAAGCCGCCGTCGACGCCGTCCATGATGTCGGCGCGGCCCGCGATGGCTCCGATGGGGAAGCCGCCGCCGAGCAGCTTGCCGTAGGTGGCGAGGTCCGGGGTGACGCCGTACAGCTCCTGCGCGCCGCGCAGGGCCGGGCGGAATCCGGTCAGCATCTCGTCGAAGAGCAGCACGATGCCGTGACGGCGGGTCAGGTCCCGCAACTTCCGGACGAACTCGACGGGTTGGAGCGACGGATGCCTGCTCTGCACCGGCTCCACGACAATCGCGGCGATGTCGTCGGCGTGCCGGGCGATGGTCTCCAAGGCCGTGTCACTGCCGTACTCCAGAACCAGCAGATCGGAGACGGCGGCCTGCGGGATGCCCCGGGAGACGGGCACGGTGAGCTGGTCGGCGCCGCTGCCCGAGGTGCGGCCGAGGACGTTGTCGGCGTGGCCGTGGTAGGCGCCCCGGAAGGTGACGATCTTGTCACGGCCGGTGGCGGCGCGGGCGAGGCGGATGGCCGCCGAGTTGGCCTCGGTGCCGGAGTTGGCGAAGGCCACCCGCTCCAGGCCGGTCAGTTCGGCGAGGAGTTCGGCCGCCTCACCGGTCTCGATGGTGCGCGGGCCGAGCTGGATGCCGCGGGAGAGGTGTTCGCGGACGGCCTCGGTGACGAAGTCCGGTTCGTGGCCGAAGAGAAGGACACCGAAACCCATCGTGATGTCGACGTACTCGTGGCCGTCGACGTCCTGCAGTCGTGCCCCGCTCGCCCGGTGGCCCGCTATCGGGTACAGCATCTCCTTCGTGCCGCTGCGGAAGCCGACGACGGCACGGCTGTCGGCCAGGACACGGCGGTAGCGCTGGGCGATCCGCTTGGAGGTCGGCGTCTTGGCGGTGTAGCGGCGTACGAGGTCGTCCAGGTGGTCCTGCTGGGTGTGCGGGGAGCCGTCCCGCACCATTCCGGAGCTCTTCGCGACCGTGACCCGGGGGCCGTGGACGCGCGCCGGTTCCGGGGACCTCCGGTCCGGGGCGGGGGTGGCGGCGCCCGTCCGCAGCTGCTCGGCGATGCGCTGCGAGAGCTCGGTCATCGCCGCGAGGTCCTGGTCCAGTGCGGCGGATATGCCGTTCAGCCCGGTCACTGGGCCGCCTTGCCGTTGAGACGGTCCGCCGCGGCGGTGGTCTGGAGGGCGAGCAGTTCGGAGAGCTGGGACATCATCTGCAGCTGTATCCGGGATATCTGCTGGAGCTTGTGGGCGAGATCCTCCAGCTCTTCGCGGGTGGCGTAGTCGGGAGCGGGTGCGGCGGCCAGGGGCTCGCGAGCGGGTACGGCGGCCGCAGGCGCGGGAGCAGGTACCGCGGCCGCAGGCGCGGGAGCAGGTACCGCGGCCACGGGCTCCGGAGCGGAGGCGACTGCGGGCCGCCCGGGAGCCGGTGCGGGGACCGTGGGCTCGGGCTGCGTCGCGAAGCCCGGCTGCGGGACGTCCTGCGGGGGCGACCCCGGCATGCGGGCGACGATGAACTCCGCGAGCCGGCGCGGCGTACCGGTCTCCTCGAACAGCTGGCGCATCGTCACCTTGACCTGGTGCTCCTGCTCCAGCTCCCGGAGCACACTGATCATCTGCAGCGAGTCGGCGCCGAGGTCGAAGAAGGACGCGTCGCCGACGATCGCCGACGGATCCTCACCGAGGTGCCGGGCGGTCGCCTCGACGATGCTGTGGAGGACGGGCCCGACCACTGCCTCTTGCTGTACCACTTCCGCTTCCTCTCTCGCTGGTGTTCCCGTGCTCGGGGCCGTCAACTCCGGCCCGGTCCAGTGGTCCTTGTGCTGGAATCGGTAGCCGGGCAGCGGGATCCGCCGGCCCCCGGCGCCGGCCAGCAGCACTCGCCAGTCGACGTCCGCGCCCGCGCAGTGCAGGCCGGCGGCAGCGCCCCAGAGGGCGTCGAGCCCGGTGCCGCGCCGCAGCGAGGGCAGCGACCGCACCTCGGGCAGCGCGCGGCGGGCGAGGTTGCTGAGGGTGGTGTGCGGCCCGATCTCCAGCAGTACGCCGGGCCGCTGTGCGCCGATGCCGCGCAGCGCCGCGTCGAAGCGGACGGGCTCGCGGGTGTGCCGTACGAGGTGGTCGGCGTCCGGGATCCAGCCGGGCGGGCGGGTCGCACCGTCCAGTGCGCTGACGAACGGAACCCGTACGGGCCGCAAGAGCACGTCGTCGAGAAGCTTGCGGTACTCCTCCAGCATCGGTTCCATCAAGGCGGTGTGGAAGGCGCGGGTCACGGGCAGCCGGTGACCCGGTGTGCCACGCTCGTCCAGCAGGGCGCAGGCCCGGTCCACCGCCGCCACCGGCCCGGCGAGCACCTGCGCTCGCTCACCGTTGGTGACGGCATGCTCCAGGCCGGGAATCCCGGCGGCCAGGGCGCGGGCGGCCTCGTGGTCGAGGGGTACCGCGACCATCGCGCCCGGCTCGCAGCGCTGCCGCATCAGCCGGCCGCGTGCGGTGGTCAGGCGCAGACCGTCGTCGAGCAACAGGGCTCCGGCCGCGTACAGGGCGGCGTACTCTCCGACGCTGTGTCCGGTGACGGCGTGCGGTTCGATGCCGGTCTCACGCCACAGCCGGACGAGCGCGCACTGGAGGGCGAAGAGCGCGGGTTGCGCGGTGTCGGTGTCCTGCGGTGGCCCCTCCCCGGCTGCCTCGTGTGTCAGCAGCGGATCGCCGGTGAGGTCGCGGTGGTGGTCCTCGCAGGCGTCGAGCACCTCGCGTACGACGGGGAAGCGCCGGTGAAGGTCGGCGGCCATTGCCGGGTACTGGCTGCCCTGCCCGGTGAACTGGAACGCCACGCGCGCGGGTCCGTCCTGGAGTGCCGTCCCCATGGTCGGCGTCGCTCCTGCCGTGCCGGCGGCCCAGGAGTCGAGGGCGTCGGCGAGGGCCTTCGGGGTGGAGCCGCGGACCGCGAGCCGATGACGGCGGTGGGCCCGGCCGAGGGCTGCGGTGGTGACGAGGTCCGCCATGTGCGGTTCGGGCGACTGCCGCAGCCGGTCGCTCAGGGCGCGGGCGTTGTCCGCGAGGGCCTGCGGGGTGCTTCCGGAGACCAGCAGGACGTCCGGCGGGCAGACGGCGTCGGTCCGGGGCGCCGGTTCGGGGGCCTGTTCCAGGATCAGATGGACGTTGGTGCCGCCGACGCCGAGCGAGGTCAGGCCCGCGCGGCGCGGCACGTCACCGTCGGGCCAGGGCCTGGCGGTCCGGGGGATGTAGAAGGGGCTGTTGTCGAGGTCGATGCGCGGGTTGGGCTCACTGAAGTTCGCCATCGGCGGGATGACGCCGTGCCGCAGGACCAGCAGGGTCTTGACGAGGCCGGCCAGTCCTGAGGCCACGTCGAGGTGGCCGATGTTGGCCTTGGTCGAGCCGAGGGCACACGTGCCCTTGCGGTCGGTGTCCTCGCGGTAGGCCCCGGCCGCGCCGTCGAACTCGATCGGGTCGCCCTTGAGCGTGCCGGTGCCGTGGGTCTCCAGGTAGCCGATGGTGTCCGCGCCGACGCCGGCCCGTCGTAAGGCCTGGCGGATGGCCACTCGCTGGCCCTGTGCGCTCGGCGCGGTGAACGTCGTCTTGTCGGCGCCGTCGTTGCTGATGCCCCAGCCGCGTATGACGCCGTGGATCTTGTCGCCGTCGGCGACGGCCCGGGACAGCCGCTTCAGTACGACGGCCAGGACACCCGTGCCTCCCACGGTGCCGTCTGCGGCGGCGTCGAAGGGCCGCAGGCGGCCGGACTTGGAGAGGATCGAGCCCTTGACGTAGCGATAGCCCAGGATCTGCGGGACATGGACGGCGGTGGCGCCGACGAGGGCGATGTCGCAGTCGCCCATGAGCAGCGACTGCGCGGCCGACTGCACACCGACCAGGGAACTGGAGCAGGCTGTCTGGATGTTGACGGCGGGTCCGGTGAGGCCCAGCCGGTGGGCGACGCGGGTGGCCGTGAAGTCGGTGTAGTTGCCGACGGTCATCTGCATGCCGGCCATCCAGTCGGTGGCGGCCTGGCTGGGCAGGACGTTGTTAAGAAGGTAGTTCCGCAGGGTGTAGAGGTGGTATCCGGTGCTGGCGTAGACGCCGACGCGGGTGCCGTCCCGCTCGTCCGGGTAGCCGGCGTTCTCCAGTGCGTGCTGGGCGCACTCCAGGAACATGCGGTGCTGGGGGTCGGTGAGGCGGGCCTCGCGGGCGCTCATCGCGAAATGCTGCGCGTCGAAACCCGCGATGTCGTGCAGCACACCGGAGGCGCCGACGAAGTCCGGTGCCCGGTATTCCTCGGCGGGGACACCGGCCGCCGCCAGTTCCTCCTGAGTGAACCGCGTGACGCAGTCCGTGCCGTCCCGGATGACGCGCCAGAACTCCTCGGGCGTGTCGGCGCCGGGCAGCCGGAAGGCCATGCCGATGACGGCCATGCGCGGATCCGGATCGAGGGCCGCCCACGGGGCCGGTTCGCTCGTGCTCATCAGCCGCGTCCCTCCGTCACCGTCGGTCTGTCCCCGCCGACCGGTTCCGCCGCGCGCCGCCTGGTCGTTCGGCCTCTCCTGACCAGCAGCAGGAGCAGGGCGAGGCACAGAGCGATGGCGAGGCCGTGGAAGGCGGCCACGACCTGCAGCGGTGAGAAGGCCTCCAGGAGGGCGCCGCTGACCAGCATGCCGAGCCCGAAGCCGGTGTTCTCGGCCGAGGCGGAGAGCCCGAAGAGGCGGCCCCGCTGGTCGTCGGGTGCGGTCTGCAGCCTGGACACGTAGACGATCTCGGTGAATCCGTCGGCGGCTCCGGCGACGAGCGCGGCCAAGATGGCGGGCACGGTCGGCAGTCCGCTGAAGACCAGGATGAACCCGGCAGACATGACGCACGCGCCCAGCGCGAACGCCCGCTCCCCCGGGGTCCGCCCGGTCTTCTTGGTGACCTTGCCGATCACCTGCTGGGCGACGATGTTGCCGATCGCCCAGGTGGCCCAGAACTGGCTGATGAACGTCGCCGGATGGTCCGGATCCAGACCGCTGGAGTAGATGGGCAGGGCGACGTTGTGGGACGAGGAGCCCAGCCCGTCCACCGCCCGGACGGCGATCATCGCCATCAGCACCGGGGCCGTGCCCAGCAGCATGCGGGCCGTGAAACGCGCGGCAGCGGAGGACCCACCGGCCCCACCGCCCGCGCCGTCCGCCTCGGCCGCCCTGGTGCGTACGGGCAGCAGGAACAGCACGGTCGCGGAGACCAGGAAGGTCGCGGCGTCCAGCGCGAACGCCGCGGAGTAGCCGAGTTCCGCGACCACCAGTCCCGATGAGGCGAACCCGGCGATCATGGCGAGCGAACGCCCGGTCACCAGGAGCCCGTTGGCCCGGACGCGGTGCTCGGCGCCGACGATCTCCGGGATGCTGCTGCGCAGGGCCACCTGGGAGAGCGTCGAGCAGCCGCCCGTGACCACGGCGAGGGCGTACAGCAGTCCGGTGCGCGCGCCGTCCGGGGCGAGCAGCAGCGTCAACAGGGCCGCCGCCTGGCCGAGGTCGGCGCCGACCATGAGGCGCTTGCGGTCGTACGCCGAGACGAGACGGCCGCTCACCCAGCCCGACACGACATTGGTCGCGAGGCGTACGGCCATGAAGAGGCCGGCGGCCAGCGCGCTGCCGGTGGCGTCGTAGACGAACACGTTCAGCGCCACCATGTTCAGGTAACTGCCGTACGCCGAGATGCCGTTGCCCAGAACGAGCAGACGGAAGTACCTCATGCACCTTCCTCTGGTCTGCATGAAGGGTGTGTGTGATGTGCGGCCGGGATGATCGCCCGGCTGCTCAGCGGCGGGACGGTAGGCGGACGGACGACCCGTGGACCCGGGTCAGCCCCCGGTACGGTCGCGCGGCGTGTTCATGCCCCCATGGCCGGCCCAGCACAGAAACCATTCCCCCTAGTGGGCCGCCGGACGACGGCCATCGGTCCGCCACCCAAGCAGAATTGGACAGGTGCGTTCAAGACTCCGGTGTGGTCCAGACGACTTCCGGCCCGGATTTGGCGATTTCGAAGCGATCACGACTTGCGACGTCGGTCACTGTGGTCAAGGCCGGGGGAGGTCACCGGCGACACCGTCGACCTGTCGGCGCTGTTCGAGCTGCCGGTACCGGAACGTCCCGTCAGGCGACCTGTCCGCTGTGCAGGGCCGCGTACGCCCCGTTCCGGCGCAGGAGTTCCTCGTGGGTGCCGATCTCCTGGATCCGGCCGTCCGCCAGCACCACGATCCGGTCCGCGCCCCGCACGGTGGACAGCCGGTGAGCCACCACGAACGTGGTACGGCCGTGCAGGAGCCGGGCGAGGGCCTGCTGGACGAGCGCCTCCGACCGGGTGTCCAGGGCCGAGGTCGCCTCGTCGAGGACCAGCACCCTCGGGTCCCGGATCAGGGCCCGCGCGATGGCCAGACGCTGCCGCTGCCCGCCGGACAGCCGTGCCCCGCGCTCGCCGACCAGGGTGTCCAGGCCCTGCGGCAGCCGGTCGACGAACTCCAGCGCGTTGGCGTCGCGCAGCGCCGCCCGGACCGTCTCCTCGTCGGCGTCGTCCATGCCGTAGGCGACGTTCTCGCGGACGGTGCCGTCGAAGAGGATCGACTCCTGCGGCACGACCGACAGGAAGCGGCGGTACGTGCGCAGATCGAGGGTCTGCATGTCCGTGCCGTCGAGCAGCAGGCGGCCCGAGGTGGGGCGGATGAAGCCGATCACGAGGTTCAGCACGGTGGACTTGCCCGCGCCGGACGCGCCGACGAGGGCGATGGTCTCCCCCGGTGCGACGGAGAGGCTGAAGTCCCTTACGGCGGGGCGGTCGCTGTCCTCGTACGCGTACCCGACTTCGTCGAAGGTCACGGCGCCGCGCAGCGAGGCCACTTCGGCCTTGCCCTCGTTGTCCTCCAGCTCGGGGGCCTGGAGGACCTCACCGACGGAACGGACGGACTCCAGGCCCTTGGTGATGACCGGGGCCAGCCCGGCCAGCGTTGTCGTGGAGTTGGTGAGCGTGGTCAGGAAGGCGCTCAGCATGACGACGTCGCCGGCGGTGACGCCCCAGACGTCGTAGTACGAGATCAGCGCGGCGCCGGCGAGGACCAGCACGCCGACGACGTTCAGCACGACCCAGGCCAGTGAGCCGAAGCGCCCGTTGACCAGGTCGAGGCGCATGCCGGAGGTCAGCAGCCGGTGCAGGGTGCCGTCCATGCGGCGCAGCGCCTTGCCCTCCAGGCCGTGGGCGCGGGTGACCGGGATGAGGCGGGTCATCTCCGTCACCCGGGAGGACAGGGTCTCGACCTCGTGGCGGAAGTGCTCGTTGTGGGTGCGCAGCCGCGCCCGCAGCCGGGCGACGACCAGGGCGGCGGCGGGTACGACGACGAGGAAGACGGGCACGAACTCCGGGGTGCGCACGGCGATGATGACGAGGCCGCCGATGAGCACGGTGCCCGCGCCGAGGCCCGTCTCGGCGGTCTGCTGCACCATCTGCTCGACGGTCTCCACGTCCCGAACCACCTTGGCCTGCAGCACGCCCGCGCTGACCCGCGAGTGGTAGCCGATGGAGAGCTGCTGCATGCGGGTGCACAGCGCGGAGCGCAGGCCGGTGCCCATCCGGCGGACACTGCCGTACAGCAGGCGGACGTACAGCACGTGCAGCGGGTAGTTGACCAGCAGGATGAGCATGATGACGCCCGTGCTGAGCCAGAGATCGCTGATCGGCCGGTGCTCGACGACGGTGTCGATGATGGACGCGGTGATCAGCGGCAGCAGCCAGACCGGGCTGTGCTTGACCGTGAAGACGCCGACCGCCGCCGCGAGGCGGTGGCGGTCGGCACGGAACAGGTAGGCGAGGGTGCGTACGGGGTGTTCGTCCCGGTAGCGGTGGTCGAGCGGTCTCTCGTGCGACGACGCCATCGGCGTTGTCCTTCCCAGGTGCCGGATGCACAGCAAGCGCTTTCCCAGCCTATCCGGGCGGCCCTGCACACGCCGTCGGACGCGGATTCCCGAAAGAGTTTCAGACCGCGTCCAGCTCCGCGATCTCCTCCGCGCTGAGCACGAGGTCGGTCGCGGCGATGGAGTCCAGGACGGTCTCCGGCCGGCTGGATCCCGGGATCGGCACGACGACCGGCGACTTGGCGAGCATCCACGCCAGGCACACCCGCTGCGGACTCACCCCGTGCATCTCGGCGACGCGGGCGAACGGGGCGTATGCGGAGCCGAGTTCACGGGCCCGCGAGATGCCGCCGAGCGGGCTCCAGGGCAGGAACGCGATGCCGAGCTGGTCGCACAGGCGCAACTCCGGCTCACTGGAGCGGAACGCCGGGGAGAACTGGTTCTGCACGGAGACCAGGCGGCCGCCTAGGATGTCATTCGCCTGCCGGATCTGGTCGGGGTTCGCGTTGGAGATCCCGGCCATGCGGATCTTGCCCTCGTCGAGCAGGTCGCGTACGGCGCCGACGGACTCGTCGTACGGCACCCTCGGGTCGGGCCGGTGGAACTGGTAGAGCCCGATGGCCTCCACGCCGAGCCGGCGCAGGGACGCCTCGCAGGCCTCCTTGAGGTGCCGGGGGCTGCCGTCCAGGGTCCAGCTTCCGTCGCCGGGGCGCAGATGGCCGCCCTTGGTGGCGACCAGGACGTCCTTGCCGAGGTCGTGGGAGGCGAGGGCCTTGGCGATCAGGGTCTCGTTGTGACCGACCTCGTCCGCGTCCCGGTGGTAGGCGTCGGCGGTGTCGATGAGCGTCACGCCGGCGTCGAGCGCGGCGTGGATCGTGGTGAGGGAACGCACCTCGTCCGGGCGCCCCTCGATCGACATGGGCATGGCGCCCAGACCGATCGCGCTGACCTCGACGTCACCGATGCGGCGGGTGTGCATGGGCTCGTGACCTCTTTCGCCTGTCGCGCAAGGACGTTGACGTCCGGCGGTGGACGGGGGATCACAGCCGCCGGACTCCCACCAGCCTGGCCGCCCCTCAGCGGCAGGTCCAATAGAAGATGGAGAACGCATTCAGCGATGGCACCGCTGAATCCCCCGCACGGAAGCTGAATCTCCCGCACGGAGGCTGAAAATCCCGCACGGAGGCTGAATCTCCCGTACCGAGATCGACCGCCCATCACCTTGCGCCGCCTGCCGGGAGGTGTGACACCCTCACCCTGGACCGACCCCGGTCGACCCGGCCGGCGGTGTATCGGCCGGGACACCGAGCGCAATCGGTCGCGGATATTTCGGCACGGCGAGAGGCTTCGGCATGCGCATAGGACTGCTCGGCACCGGCCCATGGGCCCAGATGGCCTACGCGCCCGCCCTGAGCCGGCACGAGGAACTGGACTTCGCGGGCGTGTGGGGCCGGCGTACGGCCGCCGCCAAGGAGCTGGCGGACAGCTACGGCGTGCCTGCCTACGACGATGTGGACGCGCTGCTCGCCGACGTGGACGCCGTAGCCGTGGCCCTGCCGCCGTCCGTCCAGGCCGAGATGGCGGTGCGGGCGGCTCGGGCGGGCCGGCATCTGCTGCTGGACAAGCCGCTCGCGCTGACGGTGGAGGAGGGACGGGCGGTGGTCGAGGCCGTCGAGGCGGCCGGTGTGGCCTCGGTCGTCTTCTTCACCACCCGTTTCCAGCCGGAGACCGAGGCGTGGATCGCCGAACAGGCCGCCGCGGAGGGGTGGTTCACCGGGCGGGCGCAGTGGCTCGGCGCCGTGTTCAGCGGTGACGGCAGCCCGTTCGCGGCCTCGCCGTGGCGGCGGGAGAAGGGCGCGCTGTGGGACGTGGGCCCGCACGCGCTGTCCGTGCTGCTGCCGGTCCTGGGTGACGCACGGCGCGTGACGGCCGCCGCGCACGGTCCCGGCGACACCGTCCATCTGGTCGTAGAGCACATCGGCGGCGCGTCGAGCACACTGGCGCTGAGCCTCACGGCACCGCCCGCTGCGGCGGGGGCCGCGGTGGAGCTGCGGGGCGCGACCGGGGTGACGCTCCTCCCGGAGAGCTCCGAGAGCGCGGTGTCCGCCCTGGTCCGCGCCGGGGACGCCCTGCTGGCCGCCTCCCGCACCGGGCGGGCGCACGCGTGCGACGCGGCGTTCGCACTGCGGGTCACCGAGATTCTGGCCGCGGCCGAAGAGCTGCTGGACGGCGGCGCCTGAGGGCGGATTCGCCGTCAGGCTCCCTGCGAGGGTTGTGTGGCGTCCCGCCAGGTTGTGCTCGGGCGCGTCGGCGTCGGCGTGATCAGCTCCGGGAAGCGGTGCGGCACGGCTCCCCGGACAGCAGACCGACCGCTCGATCAGTCCTCGAACGCCTCCTCGCTCCACCGGAACCACGCCCGGTCACCGTCGATGTGCAGCAGGAACTCGGCGACGGGGCCGTCCGGTGAGGACAGTGAGACGCGTCTTCGGATCTCGTCGTAGGCCGTCTCCCATTCCTCCCGGCTCTCGTCGAGATCGCGCTCCAGCAGGGCGAGTTCACGGGCGAACAGGTCACGGACCGCGGCGTATCCCGGGCCGGGTGTGAAACGGCCCGACAGCCAGGGGAAGTCGGCCTCGTCGATGCGGATCTCCCCCACCGGCTCGTCGCCGCCACGCACCCGCCAGACCTCGCCGTCGAAACCCATGCCCGCCTCCCGTGCCCGCTGTCGATCACACTGTCTGGCCAGCATGCCACCCGGCACTGACAGTCGGACCGGACCTGCGTCGGACCGGACCGACTGCCGGCTACGGCCGGTCGTCAACCGGCCCCTCCGGCGCTACGGCTCGCTACGCCTGGCCCACCGCCTGGAAGTTGATGCGTTCCTTGACGACGGGGAATCCCGCCCTGGCGAAGTTCGCGGCCATCGGGAAGTTGCCCTGGTCGGTGGCTCCGGTGATGAACTCCGCGCCATGCCGGACGAGATGGTGGGTGCACTCGGCGAGGAGGTCGTAGGCGTAGCCGTGGCCGCGCTGTTCCGGGACGACGCCGATGAAGCCGATGGTCGGGCCGGAGGGGTTGTGTGCCGGGATGTGGATGCCGACGAGGTCGCCGTCCGGGGTGTGCGCGAGCTGCCACCACTCCCGTGGGGACGGGCACCAGTGGAAGAAGTCGAGCTCCTCCTGTGCGGCCTGGTCCAGGCCCCCCTCTTCGATGGCGCGCAGGGAGTGGGCGTCGAGGGTGACGGAGTCGATGCGGCGCAGCGCGTCGAGGAAGACCGCGTCGTCCGGCTCGGGACGGAAGCGCAGGCGTCCGGGGCGCTCGGGCAGGCCGAGCTCCGGGGTCCAGCGGTACAGGAAGCGTTCCACGAGGAGTTCGTGGCCGGCCGCCCGGGCGGCGGCGAAGCGGGCCTCGGCGGCGGCCTTCATTTCGGGGTCGTCCCGCCAGCCGCCGGGCAGGTTGATCTCGAGTTCGACCTGCCAGGGGGCGGAGCGCAGGAGTTCGGTACCGGCCTCCTCCTCGCCCTCGGCCACGTCGAACCAGTTGATGTTGATGGGCTCCGAGTCGTCGGGGCCGCCCCACCAGGCGCCGCGAGCGACGACCACGCCGTCGCGCAGGGCGACCCGCTTCCACTCGGGGCGGAAACGGGTCAGCTGGTGGCTCTCACGGGCGCCGAGCGGGTCGGGGTGTGCGTCGAAGAGATGGGCGTCGCTCGCAGAGAGCGCGCGAATGACCAGGTCGGTCACGGATTCCTCCGGGATGCGGGTTGCTTGGAGCGCTCCCGGTCAGATCTCACGAACCACGCCGGGGCAGCGGAAGAGGGAGCGCTGGAAGGGTGTGAACTGCACGACACTCGCCTCCTTCCGTCCGTCTCAGGGCGTGGATCCACACCGTAGGTGATCTCTCGGGGCTCCGTCCACGGAATTTCTCGACATCCGCGGGGCCCGCTTTGCGACGGCCGACCGCGCCGGGAGCGCTCTCAGCAGCCCGCTGGGCTTAAGCGCCCCTTAGCCAAGGATTAAGGGCCCGTGCTCATTCTGTGGCCGTTCAAGTTGCAGCAGTTCAGCGGGAGGTGAAAGACGGCAGAACCATTGGCTCGCACAGGGGGCGTGCGTACCATCGGGGCCCATCGGTAATGGCGACCGCGATTCTGAGAGCGCTCTCACAGGACCGTTCCCCCGTCGTCGGTCTGCCCACCGAAGCCCAGGTATCCGCACAAACACCAAGGGAGTCCCCCCACATGACATCCCGTCACCAGCGCGGTCCCGGTCGACGCAGGCTTCTCCTCGCCCTCGGCGGCGCGGCCGTGGCCGTCCCCACCGCCGCCGCCCTGGCCCCGTACGCCCTCGCGGGCACGCCCACGGATCGCGGCACCCGTGCCGCGGCGGCCTCTCTGCCGCTGACGATCGTCAACAACAGCGGCTCCTTCGGCAACGCGAATGTCCACGTCTACATCGTCGGCAACCAGGACGGCAGGCAGGTACGCGTCACGCCCGACGGCACCCTCGCGCCGATCGCCCTGTCGGACAACGGCCCCGACGGCTTCACCGACTACGCCATCAGCCTGGCCGGCAGCGGCGAGACCCGGCTGTCGCTTCCCCAGATGTCCGGCCGGATCTATGTGGCGCTCGGCCAGAAGCTCAGGTTCAAGGCCGTCACGGACGGCAACGGCAACGCGGCGCTGCAGTACCCGGCGGGCTGGGTGGCGTCGGACCCCAACTACCGGGTGCTGCACGATTGCGCGGAGTTCACCTTCAACGCCGCCGGCATGTTCTGCAACACCACCATGGTCGACATGTTCAGCGTGCCGCTGAGCATCCGGCTGACCGGCGCCAAGGACCAGACGACGGGCACGCTGCGGGCAGGCGGGCGCGCGGCCGCGTTCGCCGCGGTCCGCCAAGTCCCGGAGTTCGCGCGGCTCGTCGTGGACGACACACGCGTCATCGCCCCGGGACACGGCCTGGACGCCGGTCTGTTCGCCAAGGACTACCTCGCCCCGTACATCGACGAGGTGTGGAGCACGTACACCGGGCGGGACCTCACCGTCACCACCAACGCGGGGACGTTCACGGGGCGGGTGCGCGGCGACCGGTTCACCTTCGACGGGCCCGCCCAGGTGTCCTTCGCCAAGCCGTCGACACGGGACGTGCTGTTCTGCGACGGCAACCTGGCCGCCCCCAACGACGGCACCACCGGTCCCGTCGCCGCCGTCCTGGGCGCGGGATTCAACCGCTCGACCCTGCTCAGCCATCCCGCCCAGCCGACGACCGACGCGGCCGCCTTCTACCGCACCGGCCTGACCAACCACTACGCCAAGGCGATGCACACGGTCACGGAGGACGGCAAGGCGTACGGCTTCGCCTTCGACGACGTGGCCGACTTCGCGTCGTACATCCAGGACACGGCGCCGACCGGGATCCGTCTGACGCTGACGCCCTTCGAGGGCTGACGCGAGGGGCCCGGGGCGGCCCGGGCGGGCGCCGGGACCGGTCGCGGGGTTTCCCTCTGGTGCCAGGAGGTACCCCTGGTGGCCAGGGGGCACGGTGGACAGCCGGTCCCGGCGCTCCGGATGCAGGGTCGGCTCCGGCGTTGAATGGTGTTAACAGACCCGATGACCGCACCGGGCCCGAAGAAGTCATCCGGATCCGAGGAGCAGAGATGATGCCGACGTCCCAGCCCGAAGCGTCCGGGCCGTCCGAGGAGCGCGCCACCCCGGACGACCTGCTCCACGCCCGCACCGGCACCGAAGTGTCACCCGAGGACATCGTGCTTGCCTCAGGCAAGGACATCACTCCGCGCAACCTGGAATGGGCCAAGCGCAAGCTGGAGGCAGAGGGGCCGTCCGCCCTCGACAAGCTGCTGCCGTAGCCGCAGTCCGCGCGCGTCGCCCTCGGGTGCGGCCGGCACCCGGGGCGACCGTGCCTGCCTGCCGTTCCGCGCCCCGCGGCCGCACTCCTTATCAGCGTCAGCTGCTCATCAGCGTCCCGCGGATCCACCCTCGTCCACGCACAGCACCGGCACCCGCTGCACGACGTTGTTGGCGAAGCCACCCCGGTTCCAGGGCGGCTCCAGTGGCTGGCTGTGCCCCTCGGCGTCGGTGGCCCGCGCACTCAGCACATGCTCCCCCGGCACGGCCGTCCAGTCGTGCCGCCAGCGGCGCCATGCCCAACGGTGACCGGCGTCGGGCTCCAGCTCGGCCTCCCGCCAGCTGCGACCGGCGTCCGTGCTGACCTCGACCCGGGTGACCGGCGCCCAACCGGACCAGGCACGCCCCTCCAGCGCCACGGGACCGGGTCGGACCACCCGTGCCCGGGACATGAAGTCGGGGAAGCCCGGCGGGACCAGCAGGGCGCGCGGGGCGATCCGGGTGACCGGCTCGCCCTCGTCCTCGCGGTGCTGCCGCAGCCGGTAGGCCACGGCCTGCTGGAACCCGGTGAACGGCACATCGGTGACGGTGACCTCGCGCAGCCACTTCACGTGGGCCATGCCGTACCAGCCGGGCACGACCAGCCGCAGCGGACGGCCGTGCTGCGGGGGAAGCGGCCCGCCGTTCATCGCGTAGGCCACCAGCACCTCGGGATCACTGCCGGTGGCCACGTCCGAGGGGAGGGCACGCCGGTAGTCCTGCTCGACGCCGCGCTCGACCCCGTGGTCGGCCCCGGTGAAGACGACGTCGACGGCGTCGGGCTCCACTCCGGCCTCCGCCAGCAGCAGACGCAGCGGTACGCCCGTCCACTCGGCGGTGCCGACCGCCTCGACGAGCCAGGGCTGGCTCACCGGCCGGGGTGTCAGCAGTGCCCTGCCGTTGCCCGCGCACTCCAGCGTGACCCGGACGGTGACCTGCGGGTATGTCCGCAGGTCGGCCAGGTCGAGACGCAGCGGCCGGCGCACGCGGCCGCCGAGGGTCAGGTGCCAGGCGGTGTCGTCGGGGATGTACGGGATGTCGTAGTGGGTGAGGACGTAGTGCAGGCCCGGCGGGGTGAGGTCGTGGCGCAGGGCTTCGAGCGGCAGGCCGTGGTTGCGTGTCGCGAGCGCCAGTTCGTCCCGGCCGATGCCCTCCTCGGGGGCGGCCAGCCGGGCCGGTGCGCTCGCGTCGGCGAGTCGATGCCCCATACCCGCATTATCGACCCATATCCACACAATCGCGCCGGTCGGCCGCAACCTCCCGAGCCTGCGCCGAGCGCGCTCCCGTACCGACGGTGCGGAGCCGCAACCTCCGTTCCCTGCCCGGCACTTCACACCGACGATGTTTTCCGGTTCACCCTTTCGCAACGGGTCCCCCGGCTGTCAGACTCCTGAGGGTGCCCGACTTCGACATGCTCGTGATCGGATCCGGACCGGGTGGCCAGAAGGCCGCCATCGCCGCGGCCAAACTGGGCCGCCGGGTCGCCGTCATCGACCGTCCCGACATGGTCGGCGGCGTCTCCATCCACACCGGGACCATCCCCTCCAAGACCCTGCGCGAGGCGGTGCTGTACCTGACCGGTCTCACCCAGCGCGATCTGTACGGGCAGAGCTACCGGCTCAAGGAGGACATCACCGTCGCCGATCTCACCGCCCGCACCCAGCACGTGGTCGGCCGTGAGGTGGACGTCATCCGCAGCCAGCTGTCCCGCAACCACGTCGCCCTGTACGCGGGGACCGGCCGCTTCGTCGACCCGCGCACCGTCGCCCTGCGCGAGGTCACCGGCCACGAGCGGCTGCTGACCGCCGAGCACATCGTCATCGCCACCGGTACCCGGCCCGCGCGGCCCGCCAGCGTGGAGTTCGACGGGCGGACGATCATGGACTCGGACAACGTCCTGGCGCTGGAGCGGGTGCCGCGTTCCATGGTCATCGTGGGCGCGGGCGTGATCGGCATGGAGTACGCCAGCATGTTCGCCGCGCTCGGCAGCAAGATCACCGTGGTGGAGAAGCGCGCCGGCATGCTCGACATGTGCGACGTCGAGGTGATCGAGTCGCTCAAGTACCACCTGCGGGATCTCGCCGTGACGTTCCGCTTCGGGGAGACCGTCGCCGCGGTCGAGCGGCATCCGCGTGGGACGCTGACCATCCTGGAGAGCGGCAAGAAGATCCCCGCCGACGCGGTGATGTACTCGGCGGGCAGGCAGGGGCTCACCGACGGGCTGGACCTGGACAAGGCAGGGCTGGCGGCGGACGCGCGGGGGCGGATCACGGTCGACGAGCACTACCGCACCGAGGTCCCGCACATCTACGCCGTCGGCGACGTCATCGGCTTCCCGGCCCTGGCGGCGACCTCGATGGAGCAGGGGCGGGCGGCGGCGTACCACGCCTGCGGGGAGCCCGTCGGGCGGATGCACAACCTCCAGCCGATCGGCATCTACACCATCCCGGAGATCAGCTTCGTCGGGCGGACCGAGGACCAGCTCACCGAGGACCGGGTGCCGTTCGAGGTGGGCATATCCCGCTACCGTGAACTGGCCCGGGGGCAGATCATCGGTGACTCGCACGGCATGCTGAAGCTGCTGGTGTCTCCCGAGGACCGCACCCTGCTGGGTGTGCACTGCTTCGGTTCGGGGGCGACGGAGCTCATTCACATCGGGCAGTCGGTGATGGGGTGCGGCGGAACGGTCGACTATCTGGTCGACGCGGTGTTCAACTACCCGACGCTGGCCGAGTCGTACAAGGTCGCCGCCCTCGACGCCACGAACCGGCTGCGCCAGATCGACCGGATCGGGGAGTGAGGTCTCCGACCGGTCTTCCGCGTCAGGTTTCCCGGTCGTCCTCCGGCAGCCAGTCGTCGTCGACCACGTGCACCGCGGCCTCCTCGGCGCCGGCCGCTCCGGCGTCGACGCCGCGGTCGGCGGCGATCTCCTCCTTCGTGATGTCGGGATGGGCGCCCTCGTCCGGGGCCACCAGGCGGCCCGCCCGGTCGGCGCCCGCCTCGGGGTCGACGGGTTCGCCGTCGCCGCCCGGCAGATCACCCACGCCGTCGCCGGCCGGCTCGGCCGCGTCGGGGACCTCCTGGGTGAGCCGCTCGTCGAGGGTCTCGCCCTCGTGCCGTTCGGCCGCCGTCGTGCCGTACTTGGTCACACCGAGCGGCCTCTCGGGCGGTGAGTAGCCCTCGTCGAGGGTGTCGTCGTAGGTCCGCTCGTCCACGGCGTCCTGCAGGTCGAGGGGTGCGGCGTCCTCCTGCTCCTCGTTGCTTCCGGTGGGCTGGTACGCGTCGTCCGCCATCGGCTCGGAGGGCGTGTGTTCGGTGCCCATGAGTGCCTCCCTCGTTCGCGCGCGTCGGCTGGTTCGGTTCACGCATGTCCTGAACGCGTTTCCCGTTGCGCGGTCTCCAACCCCGGAAGATCCCCCGCCCTTGAAACATCAATGAGTGTGGCTATCATCACTCGCACACGCGGCGTGACTGCACGGCAACGCAACGGCGTACTGTGTCCGCCACCCGCTTTCGCCGCCCCCTGCCCCGAGGCCATCCCTCTGTCGGTTCGTGGCGTTGCACCACCCCACCCCCCATACGTCGTCCGGGCCGGGTTCGCCCTCGCGTCGTGCAAGACGGAAAGCAGCGCATCCATGAGCAACAACAGGGGCAGAGGGCTGCAGGCCAATGTCCTCGGCACGTTCGACACGGTGGTGATGGCGGTCGCGGGCAGCGCCCCGGCGTACTCGATCGCCGCGACCACGGCGGTCCTGGTCGGCGCGGTCGGCCTGGCCAGTCCGGCCACGCTGCTCTACTGCGCGATACCGATGCTGGGCATCGCGCTGGCCTTCAGCTATCTCAGCCGGATCGACGTGAACGCGGGCGCCAGTTACTCGTGGGTGGGTCGCACGCTGCACCCGTTCCTGGGGTTCATCAGCGGCTGGGCGCTCGTCGTCTCGGCGACCATCTTCATGGTGGCCGGTTCCCTGCCCGCCGGATCGATGACGCTCGCCCTGTTCGACCCGGAACTCGCGGACGACACCGCCCTGTCGACGCTGGTCGGCGCCGGCTGGTTCCTGGTCATGCTGTGCGTGGTGCTGGGCGGCGCCCGCCTCACCGTCCGGGCGCAGCTCGTGATGTCCGGTGTCGAACTCGCCATACTGGCCCTGTTCGCCGTGCTCGCCCTCTTCCACTCGGACAGCGCCCGGGCGTTCGACTGGTCCTGGCTCGGCTTCGGGCACTTCGACGGGGTGACGGGGTTCGCCTCGGGGGCGCTGATCGCCGCGTTCTACTACTGGGGCTGGGACGTCACCAGCAACCTCAGTGAGGAGACCCGCAACAGCCGCCGTACGACGGGTCTCGCGGGGCTCATCGGGGTGGGCATCGTGTTCCTGCTGTTCGAGGTGTTCACGATCGCGGTGAACGTCATCCTCTCCTCGCAGCAGATCCAGGACAACAACGCCAATGTGCTGGCCGTGCTCGGTGAGGAGGTCTGGCCGGGCTGGGGCGGCAAACTGCTGATCGTGGCGGTGATGCTGTCCACCATCGCCACCCTGGAGACCACGCTGATCCAGGTCACCCGGTCGCTGTTCGCGATGGGCCGGGACCGTACGATGCCGTCCTCGCTGGGCAGGGTGCACCGCCGGTGGAACACGCCGTGGGTGGCGATCACGGTGGTCGGAGTCGTGGCGCTGGCGATGTTCATCGCCGCCAACTCCCTGGGCACGGTGGGCGACATCCTCTCGGACGCCATCTCCGCGATGGGGCTCCAGATCGCCGTCTACTACGGGCTGACCGGCCTGGCGGTGGTCGTCGCCTACCGCAGGATGCTGCTGAAGTCGGTGGGCAACTTCGTACTCGGCGGCCTGTGGCCGCTGTTCGGGGCGCTGTTCATGTTCTGGATCTTCGTCGAGTCGCTGGGCGAGCTGAGCCGTTCCGCGATCACGATCGGCATCGGCGGCCTCGCGGCCGGGCTGATCCCGATGCTCTGGTACTGGCGGCAGGGCAGCGACTACTACCGGCCGGCCAGGCTGGACGCCGCGCGGACCGTCGAGGCGGACTGCGTTCCCGCCGACGGCGGCGGCACCAACCCCCTTGTCCACGAGGGTCTTTCCACCGACTTCTGAGGGAGCCCTCGATGGCGAAAGACCGCTTCGCTCCCGACTTCGACCCCGACTGCGGGGACGCGCCCCTCACCTGCGCCCGCCAGGACATCGTCATCGGCCGCTGGCAAGGGCTGCGGGAGCTGCTGCGGGTCACCGGCCCGAACTGGCTGGTGCGCGGCCACCGGGTCAGGCTGCTCGCGCAGGCCTGTGCGGGCAGTTCGACGGTGGAGTCATGGCTGGCCGCCGAACCGCACAGCTCCGACGCGCTGGTGCTGCGGGCGGCCACGGAGACGACACGGGCGTTCAACCTGGCGATCTCCGCGGGCCGGGGGGTGCCGATCGACCAGCAGCGCATCGACACCGCGGTGCTGTCGTGCCTCAGGGCCGCGGACTCCTACCCGGACGACCCGACGCCGTGGATCTCGCTGATCTGCGTCGCACGGCTGTATCCGTCGGGCGTACGGCGGCAGGAACTGGGGCGCTGGTGGGACGAGTTGCACCAGCGCGACCCGTACAGCGTGGAGGGACATCTGCAGGTGCTGCACTACTACTCCGCGCGCTGGCACGGCACCCACGGTCTGATGTACGACTTCGCCCGCGACGCGGCCGGGGTCGCGCCGCCGGGCTGCCCGCTGCCGGTGCTCGTGCAGTACGCCCGGGTCGAGGAGTTCCGCTACGCCCTGGACGCGGCCAAGGGGCAGCACGCCTCCATGGGTCTCGGCCAGCACTGGAGTCACGACGGCGCCGTCAGCGACGTACGCCGCACCTGGGAGCGCTGGATCACGAACCGCGCCGACGCCGACGTGGCCCCCGGCGAGCTGCGCGACCTCAACTACCTGGCGCACGCGGCGTGTCAGGCAGGGGTCCAGGACATCGCCGCGGCCCTGTTCCGGATGCTGGGACGCCGGGCCACGCGGGCGCCGTGGGCGTACACCGGCGATCCGGAGAAGCAGTTCGTCAGATGGCGGGCGGAGCTGGGCCTGCGCCGGTGACCGGCTCGGGGGTCGGGGCCGACGGGCCGCTCGTCCCCGAGTCCGCACCGGCCGTCCACTTCTCCTCGATCCGCCCGGCCTTCCACACCACGAGCGCCACGACCCACGTCACGGCGAAGAGGCCGACGACCACGAAGCCCGCGGTGTTGAGGTCGAGGCCGGAGATCCGGTCCCAGACCGGGCCGTGCAGGGCCAACCGGTCGGCGAGCAGGGTGAGGAGTTCGACCGTGCCGATGAGCAGGGCGACCGCGACGGACAGGCCGGTGACGGTGAGGTTGTAGTAGACCTTGCGAACCGGCTGGGAGAACGCCCAGCCGTAGGCGAAGTTCATGAACGTGCCGTCGATGGTGTCCAGGAGCGACATGCCGGCGGCGAACAGCACGGGCAGGCACAGGATCGCGTACCAGGGCAGACCGGACGCGGCGCCCGAGCCCGCCAGGACGAGCAGGGCGACCTCGGTCGCGGTGTCGAAGCCGAGGCCGAACAGCAGCCCCAGCGGGTACATGTGCCAGGGCTTGGTGATCGACCGCGTGGCGCGGCCGAGGAGGCGGTTCATGAAGCCGCGGTTGTTCAGCTGCTCTTCGAGGGCCGCCTCGTCGTAGCCGCCCGAGCGCATCCGGCGGAACACCTTCCAGATGCCGGCGAGGACGACCAGGTTGATCGCCGCGATCAAGTAGAGGAAGGTACCGGAGACGGTCGTACCGATGAGGCCGGTGATGTCGTGGAGGCGTGAGTCGTCGTCGCGGACCGGTCCGGCCAGGGTCTTGACGCCGAGGGAGAGCAGCAGCGCCAGGGCGAAGACGACGCTGGAGTGGCCGAGCGAGAACCAGAAGCCGACCGACAGCGGCCGCTGCCCCTCCCCCATCAGCTTGCGGGTGGTGTTGTCGATCGCCGCGATGTGGTCGGCGTCGAAGGCGTGCCGCATGCCGAGCGTGTAGGCGGTGACGCCGATGCCGATCCCGAAGGACTGCTCGCCGATGCTGTAGTGCCCGGGCGCGACGACGGCGACGAGCGTGAACCACCCGATGACATGCAGGGCCAGCACGAACGCCGCCATACCCCCGACCCTGCTCCACTCCTGCCGCGTCATGGAGGTGCGGACGCGGTGCCAGGCCGTGCGCTGGGCGGGGGCCGTGGCGGGGAGGTTCGGAGTGGAGTCAGGGGCAGCCGTCATCGGGGAGGGAGCGTCTTTCTTCCGGAGGGCGGCTGCGCAGTACAGCCTGCGGCCATCCTTCAGCACGTGCAAACCTTGTGCAGTAAAGGCCGCGACAGTTCTTGCCCATGGAAACCAAAGCTCCGGTCATGCGGAGGGAAAGCGCCCGAGCAGCACGAACGGCCTGTCAGGGAGCGGCGTTGGGCCCGTCCGGCCGCGTGCGGCGCTGCTCCACCATCTCGTGGCTCAGTTCCTCCGTCTGCGAGTCGGCCAGCCGCTCGAAACCGTCCTCCGTGATCACCGAAAGACTGGGGAAGATCCGGCGGCTGAGGTCCGGCCCACCGGTCGCCGAGTCGTCGTCGGCCGCGTCGTACAGCGCGTGCAGTGCGGCCAGGGCCGCTTCGTGCCGGGACATCCCCGCGCGGTAGAGCTTCTTGAGGGCGCCGCGCGCGTACGGCGATCCGGAGCCCTCGGCGTGGAAGTCGTACTTCTCGTACGGTCCGCCGGTGACCTCGAAGTCGAAGATGCGTCCCCGCGCGCCCTCGGGCGCCCTCACGTCGTAACCGGCGAGGAGCGGCACCACGGCGAGGCCCTGCATGGCCTGGCCGAGGTTCTGCCGGATCATGCCGGCGAGGCGGGTCGCCTTCGCCTTGAGGGTCATGGGTATGCCCTCGATCTTCTCGAAGTGCTTCAGCTCGACCTGGTACAGCTTCACCATGTCCAGCGCGAGCCCGACGGTGCCGGCGAAGGCGACGGCGGTGTGGTCGTCCGCGGGGTGGACCTTCTCCAGGTCGCGCTGGGCGATGAGGTTGCCCATGGTGGCCCTGCGGTCGCCGGCGATCAGCACGCCGTCGCGGTAGGTGAGGGCCAGCACCGTGGTGCCGTGCGGGAAGCGGTCGGGTGCGGCGCGGACGCCGTCGGGGAAGGGGCGGCGCATGGGCAACAGGCCCGGGCGGTGCGCCGCCAGGAACTCGGTGAACGACGAGGTCCCCGGAGTGAAGAACTCCTCCCCCAACCGCCCCTCGTGCTCACTGCTCGCCATCTCACTCCCCCTCCTCCGACCGGCCGACAACCGGACTCCTACCTGAACCGGCCGACCGGGAAACCCACTTGGCGCTCACAGCGCCCGGCGCCGGACGAGCACCCCGAGCACCACCAGCCCCGGAAGGAGCGGCAGCCACACCGTCAGCAGCCGATAGCCGAGCACGGCCGATGCGGCCACCGCAGCCGGAGCGCCGACGGCGGTGAGGGCGAACGCCAGCACCGCGTCGAGGGAGCCCAGTCCGCCGGGCGTGGGCAGCAGGGCGGCCGCCGTACTGGCGGCGAGGTAGAGGAGCGCCACCCGGGCCGGTGGGAGGGGCAGGGCGACCGCCCGGGTGACGGCGACGAGCACGCCGCAGTGCAGCGTCACGAAGGCCAGCGAGCCGCCCCACAGGGCCGCCGCCCTCGCCGGCCGCGCGTGCACGGCCGCGACGTACGCCCGCAGCGCCGTCAGGGCCCGCCGGCACCGGGCCCACAGCGGGCCGGCCACCAGGGCCGCGACGCCGACGGCCACGGCGCACACGGCGACCAGGTGTCCGCCGCCGACCTGCGGGAGGCGCAGCACACCGGGGCAGGACGCGACGAGTACGGCGATCAGCGCGCCGCGCACGATCACGCCGACCGTGCCCTTGACCGCGAGGGCCGCGGCCGCCCCGGCGACGGGTATGCCGCAGCGCATCAGCAAGCGCAGGTTCACCGCGCCCGCGCCTAGTCCGGCGGGCAGCACATGGTTGGCGGCGGAGGCGGCGAACTGCCCCGCGACCAACTGCGCGGGAGGCAGCCGACGGGGCACCGCGCCCTGCAGCGCGAGGGCCGAGCAGGGCCACGTCGCCAGGGTCGCCGCCGCGGCCACGAGCAGCCAGCCGTGGTCGGCGACGGCCAGCCGCACCGCACCGGATTCGAGGGCCGGCCAGTGGCGCCTCGCCAGCCAGACCACGGCCACCAGGACGGTCAGCGTGAGAGCGATGTGCCAGTAGGTGCGTGCGCGCCGGGACGTGGCGAGGAGCTGATCAGACGTCATGCCCGTCCGCCCGCGCCCGGCATCGGGGCGATGCGGACCTCCAGGCCGTCGAGTCGGTGGCGCTCCCAGTCCCGGGCGTACCCGGGCGGCTTTCCACCGGGGGCGGTCAGGGCGCCGACCGGGATACGGCGGGTGTTCCGCAGGATCTCGGCCGTCGTGGTGTTGGCGTTGTGGCCGCGGGTCGCGCCGGACGCGCAGCCGGTGTAGTAGGCGACGGGGATGGCCTCGTGCCCGGTGAGCAGACAGGGCGGGCGTACGCCGAGGCGGTGGAGTTCGTCGGCCGAGCGTGCCCAGGCCTGACGGTTGGCGGTGCTGCGGTCCACGGTGCGGTCCAGGACGGCGTACTGCACGGCCAGATGCCCGCCCAGCCCGACCGCGATCAGGGCGGCGACCGCCGGGCGCCACCGGCCGTTCGGCCTTCTGGCCAGGTGGAGCAACGCGTCCGCGACCGGGATGGCGAGCAGCGCGTAGGCGGGCAGGAGGAAGCGGGGCGCCGCGTAGCCGATCATGAACAGGTACGGGAAGGCGGCCGTCGCGGCGCACACCAGCGGGACCAGGGTGCGGGTGGTGCGTCCGGCCAGGGCCGCGACCGCCAGACCGTAGACGGCGAGCAGGGGCAGGACGAACCACCAGACGTAGACGACCGGGGCGGGCATCCCACCGTCGCAGGGCCGGCACAGGGTACTGCCGACCAGGCTGCGCAGCTGGTCGTCGACGGCGAGGTTCCAGCCCAGGTCGCCCTGGATACGGGAGGCCTGGTTCAGCCGCTCCCGCAGACCTCCGTAGCTGACGAAGGCCTCGATCACCCACTGCACGCCCCCGGCCACCAGGCCCGCCGCCAGGGCGACCCCGAGCCACCGGTGCCGTGCCGCGACCGCCAGGACGAGCAGGGGCAGCACGATCCACGCGGCGTCGGTGGGCCGCATCCACGCCATCACCGCGGCACCGGCCAGGACGCCCCACAGGGCCCGCCCGTCGAAGCGGTCGGCGCGGGCGCGCAGGAAGCAGCCGACGCAGAGCAGGGCGCCGAACGCCACCCAGAGATTGGGCATGGCCTGCGGGCCGTAGAAGAGGGTCACCCACAAGGAGGCGAACAGGGCGCCCGCGCCGGCCAGGACGGCGGGCGGGAACAGTCCGCGCCAGGCACGCAGGACGAGGTAGAGGGCGAGTCCGGACATGACGGCCAGCCAGACGCGCAGCAGGGTCGTGGACGACGACCAGGAGGCGACGGGCCACACCAGCAAAGGCACGCCACGCGCGCGTGGAGCGCTGAAGAAGGCGGCCGGGGCCTCGCTCCCGACCTGGCTGACGTACACCACCTCGTCCCAGCCGAGGCCCATCGAGGGCCGTACCAGGAGGAGTTGGGCGAGGGTGAAGACGCCGCCCACCGCGGCCAGCAGGCCGTCGCCGCGCGCTCGCCAGGACCCGCCGGGCACGGTCGCCGCAAAGCGCCGCTCCATGCTCATGAGCACGGGCTTCGTGCCGTGGGTCATCATCCACCCCTTAACCCTGCAAGGTCAGAAATCACAGACAAACTAACCTGCATGGGGAGATCACGCAGCGCGGAGTTCGGCCAGGCGCCTGATGCGGGCCGGTCCCGCGCTCACCGAGGGGGCGCCGGCCGCGCGGGCTCGAGTGGTGTCCGGGCGTCAGCCGGCCGGGACGGCCGGAATTCGTCGCCGCCCAGGTGACACACTCTGCTGTGTGACCCTGACCTTCGACGATCTCCTCAGCCGCGCCCGGTCCCTACCCCGGGACGGCCGCCGTGCCGTCCTCGGTATCGCCGGCAGCCCCGGCGCGGGCAAGACGACGCTGGCCGAGCACCTCGTGCGGGAGCTGAACGGAGCCGGGGAGCCCTGGGTCGCCCATGTGCCCATGGACGGCTTCCATCTCGCCGATGCCGAGCTGGACCGGCTGGGCCGCCGGGACCGCAAGGGCGCGCCGGACACCTTCGACGCGGCGGGGTACGCGGCGCTGCTGCGGCGGCTGCACGCGGAGGCCGACGACGACATCGTGTACGCGCCCGGCTTCGAGCGGGTCCTGGAGCAGCCGATCGCGGGCGCCGTTCCGGTGGAGCCGACGGCCCGGCTGATCGTGACCGAGGGCAACTACCTGCTGCTGGACACGGGCGCGTGGGCACGGGTGCGTCCGCAGCTGGACGAGGTGTGGTTCTGCGAGCTCGAGGAGGACGAGCGGCTCCGGCGGCTGATCGCCCGGCACGAGCGGTTCGGCAAGTCGCACGGCGAGGCGGTGGCCTGGGTGATGCGCTCGGACCAGCGCAACGCGGAGCTGGTCGGCGCGAGCCGGGACCGAGCCGACCTGGTGGTGCCGGGCACTGCCCTGCCCCTCCCGCAGGAGGCGCCGGCCGCCCGTGCCGGAGCCTGACCGTATGGGGCTGGACATCACGGTTGTGGTCGTGGACTGGGAGCGGCTGGAGTCGACTCCCGTGGGTGAGCGGCTCCCCGCGCTGGAGGACGCCGCGTATCCCGACATCGACCTCGACCTGGACGCGGCGCCCGAAGCCGGGTGGGTGTGGCCGGCGGTACCGGGTCCGCGCTGGTGCGGCCGGTACGCGTTCCACTGCACCAGCGGCTCGTACAAGCCGCACTTCTGGGCCGGAGAGGGCTGGGAGGCCGTACGGGACTTCGCCGTTCCCGCGCTGCGGGAGAGCCTCGACGGGTTCATGCGGGGCCTGTTCTGGCACGACGAGTCCGCGCCGGCACCGCTCGACGGCCTCCTGCACGGCGATCCCGGCCCCCGGCGGCCCGGCCTGCTCGTCGCGTGCCCGCCGAGGGCGGTGGCGGAGCTGGCCGAGCGGTGGGCCACCGCCGAACCGCTGTTGGAGGGGCTGCGCGAGGCGTACGACGTCCAGGCCGCGCGTCCCGGCGGGTGGATCGAGGACTTCGACGCGTTCGCCGTGCTGCTGCGCGAGTGGGCGGCGGTGGTGGGCGAGGCCGAGCGGCGGGGTTGGGGGCTGCTCGGCCTGCCGTGGTGAGCGCGAGCCCCTTACACGGCCAGCACCGTCAGCTCCGGCTCCCCGTGCGCATCGCCCGCCGACTCGCCGATCACGGCGGTGAACGCCTCGGTGCGGACCGTCAGCGCCGAACCGTCGTGCGTGAACGTGGGCACGAACTCGCCCGTCCGTCCGTAGCGTACGGCGAAGACGTGCAGGTCCTCCGGAGCGCCGGGGGCCGGTTCGGCCTCCAGGGCGGTGGAGCTGACCAGGTGCCGCCAGCCCTCGTCGGGATTGCCGTAGCCGCGCGGGTCGGCCGCCAGGGCGAAGGCCGCCTCTTCCTGGGTCCGCTCGGCGCGGGCGTCGAAGTGGTCCACGCCGTCCGCCTCCGGATGGGTGAGCCGGAGTTCGCCCGCCGAAGTGACCCGGCCCTCCGCGGTCCGGCGCACCCGGTCGCCGTCGTCCGTTGCGTAGGGCAGTCCGGCGAGCAGGTACGGCGTTCCGGGGAGCCGTTCCACCGCGACGGTCGTCCAGAGGCTGGTGCCGTCGGAGACGTACAGGGACCGCACATGACGCAGGACATGGTCGCGGCCGACGACCGGCTTGGTGACCAGCTTGGCCACCAGGCCCTCGGCGCGGACGTCCCGGACCCGTACCTCGCCCATGGGGCGGCAGTACAGGAAGCCGTCCGTCACCGGGCCGAAGCCGTGCTGCCGGTTCACCGCGGCCGGGAGGTAGTACGTGCCCCCGGCCTCGACCAGCGACGGGGTCATCCGGCTGTCGAAGGCCACCGAGACCGTGCCGGCGCGGAGTTGGTGGCGGGCCGGGGTCGTGGACGGTGTGCGGTGCCAGCGAGTGGTGTCCTGGACCTGCCAGACCAGCATCCACGCGAAGTGACCGTCGACGCCGCCGTCCGCCTTGACCGCGTGCCGGCCCCACCGGGTGTCGCCCCGGTAGCGGCCGAGGTCGGACCCGATCCGGGCGCTGAAGTAGCGCAGGCCAAGCACCGACTCGAAACCGCTGTGCTGCTCGCTGTAGCGCGGTCCGCCGTTGTCGAAGCCGCCGGTGGTCAGGCGGGCGTCGACGTAGCGGGCGAGCGCGTCGCCGTCCTCGGCGAAGATCTCCTCGCCGCTGATCCGGTGGGCCTGGGCGAGGAAGGACAGGGAGATCGGGCCGTAGTTGTTGTCGTACGCGCCCCCGTGCTCGGGAGGCAGCAGTGCGCCACGGTCCGCGACACGGTGGGCCCTGATCTCGTCGGCGTACACGGCGATCGCGCGCGAACGCACCTGCGCGCCCTGCTCCGGCGGGAGATGACGGGCGAGCATCAGCCCGCCGACGACGCAGCCGATGGCCTGGTTGCCCGCCTCCTGCGGGTTGAAGAAGGTCGCCTCGGTGAGCCAGCGCCAGTAGCCGTGCGCCACCTCGACGAGCTCGGCGCGCTGCCCGTCCTCGACGAGCCCCTCGGCCAGGTCCAGCATGTTCACCGCCTGAAGCAGCGCCCACACCGTGCTGGGCCAGTCCCCGATGGGGTGCGCGCCCGCGGCGAGGGTGTAACGGGCGTACGGCAGACCGGAGTCGCGCACCTTCAGGTTCGGGTAACCGGGGTTGTCCTCGGTGTACACCCGCTCGCGCAGATGGAAGGCGAGGCTGCGGCGCACCGCCTCCGGCAGCCGGGGGTCCTTGCCGCGCTGCCAGGCGAGGGCGAGGAGCGAGGTGATGCCGAGGGAGGTGTCACCGATGTCGTCCACGCAGTCGGGGTGTTCGAGGTTGCCCTCCGGCGTGAGCCGGGCCAGGGCCTCCTCGGCGACACCGGCGAGGACGGCGTCGTAGGCCTCCGGGGTGTCGGGGAGGTCGTGCAGGGCGCCGAGCTGGCGAGGGAGATGCACGGGAGGGGGCGTGAGGTGCACGGGGATCAGCCCTTCATGCCTGGGGGGGGCCATGGCGTGGTTCGTCGGGGTCACATGACGGGTGCGGGACGGCGGGCACGCAGTGCGAGGGTCAGTGTCTGCGGTCCGTGCCCACCGAGGTAGACGCGGTTTCCGGTCGTCGCGTCGGTGCCGCCCGCCACGGTGTAGTCCTGCCCGGGGTCGTACCGCAGTACGTCGCTCCGGTCCGGCCCGACCAGCGGTTCGCCCGTCTCGACGGCGGCCTCGACCCGGATCTCGTCGTCGCCGACGCGGTAGGTCATCGTCTCGGTCGTCATGCACCAGCGTCCGTCGCCGAGCGGTACGGCGCCCTGCGGCTCGCCGCCCGGCTGGAAGGTGAGTTCGAGGGACCAGGGCACCGGTGGTCCGCTGATGTCGATCCGCAGCTCGGCGCCGTCCTCCCGCAGGTCCACCTCGACGCGGATCGTGTGGGACAACTCGTCCTGCGGCCGGTCCGGGAAGGCCATCGCTGCGGAGAAGCGGCCCTCGTCCACCAGGCGGTAGGCGCCGTCGTCGCGCCTCTGGTCCTTCGGGAGCGGCTGGTAGTAGGCGGCTGCGAGGGTTTGGGTGAGGCGGTACCGGTTGTCGGCGAGCCGTTCCATGTCGGCGGCGCGGAACGGGCCCAGGTCGAAGAACACCCGCGAGAGACGGACCGCGTCGAGGACGGCGTCACCGGCGAACAGGCGCAGAAAGGTGGGGTTGCAGGCGAGGCCCGAGCGGATGCGCCGGTGCTCGGGCACGTCGGAGCCGCCGTACACCACGGTGTGCGCGGTGGCCGAGGCGTGTGCGGCGAGGCGTGCGGTGGGGAGGTACCGCTCGCGCGGCAGCTTCTCCGCGTCCGGGGCCGGCAGGGCGCGGCACAGATCCGGGGTGAGGAGGGTCTGGGCGAGCAGGTCGGGGTCGTCGATGCCGTCGGCGGCCGCCAGGCGGGCCGCGCGGGCGAAGTCGCCCCGGCCGGTGCGGATCGCGAGCAGCCGGTAGTGCGGCAGGTAGGGCCACAGCGGGAACGAGAGCTTCTGGTCCTGGCGGCGCGAGTGGACGGTCTCCACCGTGCCGTCCGGCCTGATCAGGTCCAGGGTCGTGGCGAGGTTGCGTTCGACGGCGTCCAGCAGGTCGGTACGCCCGAGCACCTCGGCCAGCAACAGCAGCGCCGGGTTGGTCACGAGGGACGCGTAGACGGCACTGCGTTCCGAGTACAGGCCCTCCGCGTCGATGTCGACGCCCTCGGCGAGCCACTCCTCGACGCGGTCGAGCAGCCGGTCGTCCGGGAACGACCGGTGCAGCCGGGCGAGCGCCGCGCTCAGCTCCCAGCGGTGGTTCGGGGTGTGCACCCCACCGCTCAGGAGACTGCCGGTGGCGGCGCCGGCGATCTCGGCGAGCGCGGCCGTCACCTCGCCCAGTTCCGGTCCCGCGTCGGCGGCGAGGACGTACGCGTCGCACACGTCGTTGACGGTGAACGCGGAGTCGGGCGGTGACTGGACGTTGTCGCCGCCGGCGAAGAGGCCGGAGGGCGTCTGCACGGCCCGCAGGGCGCGGAGGTGGGTCATCGCGGCGGCGACCGCCTGTCCGCTGCCGTGCAGTGCCGAGTCGGGGGAACGGTATGCCGCTGTCAGGGTTTTCACCCGCCGCGCCAGACCACGGTGCGGCACGCCGGCGGGTTCCACGTCCGGGTCGGCCGCCAGCGGGGCCGCCGTCCGGTCGGCGGCGCGTGCCGCCGACCGGACGAACTCGTGGTCGAGCGGGTGGGGCAAGGTCAGTCCTTCAGTCCGGCGTTGATGTCGGCGTTCATGACGTACTTCTGGAACACCAGGAAGACGACGATCAGCGGGATCATGGAGATGACCGATCCGCCGAGCAGCACCGACCAGTTGATGTTCTGCGCCCCGACGAGGCTCTGGATGCCGATCTGCACGGTGAACTTCTCGGGGTCGTTGAGCATCAGCAGCGGCCAGATGTAGTCGTTCCACCGCCACTGGAACGACAGGATGGCGAGCGTCAGCATGATGGGCCGGGAGATCGGCACCATGATCCTCAGGAAGATCGACAGCTCACGCGCGCCGTCGATGCGGGCGGCCTCGATGAGCTCGTCGGGGACCGTCAGGAAGAACTGGCGGAACATGAAGCAGCCGGTCGCGGTGAGCAGGGCCGGGAGGATGATGCCGGCGAGCGAGTTGTAGAGGCCGAGGTCGCGGACCACCAGGAACAGCGGGGCGAGCATGACCTCGCCCGGCAGCATCGTGGTGGCCAGGATGCCGACGAAGAAGGCCTTGAGCCATTTGTTGTCGTACTTGGCCAGCGCGTAGCCCGTACAGCAGCTGACTCCCACCGTGAGGATCGTCGCGATCACGCACACGATGGTCGTGTTGATGAAGTACTGGGAGAAGTTGGCGCTCTCCCACGCCGCCTTGTAACCCGACACGGTGGGGTTGTCCGGGAACAGCGTCAGCGGAAGGGAGAACAGGTCTCCCGCAGGCTTGAACGAGCTGAGGACGAACCACAGCACCGGCACCGCGTAGAGGGCCGCCAGGACCCACAGCAGTGTCGTCGCGGGCACCGCGCGCCGGAGCCCACCACTGCGCCCGCTGCGGGGCCCCTTCTTGGAGACGGCGCGTACGGAATCGGCGTCGACCTTGCGCGGCATGTCTGTGGTTGTCATCGGTTCTCCACCCGCCGGTTGACGACCAGCTGGACGATCGCGACGGCCATCAGGATGAGCATGAGCACGAACGACGCGGCGCTCGCGTAGCCGATCTGGCCCGTTTTGAAGCCGGTCTGGTAGATGTACTGGACAAGCAGGTTGTTCGACGTTCCGGGGCCGCCGTTGTTGAGGGAGGCGAACAGCGGATATTCCTTCATCGCGTGGATCGTGTTGAGCAGGATGACGATGAAGGACGTGGGCGCGATGCTCGGCAGCGTGATGCTCATGAACTGGCGCCACGGACCGGCGCCGTCGAGCGCGGCCGCCTCGTAGTACGACTGCGGCACGTTCTTGATCGCCGCGATGAACAGCAGCATGGAGAAGCCCGTCCAGGCCCAGGACGCCGCCACGACCACCACTATCAGCGACAGGTCCGCGTTCGACTGCCATGGAACGGCACTTCCGCCGAGCTTCTCGATGAGGTAGTTGACCAGTCCGAAGTTCTCACCGAACAGCCACCGCCACAGGACACCCACGACGATGGGCGACAGCAGCCACGGGATGAAGAAGAAGACGCGGGCGACCGACACGCCCTTGGCGTGCCTGCTCACCAGCACATTCGCGATGAGCAGCGAGAACACGAAGTTCAGCGGAACGAAGAGCACGGTGTACAGCAGCGTCCGGGTCAGCGCGTCGTAGAAGGTGGAGTCCCCCACGAGGTTGCTGTAGTTGTCCAGTCCGACGAACTGGAACGCCCCCACGCCCGTGTAGTTCGTGAAGGAGTAGACGAGCCCGATCACCGCAGGCCAGACGAAGAACAGCGCGAAGAGCACGACGTTGGCCGCGATGAGGACGAGCGGCGCGAGGGTGTACTTGCTGCGTCTCCTGGGCGGGCTCACGTTCACGTCCGAGGCGCGTTTTGTCATCTTCCTGACTCCGTGCTGGTGGATGGGATTGCCGAGGGCTCAGGCCATGAGCCCTGCAACACGTGGGCTCCCGGGGCCGGGCGGCGGGGACGAGCCCCGCCGCCCGGGTCTGCCGGCCTGCGCTCAGCCGCCGACCTGCTGGTTGTAGCCGTCCACGATGTTCTGCAGGGCCTTGTCGGCCGACTGCTGGCCGTTGATCGCCTTGCCGAGCTCCGTCTTGGTCGGGTCCTCGGTGAGGCTCTTGCCCTTCAGCACCCAGTTCGCCTGCGCGCTGTTGAAGTAGCCGGAGATCGGGTCGTAGAGCGGGATCGACTCGTTGTAGAGCTTGAACGCCGCCTGCGCCGCCTCCGACTTGAAGGGGTACTCCGGGTTCAGACCGGTCTCGACGGGCAGGAACCCGGACGCCTCACACAGCTCGCGGTAGTGGTCCGGCTCGTACAGCCAGGAGAGGAACTTGTTCGCGGCGGTGGCCGCGTCGGCGTTGTTGTTGAACCCGACGACCATGCCGCCGCTGTTGACGTCGCTGGCCTGCACCGGCTCGGCGGGGGTCGGGACGCTCGCCCACTCGAACTTCTTGATGCTCTCCGCGAAGGCGGCGACCTGCCACACGCCGGACCAGTAGGCGACCACGTCGCCGCTCTGGAACATGGCCGACGGGTCGGCGCCGCTCGTCCACACCGACTTCGGCATGGTCTTGTCGTCGTTGAGTCCGACGAAGTAGTTCACGGCCTTCTTGGTCGCCGCGTCCGCCGAGAACTTGCCGGAGTCGTCCGCGTGGACGTACTTCCCGCCCATCTCGTACACCATGGCGCGCAGCCGGGACGGCGACTGGTCGAACGTCAGGGAGTACTTGGCGTCGGTCTTCTCCCGGACCTCGTCCGCCGCCTTGATGAATTCCTTCCAGGTCCAGGTCTTCTCGGGCGAGGTCGGGTAGGAGACGCCGGCCTTCTCGAACAGCGACTTGTTGATGAACATGCCGGACGCGGTGATGTCCGAGGGGATGGACAGCACCTTCCCGGACGAGTCCTTGGCGACGAAGTTGCCGTTGATCCTGTTGGTCTTGTCGTTGGCGATGGAGCTGAGGTCGATCAGCTTGTTCGACCAGATCGGGTCCAGCGCGGGCACGGCCGCCACGTCGGGCAGCGAGTTCGCCTGCGCGGCGTTGTGCAGCTTGGTCGTGTAGCCGTCGTAGGGAATGTTGACGAGCTTGACGTCGACGCCGGCTTCCTTCTTGTACTGCGCCACCATCTTCTTCCAGCCCGCGTCCTGCCCCGGAACCGTGGAGATCCAGAACGTCAGCGACTTGGAGGTCCCGCCCGACTCGGAACCCGACCCGCAGGCGGAGAGCAGCAGGGCACCTGCCGTGGCCACGGCAGCGAGGGGAACCAGGCGGCGCGTACCGCCGCGGCCGAGTCGGCGGGAGCGCCGCACACCCACAGTGGTCATCTTCGATCCCATTTCGTGGTAGGGGACGGAGCACGGCGCCGACCGAGGCGGCACGGGTGCATCTTGCAGGAAGGTTCGCTTTCCGAGGGCGCGGCCTCGCCCGGCCGCGTCATCCTGACGGACGAGGGTCCCCGGCCGCTGTGGCCGCCGCCGCACAAGCACGCCCTGGTGCGGTTGCCGTACGTCGAGTACGGGCGGGACGCTCGCCCAAGCCGGCGTCCCGACCGACTTAGAAAGCGCTTGTCCGGACATTGGCAGAAGCGGGTGGAGTCCGTCAATGCCTCACCTCGACCGCTCCGGTCACGGTTTGGATTCCACGTGCCACGGCCAGCCGGGTGGCCCCCACGACGGTGCCACTGTCGCCGAGAGCGCTGCTGACGACCTCGCAGGGCCAGCTCAGCCGGGCGAGCTCGGCCCGCACGCCCGACTGGAGCTGCGGGTTCGAGCCGACGGCGCCGCCGAGCACGATCAGGCCGGGATCCAGCACGGCGGCCACGGCGGCGGCGAGGCGCCCGATGTCGACGGCGTGCCGGCCGACCACGGCGCCGGCCGTGGCGTGGCCCTCATCGGCGAGGGCGAAGAGCCGCTCGGCGGTGTCGGGGCACGGTCCGTCGGCGTCCTGCCAGGCGTCGGCCGTGCGCCGGAGCAGGGAGCGGACGCCTATGTGCTCCTCCAGGGCCTCATGTCGCGGCTCACGGCTCTCGTCCCAGGGGAAGGGCAGCCGGGCGACCTCACCGGCCGCTCCGTTGGCGCCGCGCAGCACCTGGCCGCCGACGACGATGCCCAGACCGATACCGACGCCGATCCGCAGGTAGCCGAACGTCCCGCGGCCGCGGGCCGCGCCCTCGTGCAGTTCGGCGAGGGCGGCGCAGTTGACGTTGTTCTCCAGGTGGACGGGGACGCCGGGGGGCAGTGCGACGGTCATGGCGTCGAAGACGGGGCCGGCCTTGGCGGTCGCGGGCCGCTCGCCGGTGCCCTGCGGGTCCCGGACGGTGACGTCGCCGACGGCGACCACTACGGCGCGCAGGGGGGCGTTCGCGGGCAGCGCGCCGAGTGCCTTGCGCACGGTGTCGGCGGCCTCCGTCCGCGAGCCGGTGCCCTGCGCGAGCGGGGTGCCGTCCAGGGCGCAGCCGTGCACCCGGGTCTCGGCGGGGCCGAGGTCGACGGCGAGTACGGCGCCGGACGCGGGCCCGAGCCGGTAGACGGCGGCGGAGCGTCCGGTGGCGCCGGAGGCGGTGCCGGAGTGGGCGGCGAGGCCGACGGCCTCGAGCTCGGCCACGGCGGCGGAGACGGTCGGCTTGGACAGGCCCGCACCGGCCGCCAGCTGCGGGCGGGTGGCGGTGCCCGCCGCGGCCAGCACCGCGAACACCGCTCGCGCGCTCTCGCTCAGGTCCATGGTCTCCCCAGGTCGTGCTGCGACGGACGTACCGCCGAAATGAGACGGACGTACCGCCGAAATGATCGTCGGGCACCGGGAATTCCGCGGCCCTTGACGCACCCTACTTCGTTAGTTAACTTCCTAACGAACTCCAGCGGTACTCGCCTGCCGCACACATTCCGAAGCCCGTCCCGGGGCTTCCCGACGACCGCCGGCGCGGGTCCACGCCGCTCGTTCGCGACGTGGGCACGGCCGCTCAGCGGCACCTGTCGCAAGGTGCCCGCATCCCGCCCGTGCAGGCACGGTTCGCCCGCCGTCGCAGCTCAAGCGCACCGACGAAAGAGGATCCGTGCAGGACACCCCCCACTCGGCCACGGTCGTTGTCGGCATCGACGTGGGCGGCACCAAGACGCATCTTCGCGCCTACGCCGAGGACACCCTGGTCGCCGATCACGTCCGGACGAGCAGCGGCTGGCGGCCGCACGACCCCGTGACCGCCGCCGGCTGGCTCGCCACCCTGGTCGCCGGCGCCCTGCCGAAGGGCGTCCGCCCGTCCGCCCTCGCGGTGGGCGGGCACGCCTGTGAAACCCCTCGCCAGTGCGACCAGATCCGCACCGCTCTCCAACTCCATTTCGACACGCCCGCGTCGGTGGTGGGCGACGCCGAACTGCTCGTCCCCGCCGCCGGGTTGGACAAGGGGGTCGGCCTGGTCGCCGGCACCGGTTCGGTCGCGGTCGGCCGGCTGGCCGACGGCACGCCGGTCCAGGTCGGCGGCTGGGGCGCGGTCCTCGGCGACGAGGGCGGCTCCGCGGGGCTCGTCCGCGAGTCCGCGCGGGCCGTGTGGGCGGCGCACGACCGCGGCGAGGAACCCGACGCGCTGGCCCGCGGGCTCGTCGACGCCTTCGGTGTCGACGAGGTGCCCGCGCTCGGCGCGGCGCTGGAGGGTGCCACGGACATCTCCGCCGAGTGGGGCCGGCACGCGCCGGTCGTGTTCGCTGCCGCCGAGGCCGGTTCGGCGCTCGCGCGTGCGGTGATCGCCGAGGGCGGCCGTTCGCTGGCCGCGCTCGTGGCGCGGCTCGCCGCGCGCGGAGTCGCGGTGGACGACGTCGTCGTCGCGGGCAGCACGGTCCTGGCCCAGCCCGTCCTGTACGACGCCTTCACCTCCGCCCTCGCCGAGAGGGTGCCCGGGGCACGGGCCCAGCCGCTCCAACTCCCTCCGGTGGAGGGGGCGGTGACCATCGCCCGTTCACTTGGGTGACACCTGCCGGACGCCGGGCCATCCCGAGTCCGACACAACTCGCCCGTAGATCTTCGCTCGTACGACTCGGCCTCAAGCGCTTACCCACGCCTCTGCGCCTCCGCGCACCCGCTGTCTCCCGCGCTCCGGACGGCCGAGTCGATCGTTTCGATCTTCTCCCCCGGCCGTACGGCCGAAGAGCTCAAGAGAGGCACGCATGCCGTCAACCGCCGGGCGCCACGCCACCCCGTCCATGAACAGAAGGCGCTTTCTCCTGACCTCCGTCGGCAGTGGCGCGGCCCTGGTGGCCGTCCCCGCCTTCGCCGGCTGGCTTCCCTCCGCGGACGCCAAGGCAGCCGTGAACGCCGCCGCGTTCGTGGACGACTACAAGACCAACGTCGTAGCGAACCAGACGCCCGAGACCAACGCGGTGGTCCGCATCCTCGGCGGCTTCGCGAAGGTGTGGAAGACCGGCGACGCCTGGAACACCGGCACGCCGCTCATGCCCGAGGTGCTGCGCGCCAACATGCGCTACTGCGCCCGGATCACCGCCACGCGCACGGACGCCGAGGCGAAGGAATCGTTCATCGTCGACCGGCAGCACCAGAGCTACTCGGTGATCGCCGGACTGGGTCCGCTGGCCGACCTGTACAAGTCCGGCGCCAAGGCGGTCACTTCGATCACCAACGCGCCGGACGGCACTCCCGCCGGGAAGATCAGCGACGCCCTGCCCGCCGACGCGCCGGCCGGTTCCGCGATCGGCGCCGGGTCGTACGACTCGGAACTCGGCAAGGTGGCCAAGCTGGTGGACACCGTGCGCGGCCCCTTCGCCTCGGGCAACCCGGCCAAGTTCGCCTTCCAGTACCCGCGGCCGTGGCGGATGAACGAGGACAGCGAGGTCGTCGACACCGGGAAGAAGGACGCGTTCGGGTTCCCGGTGTACGAGTCGGAGGTGGTCGTCGCCCCGCAGCTGCTGCGCCAGCGCTCCGAGAACGCGGCCGAGGACGGCGGGTTCCCCAGCGGACACACCAACGCCCTGCACCTGGCGGCCCTGGCGTACGCCTACGCCGTGCCCGAGCGGTTCCAGGAGCTGGTGACCCGCGCCTTCGAGCTCAGCCACACCCGCATCGTGGCGGGCATGCACTCCACGGTCGACGTCCTCGGCGGGCGCATCATGGCCACCGCCCTGGCCGCCGCCGCCCTCGCCGACCCGGCCAACGCGGAGCTCAAGGCCGCGGCCCGTGCCCAGGCCCTCGCCTACTTCAAGGAGCGGACCGGCACGACCGCCGACACCCTGTACGCGTACGCCCACTCGGCCGGCACCGACACCGACCCGTACGCCGACCGGGAGGCCAACGCCCGCGCGGTCAGGCCCAAGCTGACGTACGTGCTGACCCGGAGCGGCCGGAACGAGCCCCTGACCGTACCCAAGGGCGCGGAGGTGCTGCTGGAGACGCGGCAGCCGTACCTGGACGCCGCCCAGCGCCGCGAGGTGCTGCGCACGACCGCGCTGCCCGCCGGGTACGTCCTGCTGGACGCGTTCGAGCAGTGGGGCCGGCTGAACCTGTTCGCCGCGGCGGACGGTTACGGCGCCTTCGACTCCGACGTGACCGTCACGCTGGACGCGGCGGCCGGGGGCTTCGGCGCGGCGGACACGTGGCGCAACGACATCCGCGGCGAGGGCGGCCTGACCAAGCGCGGCACCGGCAGGCTCACCCTGACGGGCCACAACCGCTACCACGGCGGCACCGTCGTAGAGGCGGGTGTGCTGGTCGCCGGGTCGGCGAACGCGCTCGGTCAGGGCGATGTGCGGGTGCTGGGCGGCACGCTCCGCGCGGACAAGGTGCTGCGGGTACGCGGTGGCTACGTCCAGGAGGGCGACACGGCCCTGGAGCTGCTGCTGCGCAAGAACCACGGTCCGGCGCTGGAGGTGTGCGGCCGGGTGGTGCTGGGCCGGGGCAGCGTGCTGTCGCTGCGTCTCGACACCGAGCGCCCGCCGGTCGCCGGGACCACGGTGCCGGTCATCGAGGCACAGCGGCTGCGCGGCCAGTTCGACCGGGTGGAGCTGAACTCCGGCACACTGCGGGCCGTACCCGTCTACACGGCGGAAGGTCTGTCGGTACGACTCCTCAAGCGGTAACGCCGTTCCCGGCGGGAGCTGATGCAGAGTAGGCACATGGGCCGGCTCGGCATCAGCTCCCGCCGCCACGGGGCCGGCGGCGCCGCGGAGCGGATGATGGCGCTCGAACAGCACTCGGCCCCGGTCCCGGAGACGCTCTGCGGGCCGCCCGGCGCGCGGACCGCGCGGTGGCCCGCGCGGCGCTGGGTCGTCCCCCTCCTTGTGCTGGTGCTGCTGGGCCAGATGGCCGTCGCGATGGTCACGACCGCCGTCCAGCAGACGCCGACGATCGACGAACCCGTGTACGTGGGCACCGCGGCGGAGTATCTGCGCGAGCACCGTCTGCGGCACAACCCCGAGCATCCGCCGCTCGGAAAGCTGGTCATCGGCGCCGGGGTGGCACTGGCCGATCCGCACGTCGACCGGTCCTTCACCGGCGATCAGGGCCGGTTGGGCCGCCATCTGCTGTACGAGTCCGGGAACGACCCGTGGCGCCTGATGCTGTTCGCCCGCCTCCCCGTGATCGTGCTGACGCTCGGGTTCGGGTTGGTCGTCTTCACTTTCGCCCGTGAACTCGCCGGGCCGGTGGGCGGTTTGGCGGCGCTCGGGCTGTACGCCTTCTCCCCCGACGTCATCGCGCACGGTTCGCTCGCCACGCTGGACGTGCCGGCGGCCGGGTTCGTGCTCACGTCGGTCTGGCTGCTGTGGCGGGCCCGGCGGCGGCCCCGGCTCTGTGTGCCGTTGGCCGGGGCCGCGCTCGGGGCGGCGCTGGCGACGAGGATGAGCACCCTGGCGGCGGTCCCGGTCCTGCTGGCACTCACCGCCCTGTCCGTGTGGTCTGCGAGAGCGCCGGAGGAGCCCCGCCGCAGGGCGCTCCTGCGCGCTGTCGCCGGCGCGGGCGTCCTGGCGCTGGCCGCCGTCGCCGTCGTATGGGCCGCGTATCTCGTCGTCGATCCGCGGCTGCGCTGGGCGCCGGAGCAGCCGGTGCCGGTGGTGCACGGGCTGCGGGGGCTGATCGTTCGGCTGCTGCCGTTCCCGGAGGCGTACCGGGACGGGATGCGGGTCCAGTTCGGCTTCGAGGAGTATCCGTGGCAGGGCTTTCTCTTCGGCCGGCTCTACACGGGCTCGCTCTGGTACTACCTGCCGGCCGCCCTGCTGGTGAAGACACCGCTCGGCATGCTCGCCCTGTGGGCGGCGGGTGCCCTCGCGTCGGTGGCGGTACGGCGGCTGCGGCCCGTGGCGCCGTATCTGCTGGCCCCCGCGGCGGTGCTGCTGGCCGCGGCCATGCTCGGGTCACGGGACTTCGGCACGCGCTATGCGGTGTTCGTACCGATGTTCCTCGCGGTGGCGGCGGGCTGTGTGCTCGCGGTGCGATGGCGGTGGGCACCGGTCTGGGCGGGGGCGCTGGTGCTGTTCGTCGCGGTCAGCTCGCTGCGGACGTACCCCTACTACCTGCCGTACTCCAACGAGGCGTTCGGGGGGCCGGAGAAGACGCATCTGCGGTTGCACGACTCCAACGTGGACTGGGGGCAGGACCTCGGCCGGCTGGCCGACCGACTGCGCGAGCGGTACCGGGGCGAGCGGATCTGGCTCGTGTACAAGGGCAGCGGGGTGCCGTCCCACTACGGCATCCGTGCCGGCGATCCGCGCAGGGTGCCGGTCGGTGAGGTCCGCGGGCTGCTGGTCGTGTCGGACTCCTCGGTGGCCAAGGCGACCGGGCGGCTGGCCGAACTGATCGACACCAGTCGTCCGGTCGACACGGTCGGCCACTCGATCACGATCTACCGGCGCTGATCGTCGCCCGTCGCCGGTCCCCGGGGTCGCCACGTTGTGTGAGCTATGTTGAAGCACTGTGGGAGACAAAGGAGGCGCACCGGTGCCATCGCCTCAGCAGGCACGCGCACAGGCATCCGCCATCACCTCGGGCAAAGCGGTCCCGGAGGCCGAGGCATCCCCGACTTCCCGGCTCAGGGCGCTCTTCGACCAGCCGAGGCTGTCGCCCGGACAGCGCCGCATCGCCCAGTACCTGATCGAGCACATCACCGAGGCCGCGTTCCTCTCGATCACCGACCTCGCGGACCGGGTCGGCGTCAGCCAGCCGTCGGTGACGCGGTTCGCCGCGGCGGTCGGCTTCAGCGGTTACCCCGCGCTGCGCGAGAAGCTCCAGTCGATCGCCCTGGGCGCCCTCGCCGGGGGCCCGGCGGCGGCCGAGGAGAACGGCGCGAACGAACTGCAGGCCGCGGTGGACGCCGAGATCGACAACCTGGAGAACCTGCGGCGCGACTTCGCCAACCCCGACCAGGTGATCGACATCGGCCGCAAGCTGTCGCAGTCGACCCCGCTGACCATCCTGGGGCTGCGCATCTCGGGGTGCCTCGCCGAGTACTTCGCCTACGCGGCGCGCCGCATCCACCCGGACGTGCGGCTGGTGACGCGCGGCGGCAGCGTCGCCTACGACGCGCTGCTGCAGTCGCGCGAGGCGGGCGGCACCTGGGTGCTGGCGTTCTCCATGCCGCGACACGCCCAGGAGACGCTCACGGCCGTACGGGTCGCGCGCAGCGCCGGCCTCAAGGTCGCCCTGATCACCGACCTGGCGCTCGGGCCGGTGGCCGACACCGCCGACGTCGTCTTCGCCACCGGCACCGGCTCCCGGCTGGTCTTCGACTCGTACGCCGCGCCCGGCGTGATGGCCGCCGCCCTGCTGCAGGCCATGACCGACGCCGACCCGGAGCGGACGCAGGCGCGGCTGGAGGAGTACGAGCACATCTCCGACCAGCACCAGTTCTTCCTGCGGGACTGACCCCGGCCAAAGCAGTGCACAGCGGCTGTATTCCGTTCAAATCACGCATGAATGTTTTCATACGTCTTGCAAAGCGGACGGCATATATAAATACTTCACACGCACCATCCGCCCGCCGAAAGCAGTCGGTCCGCTCATGCGCACGTCACCCCATCCGCCGTGCGCACGCCGCCTGCCTTCCGGGCTCCTCCGCGAACAGCCGAAGCCGCCGTCTCCTACCCGCGTCGGCGCCCGGGCTGTTCGGTCGGGCATCGCATGCGCGAGCGCCCGTGGCGGCGGCCCCGGTCATCCCCTAGACCGGGGCCGCCCCGACCCGTCGGACACCCATACGACGCCGCACACCCGGAAGCGATGACCATGCCTCTGACGACCACGCGCATCACCCCTGACTGGCCGTGCCAGGTCAAAACCCCCGGTTCCTACGACTGGGAGCGCTCCGCCGCCAAGTGGCTGCGCGAGCTGGTGCCGGCCCGCTACGCCAGTTACCCGGCGCTGATCCGCCATCCGGTCCTGCTCGCCCGGCACGCGCAGATCCAGGTCCAGAACGAGATCCGGGTCGCGCGCACCGCACTGCAGACCGCGCGGGCCGACCTCCCCGCGCTCGGCATGCCCGAGTCGGTCATCGAGCACACCATCAAGCTGTACGCCGCTGAGGTCATGCAGCTGCAGCACATCGCCCGCAGCGTGCGCGCGGTGTCCCAGGCGCTGATCGACCACGGCCGCTGAGCGCCTCACTCCGCCCCTGCCGTCGCCGCGCAGGTGACCGTCGCCGACGGCTCGCCGGCCGAGTCCGAGGTGGCGGCGAGGAAACCGAAGGTGACGCTCGCGCCGGGGGCCAGGGCACCGTTCCAGGACGCGTTGGAGACCGTCGCCCTGCCGTCCGCGGTCGTGTCGAGGGTGCCGTCCCAGACCTGGGTGAGACGGGCCCCGTCGGGAGGTACGACCGTCGCGGTCCAGCCGGACGCCGAGGACGCGGGCGCGTTGGTGACCGTCACCTCGCCCTGGAAGCCGCCCTGCCAGCTGTTGACGGTCCGGACGGAGGCCGTGCAGGCGGAGTCCCCGGGCTCGCCCGCGCCAGGTGCGTCCGCGGCGGGCGGCGCGGGCTCGGCCGACGCGGAGGCGGTCGCCGACGGGGCGGGCTCCCGGGCCTCGGCGTCGTCGTCGCGGCCGGGAAGCAGGAGGGCGCCGCCGAAGCCGATGACAGCGGCCGCCGTCACGGCCACCGCGATGGCGGTGCGCCGGAATCCGGGGCCGGGGACGGCGGGACCGGCCTCGGCGCCGCCCCGCCGTGTGCGCCTCGCCCCCTCGGCGACGGCCGGCAGTTCCTGGGTCGCGTCCTCGCCGCCGGGCCGGGGCGCGGGCACGGCGACGGTCTCGTAGCGGCCGTTGTCCTCCTCCCACTCCTTGAACAGCTCAGCGAGGGCGTCGGTACGGCGCGGGCGCAGGACGTGGATCGGTTCCAGGACCTGGCCGTCGTCCGGCTCCTCGGGGTCGGGCCGTGTGGACACACCGCTCTCCTTCCGTCCCCGTCTGCACGGGGTTCGCCAATCCCCGGGAAGTGATACGGGGTTGGCGTCCCGCCGGTTCAGCGGAGCCCGGCGAGCGCGCGGCCCCGGTCAGGCCTCCACGGCGAGGAAACGGTGCAGGGACGCCCTCATCGCGGCGACGAAGGCGTCCCGTCGTGTGTCGTCCAGGGCGTCCAGCGACAGATACGGGTTGAGGTCCTCCAGCTCGACCAGCAGCAGCTCGCCGCCCGGTGCGCGGCAGGCGTCGACGCGCTGGATGCCGTGGCGGATGCCGTTCCACTCGATGAAGCGGCGGGCGAACTCCAGGTCGCCGTCGGCGGGTTCGTAGGGTTCCAGTTGCCAGCGCCGGTCGGTGTGCGGCGCGTACAGGGCGTACTGGAAGTCGTGGTCGACGAAGTAGAAGGAGACCTCGTAGGCGAAGTCGACGCACGGCTGGACGAGGACGTCGCCGTCGGCCGCCTCACGCACATCGTCGGCGGAGACGATCCGCAGCCCTATGGAGTCGGCTCCGAGCCTGGGCTTGACGACATACCGGTCGGTCCGGGGCAGGCGGCTCAGATCCTCGGCACGGTCCACGGTGGGGATGACCGGGTATCCGGCGCTGGTCAGGTCGAGCAGGTACTGCTTTCCGGCCATGTCGGCCTTCCCGGTGAGCGGGTTGTAGACGCGCGTCCCGTCGGCGGTCGCGCGCCGGCGGAACTCGTCGTACGCGTCCTGGTGTGCCAGGACCGGGCCGCTGTTGCGGACGACGACCGCGTCGAAGGCGTCCATGAGCGCGGCCGCGTCCCGGGGATGGCACAGGGCGAGGTCGAAGTCGTCACGCAGCCGGGAGGTGAGGAAGACGTCCTCGTCGCAGTAGCGGCGCCCGCGGGCCTGGTAGGCCAGGTCGGTGACGTACAGGATGCGGGGTCGGGCGGGCGGCATGCGGGCTCCTCGGCTGGGCGGCAGCCGATCGTACGCGGACCGGCGGCAGCGGACCCTCGCCGGGTCGTCCGCGCCGGGAACCGACAGCACTCAGTACCCTGCAGCGACAGCACTGAGTGCCATCGAGCCCGCTGTGGTGCTACGTTCCCGTCCATGAGCTCCAGCAACGCGACCCCCGGCGGCGACGAGAAGACGGAGGCCGGGACGGCGAAGCCCCCGATGCGCGAGGCACTGATCGCGGCGGCTTTCCGGTTGTTCCTGGAGCGGGGTTACGAGCAGACCACCGTCGACGACATCGTGGCGCTGGCGGGTGTCGGCCGGCGGTCGTTCTTCCGCTACTTCCCGTCCAAGGAGGACGTGGTCTTCCCCGACCACGAGCGGTGCCTCACCGACATGACGGCCTTCCTGGCCGCCGGCGACGACGACCACGAGCCGGTGCGGCGGGTGTGCGACGCGGCCCGGCTGGTGTTGCGCATGTACGCGGAGAACCCGGCGTTCTCGGTGCAGCGCTACCGGCTCACCAAGAAGGTGCCTGGGCTGCGCGCCTACGAACTGTCCGTGGTGTGGCGCTATGAGCGCGCCCTCGCCGAGTATCTGCGCGAGCGCTTCGCCGGCCGGCGCGACGGAACCCTGCAGGCCGACGTGATCGCCGCCGCCGTGGTCGCGGCGCACAACAACGCGCTGCGCTCGTGGCTGCGGTCGGACGGCCAGGGCGACTCGAACACCGAAGTGGACCACGCGCTGGCTTATGTGCAGTCCGCCTTCGGCGCCGCCCCCGCCCCGGGCCCCGCCGTCGACGAGCAGCCCGACGACGTGGTGGTCGTCGTGTCCCGGCGCGGCGCTCCGCTGTGGCGGGTCGTTCAGGAGATCGAGACCACGCTCGGGCGTGACTGATCCGCACACCCGCCAGATTCAGGGTACGGAGTGCCTTTACGTCTGGCACTGAGTGCCATACGCTGCCGATGTGCACGGTGGCACAGTGAGCCGCGCACATGCGTGCCCGGATGCCCCGAGCACGTGGGATTCCGGCCGAGCGCAGGGAGTTGACCAGCGTGTACCACCACTCAGGCAGCGTTGTTCGTCAGACCACCGGCTTCGCCGCCGGCCTCCTCGACCCCGCGGCCCCGGACACGGAGGCCATGCTCTTCCAGCGCTGCACCTGGTGCGGCACCGCCATGTACCACCGGCTGCTGTGCCCGGTCTGCCAGGGCAGCGAGCTGCGCACGGAGCGCAGCGAGGGCGTGGGCACGGTCCGCCACTCCACCGTGGTGCACCGCAACACGCCCGCCGCGCGCAATGTGTCGCTCGTCGAGATGGCCGAGGGGTTCGTGGTACGCGGCCGGGTCATGGGCCCGCCCATAGGCATCCACAGCGGGGACCGGGTCCGGCTGTCCACGGCGAAGGACCCGGTCCGGGGCGAGCCGGTGTTCCAGCTGGTCGACGAGCCCTACCGGGCCTGGACCTGAGCCGCCTGCCGCTGACCGCCTGACGCCTCCCCCAGCCCCGGGACCAACTCCCGTACGGCGACCGGCCGTCCCGTCTCGAAGCACCGGTTCGCGGCGAGCCCGACGGCGAGGGCCAGCGCGCCGTCGCGTTCGGTGGCCGTGGGGTGCGCGGCCGTTCCCGGGTCGGCCGAGTGCGCGGGATCGACAGGGCCGAAGAGGGCGTCGAGCATGCGCGGGTCTCCCCCGCCGTGCGCCTCGTGGGCGGTCACGAGCGGAACGTCCACCGGAGGCCGCCACAGCGGACGCAGCGTGAGCCGCGCGCCGCCCGCGTGCTCGGCGGCCGTGTCCCCGTGCCGGGCTCCGCTCGCGGAGCCGATCCGGGTCGTCGGCCGCTGCCAGCGGCTCTCCTCGACCTCCAGCTCCAAGCGCCCGCCGCTGCCGTTGAACATCACCCGGTAGCCCTCCCACGGGGAGTACGCGGTGAGGTGGTACGTCATCGTCGCTCCCTTGGCGTACCGCACGAGGACGGCCATGTCGTCCTCGATGGTGACGGGCCCGCCGAAGACGTTGCGGTCGCGGACGTACCCGTCGTCCCGCTCGGCGTCGAGGTAGAGGGCGCGCAGCGTGTCGTCGGCCGCCAGGTCAGGGCGAAGGGGTCGTCGGCGGCCCGGTCGGCGCCGTGGGCGCGGTCGTAGTCCCGGTGCAGCCCGTGGCGTTCGCCCGCCGCACGGCCGTAGAAGCCGAGCCGCCCATAGCCGAAGACGTCCCTCGGCTCGTCCGCGAGCCACCAGTTGACCAGGTCGAAGTGGTGGCCGGACTTGTGCACCATCAGGCCGCCGCTGCGGTCCTTCTCCCGGTGCCAGCGGCGGAAGTAGTCGGCGCCGTGGCGTACGTCCAGCAGCCACTCGAAGTGGACAGAGAGGATCTCGCCGATGGCGCCTTCGGCGAGCAGGGCGTGGACCTTCTCGTGCACGGGGTTGAAACGGTAGTTGAAGGCGACGGTCAGGGAGTTGCCGGTCTCCCGGACCGTGTCGAGGATGCGGGCGCAGCGGTCCGCGTCGACGGTCATCGGCTTCTCGGTGACCACCCGGCAGCCGGCCCTGAGGGCGGGGACGATGTACCGGTCGTGCTCGGCGTCGACCGTCGTGACGACTACCTCGTCGATCTCCTCCTCGGCCAGCATGTCCGTGAAGCGATCCGGCTCCCACCGGGTGGCCGTGGGCGCGCCGGCCTCGGCCAGCAGCCGGTTGTGGAAGGCCATGCGGGTGGGGCTCGGGTCGCAGAGGGCTGCGACCAGGTGGTCGGGGCGTTCGGCGAGGGCCCGGGTGAAGGTCTGGGCGCGGTGACCGGTGCCGACAACGGCCGCGCGGTGACGGGGAGTTCGGCTCATCGGGGTGGCCTTTCCACCCTGGTTCGCCCCAACACCCGTCACTTTTCGCTTTCTTCACAGGCAACGCACAACTAGCGCCTTCCGTCCTCCCGGAGTGAGGCCCGGGATCGACCGTCCCGGAGCGAACGGAAGGAGGGGCACGTGACTCGTGCCCGGCGCATATGGGTCACCGCTGTGGCGGTGCTCGCGATCGTGGGGGCGTCGCCAGGGTGGGCGCAGGCTCAACGGGCGTCCGATGCAGGAATGCCGGCGGGATCGGCCGAAGGCGGTGATGAACTTCCGCCGGACTGGACCATCACGGGTGAGGGCTCTGCCCGGAAGCTGGTGTGGCGGTCCGACGAGCGGGTGCCGATGGGGGACGCCCGGGTCGAGTTCTACGCCGGTGACCGCCTGCTCGGCCGTCCCGCCCCCGCCGAGGACGGCCGCACGTTCCGGCTCGGCCTCGACGGGGTCCGCCTGGACTCGGTTCGTGACCTTCAAGTGCGTGCCGCCGGGCGCCGGTTGGACGCATCCGTCCCCGCCTCCGGCGCTCGCGCGGCGGTGCCCGTCCCGCAGCGCCCGCCGGCCAACCAGGTCGACCCCGGCAAGCCGGGCGCCTTCCGGACCGTGACGGGCGAGTACGACCTCGCCCCCGTACGGCTGCCCGGATTCGCCGAGCCGGTCGAGATGCGGGCCGTGGTGGTGGCGCCCAAGGACGCCGACGGCCGCCGTCCGCTCGCCCTCTTCCTGCACGGACGCCACTTCACCTGCTACACACCGCAGGGCGGGATCAGCGGCGACTGGCCCTGCGCGGCCGGCGCCAAGCCGGTGCCCAGCCACCGGGGTTATCTGCGCGACCAGCGGCTCCTGGCCTCCCAGGGCTATGTGACGGTGTCGATCTCCGCCAACGGCGTCAACGCCCAGGACTGGCAGGCCGAGGACGGCGGCGCCCAGGCCCGTTCCTCGCTCGTACGGCAGCACCTCGCCCGCTGGGCCGACTGGTCCGCCCACCCGGGCACGGCACCGGCGGCCGTACGCAAGGCGCCGAAGGCCGATCTGTCCCGGGTGCTGCTGGTGGGGCACTCGCGGGGCGGCGAGGGCGTCAACCGGGCCGCGATGGACAGCCTTTACCCGCCGCCCGCGGCCCAGGACGGCTATCACGGCCCGGTGCGCTGGCGCATTCGCGGCAACGTCCTGATCGGCCCGACGATCTTCGGCCAGAACCCGGTCCCCGATGTGCCGTCGATGACGATCCTGCCCGGCTGTGACGGCGATGTCTCCGATCTGCAGGGCGAGCTGTACGTCGACGGGACCCGGCACGTCAGCCGGGGCACCGCGCTGCACAGCGCCGTGTACATGGTCGGCGCCAACCACAACTACTTCAACAGCGAATGGACGCCGGGGCAGGCCGAGGCGCCCGCCGACGACGACTTCTGGCACGACGAGGAGCAGCCCGACCCGGTCTGCTCCCCCGGCGCGAAGACCCGGCTGACCGCCGACCAGCAGCACAAGGCCGGCGCCACCTACATCGCGGCGGCGGCACGGCTGTTCGTCGCCGGGGACGACCGGGTCCGCCCGCTGCTCGACGGCTCGGCCCGCCGGGCGCCCTCGGCCGATCCCGCGCACGTCCTGACCCACGCGGTGGGCGCGAACCGCGGCGCGGGCTTCCTGCCGGACACCAAGGTCACCGTGAGCGGGGCCCGGCTGTGCTCGGCGGTGGACCCCGCCGCGGCCAGGGCCTGCCTGTCCTCGGAGAGGGCCGGGACCTCACCGCACTTCGCGCGCTGGGAGACCGACCGTGAGCCCGGCCGCCGCGCGGTCGCGCTGAGCTGGAACTCGGCGGGATCCCCCGCACGGGTGCGCCCCGACCGACCGCTGTCCCTCGCGGGCGCGAAGGCGCTCGCGCTGCGCGTCATCGTGCCGCCCAACACCACCGGAACGCAGCTGGACGTCTCCGTCACCGACACCGCCGGACGGCACCGCACCCTCGGCCGGGTCAAGGTCGACGGGCTGCCGGGGTCGGAACGGACCGCCTCGTTCTGGGGCCGTGAGGTTCGGGTGCCGATCGGGGCCGACGACGCCGCCGCGCTCGACCTGAAGCACGTCAAGTCCCTGGAGCTGACGCCGCGCACGCGGTCCGGGCGGGCCTGGCTGATGGACGCCTGGGCCTGGCGGCCGGGCACGCCGGTCGTGCGCGAGGCACGGCTGCCCCGCGTCGACATCGGCCGGCTGACCGTCGAGGAAGGGGCCTCGGGCGTGCGGACCTACCGGGTGCCGGTCCGGGTCTCGGGGCAGGGCAGCGGGCAGGTACGGCTGTTCGTCGCCGACCCGGTCACGGGCAGGGTCACGGACCGGCTGGTGACGGTCCGGCCCGGCGCGCACGACATCGACGTACCGGTGAAGGTCGAGGGCAACACCCGTTACGGCTACGACCTGCAGCACGACGTGTTCGTGAAGGCGGTCCGCACCTCCGTGGTCGGCGCCCACCGGGGCGGGGTGACCGCGCGGAACGACGACCCGATGCCCTCGATCTCCGTGACCCCGATCGCGGACCGGGTGGCCGAGGGACAGCCGCTGAAGTGGCGGGTGTCGCTGTCCGCCGTGGCCGATGTCGAGGTCGGCGGATCGTTCGTGCTGCTGCCGGTCACCGACGGTCAGGAGCTGTCGACGAAGGACGTCGACCCGCGCTGGCTGCTGGCGAACACCGGGGAGTCCCCCGATCCGGAACGCCCGCTGTCCAAGGTGAACGGTCTCTATCTGTGGGCGTCCGTCGAGGCGGGGCAGAAGAGCACGGAGCTGGTGGTGCCGACGCTCAAGGACACGGTGGCCGAGCCCGCCGAGTCCATGCGTCTCCAGCTGGCCGACGAGGCCGGTGAGCCGCTGCCCGGCGCGCCGGTGGTGACGGGAACGGTGGTGGACTCCCCGTGACATGGCCCGTGACCCGGCACCGGACGTCGATGCCCCGGGTCAGTTCGTCAGGGTGATGCGCATGCCGACTGTGCCGTCGACACCGCGGCGCAGTCGGCTGCCGAGGAGCGTGAGGCGGCCGGTGATCCCGTACTTGCGGGCGATGAGCCGGCGGTAGCGGGCGCTGGTCGCCTCGTCGCAGATCTCGGCGGTGGCGGGGACCTGCTCGCCGGTGGGCCTGCCGCGCAGGTCACAGGGGCCGACCAGGACGTCGGCGCGGGCGCGGACGCGCTTGACCTTCCAGGAGTCGGCGACCGTCCACACACCCAGCGCGTCCCCGTCACGGACCACCCAGACCGGCGTGGGCACGCCGGTGCCGTTCTTGCGGTAGCTGGTGATGAGCAGGTACTTGCCCGCTCCGAGCCGGTCCAGCGACGTGTCGTCCATGCCGGGAAGTCTAGGCAGCGGGGTGGGGTGCCGATCGGGGCGCCCCACCCCTGCCGTGTCGGGTCGCCCGCCCCTGCGATGCCGGGTCCCGGCCCCGGCCGTGTCCGGCGCCCCGACGCGGGCCGTGTCAGTGGAGGGCCACGGCCATCCGCCGTACGGCCTCCGTGATCAGTTCGGGCGACGTCGCCAGGTTCAGCCGTACATGGCCCGCGCCGCCCGTCCCGAACGGGATCCCCGAGTTCAGCGCGACCCGGCCGCGGTGCAGGAAGACCTCCGCGGGGTCCTGGTCGAGGCCGAGAGCGCGGCAGTCGAGCCAGGCCAGGTAGGTGGCGTCGCCGGGGCGGTAGGTGATCGCCGGGAGGTGTTCGGCGAGGAGGTCCGCGAGCAGGCGCCGGTTCTCGTCGAGGCCTGCCAGCACGGCGTCGAGCCAGCCGGTGGCGTCGCGCAGGGCGGCGGTGTGGGCTATGACGCCGAGGTGGCTCGGCCCGTGGCTGACCTCCTCGGGCAGGCGGGCCAGGTCGGCGGCGGCCGCGGGTCCGGCGACGGCGAGGGCCGCCTTGAGGCCGGCCAGGTTCCAGGCCTTCGACGCCGACATCATTGACAGCCCGTTCTCGCCGCCCGGGACGCTCAGGTACGGCACGAAGTCGACGCCGCCGGCGGTGAGCGGTGCGTGGATCTCGTCGGCGACGACGCGCACGCCGTGGCGGTCGGCGAGGGCGGCCACGGCGGACAGTTCCGCCGCGGTGTGCAGGGTGCCGGTCGGGTTGTGGGGGCTGCACAGCAGAAAGGCGGCGCGGCGGCCGCTCCCGGTCACCCGGCGAAAGGTTTCATCCAGGGTGTCGAGGTCGATGCGCAGGTCCGGGCCCAGCGGGGCTTCGACCACCCGCCGGTCCATGTGCCCGACGAACTGGTAGAACGGCGGGTACACGGGTGAGTTCACCACGACGCAATCGCCCGGCCCGGTGACCAGCTTGAGCATCTCGACCACGCCGAGCATCACGTCGGGCACGATCGCCGTCCGTTCCACGGCGAGCCCGTCCCACCCCCACCGCTTCTGTGCGAACCCGGCGAGCGCCTCCGCGTAGCCGGTGCCCGCCGGGTAACCGGTGTCGCCGAGGTCGAGGGCGTCGGTGAGCGCACGGACGACCGGTTCGGCGAGCGGTACGTCCATCTCGGCCACCCACAGCGGCAGCACGTCGTCGGGGTAGGCGCGCCATTTCATGCTCGTGCGGCATCGCAGCCGGTCGAGGGTGAGGGCGCGAAAAGGGTTTGGTTCACCGGCCGTTTCGTGCGGGATCCTGGTCATGGGGCACAAGATAGGGGGCTGTGCGGTGGCCGGGAACGGCGAGGACGGCGAATGGCCGGTGACGGGCGGCGGATTCCTGGAAGTGGCCTGCGACGAGTCCGGATCGGACGGTGAGAATCTCACCGGCGGGAACACCGATGTGTTCGCGCACGCCAGTGTGCGGCTGCCCGTGGAATCGGCCGCCGGCCATGTGCGGGAGATCCGGGACCGTATTCGCTCGCCCGCCGAGGAGTACAAGGCGAACCATCTGCTGCGGGAGAAACACCGGGCGGTGCTGGAATGGTTGCTCGCGCCCACCGGTCCGATCCATGGGAACGCCCGGGTGCATCTGATCGAGAAGGCCTACTTCGTCGTGGACCGGGCCGTCGGCCTGCTGCTGGGCGACGCCGGCGCGGCGCTCGGCCTGTACCGGGCGGGACGGCGGGATTTCGGCGAAGAGCCCTGGCGGGAATTCCTGGCGGCGGCCAACCAGTTGCTGAGAGTCCGCAACGACGGTGCGGCGCAGGAACCCGTCGAGGGATTCTTCCGCGCGGTACGGGCACTGCGGTGCGCGGACGGCCGTGCGGATGTGGCCGGAACACTGAAACTGCTCGCGGCCGCGCGGCCACTGGCGGATTCCTATCGGGCGCGGCTGCTGGACGGGCCGCCGCTCATTCCCGTCCTCAACCCCTTGTTGCCCGCCATTGTGAATACGGCCGCGCTGTGGAGTGCCGGCGGACAGTCGGTGTGTCTGGTCCACGACCGGCAGAACATGCTGACGCCGGAACGCGTCGCCTGGATCGGGGAAACGGCCCGGCGGGCCGGTGTCGGCTTCGGCGGGCTGCGGCTGGTGCACTCGCGGCTCGATCCGCGGGTGCAGCTCGCCGACTTCCTCGCGGGGATCGCCCGCAAGCTCGCCTCCGACGAGCTGAACGGACGCGGCGATCCGGCGCTGACCGCGCTGCTGCGTCCGTATGTGGATCCGGCGTCCGTCTGGGGCGACGAGCGCAGCTGGGCCGTGCTCGGGCGGACACCGGACCAAGAGGGATCACCTGTGCGGTGAACACGGGCGGGCCGCGCCACGTATGGAGAGAGGGTGCTCAACTACGGGAGGGCCCCGCGGCGTTGACGCCGCGCTGTACTGGTTCGGGAGCCCTGCATGAGGCACGCACGACGACGTCTCGTCCGGCGAGTGACACGGCTGGCGGCGGTCGGCGGACTCCTCCTCGGAGGAACGATGGTCACACGCGCCGTGGCGAGCGAACCACCGGACGCCTCCGCCGTCCCGCGCACCTACGCCGCGTCGGCCGCCGACACCGGCAGCGATCTCGTGTCCGGTCTGGGCACGTCCCGTACGGCGGGCAGTTGGATCAACGCCGACGGGAAGCCGGTCGTCGCGGTCACCGACGAGGCGGCGGCCGCCGAGGTACGCAAGGCCGGTGCCGAGGCGAAGATGGTCGACCACAGCATGGACGAGCTGAAGTCGGCGACGTCGACGCTGCGTTCGGCGCCGCGGGTGGCGGGCACGGCGTGGGTCATGGACTACCGGTCCAACGAGGTGGTCGTACGGGGTGACAGCACCGTCTCCGCCGCCGACTGGTCCCGGATGACCGAGGTCGCGGGCGACATCGGCGGCTTCGTGCGCATGGAGCGCACCGAGGGCACGTTCACGACGCGGCTGAACGGCGCGCTGCCGCTGCTGTCGACCGCCGGCCGCTGTTCGGCGGGCTTCAACGTCACCGACGGCCGGCGCGACTTCATTCTCACCGCCGGGCACTGCGGGCCGAACGGCTCGGTGTGGTTCGCCGACAACCGGGGCAACCAGCAGATCGGGCCGACGGTCCAGCAGAACTTCCCCGGCGGTGACTTCTCCCTCGTGGAGTACGCGAGCGGTGACGCGGGCGCCGGTGCCGACGTCGTGTCCATCGGCGACGGCAAGGGCGTGCGGATCACCGGCGCCGCGGATCCCGCGGTCGGGCAGCGGGTGTTCCGCAGCGGCAGCACGAGCGGGCTGCGCGACGGCGAGGTGACCGGGGTCAACGCGACCGTCAACTACCCGGAGGGGACGGTCACGGGGCTGATCGAGACGAACGTGTGCGCCGAACCCGGGGACAGCGGCGGTCCGATGTTCTCCGAGGGGATCGCCCTGGGCGTGACGTCGGGCGGCAGTGGCGACTGCAACGCGGGCGGTACGACGTTCTTCCAGCCGGTGACGAAGGCGCTCGAGGCGCTGGACGTCAAGCTGATCGTGGCGGCGCAGAACGGTGCGGGCCAGGGCGCCTCGCCGGCGCCGTCCGCGCCTCCGACGCAGAGTGCGGTCGCCCCCGGTGACGCGTCGCCCGGCTCGTCGGCCTCGGTGGGCGGCACGGACGCCTCGACGCTGCTGTCCCGCCTCGCGGACCCGAAGAACGTCGGTCCCGGTCTGCTGGTCGTCGCGGGCAGCCTGGTCGCGCTGGTGGCGACCCGGTTCATCCGGGCGGAACAGGACCGCAAGGCGTACCGGCGCTACTACTCGGCGACCTGGGGGTGACCGGGCCGTCCGTCAGCCCAGGGTCAGCAGGACGGTGGCCGCCGCCGCGCCGATGAGCCCGATCGCGCGTCGCCTGGTGAGGGGTTCGTGGAGGAGGACGAATCCCAGGACCACGGGGAGCGCCGGGTAGAGGGAGGCGAGGACGACGGCGACGGCCAGCAACTGTTGCTGCGTGGCGAGCAGGTAGAGGATGAGTCCGAGCGCCGCTCCCGCTCCGATCAGCAGCGCCTGGGTACGGTCCCGCGTCGGCAGCCTCATCTCCCGTCCGTGCCAAACGGCGACCGGCAGCAGTACCAGTACGGCGGCGACGCGGCCCGCCGCGACCGGCCACAGTCCGCTCGCCGCCGCGGCCTGGCCGAGCGCGAGATACTGCACGGCCACCCCGGCACTGGCGAGCAGACCGTCGGTGACACCGCCCGAGGCCACCGATCCGGGCAGGGCGCCGCGGTCGTCCGCGACGAGCCAGAGGGCGGGCACGGTGACCACGAAGCCGGCCCAGGCGAGAGCCCCTGGCCGGTCACCGAGCAGCAGCACCCCGCACAGCACGGACAGGGAGACGGAGGTGACCGCGCTCACGGGGACGACGGTGCTCATGGCGCCGTGGCTCAGCCCCCGGTTGAGGAAGTGCATCGCCGCCCCGCTGCCGACGCCGGACAGGGCACCCCAGAGCAGATCGGTGGGGCGGACGGCGGGGGCGGGTACGAGGAGGGCGGCCGTGGTGGCCAGGAGCAGGCCGCCGAGCTGGCCGAGGACGGTGACGGCGGCGAAGTGGGCGCGCCGGGACAGGATGCCGCCGGCGAAGTCCACGACTCCGTAGATGACGGCCGAGGTCAGAGCGAGAAGGGCACCCATCGGGACGGGAGTGCCCCGGCAGGGTCTTCCGATGCGTGGCCAGGCGTGTCGAGGAGGGTGTGCGGGAGCGGGCCGAGGCGAGTGCTCAGGCCGCCTTCTCCTGCTGGGGGGCCGCTGCGGCCCACTCCAGGACGAGGCGCTGGTACTCCTCGCGCTGCTCGACGCTCAGTGTCCCGCCCGACCGGCGCCACAGCGCCCGGATCTCCTCGTTGACCTCGTCAGCCGATCGCTCGGAGGCGAATTCAACAGTGGTGGACATGTTGTGAAGCATACGGCGCCGGAGGTGAAGGCGCTGTGAGTAAGAACACTCAATGCGGACATATCGGACCGTGTTGCTGATCACGTCCATCTGTCCATACACACGGCCGAGTTCAGGCATCCGCCGCTCCCAGCACGAGCACCTGGATCGCCAGCACGGCGGCACCACGCGCCCAGTCGTGAAAGTCGGACACCTTGGTCTCCAGGTCGATCGGCGCCGCGAGCGGGTGCCGGTGGGCGCGGATGGTCTCCGTCACGGTCTTGCCGGCGACGTCCATGAGGCCCACCCCCTCCCCGGCGAGCAATATCTTCTGCGGCAGCACGAAGTTGCCGATCTGCGCGACCAGCGTGCCGAGCGCGCGGGCCGCCTCCTCGATGACCCGGGCGGGCATCGCCTCACCCGCCGCGGCGAGCTCCAGGATCTCCTCGTACGTCCGGTCCCGGCCGGTGGCGGCCTGCACCTGGTAGCGGATGTTGGGGATGGTCAGCAGCGAGACGGCACTGCCCCGCGCACCATCGGGGGTGAGCGGCCCGTTGGGGTTCACGATCCAGTGCCGCCCGAAGCCGCGGTCCTCCTCGGCGTACGGCACCCGCCTGCCGCCCAGCACCAGTCCGTAGCCGATGCCGGCGCCGATGGTGAGGACGACGAAACGGTCGAGGCCGCGCCCGGCCCCGAACCAGGCCTCCGCCTCGACGAGGGCGGCCACGTCGTTCTCCACGACGACCGGCAGCCCCGTGCGCTCCTCGACCAGCTCGGCGAGCGGGACGTCGCTCCAGTGCAGGAACGGGGACTCCCCGACCACGGCACGTTCCTCGACGAGACCGCCCACACCGATGCCGATGCCCGCGAGCCGGGGATGACCGGCGGCGAGTTCCTCGGTCATCTCCCCCAGCAGATCCACGACTTCTGCGGGGTCGTGAGTGATCAGGGGGCGGTCATGGCGGGCGACGATCTCGCTCCTGAGCGTGGTCACCACGCCGTAGACCATGTCCTCGGTGATCTTGAACCCGACGAAGGAACGGGACTCGGCGACGACGTCCAGCGGCTGGGAGGGACGCCCCTGACGCACCTCCGCGGGAGCGCCCGCCTCCGGGACCTCGACGAGGAGGCCCGACTCGATCAGCGGCTTGGTCAGCCGGGTGAGGCTGCCCGCGGACAGGTTGAGCCGCCGGGCGAGTTCGGTGCGCGAGAGGGGGCCACCGAGGAGCACCTCGATCGCGACCGAGCGTTCACCGGGGCTGAGAGGAAGCCAGCTGGCGGCTACTGGGTTCATGGTCGTCAGACTCCCACATGATCTTCCCCCGCAGGATTTCTTTCCCCGCGAAATCAACCAGGCCAGTGTAGGGCGACATACCCGCCGTACAGAAGATGTTGACGCACCTCTTGACGCATGGATTCTTCCGCCACAAAAGTAAGTGGCCGAGGACGAGCCGCAGACGAGGGAGTCTCCCGATGACCATCGCCTCCAGCAGCCCTCCGTCGCGTCTGCCGCTGGGCGGCGCCGAGGGGGCAGGGACGAAGCAGCGGACACGGCGGGCGCCGACCCGCGAGAACCAGGGAGACGGGCGGCTCGCCGCGGTGTTCATCGCCCCGGCGCTGCTGGGCTTCGCCGTCTTTCTCCTCTGGCCGACGCTGCGGGGCATCTACCTGAGCTTCACCCGCTTCAACCTGCTCACACCGGCGCAGTGGGTGGGCCTGGACAACTACGTGCGGATGGTCAACGACCCGATCTTCTGGGACTCGCTGGTGGTGACCGTCGAGTACGTGGTCATCAACATCGGGGTGCAGACCGTGTCGGCGCTCGCCATCGCGGTGCTGCTGCAGCGGCTGACGCAGTCGACGGTGCTGCGCGGGATCGTGCTCACGCCGTACCTGATGTCCAACGTCGTCGCGGGCATCGTCTGGCTCTGGATTCTGGACACCCAGCTCGGCATAGGCAACGAGATCATCGCGGGTCTCGGCTTCGACCGGATCCCGTTCCTGGCGGACGAGACCTGGGCGATCCCGACGATCGCCCTGATCAACGTGTGGCGGCATGTCGGATACACCGCGCTGCTGCTGTTCGCGGGGCTCATGGCCATCCCCAACGACATGTACGAGGCCGCGAAGGTGGACGGCGCGAGCGAGTGGCGGATGTTCTGGCGGATCACCATGCCGCTGCTCAGGCCCGTCCTGGCGGTCGTTCTGATCATGACGGTGATCGGTTCGTTCCAGGTGTTCGACACGGTCGCGGTGACGACCGCGGGCGGACCGGCGAACGCCACCAACGTCCTGCAGTACTACATCTACGGCGCCGCCTTCGGCCGCTTCCAGTTCGGGTACGCCTCGGCGATGTCGGTGGCCCTGCTGGTGGTACTGAGCGCGATCACCGTCCTGCAGTACCGGCTCACCCGGGCCGGCCGGAGCGACCTCGGCTGAGGAAGGGAGCGACCGACATGGCTGCCGTGACAGTGACAACGACGAAGGTGCCGAACGTACGGCGCACACAGCGCCGCAGGCTCTCCCCCGGCCGGATCGCGGCCTGGGCGGCGATGGCCGCCATCGTGCTCATCACACTGCTGCCGTTCTACTGGATCCTGCGCACCGCGCTGTCCTCGAACACGGCGCTCGCCGCCCATCCCGGCGACGCGCTGCCGGTCGATCCGACGACCGGAGGCTTCGAGCGGGCACTCGGCCTGCAGTCGACCGAGGAGGCGATCGCCCAGGGCGGCTCGGGCGGCGGACTCAGGTTCTGGCGCTATCTGATCAACTCGGTGATCGTCTCGACGCTGGTCACCGTCTGCCAGATCTTCTTCTCCGCCATGGCGGCGTACGCGTTCGCCCGGCTGCGCTGGCGCGGGCGGGAGAAGGTGTTCGGGCTGTTCCTGGCCGGGCTGATGGTGCCGGCGATCTTCACGCTGCTGCCCAACTTCGTCCTGATCAAGCAACTCGGCCTGGTGGACAGCCTGTTGGGCGTGGCACTGCCGACGATGTTCATGACGCCGTTCGCGGTGTTCTTCCTGCGCCAGTTCTTCATGAACGTGCCCCGGGAGGTGGAGGAGGCCGCCCTGCTGGACGGGGCGGGGAAGATCCGGATCTTCTTCCGGGTGATGCTGCCGATGGCGTCCACGCCGATCCTCACGCTCGGGCTGCTGACGTACATCACCGCCTGGAACGACTACTTCTGGCCGCTGATGGTGTCCTACAGCGACAGTTCGCGCGTGCTCACCGTGGCGCTGGCCATCTTCCGGGCGCAGACCCCGCAGACCGGCTACGACTGGTCCGGCCTGATGGCGGCCACCCTGATCGCCGCCCTCCCGATGCTCGTGCTGTTCGCCTGTTTCGCACGCCGCATCGTCAGCTCCATCAGCTTCACCGGGATCAAGTAAGGGGACGGGGATGCGAGTTCGGATGCGTACGATCGCCGCGCGCACAGGTGCGCTGAGCGGGGCGCTGACGTTGTCCCTGGCCACGGGCTGCGCGCAGGGCGGTGCCGCCGGATCGGGCAGCAACACGGTGACCTACTGGCTGTGGGACGCCAACCAGCTGCCCGCGTACCAGGCCTGTGCGAAGGGCTTCGAGAAGCAGAACCCGGGCCTGAAGGTGAAGATCACCCAGCTGGGCTGGGCCGACTACTGGACCAAGCTCACCGCGAGCTTCATCGCGGGCACCGAGCCGGACGTCTTCACCGACCACATCCAGAAGTTCGGTCAGTTCGCCGATCTGCAGGTGCTCGAACCGCTGGACGACCTGGGCATCGACAACTCCGCCTACCAGGCGGGGCTCGGCGCCAACTGGACGGGCCAGGACGGCCACCGCTACGGCGCGCCCAAGGACTGGGACACGGTCGCCCTCTTCTACAACCGGAAGATGGTGAAGGAGGCCGGGCTCACCGCCGAGGAGCTCAACTCCCTCTCCTGGAACCCGAAGGACGGCGGCACCTTCGAGAAGGTCATCGCGCATCTGACCGTCGACAAGAACGGAAAGCGCGGGGACGAGGAGGGCTTCGACAAGAACAACGTCAAGGTGTACGGGATGGCGACGGGCGGCGCGGGCGACGGCGACGGCCAGACCACCTGGAGCCCGTTCGCCGCCTCGGCCGGCTGGAACTACACCGACAAGGCGCGCTGGGGCACCAAGTACCAGTACGACAGCGAGACCTTCCAGTCGGTGGTCGACTGGTACTTCGGCCTGGCGAAGAAGGGCTATCTCGCGCCCTTCACCGACTACACCGACGGCGCCAACCCGGCCAACGCCCAGGTCGCCTCCGGCAAGGCGGCCACCGCCTTCGACGGCGCCTGGATGATCTCCACCTACTACGGCACCAAGGGCCTGGAGGTGGGCACCGCACCGACGCCGATCGGCCCGACCGGCAAGCGGGCCACCATGATGAACGGCCTCGCCGACTCCATCACCAAGAACGCCCGCAACAAGGAGGGCGCGAAGAAATGGGTGCGGTACCTGGCCTCGAACGAGTGCCAGAAGACCGTCGGCGGCTACGGCATCGTCTTCCCCGCCACCCCTGACGGCACGGACGCGGCGGTGGCCGCGTACAAGAAGAAGGGCATCGACGTGTCCGCCTTCACCGAACCGGTCACCGACGAGAAGAACTCCACCACCTTCTCCTTCCCGATCACCGACTACGCGGCGGACGTGTACTCCCTGATGCGCCCCGCGATGCAGGACGTCTACGCCAACGACGCCCCGGTGAGCGGCCTGACCAAGACCAACGACCAGATCAACCTCATCCTCGGCCAGTGAAAGGCACACACTTCATGACGTTCTCCCTCGGCATCGTCGGCGCCGGCCAGTTCTCCGGCCAGTTCGCCACGCTGTTCCAGGCCCACCCCGGTGTCGGCGACGTGTACGTCACCGATCTGCTGCCCGAGCGGGCCGAGCAGCTCGCCGACGCACAGGGACTGGCCGGTACGTTCCCGTCGTACGAGGCCATGCTGGAGTCGAAGGCCGTGGACGCGGTCGCCGTCTTCACCCAGCGCTGGACGCACGGCCCGCTGGTGCTCCAGGGTCTGAACGCCGGCAAGCACGTCTACTCCGCCGTCCCCATGGCGATCACCACGGAGGAGATCGCGGCGATCATCGACGCGGTCAAGGCGACCGGTCTGACGTACATGATGGGCGAGACCAGCCAGTACAACCCGGCGACGGTGCACGCCCGCAACCAGATCGCCGAGGGCGCCTTCGGACGGCTCTTCTACGCCGAGGGCGACTACGTCCACGACATGGATCTCGGGTTCTACGAGGCGTACCAGTACAGCGGCGGCGAGGGCTGGAAGGCGACCGCCTCCTATCCCCCGCTGCTGTACCCGACACACTCGGTGGGCGGGGTGCTCGGGGCCTGGCAGACGCATGCCGTGAGCGTGTCGGCGATCGGTGTCGTCGACGACCGGGGCGACGGTGTCTTCGACAGGTCGGTCAGCCAGTTCGACAACGACGTGTCCAACGCGACCGCGCTGTTCGAGGTCGCGGGCGGCGGCTCGTTCCGTACGAACGAGTTCCGGCGGGTCGGCTATCCCTCCCACATACGGGAGTCTCGTTTCCGGTTCTTCGGCACCGAGGCGAGCATGGAACAGCTCGCCACTGTGGCCCTGTGGCAGGACAAGAAGGGTGTGAAGGACATCAGCGAGCTGCTGGAGCCCAAGCCCACCCTGTCTCCTGACGATCCGTCACTCCAGCACATCGCTCCGGAGCTGCGGGCCGCATTCACCTCGGGTTCGGCACCCGTGCACGACCGTTCGCGGCTGCCGAGGGAGTTCGACAACCTGCACAACGGCCACGAGGGCAGCCACCACTTCCTGGTCGACGACTTCGTGACCGCGGTCAACACCCGCACCCTGCCGTCCGTGAACGCGTGGGTGGCGGCCCGCTACACCCTGCCGGGCATCATCGCGCACGAGTCCGCGCGGCAGGGCGGGGTCAGGCTGGAGATCCCGGACTTCGGGGACGCACCCGAGGCGTGACGTTTCCCCCGTCTCCCCCGTTCTCTCGCGAGCCGGGTGCCTGCGTGTGTCAGGTGCCCGGCTTGCGGCCGTACACGTAGACGTCGTCGCCGTTCTTCAACAGCGACCAGTACTTCTTCGCGTCGGTCCTGGTCATGTTGACGCAGCCGTGCGAGCCCGGCGGGTTCCACATGCTGACGCCGACCGAGTGGAAGGCCTGGCCGCCGTCGAAGAACTGGGCGTAGGGCATGGGCACGTTGTAGATGCTCGACACGTGGTCGATGTTGCGCCAGTAGATCTTCTTCAGGCCGGTGCGCGTCTCGTAGCCGTTACGGCCGGTGCGGACCGGTACGGGGCCGTAGACCAGCTTCTTGCCGTCCTGGATCCAGCTCAGCTGGAGCGTGAGGTTCACGCAGGCGATGCGTCCCTTGTTGACGGGGCACTTGCCGTCCTTGTTGGGGTTGTTGCCGACGGCCTTCTGCTTGTTCATGAGGTCCATCACGCCCCAGGTGACGGGCCCCGCGTAGCCGGCGTTCGGGTAGATGCCGTGCTTGGTCTGGAAGGCCTGGATGGCCTTGCAGTCGGCGGCGGACTGCTTGCCGTCGACCGGTCGGCCGAGGAACTTCTCGACCTGCTTCTGATAGGGGCCGGTCTGGGTCGTGCAGCTCGGGGCCGCCTGTGCCGGCGCGGCGGCGAGCGTGAGCGTGAGCGGTGCGACGAGTCCGCCGGTGATGCCGAGTGCGACGGCGCGCCGTCTGCGTATGTCCCCCATGGCCGTGCCCTTTCGTTACGTGCGGCTCTGGACTTCTGCCTGGTAGACCGGCGGGTGGGGGTCTCGGTTGTGGTCCCGTGCGGTCTGTGACCGAACGGTGAAATTCCGGCAGGCGGGAGGGCCGGGCAGGCGGGGCTCACTCGATGTGACGGTCGCCTCTCGATGTGACGGCAGCCTCAGGCGTCGCCAGGGTGACGGATCGCTGCCCGGAACCCGGTGTTCACCGCGGTGAGGCCACCGTCGACGGTGAGCGTCGTGCCGGTGATCCAGGCCGCGTCGCGGGAGGCCAGGAAGGCGACCGCGGCGGCGATGTCCTCCGGTTCGCCGACCCGGCCGAGGGGGTACAGCGCGCGGACCGCGTCCAGGTCGGCGTCCCGTCCCTCCCAGGCGGAGGTGCGCACCGTGCCCGGCGCCACCAGGTTGACGCGGACTCCTCGGGCTGCCGCGTGGCCGGCGAGTGTGCGGGTGAGGGAGCCGAGGCCGGCCTTGGCGGCGCTGTAGGCATGGTTGCCGAAGTCCTGGAGGCCGTTGACGGAGCCGACGTTCACGATGGCGCCGCGACCGGTGGCGGCCAGGTGCGGGAGCGCGGCGCGGCAGCAGCGGTAGGGGCCGGTCAGGGTGATGTCGAGGTCGCGGGCCCATGCGTCGTCCGGGGCGTCCTCGAAGAGTGGGGTGTCGGGGGTGCAGGAGGCGGCACTGTTGACCAGGACGTCGAGCGAGCCGAGGACATCCACGGCATGGGCGACGGCCGCCTCGACGGAGTCGCGGTCGGCGACGTCGCACGCCCGCGCCTCTGCCTGGAACCCTCGTCGCCGTAGCTCCGCCGCTGTCCTCTCGGCCTCGGGTGCGTCCCTGTCGGTCACCAGGACACGCGCGCCCTCCTCGGCGAGACGGCGTGCGGGTGGCGGCGCCGATGCCTCGGGCCGCGCCGGTGATCAGAACCCCGTGACCCGCGAAGCGCGTGGTGTCCGTCATGGGCCGAACCGTAGTACCGAGACGATCATCCGGGCAGATAGCGTGCGCTCATGTCGGTGTTCATGCAGCAACTCCCCGCGCTCGTCGGCGTCGTGATCGGCGCCATCGGTTCGTATCTGGTGGTCGTGCGGGGCGATCAGATGAGGTTTCGGCGGGAGCAGGCGGCGCGTTGGGAGGAGCGGCGGCTCGCCGTGTATGCCGACTACGCGCGGTCGGTGAAGAAGACGGTCACCGTGGCCTACCGGGTCGCCGCCACGAACGGCCACGGAACGCATCCGCATCCCCTCACCCCCGAGGAGGCCCGGCCGCTGCTGGCCGAGGCGAACGACGAGCGGGATCCCACGGGTGAGGCGCTGATCATGCTGGGGAGCGTCGCCGTGGTGGAGAAGGCACGGGCCTGGGTGGTGACGGTGATGGAGATGGAGCGGTTCGTCCACGACGGCGGTCAGGACCGGGAGGCCTGGCACGCGCTGCTGGAGCGGCAGCGCGCCGGGCGTGAGGGCTACTACACGGCGGTGCGCGAGGACCTCGGCCTCCCGCCGGGCCACTCCGCGCGCTGGCCGATCGGCGCGGCCGGCCCGGTGCCGCCTCAGCGGTAGTTTGTGGTGTCCGCCGGCTTCCCCGCGTCCTGGACCTCGACGAGGTAGCGCCAGGCGTCGGGGCGGCTGCCGTCGAGGTCCGTGAAGCCGTAGTGCTGTGCGAGCTGTCCGCTGGAGAGGGACTCGCCGTTCCAGCGGGCCACATCCGCGTCGGCGGCGAGTGCGGCGACGGCGCGCCCCACATAGCGCGGGGTCTCGGAGATGGCGAAGTGCGGGACGCGGTCGAGGGCGTCGCGCCAGTTGTCCTCGCGCACGCCGAAGTGCTCCAGCATCATCTCCGAGCGCAGCCAGCCCGGGGTCAGCGCGACGGCGGTGGCGCCGCGCGGTCCGAGTTCGTGGCCGAGGGAGAAGGCCATGCGCAGGACGGACGCCTTGGCAAGGTCGTAGAAGAAGGAGGTGCGGTAGTGGTCGCGGTTGTACTCCTCGGTGCCGTCGGTCATCTCCACCACCAGTCCGCCGGGGTGGCGCAGGAGCAGGGGCAGGGCGTGGTGGTTGGTGATCGCGTGCGTCTCGACCGCGAGCCGCAGCAGCCGCAGGCCCTTGTCGAGGTCGTGCTCCCAGACGGGACTGTCCCAGGCGAAGAGGTTCTCGCCGCCCCAGATGTCGTTGACGAGGACATCGAGCCGGCCCTGTTCGTCCGCGACGCGGTCGACGAGGGCGCGGACCCGGGCCGGGTCGAGGTGGTCGGTGGGTACGGCGATGCCGTGGCCGCCGGCCTCGGTGACCAGGTCGGCGGTGTCCTCGATGGTCTCGGGGCGGTCGTACTCGGATCGGCGGGTGCGCGTGCTGCGTCCCGTCACGTAGACGGTGGCTCCGGCTGCCCCGAGTTCCACGGCGATGCCGCGTCCGGCTCCCCGTGTCGCCCCGGCGACCAGTGCGACCTTGTCCTTCAGCGGCTGTGACATGTCCGGCCTCCCGACCCTGTGCGAGCGATGTCGTTCTTGAGGATGCCGGGTAAGCCGGACATCTTCTGTCGTCTTTTCGGGGACGGTGTGGGCTGTCCCGGCAGGGTCACCCGGCCGGGCGCAGCTTTCCGTCAAGTTCGTCGTAGGTCGGCAGGAACCAGATGTGGCCGCCGTTGTTGGTCTCGTGGACGAAGTCGCGCAGGGCCGTGCTCTCGGCGATGTGGTGGGAGATGTCGCCCACGACGGCGAGGCGCACCCGGTAGTTCACGAACTTCTGCATGACCGCGCCCGCGACACCGGACCGCAGCTGGAAGAACTCGTCGGAGACCCTCTCCACCGGCACCGCGACCAGCTCGGCGTCGTGCCCGAACGCGTCGCCGATCAGATCGAGCGCGGCGCGCTCCCCGTCCAGGGGCGGGCCGTCGGGAGCGCAGCGCAGGACGCGTACATCGTGCAGGGTCACGAGCGTGTTGGTGGTCATGGGGCGCGATCGTACGGTCGCGTCGCGGGCCCCGACCACGGGTTTTCCGGCCTCAGTGGCCTCGGGCGATCCACTCCTCGAGGTGCGGCGCCTCCGCGCCGATGGTGGTCGCGTCGCCGTGCCCGGTGAGGACTTTGGTCTCGGGCGGGAGGGTGAGCAGGCGGGTGCGGATCGAGTCGATGATCGTCGGGAAGTGGGAGTAGGAGCGGCCGGTGGCGCCGGGGCCGCCCTGGAAGAGCGTGTCACCGGTGAAGACGGCGCCCAGGCCGGGGTCGTACAGACATACCGCGCCGGGCGCGTGCCCCGGGGTGTGCAGCACGGTCAGGTCGGCTCCCGCGCCTTCGATGATCTGCCCGTCCACGAGATGGGCGTCGGGGTCGCGGTCCGGATGGGTCTGCTTCCACAGCGGCAGGTCGTCGGGGTGGAGCCAGATGACGGCGCCGGTGCGGTCGGCGAGTTCGGGCGCGGCGTCGATGTGGTCGTTGTGCGCGTGGGTGCACACGATCGCGGTGAGGCGCCGGTCGCCGACGGCCTCGGCGATGGCGTCCGCGTCATGGGCGGCGTCGATGACGATCACCTCGTGGTCGTCGCCGACGATCCACACGTTGTTGTCGACGTCCCAGGTGCCGCCGTCGAGGCGGAACTGCCCGGAGGAGACGAGGCGTTCGATGCGGGCGGCCATCACAGCATCACCACCGAGCGCAGCACGTCGCCGTGGTGCATCCGCTCGAACGCCTTCTCCACCTCGCCGAGTTGGATGGTCTCGGTGACGAACGCCGCCAGGTCCAGGCGCCCTTGCAGGTGCAGGTCGATCAGCATCGGGAAGTCCCGGGAGGGCAGGCAGTCGCCGTACCAGGAGGACTTGAGGGACCCGCCGCGACCGAAGACGTCCAGCAGCGGCAGCTCCAGCTTCATCTCCGGGGTCGGTACCCCGACCAGGACGACCGTGCCGGCGAGGTCGCGGGCGTAGAACGCCTGCTGGTACGTCTCCGGGCGGCCCACCGCCTCGATCACCACATCGGCGCCGAAGCCGCCGGTCAGCTCGCGGATCGCCGCCACCGGGTCGGTCTCGCGGGAGTTGACCGTGTGCGTGGCGCCCATGGCGCGGGCCGTCTCCAGCTTGCGGTCGTCGATGTCGACGGCGATGATCCGCGCGGCCCCGGCCAGGCGTGAGCCGGCGATCGCCGCGTCGCCGACGCCGCCGCAGCCGATCACCGCGACGCTGTCGCCACGCCCTACGCCGCCCGTGTTGATCGCCGCGCCGATCCCGGCCATCACGCCGCAGCCGAGCAGACCCGCGACCTGCGGCGCCACCGACGCGTCCACCTTGGTGCACTGCCCGGCCGCCACCAGCGTCTTCTCCGCGAACGCGCCGATGCCGAGCGCCGGGGACAGCTCCTGCCCGGTCGAGGCGAGGGTCATCTTCTGCTCGGCGTTGTGGGTGTCGAAGCAGTACCACGGGCGTCCGCGCAGACAGGCCCGGCACTGACCGCACACCGCACGCCAGTTGAGGACGACGAAGTCGCCGGGCGCGACATCGGTGACGCCCTCCCCCACCGACTCCACGACACCGGCCGCCTCGTGCCCCAGCAGGAAGGGGAAGTCGTCGCTGATGCCGCCCTGCTTGTAGTGCAGGTCGGTGTGGCACACCCCGCAGGCCTGCACCTTCACCACGGCCTCACCCGGCCCCGGATCGGGCACCACGATCGTCTCCACCCGCACCGGCTCGTCCTTGCCCGGTGCGATCACACCGCGAACTTCCTGCGCCATGGTGCTCCACCCTTCCCTCGGCGGCTCTCGGTCCACTCCCGACCCTAGATGCGACTGATCAGTAAAGAGACGGAACAGGGCTCTTCACATCACCTTCCGGCCACCCGTCCGGAATACCCCCCAGGGTATCTCTGCTATGTTGGCCATATACCCCTGGGGGTAATTCGCCCGAGGGGTTTCACGAGGAGACCAGGAGAGGAGCACTGCCGTGTACTTCGTCGACGCCATCGACGTGCCGGGGCTCGGCAACCGCAGCTATCTGGCGGGCGGTGCGCACAGCGCCGTGGTGGTCGATCCGCCCAGGGACATCGACCGGGTGATCGCGGCCGCCGCCCGGCGGGGCGTGCGCGTCACGCATGTCGCCGAGACCCATGTCCACAACGACTACGTGACCGGCGGCCTGGAACTGGCACGGATCACCGGCGCCGCCTATCTCGTGCCGGCCTCGGCGCGGGTGGGGTACGAGCGGGTGCCGGTCTCCGACGGGGACCGTACGCCGATCGCGGACGGCCTGGTGCTGCGCGCCCTGGCCACTCCCGGGCACACCCCGCACCACACCTCGTACGTCCTGGAGGAGTCCGGGCGCGCGGTGGCCGTCTTCACCGGCGGCTCCCTGCTGATCGGCACGGTGGGGCGGCCCGATCTGGTCGAACCGCGGCTGACGGGGCGGCTGGCGCGGGCACAGTACGACTCCGCGCACCGGCTGACCGTCGAGCTTCCGGACGAGACGGCGGTCCTGCCGACGCACGGCTTCGGCAGCTTCTGCTCCGCCACGCGGGCGGCGGGCGGTGCGGCGACGACCATCGGGCGTGAGCGTGCCGTCAACGACGCCCTGGTGAAGGATGTGGACGCGTTCGTCGCGGACCTGCTCGCGGGGCTGGACGACGTTCCGGCGTACTACGCGCACATGGGTCCGGCGAACGCTCGAGGTCCGGCGCCGGTGGACCTGACACCGCCGCGCCCGGCCGACGCCGAGGAGATCGCGGCGCGGCTGGCCGCCGGGGAGTGGGTGGTGGATCTGCGCAACCGGGTCGCGTTCGCCGAGGGGCATGTCGCCGGGTCGCTCAACTTCGAGGCCGAAGGGCAGCTGGCCACCTATCTGGCCTGGTTGCTGCCGTGGGGCAAGCCGGTCACGCTGCTCGCCGAGAGCCCGGCCCAACTGGCCGACGCCCAGCGGGAACTGGTCCGGGTCGGCATCGACCGGCCGGCCGCGGCCGCCACCGGCTCACCCGCCGACTGGACGCGGCCGGGCGAGCGCCCGCGCTCGTTCCCGCGCGGTACCTTCGCCGACCTGGCCGCCGCCGAACGGGCAGCAGCGGACGGTGTCGTGATCCTGGACGTGCGGCGCGACTCCGAGCGGGACTCCGGTCACATCAGGGGCTCGGTGCACATTCCGCTGCACCGGCTGCGCGACCGTCTCGCGGAGATACCGGACGGCACCGTGTGGGTGCACTGTGCCGGCGGAATGCGGGCCGCCATCGCGGCCTCGCTGCTCGACGCGGCGGGACGTGACGTGGTCGCCGTGGACGACGGGTTCGCGGCGGCGCACGACGTCGGGCTCCCCATGGCGCGTATCACCGCGACCGAGGCCGCTGAGCGGGTGGGCGCGGACGCCGTACTCGTCGATGTGCGCGAGCCCGGCGAATGGGCCACGGGACACGCTCCGGGCGCCGTACTCGCGCCCTTGTCGTCACTGCTGTCCGGGCAACCGCTCCCGTCGGCCGCGCAGGGCCGGCCGGTCGTCGCGATCTGCCGCTCCGGAAAGCGCTCCCGGGAGGCCGCGGCACTGCTGGCGGCACGCGGCACCGATGTCGTGGACGTCGTCGGGGGCATGGCGGCCTGGGCCGAGGCAGGGCTTTCGGTGGAGGCGGAGTCGGGGGCGCGCGGTGGTGAGTGAGGGCACCGTTGGGGCGCGGGAGCTGTCCGTCGCGCCCTCCCCGGCCCGCCTCGCCGGGCCCCGCACTCCGGGCACCCCCCGGTGAGCGCCCTGGTCCTCGGCCTGCTCGCCGGTGCAGCAACGGGGCTCGCGCTCGGGGCGCTCGGGGGTGGCGGCAGTGTGCTGGCCGTACCCGCGTTGATGTATCTGCTGGGGTTCGGGCCGGCCGCGGCGGCCACCGCCAGTCTGGTCGTCGTCGCCCTCACGTCCGTCACCGCGCTGGTCGCGCACGCCCGCGAGGGCACCGTGGGGTGGCGCGCCGGGGCGCTGTTCGCGGCGGCCGGACTGGTGCCCGCGGCGGTCGGCGGGGCGGTGTCCGGGCGGCTGCCCGCGGGACTGCTCACCGGGGCGTTCGCGGTGATCGCCGCTGTCGCCGCACTGCGCATGCTCCGGCCGTCGGCCGCCGTACGGCACGACGAGGTGCCGGTGCGTCGCGGTCGGGTCGTTCAGGCCGGGGCGGGGCTCGGCGCGGTGACCGGGGTGCTCGGGGTGGGCGGTGGCTTTCTCGCCGTACCCGCCCTGGTGAACGTGGTGGGGCTGCGCATGCGGGCCGCCGTGGGCACGAGCCTGCTGGTCATCGCCGTCAACTCGCTGGTCGCGCTGGCGGCTCGGGCCGGCTCGGCAGCGTCGGTCGACTGGACCGCCGTCGGGCCCTTCGCCGCGGCCGCGGTGCTCGGGGCCTGGGACGGCAAGCGGCTCGCCGGGAAGGTCTCCGGGGGCACGCTCCAGCGGATCTTCGCGTACGCCCTGCTGGCGGTGGCCCTGTTCATGGGGGCCGACGCCGTCGTATGACGCCGCGGGGGCGTGAATCCCGTGCCGGTGACCCCCGTGCCGGTCCCTCTACGCCCGTGACGCCTACGCCAGCGACAGGAACAGCTTCTCCAGTCGGGCCTTCATCTGCTCCGTCGTCTCGCCGTCCCGGCCTCCCTTGTCGGCGTCGGTGATGCACTGCTGCAGCCCGGTCGCGATGATCGCGAAGCCAGCCCGGTCCAGCGCCCGGGAGGCGGCGGCGAGCTGAGTGACGACGTCCTCGCAGTCGCGGCCCTCCTCGATCATCTTGATCACTCCGGAGATCTGTCCCTGCGCCCGGCGCAGGCGGTTCAGCACCGACTTGAGCTCGTCGCCCTCGAACTGCAGCTCCACGATCACTCCTCCGTATACCCTCGGGGGTATTTTACCCCCACCCCCCGAAAGGATCTCACTTCCCGTGAACCCACAGCTCGACCCGGTCGCCATCGACGCCGACGAGGCCCGTACCCGACTGCCCGGCCTGACCGTCATCGACGTCCGTACGCCGGGCGAATACGCGGCCGGGCATCTGCCCGAGGCCCTCAACATCCCCTTGGACCAGTTCGACCGAGCCCTGCCCGCGCTCCGGCGGCTGCCCGGCGAGCTCCTGGTCGTCTGCGCCTCCGGCGCCCGCTCGCAGAACGCGTGCCGTGTCCTCGCCGGGCACGGCATCCGGGCCCTGACCCTGACGGGCGGCACCCAGGGCTGGGCGGGGCGCGGGCACGAACTGCGCAGGCCGGCGCCGGGCTCGCGCGGCGCGTGGGCCATGGAGCGCCAGGTCCGCCTTACCGCGGGCACGATCGTCCTGGCCGGCCTCGCCCTCGGATTCCTGCACCCGGCCTGGCAGTTGCTCTCCGCCGGGATCGCGGGCGGCCTGGTGTTCTCGGCCCTCACCAACACCTGCGGCATGGCCGCACTGCTGTCGAAGCTGCCGTTCAACCGCCCGCGCCCCGCCGACCTGGAGGCAACGCTGGCCGCCCTGGCCGAGCGCGGGCGGCCCGCGGTCACCTGAGGAAATCCCGGACGGCCCGGGCGAGCACAGCCTCGTCCAGGCTGTCCGCGCGCCCCAGCGCCAACAGCCGGTGCGGTACGTGGATCAGGGTACGGGCGACCTGCTGGGCCGACAGCCCGGACAAGCCGGGTTCGACGAGGATGACGTCGGCGTGGTCGGCGGCGAGCACGGCCGTGCGCAGGGCCACCTCGTCGAAGGGCCGGACGGTGGCCGCGTAGAGCACAGCCAGGTCGAGACCCGCGGTGGCGCGCAGGACCGGGTCGAGGGTGGCGCCGACCGCCAGGACCACGCCGTCGAGGCCCTCCCGGACGAGTTCGAAGCCCTCCCTCAGGCCACGCGGTTCGGCGTTGGCTTCACCGGAGAGATGGACGTACGTCCGCACGCCGCACTCCACTGCGCGCCGGACGGCGTCGCGCACCTCGGCCGGATGGCCGGGGACGTGCACGGTCCACCGCGGGTCGGCGGCGAACCTGGTCAGTTCGTCCGCGGCGCCGTAGCCGATAAGGACGGTGGCACCTTCGGCGGCGTCGCCGGCCTGCGCGGCGGGCAGGGAGGCGGCGGCAGCCTGCAGCATGTCGGAGTGCATGGCAAATCCTTCCGAGGACGGCAGCAGCGGCACGTCATGAATTCGTTAAGAATCCGGCGCGACGGCCGCTCTTGGGGCTCTGACTTCAATAAGTTACCCCATGATCACTGTGTACTTGAAGTATCAACCGACTCGTGGGAATCTGACTTCCGCTTGCCCGGTCCAGGCATTTCCTGCTTTCCGCAACCGCCTGCACCGCGCAACTTGACGGAAACTTTTCCCATGGAAATCCCGGAAGGGAACAGCCCGTATGACCGACGAGGAGACGTCTCCCTCGGCCCGTCCGTTCGTCCATCTGATCGCGGGGCCGACCGGCGTCGGCAAGAGTGCGACAGCCACCGAACTGGCCCGGCTGACCGGCGCCCCGATCGTCGTCGCCGACCGCCTGCAGTGCTTCACCGACCTCGCCACCACGAGCGCACGCGCCGGAGCGGACGTCCCCGGCGTGTGCCGGCACTGGCTCGGCGACCGGACGTTCGCCGACGGCGACCTGTCCGCGACGGATGCCACGGATGCGCTGGTGGAGACGGTGGAACGGCTCGCCGGACGGCATCGGCTGGTGATCGTCGAGGGTGGCTCCATCTCCCTGCTGCGGGAGTTGTGCGCCCGCCGGCCGGAGCTGTCCTGGCGGCTGACGGTGCAGGTCCTCCCCCTTCCCGAACGCGACGAGTACCTGGCCGCCCTCACCCGCAGGGCTCGCGCGATGCTCAGCCCCGATCCGCCCGGCCCCGGCCTGCTCGAAGAACTGGCCGCGCTGTGGCGCGACCCCCGCCAGCGGTGGCTGGCGGCCTCCGTCAACGGATTCGAGGCCGTGCTCGAATGCTGCGCGAAATATGGGCTCGACGTGAAGACCATTCACAAACAGCACATCTCCGAGCACATTCTCGGCCGGATCGCCGGGTTGATCGCCGAACGGCACGCGGAGCACGGTTATCTGCAGCACCGCGTGTTCACTGAAATTTTCGACGATTCCATGAGGGGCCCCGGATTCGACGTCGATATGTTGGAGCGTGCAGCATGAAAGGAACCGCGGACATGAAGCGGGCCGCCACCGACTTCGGGCACATAGTCGGCTCCCGTCCGCTCGACGTCATCACGGCCCGCTCCGCCGTCGCGGTGGGCGAACTCCTCTCCTTCGCCGGGCCGCGCGGGCTTGCGGTCTCCGCCCGCGGCGGCGGACAGGCGCTGTACGGGCAGGGGCAGGCGCACGGCGGCTATGTCGTCGACATGACCGGGCTCGACGACGTGCGCTGTGAGCCGGCCGAGCGGATCCTGACCGCCGGTGCCGGCGCGCTGTGGCGAGACGTCGTACGGGCCTCGCTCGCCGAGGGGCTCGCCCCGCCGGTGCTGCCCGACCACCTCGGCGGCAGCGTGGGCGGGGTGCTGAGCACCGGCGGCTTCGGCAGCTCCAGCCACCGGTACGGCCTGGTCGCCGACTGGGTGCGGGAGGTGGAGGTCGTCACCGGCACCGGTGAGCTGCTGGCCTGCTCCCCCGACCTGCGTCCGGACCTCTTCCACGCCGTCCTCGCGGGGCTCGGCCAGTGCGCCCTGATCGTCAGGGCCACCCTGGCGCTGATGCCCGCACCGACCCATGTGCGCCGCTACCGCCTCTACTACGACACCCCGGACACCTATGTCACCGACCAGCGGCGGCTGGCCCGCGACAGCCGCTTCAGCCAGGTCGCCGGCCAGGTGCGGCCGGACCTGGGCGGAAGCTGGCGGTACATGATCGAGGCGGTCGCGCCGCACCCCGGACGCCCGAGCACCGAGCGACCGCGCATCGACGACGAGCCGTTGATCGGCGAACTGGACCACGACCGGGACACCGAGGAGATCGCGGACCTGTCGTACGGGGAGTATCTGCACCGGCTGGACCGTGACGAGCGGCTGCTGCGTGCCACGGGTGAGTGGGACCGCCCGCACCCGTGGTTCACGATGCTGCTGCCGGAGGAGGCCGTACCCTCCTTCGTTCCGGCCGTGCTGTCGGAGGACGCCCAGCAAGGCCTGCGCGTCTGCGGAACGGTCCAGCTGCGCCCCCTGACGGGGCGCGCGCTGCGCACGCCACTGCTGCGCAGGCCCGAGGGCGAACTCTTGTGCCTGTTCTCCCTGATGCGCACGGCACCGCCCGGCGCCCCGGACGTCGTACAGCGACTCGTCGACGCCAACCGGGCGCTGTACGAGCGGGCCCGGACCCTCGGCGGTGTCCTCCTGCCGGGCGGTGCGCTGCCCATGACACCGCAGGACTGGCGCTCCCACTTCGGCCCAGTGTGGCCGGATCTCGTCCGCGCCAAGGATCGCTACGACCCCTACCGGGTCCTGACCAGGGGGTACGGGCTGTGGGCATGACCACGGTGACCGTCTTCTGCGGGTCCTCCCCCGGAAACCGGCCCGACCATATGCGGATCGCCGCCGAACTCGGCCGTGCCCTGGCCGAGGCGGGCCTGCGGCTGGTCTACGGCGGTGCCCGGATCGGCCTGATGGGTGCGGTCGCGGACTCGGCCCTCGCCTCCGGCGGCACTGTGACGGGGGTCGTCCCGAGCCTCATGCTGCCGTACGAGATCACCCATACCGGTCTCACCGACCTCGAAGTGGTCGAGGACATGCATCAGCGCAAGGCGCGCATGGGCGAATCGGCTGACGCCTTCGTAGCACTGCCCGGTGGTCTGGGCACGGCCGAGGAACTCCTGGAAGTGCTGTCGTGGGCGCAGTTGCGGATTCACCGCAAGCCGTGTCTGCTGCTCGACCCGTTCGGTTTCTACCGCCCCTTGGTCTCCTTCCTTGAACACGCGCGCGACGAGGGCTTCCTGCGCCCGGGGGATCTGGAGCGGATCATCGTGTGCCGATCGGCGGAAGAGGTGGTCGCACGGCTGACGTCCGGCGTGTCAGCAGTGGCGGGCGAGCCGGCTCCGGTGGCGCTGCCGCGGGGGCGTACCGCGTTCCTGTTCTCCGCGACCGGGTCCCAGCAGCCCGGCATGGGCCGCGACCTGTACGAGGCGTTCCCGGTCTTCACCGGCGTCCTCGACGAGGTCTGCGCTCTGCTCGACCCGTACCTCGACGTGCCGTTGCGGGAGGTGATGTTCGCCCCGGCCGGGACGCCCAAGGGCGCACTGCTGGATCGCGCCGTGTTCGCGAGGCCGGCGATCTTCGCGCTTCAGGTGGCGCAGTACCGGCTGCTGGAGAGCCAGGGGCTGGTGCCGGACGTGCTCTTCGGCTACTCGGCCGGGCACATGGCGGCCGCGCATGTCGCGGGCGTGTTCTCGCTGCCCGACGCCTGTCGAGCGGTCGGCACGATGTCGCAGCTCCTGGGCACCCTGCCGCCCGGGGGCCGGATGGCGGCGGTGGAGGCCTCGCCCGAGGAACTGCGCCTGGGTCCCGCGGCCGTGATCGCGGCGGTCAACGGGCCGCGGTCCGTGGTCGTCTCGGGGGATCAGGAGGCTGTGGCCGAGGTCTGCGCGGAGTGGGCGGCCCGGGGGCGCCGGACGCATGTACTGCGAGCGGACTTTGCGCCTCATTCCCCGCATATCGACCCGTTGCTGGACGACTACCGGCGCGTCCTGAGCACGATGGATCTCCGTGCCCCGCGCATCCCGCTCGTCTCCGACACCACCGGCAAGCCGACGGGTGCCGAGGCGGCCGGGCCGGACCGCTGGGTGCGGGCGCTGCGGGATCCCGTCCGTTTCATGGACGCGGTCGACAGAATGCGGCGGGACGGAGTGGCCTCCTATCTCGAACTGGGGCCGGGCGAGGTCCTGGCGGGCATGGTGCAGGACTGTCTGTCCCACGGGGACGAGCGGCCGGTCGTGCTCTCCGTGTCGAAGGACTGGCCTGCGCCTCGCAGAGGTGCCGACGTAGCCTGATGGCTCCCCGCCCGACTCGGAGGAGCACCGTGACCATCGCGAAAGCGCCGACCGACCAGCCCACTTGGCGGCTGCTCCTCGGATACGTACGGCCCCACCGGTGGGCCCTGCTGGCGGGCGCTGTGCTGTCGCTGGTCACGGGGGCCACCGGGCTGCTCCTTCCGCTGGTGGCACGGGAGTTGATCGACGACCTGTCCCACGACCGGGCCATCACCGGGGCGCTGCTGCTCATGTCCGGGCTGGTCGTGGCCAACGCGGCGGTCGGCGCGCTGGGTTCGTACGTGCTGCGGCGCACCGCCGAGTCGGTGGTGCTCGGCGCGCGGCGGGCGCTGTCGTCGTATCTGCTGCGGCTGCGCATCACCGCCGTGGACCGCAGTGAACCGGGCGACCTGATGGCCCGCATCACCTCGGACACCACGCTGCTGCGCGAGGTCACGACCGACTCCCTCGTCGGCCTCGGCACGGGCGGGCTCACGCTGGTGGCGACGGTGGTGATGATGGGCCTGGTGGATCCGGTGCTGCTGGCGGTCACACTCGCCGTGATCGTGGGTGCCGGCACGATCCTCGGCGTGATCGTGCCGCGCATCAACCGGGCCAGCCGGCAGGCGCAGGACGCGGTCGGTGTGATGGGGGCCTCGCTGGAACGCATCCTCGGCGCGCTGCGCACGGTGAAGGCGTCCGGTGCCGAGCACCGCGAGGAGCGGACCCTGCACGAGGCGGCCGAGGAGTCGTGGCGGCAGAGCGTGCGGGCCGCCAAGTGGTCGGCGGCGGCGGGGAACACGGCCGGGCTCGCCATGCAGATCGCCTTCATCACGGTGCTCGCGGTGGGCGGGGCGCGGGTGGCGACCGGGGCGGTCGATGTCGGCACGCTGGTCGCCTTCCTGCTGTACGTGTTCTATCTGATGTCGCCGATACAGCAGGTGGTCGGCGCGATCACGCAGTACCAGACGGGCGCGGCGGCGCTCGCCCGGATCCAGGAGGCACTGCGGCTGCCGGCCGAACCGGCCGCCGAGCCCGCGCCGTTGCCCGCCGCCGGGGTGGAACCCGCCGCGCTGGCCTTCGAGGACGTCCGCTTCCGGTACGCCGACGATCTGCCCTACGTCCACCACGGCGTGACGTTCGCCGTGCCCGCGCGGGGCATGACGGCGTTCGTCGGCCCGTCGGGCGCGGGCAAGACCACCGTGTTCTCCCTCATCGAGCGGTTCTACGACCCCGAGGCGGGGACCATCACGCTCGACGGGCGGGACCTGGTGGACTGGGAACTGTCCCAACTGCGGTCCGCCATCGGCTATGTGGAGCAGGACGCGCCGGTCCTGTCGGGATCGCTCAAGGACAACCTGCTGCTGGGCAACCCCGACGCGGACGACGACGCCGTGACGCGCGTGCTGAAGACGACCCGCCTCGACGGCCTGGTCGCCCGGCTGCCCAGCGGTCTCGACACACTCGTCGGGCACCGCGGCACGAAGCTGTCCGGCGGGGAGCGGCAGCGCGTCGCCATCGCCCGCGCACTGCTGCGCCGTCCCCGGCTGCTGCTGCTCGACGAGGCGACCTCGCAGCTGGACGCGGTGAACGAGGCGGCGCTGCGCGACACCGTCGCCGATGTCGCGCGTACGACGACGGTGCTGGTCGTCGCGCACCGGCTGTCGACGGTGACGATGGCCGACCGGATCGTGGTGATGGACGCGGGCCGGGTGCGTGCGGTGGGCACACATCGCGAACTCGTCGCAGCCGACCCGCTCTACGCGGAGCTGGCGGCGACCCAGTTCCTGGCGACCGCCGGGTGACGTCACCGTCCGCAGGAAGGCTTCCGCGGCCCCAGCGAGGGGCCGCTCAACTCTCCAGCCTGCGCAGGCGTTCCGCGTCGCAGGTGCGGGGGCAGGTGGCGCACGCCTCGGCCGGGCGGATCGTGTAGTACATGCAGCAGCCCGCGCGGGTGCGCGTCGGGTGCCGTCGTCCGTCCTCCGTGGTGAGGTAGCGGAAGCCGGCGCCACCGGGGTACGGGGCGACGGCACCCGGCAGCAGTTCGGTGGCCGCCCGTACCGCGTCGCCCTCGCGACCGAGGAGGCGGCCCAGGTACCAGATGCCGGAGACGAGGTCGTCGGCGACCATGCCCCACAGGGCGCGCCGGCCACGGCGTACCAGCGGGCCGATCGCTGTCAGGAGGGGGTCCATGTGCTCGGCGACCGCAGTCCTCAACTCACCGCGCAGCGCCTCCTCATGAGGGACCGTCAGCGCCCCGGGGCTGTCGGCCGCCGGGTCGTCGGGGAGGCAGGCGTAGCCGCTGCCGGGAGTGATGGTGAAGACGGCCGAGGCGAGATCCAGCCGCAGTTCCTCGGCCCTGATGCGCGGCACCCGCCGCTCCAGGTACCAGGGTCCGCTCATGAGCAGGGCGACCGACCAGGCGTAGTCGTGCAGGGCGCGCGAGGCGGCCACGTCGCGGCGCGGGGCGACGTGGTGGCGCTCCTGGATGCGGGCCGCCTCGGCGTCGACGAGCGCCTCGACGGCCGCCGGTTCCGACATCAGCTCGGCCGCCGTGACCCCGGCCTGTGGGGCGTCCGCGCCGGGCTCCGCGACCCGTACGGACAGGGCCTCACAGAGATCCGCCAGCCGACGGTAGACGTCGCCGAGGGTGCGCCGGGGCAGGGCACCGGCCGGCGGGGGCGTCAGGGCCAGGGACATCGGCGCTCCAGTGCGGGAATGTGCGAACACCAGTGAGGCAAGCCTTACCTTATACACATCGTCGCAGGACAGCGGCATGATCACGCGTCGAAAGTGATCCTCTATTGCGAACATCACAGAGATCGCACAGCAGTTGAAGTATAAAGCAAGCCTAACCTAATCTCACTGCTCGTGACTGCGACCCCACAGGGCGCACCTCCCACAGGTGTGCCCTCGCGTGCCCTGAAACACCTACCGATCTTCGTCATCGGCTTCGCCGCCCTCACCCTCTGCGCCGCCCTGAGCCTCGCCCTCGGCGCCCGCTCCGTTTCCCTGCCCACGGTGGCCGACGCGCTGTTTGCCGACGCCCACGGGCGGGACGCGCTCGTGGTGACCGGGCTGCGGCTGCCGCGCACCGTCATCGGCCTGGCCGTCGGGGCCGCGCTCGGGGTCGCCGGAGCCGTCGCGCAGGGCATCACCCGCAATCCGCTCGCCTCGCCCACGACGCTCGGCATCAACGCGGGCGCCGGGTTCTCGGTCGTCGTCGCCATCTTCGCGCTGAAGCTCAACAGCCCTGGACAGTATGTGTGGTTCGCGTTCGCGGGCGCGGCCGGCGCCGCCCTGTTCGCACAGGCGCTGGCCCGGCGTGCCGGGGACATCGACGCCGTACGGCTGGCGCTCGGCGGCACCGTCCTCCAACTGGTGCTGCTGTCCTGGACGTCGGCGGTGATGCTGATGAACCAGCGCACCCTGGACGAGGCCCGCTTCTGGCTGGCCGGCTCGCTCTCCGGCCGGACCCTCGACGTGCTGTGGCCGGTGCTGCCGACCCTGCTGCTCGGCCTCGTGCTCGCGCTGGCCGTCTCGCCCGCCCTCAACGCCCTCGCCCTCGGCGACGATTCGGCCCAGGCGCTCGGCGTTCCGGTGGCCCGGATCCGGCTGGCCGGCGGTGTCGCGGTCGTGCTGCTCGCCGGGTCGGCCGTGGCGGTGGCCGGTCCGGTCGCCTTCATCGGGCTCGCCGCGCCCCATCTCGTACGGCCGCTGCTCGGCGGCGACCACCGGCTGCTGGTGCCCGGCTGCCTCATCGCCGGTCCGCTGCTGCTGCTCGCGGCCGATGTGCTCGGCCGGATGGTGATCCGCCCCTCGGAGCTGGAGGTCGGCATCGTCACCGCGTTCCTCGGCGCGCCGCTGCTGGCGCTGCTGGCTCGGAGGGTGGCCCGATGAGCACCGTGACCGCCACCGTCCGGCCGAAGTCCACGGCCCGTGCCCAGGTCCGCCGCCGCGTGCTGGTGTTCGCCTGTGCCGGTCTCCTCGCCCTCTTCGCCCTGCTCACCGTCTCCCTGACGACGGGTGAGATCCCGATGCCCGCCGGGACCGCACTGCGCGCCCTGATAGGCCTCGGGGATCCCGGCGACGTACTGGTGGTGCAGGAGTTCCGGGCGCCGCGGTCCGTTGCCGCGATCGTCGCCGGTGCCGGGCTGGGCGCGGCGGGCTGTGTCCTGCAACGGCTGTTCCGCAATCCGCTGGCCTCCCCTGACGTCATGGGGATCACCGGCGGCGCGTCGCTGGGCGCGGTGGCGCTGATCGCCGCCGGGGCCTCGCAGGCGCTGATCCCGATCGGTGCCCTCGGCGGCGGGCTGCTCGCGGCGCTGCTGCTGGGCGTGTTCGCCTGGGGCTCGGGGCTCGCGGTCACCCGGCTGGTGCTCACCGGGCTCGCCGTGCAGGCCGGGCTCGCGGCCGCCGTGAACCTGATGATCGTGCGCTTCCCGGCCGAGCTCGCCGGCTCCGCGTTGCAGTGGATCACCGGCTCGGTGTACGGGCGGACCTGGGCGGAGGTGTGGGGCTCGGGCGGCGCCATGGTGGTGGCGTTCGCCGCCGCACTGGTGATGAACCGCCAGCTGGCGGTGCTGGACCTCGGGGACGACTCGGCGGGCGCGCTCGGACTGCGCACCTCCCGGGCACGGCTCCGACTGCTCGTCCTCGCCGTCGTGCTGGCGTCGCTGGCCGCCGCGCTGGCCGGTCCGGTGACGTTCGTGGCGCTCGCCGTCCCGCACATCGTGCGGTTCGTCACCGGGCCGCCGACCGCCGCGTCCCTGGCCCTGGCCGGGCTCACCGGTGCGGTGCTGCTGCTCGCCTCCGACCTGGTCGTGCAGCACCTGCTGCCGATCGAGGGGCTGCCGGTCGGCGCGGTCACCGCCACGCTGGGCGCGCCCTGGTTGCTGGTGCTGATGCTGCGCCAGAGCTCGCCCGTCCAGAGGAGCCATGGATGACCGGCGTACCCACAGAACTCCCCACCGGTCCGCAGGAGCCGCACATGACCACCGCCAACCAGCTCTCGACCCAGGGCCTCGACCTGCGCTACGGCGACCGGCTCGTGGTGGGCGGCCTCGACCTGACGCTGCCGGGTGGTGCCGTCACGGCCATCGTGGGCCCCAACGCGTGCGGAAAATCAACCCTGTTGCGGGGCCTGAGCCGGCTCCTCGCGCCGGCCGCCGGCACCGTCACGCTCGACGGCTCCGACATCCACCGCATGCCCGCGCGGACGCTGGCCCGCCGCATGGGTCTGCTCCCGCAGCAGCCCGTCACCCCCGAGGCGATCACCGTGGAGGCGCTCGTACGCCTCGGCCGGTACCCGCACCAACGACTGCTGAGCCCCTGGTCCGCCGCCGACCAGAAGGCCGTCGACGAGGCCCTGGAGCGCACCGGCACCACGGCCCTGCGCGACCACCCCGTCGACCGCCTCTCCGGCGGCCAGCGGCAACGGGCCTGGATCGCGCTCGCATTGGCGCAGGACACCGACCTGCTGCTGCTCGACGAGCCCACCACCTTCCTCGACCTCAGGCACCAGCTCGACGTCCTCGACCTGGTCGCCGCGCTGCACGCCGAGGCCGGCCGCACCGTGGTGATGGTGCTGCACGACCTCGGACAGGCCGCCCGCTACGCGGACCACATGGTGGTCCTCAAGGACGGCCGCCTCGCCGCCGCCGGAACCCCGGCCGACGTCCTCGACGCGGAGCTGGTCAAGTCCGTGTTCGACGTGGACTGCCGGGTGATCCCCGACCCCGAGACCGGTACCCCGCTGGTCGTCCCCAGGAGCAGCGCGGTGCGGCACTCCGCCGCGTCCGCCTGATCAGTCCCCACTCACAGAAAGACCGCCCATGTTCAAGCGATCTCCCCTGCGCGGAATCGGCCGGCTCATCGCCGTGCTGCTCGCCGTCGTACTCGGTACGGCCGTGCTGGCCGCCTGCGGCAGCGAGGACTCCGCCCAGGACGGCGACACGGCTCAGGCCGCCAAGAACAGCTCCGCCTTCCCGCGCACCCTCAAGACCGTCATGGGCGACGTGGAGATCCCCTCCCAGCCGAAGCGGGTCGTCGTTCTCGACACCGGCGAGCTGGACGACGTCACCCTGCTCGGCATCGACCCGGTCGGCGCGGTCGCCCCGCACTTCAAGACCTCGGGCGGCTTCCCGACGTACCTGGACGGCGAGTTGAAGGACACCGTCGACGTCGGCCCGCTGCTTGAGCCGAACCTGGAGAAGATCGCCTCGCTCAAGCCCGATCTGATCCTGTCCTCCAAGGTCCGGCACGAGAAGGTCTACGACAAGCTCAGCGCGATCGCCCCGACCGTCTTCACCGAGACCACCGGCGGTGTCTGGAAGGAGAACCTGAAGGTCCACGCCGAGGCGCTGGGCCTGGAGAAGGAGGCCGCGGCCAAGCTCGAGGAGTACGAGACGCAGGCCAAGGCGCTCGGTGAGGCCATCAAGAAGAAGAACGGCAACGCCATGCCGACCGCGTCCGTGGTCCGCTTCATCGCCGGTCCGACCCGCCTCTACCAGTCCAACTCCTACAGCGGCGTGGTCCTGGACGACATCGGCCTGCAGCGCCCGAAGTCGCAGATCTCCAGCGACCCCGAGGTCACGATGAAGGACGTCAGCCCCGAGCAGATCGACCAGGCCGACGCCGACCTGATCTTCGTCACCGCCGCCGACGCCGAGGACAAGACCCAGAAGCAGCAGGTCGTCTCCAACCCCGTCTGGAAGAGCCTTCCGGCGGTGAAGGACGGCAAGGTCTTCGAGGTCCCGGACGAGACGTGGATGTCCGGCATCGGTGTCCAGGCCGCCGAGGAGATGCTCAAGGACGTGGCGAAGGCCACCGGCGTGGAGCTCCCGGCGAAGTAGCCACCGCTGTTCCTCCGGGGCGGGCCGTGTCCGACCAGGCCCGGCCCGCCCCAACCCCCCCACCCGCCAGCGGAAGTTGTCTGCCTGCCATGCGCCTGTACCTGCTCGCCCTCAATCCGACCGACGCCGTGACCGAGGGCTTCCTGCCCGCCGCCGCCCGGCTCGGCCTGGACGTCACCGTCCTCACCGACCAGCCCGACGCCCACCGCCGCATCTACCCGGAGACGGAGGTCCTGGAGTGCGACGTCCGGGACTTCCGGGCCGTGATCACCCGGATCTCGACCCACCACCGCCCCGACGCCGTCTTCACCAACAGCGACCACCTCCAGACCCAGGCCGCCCTGGCCGCCGCCTACTTCGATCTCCCTGGCAAGGACTGGCGGGCCACCCTGCGCTGCAAGGACAAGGCCGAGATGCGCCGCCGCCTCTCCGCGGCCGGCGTGGACACCGTATGGTCCGCCGAGCTCACCGAACCGGCCGCGCTCGACGCGCCGTACCCCTGTGTCGTCAAGCCGCGTGAGGGCGTGGCCAGCGAGGACGTCGTCCTCGTCGACGGCCCGGAGGACCTGATGACCCGCTCCAAGGAGATCCTGGAGCGCCGCCCGGGCTCGGTATTGGTCGTCGAGGAGTACCTCCCCGGCGAGCTGTTCACCCTGGAGACCCTCGGCGACGGCAACGTCCGCCATGTGCTGGGCGGCTTCCACACCGAGCTGTCGCCGCCGCCGTACTTCATCGAGGAGCGCCTCACCTTCGTCCCCGCCCATCCCGAGCCGGTCGTCGAGCAGGTCCTGGCGCAACTGGACGCGCTGGGCGTCGGGTTCGGCGCCTGCCACACCGAGTTCGTGGTGCACGAGGGGCGGGCGCGGATCATCGAGGTCAACTACCGGGCCATCGGCGACCAGTGCGACCTGCTGCTGGCCCGGCTGCTTCGGATCCCGTTGTTCGAGCACATCCTGCGCACCCACCTGGGCGAGCCGCTCCCGGCCGACCTGGGCGCCCGCCGCGACGGCGCCGCCCGCCTTGAGTACCCGTGCGCCGACCGCGCCGGCACCCTGGTCGACGCCCCCCGGAGCACGGATCTCGACGTCGACGGTGTGCGGCTGACGTACCGTCCGCTGCGGTCCGTGGGCGAGCGGCACGAGCTCTACATGACCAACCGCGACTACCTCGGCGTGCTGCGCGCCACCGGCCCCGACCAGCGAACGGTGGACCGGGTGGTGGCCGAGTTCCTGGCCGAGCGGCAGTGGGAGATCCAGCCGTGACCGCGACGGACACTTCCGCGGCGGATCTCCTCATCCGGGTACTCAGCGCACTCCTTCGCGAGGACGTGGTCGGCCTGCGTACCAGCAGCACGATCGTGCACAAGCAGGACGGTCTCTGGCTACGGCTCCCCACGGCACAGGACGTCCTGCTGCTGCCGGTCGTCGAGGACGGCTTCCAGTGCGCGTACGCGGCCCGGTTGCCGCTCCTCGTGCGCGAGTCGGACGGCGCGGAGCTGACGTCGTGCGACACCGTGCTGGGCGCGCTGCGCGAGCTCGCCGATGCCGAGGATCGGGGCGGCTTCGACGCGTTCGCCGAGGAGTGCCGTCAGACGTTGGCGACCATGCGGCTGCACTCGACGACACGGGCGCAGATCATGGCCCGGCTCACGGACGGGACGGGCCTCGGGGGCAGCCTGACGTACGACACGCTGGCCGCCCGCCACGACCACCCCGTCTACCCGACGGCACGCGGCCGCTCCGGGCTGACGGAGGACCAACTGCGCGCGTACGCCCCCGAGTTCGGTCCGCGCTTCGCACTGCGCTGGCTCGCCGTGCCCCGGGACAGGGTCACCCTGACGGGCAAGCTGCCGGAGTTCTGGCCGACGCCCCACACACTCGCCCGGCCCGAGCTGCAGGACACGCATGTGATGCTGCCTGTCCATCCCCTGACCGTCGACGCCCTGCCCGGCGACGCCGCGCCGGCCGACCGCGCATACCTGGACGTCGTACCGACCCTCTCCATGCGGACCGTGGCCACGGTCGCCGATCCGTCCGTGCACCTCAAACTGCCGCTCGCCACCGCCACGCTGGGGCTGCGCAACAAGCGGACCATCAAGCCAGGAACGCTGGTCGACGGCGCGGTGGGCCAGCGGCTGCTGGAAGCGGTGATCGCCCGCGAGCCCCGCTTTCAGGAGTCGGTCCTGCACGCCGACGAGACGACGTACGCCCACGCCGGGCACGAGTTGCTGGCCGTTCTGTGCCGCCGCTACCCGGCCGGCCTCGACGACTGCACGGTGGTACCGCTGGCGGCGCTCCTGGCCGAGGCGCCGGACGGGCGCCTGGTGATCGACGGGCTCGCCGACCGCTTCTTCGGCGGCGACCCGCTCGCCCTCCTGGACGCCTTCCTGACGCTGCTGTTCGACTGGCAGACCACACTGTTCGGCTATGGCATCGCGCTGGAGTCGCACCAGCAGAACATCTCGCTGGTGCTGCGGCCGGGTGAGCTGCGGCTGCTGTTCAAGGACAACGACGGGCCGCGCGTCAACGCCGAGCGGCTGGACGCCGTGCTCCCCGGGCCATGGGCCTTCGACGACAGGCGCGTCTTCGGCAGGGACGACGGCCCGGTGGCCGACGTCTTCGCCACGATCACCGTCCATCTGTGCGCGGGGTCCTACGCGTTCGGCCTGCCGAAGCACCGCGCGGCCCTGCTGGATCTCATCCGCGTCCGGCTGTCGGAGGCCGTGGACCGGCTCGGCGGCGACGCCGGGGCCGTCCTGCGCGCCCGTGTCCTGGACGCCCCGCGGTTGCCGGTGAAGGCGATGGTGTCGGCCGGGACGCTGTTGTCCAAGGAGCGCTCCGGCGCGGCCGACATCAACAAGCACTACACGACCGGACCCAACTACCTGCTGCCCTGCGGTGGTCCGGCATGAGCGCACAGGCGCTGCGCATACCGCGGCGGGGTTTCGGGCGCGGACAGGTGCGGGCGGTGGCCGGCTGCTACTTCGTGGCGTCGTTCGCGGCGCTGGGCCTGCCCCCGTATCTCACCGAGATCCTGCCGGAGCTGGGCGACCGCCAGGCCCGCTGGGCCGGGGTGCTCTACATCGTGCCGACCGTGTTCGGCGCGCTCGGCGCCCCGCTGTGGGGGCGGCTCGCGGACCGGTTCGGCCGTAAACGGCTGCTGCTGCGCGCCCAGTTGGGGCTGGCCGTGTCCTTCCTGCTCGCGGGGTGGGCGGACTCGCTGGCCACCTTCACGGTGGCGCTGGTGCTGCAGGGCATCCTGGGCGGCACGTTCGCCGCGTCCAACGGCTACCTGGGCGCCGCGCTGGAGGGCGCCGCGTTGTCGAAGGCGCTCACCCTGATGCAGGGGAGCGCGCGGGCAGCCCTGGTCCTGGCCCCGATCGTGGTCGGTTCGCTGTCGGGCTGGCTCTCCCCGCACCGCCAGTACGCGCTGCTCGCCGTACTGCCGCTGACGGCCGCCCTGCTGCTCGCCGCGCTGCCCGAACCGCAGACCGCCGAGCGGCAGCGAAGCGAGCCGGAGACGGCCGGCGAGGCGAACCCGGTGGTCTCGCTGAAAGTGCTGTACGCCCTGGAGTTCGCCTTCGTCTTCTCCACGGTTGTCTCCTTCCCCTACCTGATCGCGCTCGTCGAGGAAAGGGTCCCGGGGACCTCGCCGGCCCTGTCCGGGGTGCTCTTCGCCCTGCCCCACCTGGTCTATCTGGTGTCGGCACTGGCGGTGCACGCCGCGTTCCGGGACCGTCCGCGGGCCGGTTTGGCGCTCGGCTTCGCCTGTATCGCGCTCGGGCTCGGCGGGCACGGGGCCGCCGGTTCGCTGACCTCGCTGATCGCCGTCCGGCTGCTGCTGGGCGTGGGACTCACCCTCGGCCTGGTGTGCCTGTCGGTGCTGGCCGCCGACTGCGCCAAGGGGCGTGCGCCGGGCGGCATGTTCGGATCGCTCGAGTTCTTCTCCAAGGCCGGCGCGGTCGCCGCCGGCCTGGCCGCCGCGGCGGGCAGTGCCCGCTTCGGACCGGCCGCACCCGTGCTGATCGGCGGCGCGGCCGCTGCCGTCACCGTCCTCGCGACCCTCCTCCCCACACTGAACCACCGCACCCGCCGGAGCCGTTGATGCCCTCCCTGACCGTCCCCCAGACTTCGTCCGGGGGTACCCCCAACTCGCTTCGCTCGCTCGGGAGTACCGCAGCCCCCGCCGAACTTCCCACCGCCGACGAGGCGGTGGCCCACACCCTGCTCAACTGCCTGCTGCGCGAGGTGTCCGGCCCCGAGCACCAGAGCGTGGTCGCCGACGGCCACCTGCTGCTGCGGCTGCCCCGGCGCGGCGTCCTGCTGCGGGTGGCCCTGCGCCGCACCTCCCTGATCGGCGCGCACCGGTTCACCGGCCCCGTGAGAGAGCAGCGCGACGGCGACTGGGCCGACGTCGACTGGCGGCGCCTCGCCGAATACACGCACGACGAGCTGTCGCTGCGTACGGGCGTGCGCAACGAGGAGTTCCTGGAGCAGATCGCCTCCAGCCACGAGGCTGTGGCGACCGCTCTGTCCACCAAGCCGGCTTCCTCGGATTCGCGCCCGACCGACCGGCTCTCCGCCTACCTCGCCTCCGAGCAGTCCCTCGTGTTCGGCCACCGCTTCCACCCGACGCCCAAGGCTCGCACCGGCGACCCCCGCGCCTGGTCCGCCTACGCCCCGGAGGCCGGGGCCGCCTTCCCGCTGCGGCACCTGGCCGTGCGCGCCGACCTGATCGCCGAGGAGTACGCCGACGCCTCGGCCGTGGCCGCGCTGGACGGTCAGCGCACCGACGTCCCCGAGGGCTACCGTCTGCTCCCAGCCCACCCCTGGCAGTACGAGACGCTCAGCGAGCACCCGTTGCTCCGCGCGGCCCTCGACCGCGGCGACGTCCTCGACCTCGGCCCCGGCGACCGGCCCTTCGCCGCCACCGCGTCGGTGCGCACCCTGTACGACGGGGAGAGCTTCCTGAAGTTCAGCCTGAACGTGCGGATCACCAACTGCCTGCGCAAGAACAGCAGTTACGAGCTGTCGGGCGCCGTCGCGCTCACCCGCGTGCTGGCCCCGGCCCTTGCCGACCTGGCCGAGCGCTTCCCCGGCAGTGCGGTGCTGCGCGAGCCCGCCTACCGCACACTGGCGCTGCCCGGCCCGGACGGAACGCCGGACCGCGCGCTCTTCGAGGGCTTCGGCGTCATCGTCCGCGAGGGCCTGCCGCAGCGACTCGCACCGGGCACCACTGCCCTGCTGGCGGCGGCCGTCGCCGACGAGTACCCGACCGGCGCCGCGCACCTCTCCCGGCTCCTCGCCGGCGCGGGCGAGGAAGCGGCCCTGGACTGGTGGGCGGCCTATCTCGACCTCCTCCTGCCGCCGGTCCTCGCCGCGTACTTCGATCACGGCCTGGTCCTGGAACCGCACCTGCAGAACGTCCTGATCTGCGTCGACGCCGACGGCAGGCCCGCCCAGGTCCTCTTCCGCGACCTGGAGGGCACCAAGCTGGTCCCGGACCACCACGCGGACACGCTCGCCTCGCTGCCGCCCGAGGTCGCGGGACCGATGACGTACGACGCCCGGCGCGGCTGGGACCGCGTCGTGTACTGCCTGCTGGTCAACCATGTGGCCGAGCTGCTGGCCGCCCTCGCCGATCTGCACCCGGGGGCCGAGGCCGCGCTGTGGGGCCGGGTGCGGGCCACGCTCGAGTCGTACACCGACCGCTTCGGCTGCCCGCCGCGCCTGGCGGCCCTGCTCGCCGGCGTGCCGCTGCCCGCCAAGGCCAACCTGCTCACCCGCTGGGAACGCAAGGCGGACCGCGAGGCCGGATACGTCAGGCTGCCGTCCCCGCTCGCCGAGGACGTCCTGGGCGGCGCGACCAGGGCCGGGGGCCCGCGTGACACGACGGGAGGCGCCCGGTGACCTTGCCGACACCCGCGGTCCGTGACCGCGTCCTGTCCCTGCCGTCCGCCGAACTGCCCGCGTACGTCTATGACCTGGCGGCACTGCGCGGCCACGCGGCTGCCGTGCGGGCCGCCCTCCCGTCGAGCGTCGAGCTGTACTACGCGGCCAAGGCCAACCCGGAGCCTGAGATCCTGGCCGCGCTCGGGCCGTACGTCGACGGATACGAGGTCTCCTCGGGCGGTGAACTCACCCATGTCGCCAAGGCGGTTCCGGGGCGGCCGCTCGCCTTCGGCGGCCCCGGCAAGACGCCGGACGAGGTGACGGCCGCCCTGGAGACGGGAGTCGAGCGCTTCCACGTGGAGAGCGCTTACGAGCTGCGCATGCTCGCCGAGTTGGCACGGGCGCACGCGCCGGGACGGCGAGTGGCGGTGCTGCCGCGCGTCAACCTGCCGGTGGCCGACGGGTCGTTGGCGGGCAGCTCGCTGGCGATGGGAGGGCGTCCGACGCCCTTCGGTATGGACCCGGCACAGGCCGTCGAGGTCGTCCGGTCCCTCTCCGACGGGACGTATCCGCACCTGGAACTGCGCGGTGTCCACGCCCACTTGGCCAGTGGCCTGGAGGCGGCCGAGCAGGTCGCGGTGGCGGAGTCGGTCGTGAGCTGGGCGACGAGTCTCGGGGTGCGACTCGCCGAGGTGAACGTCGGCGGCGGCATGCACGTCGACTACGGCGCCCCGGAGCGCCGCTTCGACTGGGCCGAGTACGGCCGCGGCCTCGCCCGCCTGGCCGAGCGGCACCCGGGGCTGACCCTGCGGATCGAGCCGGGCCGCGCGCTCACGGCGTACTGCGGCTGGTACGCCACCGAGGTGCTGGACGTGAAGCACAGCCACGGCGAGGAGTTCGCCGTCGTGCGCGGGGGCACCCACCATCTGCGTACCCCGGCGACGAAGGGCCACGACCAGCCCTGTTCCGTGCTGCCGGTGGACGCCTGGCCACACCCCTGGCCGCGGCCGGCGGCGGGCGGCCGGCGGAGCGCGATGGGAGTCCCCACGGACGAGGCCCGGGGGACGATCACCGTGGCCGGGCAGCTGTGCACGCCCAAGGACGTGCTGGCCCGCCGGGTGCCCGCGGCCGGGCTCAGGGCCGGAGACCGGGTGGTGTTCGCGCTGGCGGGTGCCTACGCGTGGAACATCTCCCACCACGACTTCCTGATGCATCCCAGGCCGGGCTTCCACTTCCTGTCGGCGCCGGCCGAGAGCGCCGGGTAGCGAACACGTCACCCACGGCACACGAAGGGCCGCCCGGTTCGAACCGGAGCGGCCCTTTCGGTGTGGTCGGCGGCTTATCGGAGGTGCCCCAGTTGCGCCGGGTTCAGGGTGTTGATGCGGTCGAGGTGGCCCAGCTGCTGGGAGACCCGCGGGACCCGGTGCTGGTGCTGCGGGGGGATGCCGGTCTGGGCGAGCGAGTCGAGCGTGGTGATCGGGTTCAGCCGGGCGCCGGCGTTCCGGGTGTCCGCGTTGTGCGCGTTCGCGAGCGGAGCGGCGAGGCTGGTGAGACCGGCGGCGAGACCAACGGCGGCTGCGATACGTCGTGTTGAGATCATGCTTTCAGCAACGCGGGCGGCCCACCGCCGGACACGGCCGCCCGGCGGCGCTCACCCGTCAGGCCCAGCGCTCGGGCCGCGCTTGCCGAGTCCGGCGGGGCGGAGGAGTCTCGGAGGAGAGGTCCTCGCGGCCCTCCCTCGTCCTGCCGCGGGCCTCGAAGGAGGTCACCATGGGCACCGCCACAAGCCCCTCGTTCGACACCGAGACACTGCGCCGGGGCATCGAAGGTCAGACCCCGGAGACGCTTCTGTCGCTGTACGCGGACGACGCGGAGCTGCGCGTCGTGAACCGCAACAGCCAGCCGAGCCACCCCAGGGTGCTGCACGGCCGCAACGAGATCGCCGAGATGCTCGACGACGTCTACAGCCGCGACATGACGCACAAGCTGGAGGGATGCGTCATCCAGGGCAACCGCGCGGCCTACAGCGAGTCCTGCCAGTACGCGGACGGGGTGCGTGTCCTGTCCGAGTCGATGGTCACGCTGCGGGACGGCAAGATCTCCCAGCAGATCCTGATCGAGGCGTGGGACGAGTAGGAGACAGGCGGGAGACGTGCTGGAGGTGAGTTTCTCCCTGCTCAGGGAGTTCTCAGGGTCGTGACGAGGTCGCGCGGCAGTCCGTGGGTGTCATGGAGGTAGCGGTAGTCCTCGTCGCTCAGCGGGCCTGAGAACTCCCGCCTGCCGAGCACGCGACGCCCCCGCTCCAGCAGCCTGCCGAACCGCCGTTCCTCGTCCAGCAGCACCTCGCGCACGGGACCCGTTCCGCACGTTTGGCGGAAGTGGTCCTGCGTGTGCCGGAGGACCTCCTCGGGCAGGTCGGACAAGGTCCGCTCGGGGTCGTCGCGCCACAGGGTGGTGAGGGCACGGCGGATCAGCCGGCGCAGCACGTAGCCGCGTCCGGTGTTGGCGGGTCGCACGCCTTCGCCGATGACGACGATGCCGGACCGCAGGTGGTCGCAGACGAGCCGCCTCGACGTCCCGTCCAGGTTCCACAGCGGCGGCAGGACCCTGGTCCAGGGTTCGAACAGGTCGCTGTCGTAGACGGAGTTGTGGCCCTGCAGAACGGTCACGAGCCGCTCCAGTCCCATGCCGGTGTCCACACCGGGCCGTGGGATGCGCTGGAGGCCGCCGTCCCCGAGCCGGCGGTAGCGCATGCTCACGTGGTTCCACACCTCGACCCACCTGGGGTCGGTGGTGGGAGTGCCCTGAGGCGGGGTGCCCGGGTCACCGGTCCAGACGAAGATCTCGGAATCGGGGCCGCAGAGGCCGACGGGCCCGTGGGACCACCAGTTCTCGTCGGCGGTCAGCTCGACGGGCAGCCCCAACTCCCGCCAGGTGTCGAGCGATCGGCTGTCGGGACCGACTTCGTCGTCTCCCCCGAAGACGGTGACGTGCATCCGCTCCGGCGGGACACCGAATCCGTCACGCAGCAGCTCGTGTCCCCAACGCAGGCTCTGTGAGTGGTCGTAGTCGCCCAGGGACCAGGAGCCGAGCATCTCGAACATCGTCAGATGGGTCGGGTCGCCGACCTCGTCGAGGTCGCTGGTGCGCAGACAGCGCTGGACATTGACCAGGCGCCGGCCCCGCGGGTGCGGGCGGCCTTCCAGATAGGGGATGAGCGGGTGCATGCCCGAGGTGGTGAACAGCACCGGGTCGGAGGGCGGCGGCAGGAGTGTGCCGCCGGTGACCAGCTCGTGTCCGCGCTCACGGAAGAAGTCGGTGAAGGTGCGGACGATCCGGTCGGTGGTCGGTGTGGGGGTCATCGCGGTGTTCCTTCGGGTCGTCGGGTCATGGCGACCGGAACGAGCCGCGGTGCGGAGCGCGACCGGGAGGAAGAGGGTGGCGCACACCGGCGGTCCGTTTCCGGCCGCCGGGGAGGAGTGGGATCAGGCGTCGGCAGCCGGGGAGCTGGTCGCTCGCGCGGCTGCGGTGCGGGTGTGCCTGATGACCTTCATGGAGTCGACGTTAACAGCGTGCGCCGCGGGTGTCCCGGCAATTCCCGGCGCATCGGGCCGTGGGCGCGTGAGCGGCGCCGGGCCGGATACTCGGGGCTCATGACTCGACTTCTCAAGCCCAGGCACAAGAATCACCGGGAGCATCGCAGTCCGCCCCCGCAGTCGGCGCCCGAGGACTCGCGGGAGCAGTTCGGTCCGGATGCGCAGGTGGAGCGGCGGGCCCCCGACACACCCACCGAGCTGCCCAAACGGTCCTGGTGGGCGGCGCTGAAGGGCACGCTGCGAGAGTTCAAGGACGACGAGCTGACCGATCGCGCGGCGGCACTGACCTATTACGGGGTGCTGTCGCTCTTCCCGGCCCTGCTGGTGCTGGTGTCCGTGCTCGGTCTGGCCGGCAGGTCGGCCACCGACGCGGTGCTGGACAACATCAGGCGGCTCGCGCCGGGCGAGGCCCGCGACATCCTCACGCGCGCGGTCGAGCAGTTGCAGGGCAACGGCGGTCTCGGCTCGGTCATGGCCGTCGTCGGTCTCGTCCTCGCCGTGTGGTCGGCGTCCGGTTATGTCGCGGCCTTCATCCGCACCTCCAACGCCGTCTACGACATGCCGGAGGGGCGTCCGGTGTGGAAGATCCTCCCGGTGCGGCTCGGCGTGACCGTCACGCTCATGGTGCTGGCCGTGCTCAGCGCGCTGATCGTCGTCTTCACCGGCGAGGTGGCTCAGCAGGTCGGCAACTCGCTCGGCATCGGCGACACGGCCCTGACCGTCTGGGCCATCGCCAAGTGGCCCGTCCTGGCCGTCCTGGTGACCACCATGATCGCGATCCTGTACTGGGCGACCCCGAACGCCAGGATCCGTGGCTTCAGGTGGATCACCCCGGGCAGCTTCCTCGCCCTGCTGATCTGGATGATCGCCTCCGCGGGCTTCGCGCTCTACGTCGCCAACTTCGCCTCGTACAACAAGACCTACGGCACCATGGCGGGCGTGATCGTCTTCCTGATCTGGCTGTGGGTGGGCAATCTGGCCATCCTGCTGGGCCTCGAGTTCGACGCGGAGGCCGCCCGGCAGCGGGCGATCGCGGGCGGGCACCCACCGGACGAGGAGCCGTACGTCGCCCCGCGCGACACCCGCACCTGGGACGAGCAGGACCGACGCCGGCTGCGCGGTCCATGACGTGCCGCACGGTACGGGAGAGCCGCCCTGGGTACCCGGCGGAACAGCCTCATCCGCGAACCGCAACGCAGAGGAGAAGGTGACCTCATGACCACCGCGCACCCGCGGTACCGCTCCCGCTCCGACGCCTCGGTGGGCGAACTGGTCCAGGAGGCCTCTCAGGAGCTGACCGACCTGGTCCGGGCCGAGATGCGGCTGGCGCAGACGGAGATGACGCAGAAGGGCAAGCGCCTCGGTGTGGGCGGCGCCAGTTTCGGCGGAGCCGGACTGGTCGGCTTCCTCGCCCTGCAGGCGATGGTCGCGACCGCGATCGCGGCCCTGGCCGTGCCGCTGCCGGTGTGGGCCGCCGCGCTGATCATCACCGGGGCCCTGCTCGTCGTCGCCGCGCTGATGGCGGCCTTCGGCAGGGCGAAGGTCGCACGGGCCACCCCGCCGACCCCGGAGCAGACCGTCGACAGCGTCAAGGCCGACCTGGCCGAGATCAAGGAAAGGGCACAGCGATGACCGGCGACGCGACGCCCGACAAGGACCCGACGCCCGAGGAACTGCGTCGGGAGATCGAGCACACCCGCGAGGAACTGGGCCGGACCGTGGAGGAGCTCGCCGCCCGGACCGACGTCAGGGCCCGCGCCCAGGACAAGGCCCACGAGGCGGCGGAACAGGTGAGCCGTACGACGGCCCGGGTCGGCCGGCGCCTGCGGGAGAAGGTGCCGCAGCCGGTCCAGGACAGTGCCGACCGGGCCTCCCACCGGGTCCGGGACACCGCGGCCCGGGCCGGCCACCTGGTGCAGGACAGGACACCGGAGCCGATCCGGGCGCGGACCGACCGTGGCCTGCGGATCGCCCAGCGGCACCGGGGCGCGCTGCTGGCCGGGACGGCCGCGGTGGGCGGGACCGTCGCGGTGGGCGGCGCCGTGCTGCTGGCACGCCGCCGCGCGGGAGGCCACCGATGAAGACCTCCAAGATCGCCTACAAGCCCGTGGGCCTCGCCCTCGGCGCCGTCAGCGGCATGCTGGCCGGCGCGGCCTTCAAGCAGACCTGGAAGATGCTCGGCCACGAGAGGGACGCGCCGGACGCCACCGACGAGGACCGCGACTGGCGGGAGATCCTGACGGCCGCCACGATCCAGGGCGCCATCTTCGCCGGGGTCAAGGCGGCCGTGGACCGGGCGGGGGCCGTCGCAACCCGCCGCCTGACCGGAACATGGCCCGGCTGAGGACGGTGCGCCGGCGAGGAGCAGACGGCTGACTCGACCGCCCGGCGGCTCGGCGTGTGATCAGCGCATCCAGGCGCTGTACGACACCACGTCGCCGGCCTTGACGCCGTACTCGGGCTCCGCCGTGGTGAACGTCGTCTCCAGCCCGAGGACGGCTCCGGTGGCGGGATCCATGATCAGCATGCGGCGGGCGCCGGCCGTCTCGTACACGTACGCCTGCCCGCCGCGCCCCAACCGGTCCGTCACCCGGCCGACGGGCCGCAGTCCCTCGGCGTCGGCCAGCAGCCGGGCGAGCGCCGCGGACTCGCGGGCGCCCAGGGTCCAGTGGTCGAGCAGGGTCTCGGTGGCGTCGAGGAGTTCGGGCGTGGTCAGCGGCTCGCTGTGATCCGACAGGTAGGGGCGCACCGTTTCCGCCAGATACGCGCTCAGTCCTACGGCGTCGTGGGGCGGCGGTGACTCGGGCGGCGCGTCGCTCCAACTGGGCGGATACGTCCGCCTGCTGAGGACATGGCCGTCGTCGACGACACGCGGCTCGCCGCCTCCCTCGACGAGGACGGGCCGGCCCGGGTGGCGCGGGTCGGTCGCCACGACGATCTCCGTGTGGCTGTCGTCGGCGTTCCAGCGCACGACGCGCTCCTCGGGGAGGGTGATCGGCGGCTTGTCCTCGCTCATCCCCAGGCTCCACGACTGCACGTGCGTGCCCTTGCGCAGGGCGGGCGAGCCGGCGGACGCCGCTTGTGCGGCGCGCTCGGCCAGGCGCTGAAGGGGCAGCGGCGCGGAGTCGGCCAGTACCACCAGCGGCCGGGGCGCGGCGACCGCGGGGGCGGTGGTCTGGCCGGTGAGCAGCAGCGCCGACACGAGCGCCGCGACCACGGCGGTGGCCGCGAGGCTCCAGGCCAGCCGGGTGCGGCGGCGGGGTGCGGGAGGGCGTTCGCGCAGCAGCCGGTCGAGGTGGCGTTCGGCGGTGTGGTCCAGGGGGCCGTCGCCGTAGTGCGGGCCCTCGACCGGTACGGGGTTGGCCCTGCGCAGCAGTTCGAGTTCGTCAGCCATGGTTTCGTTCCTTGGGCGCGGTCGCTGGGCTCATACGGTCGATCTCGGCTCTCAGCCGGCGGCGGGCGCGGTGCAGCCGCATGGCCGCGGCCCGTCTGCCGCAGCCAAGGGCCACGGCGACTTCCTCGACGGCGAGTTCCTCCCACGCGGTCAGGCGCAGCACCTCCTGGTCGGCCGGGGACAGCCGGGCCAGCGCCTCGTGCACCCAGCCACCGGGGGACTCGGCGTCGGGGCCGGCCTCGATGTGCCGGCCGTGCGCGGCGTCGTCGTTGCCGAGCCGGTCGACCAGTCGCCGACGGCGCCCGTAGCCGCGTACCGCGTTCGCCAGGCAGTTGCGTGCCACGCCGTACAGCCAGGGCAGCGGGCTGGCCGGGAGGTCGTCCCGGCGCCGCCAGGCGACGGTGAACACCTCCGCCACCACTTCCTCGACCTCACTCATGCGCCCGTCCAGTCGCCGCGCGACATAGCGGCTGACCGCCCAGTAGTGCTCGCGATAGGCAGCGGCGAAGATCTCGTCGTTGCTCATGTTCCGTTCGTGTCCGGCACCCGCCGGATCGTCACACCCGTTTCCGTGATTGTTGTCGCGTCCTGAGAGTGTGACGGCCGGTCGGCGGGCGGACACAGGCGGGGCGTGAAGAGGATCAGAGACGTCAAGGCCGTCCAGTGGCTGACCAGCACGGACCACAAGACCATCGGAACGCTCTACTTGGTCACGTCGTTCGCGTTCTTCGTGATCGGTGGCGTGATGGCGCTGCTCATGCGTGCCGAGCTGGCCCGTCCGGGCCTGCAGATCATGTCGAACGAGCAGTTCAACCAGGCGTTCACGATGCACGGCACGATCATGCTGCTGATGTTCGCGACGCCGCTGTTCGCCGGTTTCGCGAACTGGATCATGCCGCTGCAGATCGGCGCGCCGGACGTGGCGTTCCCGCGGCTGAACATGTTCGCCTACTGGCTGTACCTGTTCGGCTCGCTCATCGCGGTCGGTGGCTTCCTCACCCCGCAGGGCGCGGCCGACTTCGGCTGGTTCGCCTACAGCCCGCTGTCGGACGCGGTCCGCTCCCCGGGCATCGGCGCCGACATGTGGATCATGGGTCTGGCCTTCTCCGGCTTCGGCACCATCCTCGGCTCGGTCAACTTCATCACCACGATCATCTGCATGCGTGCGCCGGGCATGACCATGTTCCGCATGCCGATCTTCACCTGGAACGTGCTGCTGACCGGTGTCCTGGTCCTGCTGGCCTTCCCGGTGCTGGCGGC